>CAZNWE010000026.1:0-48019 GCA_964576715.1 uncultured Geminicoccaceae bacterium | reverse complement strand
CGCCTCTGGATCAAGGGTAGAACGCCGTCCCTCCCGCCTCCACCGCGACAACCGACCGGCAGGGCCGCGAATCAGCCGGGGATGCCCGTCTGTCGAACTAGCCCGGGTGACGCCGCCACGGCACCGGCCTCGAACACGACAACCGACGGGCTGGCCGATCGTTGCGGCTCAGGTCGGTTGGTCCGGCTCGGACGCCGGCCCGTCGTCCTGCAGCCAGAAGGCGACGAGGTCGTAGAGCAGCGCCAGGATGATCGGCCCGATGAACAGGCCCGGCAGGCCGTAGGCGAGCGTGCCGCCGAGCACGCCGACGAGAATGACCAGCATCGGCGTCTCCAGGCCCTGCCCCATGACCAGGGGCCTGAGCAGGGTTTCGAGCGCACCGACCGGCGCCATGTAGAGGGTGAACAGCAGCGCCGATAACGGCTCCTGGGTCAGCCAGGACCAGACGATCAGCGGGACCAGCACCGGCAGCGTGCCGAGCTGCAGGATCCCCAGCACCAGCGCCACCAGGGTGAAGAAGCCGGCATGCGGCACGCCCGCCACGATCAGGCCGACCCCGATCAAGAGGGACTGCAGCACTGCGATGCCGATGACCCCGCGTGCGACGTTGCGGATCGTCGCCGCGGCGAGCTCGACGAAGCCGGAGCCGCGCGGCCCGACGACGCGCAGTGCCGCATCGTGCACCCGGCCGACGAGCCGGGGGCCGGAGACCAGCAGGAACCCGGCCGCCACCACGGCAATGGCGAAGACGAAGAAGCTCTCGGCGACCGCCAGGACCTCGGCGAGCAGCCAGGCGCCGGGTGCCATGAGCCGCTCGCCGTACTGCTCGAGCAGGTCGACGGCACTCCCGCCGGGTGCCACGCCGGCTGCCTGGTTCAGCCAATCCCTGACCAACGGCAGGGTCGTCACCGTCGTCGGCAGGCTCGCCAGCGACAGCTCGCCGGCCTCGACGTAGAGCACGAGCCGCTCGAGCGTCCGGGCGAGGCTGGCGGTCAGGATCGCCGCCGGGCCGAACATGACGGCAAGGCCGGCGATCGTGACCAGCCCCGCCGCGAGCCGGTCGCGGCCGCCGAGGCGTGCCCGCAGCCAGGCGAAGACCGGGTAGAGTGCTACCGTCAGGATCACCGCCCAAATGGCGATGGGCAGGAACGGTCGGATCAGCACGACCGCGAAATAGGCGAACAGCGCCAGTAGAGCCAGGCGGATCGCCACGTCGACGGCGACCCTTTCCGGGGATCGCGGCTGCCGCCCCATGGCCGGCTCCTCCGCCATCGAGCCGACGGCTAGTGCTCGGGCCCAGAGCCGGCCACCGTCACCACCGGCCGACGCTCAAAAGTCGTCGACCGGGGCCGTACTCGACCGGCGCGAGGCGAGGGCGAAGATGACGATCACCAGAACGGCGAGGCCGAACATGACCCAGAGATATTCCTCCATGAAAGCCGCCCCGGCCGCAGCGAGCCCGATGGCCAGACCGACCAGCATGAGCCGCCAGTTGCTGTGCACGCCGGCCAGATAGGTGCCGAGTGCCAGGATCATCGCATTGGTGAGACCGGTGTCGGCGTTGGCGATCCGGCCCGAGCCCACGAAAAAGTAGACGAGCTCGATGGCCAGGAACACGCCGATCCAGTGCAACGCGATCGGCAGGACGCTGCCGCCCAGACTGCTGCCCGGCTTGGGATGCATGCGATCGATCGCCAGCGCGACCACGGCAAAGGCGACCACCAGGGCCGACCAGTAGAGATGCGTGCCCGCGGCCGAGATGTCCGAAGCGGCGATCGCGGCGAAGGCCAGCACGAGCATCACGGCGCCGACGATGCTCTCGAAGACAGACTTCCGCGAGACCAGTCTGGTCCTGCCGGTCGACGGTTCGTCCTGCGTCATCGACTCGTTCATTTCGATCTCCCCCATCGAACTGCGAGCGGTCTCGAGCGACTGGAACGCCGGTCAATACAGCGAGCATGCCGATCCCAACCCACAAGACAAGACGCAAATCGCCGCGATACGACCGTTCCCCGGTCGGCCAGGAGGATGCCAGCCACAGCACCTCCGCTTCAACCATTGGCGCCGCCATCCCAACCGCCGCCACCGCGAAATTCCGGTGGGGTCGGTGGGGAGGCGTGCCTCCCCGCCCGTTTCTTCCTTCACTGCCCGATAACGAACCCTTATGACAAATCGTTTGCCTGCAAACAAAGTGTCGACACATGGCGCATCGAGCGGCGCATCGACCTGTAAAATGCGCCGCTATACGCTGTATGTGTACCCATGATGCGTCGCTATGCGCGCCAATTTGTCATAATCTTCGCCGCTATACGCGCCATTAGCGTTGCTTATGGCGCGCATAGCGGCGCATTTCGGCCGTTTCGGGACGAACGAGCCCGCGAACGAACCCGGGAATCGACGAACGAACCCACCTTTTCGACGAGCGAACCCACCGAATCGACGAACGGACCCGGGATCCTGCGAACGAACCCGGGCTGTCGAAATGTCGCAGCTGGCCCCTATAGTCAAATTATTTCAATAGCTTGCGGGCTTTAGAGAAGGTGTCGTGCAAGCCCGCGCCGGGCGGCGGAGGCGTCGGGACGGGGGCCTTGTCGAACGGACCCGGGCGGGCGTTGACGGTGGTCCGGTTATAAGGTATTATTCCTATGCGCTTGGCGATGGCAGGCCGGCTCAGCCGATCACGCCGGCGTGGCGCAGGCGCTCCCGTTCGGCCGCGTCCACGGCCAAGAGCTCGGCCAGCACCGCGTCGGTATGCTGGCCGAGAAACGGCGGCGGATGCGCGTAGGCGGGTGGCGTGGCCGACATCTTGATCGGGTTGCCCAACAGCGGCACCGTGCCGGTTGCGGCGAGCGGATGGGGCATCTCGATGCGCATGCCGCGATGCTGCACCTGCGGGTCCTCGAACACCTCGTCGATGCGGTTGACCGGCCCGCAAGGCACGCCGAGGGCCGTCAGCCCGTCGACCCACTCGGCCTTGGTCTTGGTCAGGAAGACCGGGGTCAGCCGGGCGTAGAGGGCATCACGGTTCTGCAGGCGCAGCGGGTTGCTGACGAAGCGCGGGTCCTGGCTCAGCTCGGGCACGCCGGCGAAGCGGCAGAAGCGCTGGTACTGGGCGTCGTTGCCGGCGGCGAGGATCACCGGGCCGTCCTTGGCCTCGAACAGCTTGTAGGGCACGATGTTGGGGTGTTCGTTGCCGAGCCGCTGCGGCACCTGGCCGGAGAGCAGGTAGTTGGTGCCCGCATTGGCGAGCCAGGCGACCTGGGTGTCGAGGAGTGCCAGGTCGATGTGCTGGCCGAGGCCGCTTTGCGCCTTGTAGTGCAGGGCCGCCAGGATGGCACTCGTGGCGTACATCCCGCAGACGATGTCGGCGATGCCGACCCCGACCTTCATCGGCTCGCCGTCGGGTGTTCCGGTGATGCTCATGATCCCGCCATAGCCCTGCGCCAGATAGTCGTAGCCGGCGCGGTCCTTGTAGGGGCCGGTCTGCCCGAAGCCGGAGATCGAGCAGTAGACCAGGCCGGGAAAGTCGGCCTGCAGGTCCGCCCAGCCGAGGCCGTAGCGGTCGAGCGTGCCGGTCTTGAAGTTGTGGACGAGGACGTCGCAGCGGGCGAGCAGGCGGCGCACCAGGGCCTGCCCCTCCGGCTTGGCGATGTCGATGGCGACCGAACGCTTGTTGCGGTTGGCGGCGAGGTAATAGGCACTTTCCTGCGTCGGCTCGCCGTCCTCGCCGGTGACGTAGGGCGGCCCCCATTTACGGGTATCGTCGCCAGCGCCGGGCTTCTCGATCTTCAGCACGTCGCAGCCGAGATCGCCGAGCAGCTGGGTGCAGGTCGGCCCGGCCAGGATGCGGGTCAGATCGAGAACCCGGATATCCGACAGTGCGCGCTGCATGCTCGACCTTTCATCCATCGGTCATCCCCTGGCCTTCACCCCCTGGTCTCCACCAGGACTTTCGAGGTAGCCTTCGCACGGGCATCGAGCAAGCCGGGCGTCGCGGCGGACCGGTCAGGGCTGGCCGAGGAGCTGCAGGGCGGCCGTGGCCCAGGCAGCGAGCAGCAGCACCGCCCAGGGATCGACGCCGGGGCGAGGCGAGCCGTCGAGGGCGACGCAGGCCAGCCTGAGCAAAGCCATCGCCAGCAGCGGCAGCGTGAGGTAGCCGCCGCCGGCCGCGGCGGCGATGAATGCCGGTTCGCCGGCGAGAAGTGCGGCGTAGAGAGCCAGGATGGCGACCAGCGCGCCGATCAGCGCCGCTTCGAGTGCCGCCAGCGATCGACCGCGGCGACCCGCCGGTGCCGGCTCACCCTCGACCCGACGCCGCAGTCGGTTGGCGGCAAGGCCGGCGCCGATCGCGGCGCCCAGCGCCAGCCAGGCGAAGCTGCGCTCGAGCGCCAGGACGATCACTGCGAGGTCCACCACCACGGCCGTCGCCAGTGCGGCCAGGGCAAGGCGATACGGCCAGGCGGTCGGCGGCGTCCGCTGCTCGAGGCAGCGGAGCGCGATGATCAGCGCCAGAGCCAGCAGCGGACCGCTGCCGAGGAGCAGCACCACGGCGAGCGTCAGGCCCGAGCCGAGGACGAGCGTCGCCGACCGCCGCGGCAGCCGGGCGCGGCCGCCGGCCAGCGCGCCTTCCAGCGCGACCAGGATGGCGTAGACCAGGCCGAGCCGCAGCCAGTCGGCCGCTGTACCGGCGAGCGGCAGCAGGAGTGGCGGGCCGAAGAGGACGAGATGCTCGAGCGCCCGGTCCGGCAGGCGTGCCACCAGCCGCGGCAGCGCCGGCAGCTGGTCGATAGTCGCGGATGTGGCCGGGTTGGGGGCAGGGGCGATCATCGTCGACATCGGGCTCGGCTCCGGATTGGCAGAGGGGCTCGAGCCGGTTTATCGCCGGCCAGGGTTAATCCCGGGTTAGCGATGCACGGCTTCAGTTCAAGCGCGCGCCGCCTTGACAGGCGACGGGAAAAGGCCAATTTTACGAAAGCGGACCGAAATGGTCCTAGTTCGCTGCAACCGGCTCTGGTCGCCGCGAGCGCGGCATGCCTCCGTCCAACCTTCGGGTCGGACAGCCGGTACGGTGACTACCAAGGCGGACGACATCGTTGATCAAGCTCAGCAAGCTCGCCGATTACGGAATCGTCATCATGACGCACCTGGCGCGTCCGGGTGGGCACCAGGCGAGTGCCCAGGAAATCGCGCAGGCGACGCGCATTCCGTCACCGATGGCGAGCAAGATTCTCAAGGCGTTGGCCAGGGACGGGCTGCTTCGCTCGCAACGCGGGGTCAAGGGCGGCTACGAGCTGTCGCTGCCGGCGGGTTCCATCACCATCGCCAGGATCATCGAGACCCTCGAAGGCCCGATCGCGGTGACCGATTGCATCGATGGGGCCGCCGGGGATTGCGTGATCGAATCGCTGTGCCCGGCACGTACCAACTGGGAGCGCATCAACCGGGCGATTCGTGAGGCTCTCGAGGAGGTAACGCTGGCCGAGATGGCGAATGCGATACCGGTGGCGTTACGCCAGCCATTCGAGCCTGTGGCACGCCCACCGGTGTGACCAGAACGGACGCGACGACAGTTTTTTGAACGGAGCAAGGACGGCATGGCAACGGCACTCGAGACGGTCCAGGACTACACCGCCAAGGCCTACAAGTACGGCTTCTCGACCGCGATCGAGTCGGACATGGCGCCGAAGGGGCTGAACGAGGACATCGTGCGGCTGATCTCGGCCAAGAAGAACGAGCCCGAGTGGATGACCGAGTGGCGGCTCGAGGCCTATCGCCGCTGGCTGACCATGGAGGAGCCCAACTGGCAGAAGGTCGGCTATCCCCCGATCGATTTTCAGGAGATCTATTTCTATGCCGCGCCCAAGGTGAAGGAGCGGCCGAAGAGTTTGGACGATATTGATCCCGAGATCCGTGAGACGTACGACAAGCTCGGCATTCCGATCAAGGAGCAGGAGATCCTCTCCGGCGTCGCCGTCGACTATGTGTGGGACAGCGTTTCGGTCGCCACCACCTTCCGCGCCAAGCTGGAAGAACTCGGCATCATTTTCGGGTCGTTCTCGGACGCGCTGCACCACCACCCCGACCTCGTGAAGAAGTATCTCGGCACCGTGATCCCGCAGGGTGACAACTACTTCGCGGCCCTGAACTCGGCCGTCTTCACCGATGGCAGCTTCGTCTTCATCCCCAAGGGCGTGCGCTGTCCGATGGAGCTGAGCACCTACTTCCGCATCAACGAGATGAACACGGGCCAGTTCGAGCGGACGCTGATCATCGCCGACGAGGGCTCCTACGTTTCCTATCTCGAGGGCTGCACGGCACCCCAGCGCGACGAGAACCAGCTGCATGCCGCGGTGGTCGAGCTGATCGCCTTGGACGACGCCGAAATCAAGTATTCGACGGTGCAGAACTGGTACCCCGGCGACGCCGAGGGCAAGGGCGGCATCTACAACTTCGTGACCAAGCGGGGGGCCTGCCGCGGCAAGCGCTCGAAGATTTCGTGGACCCAGGTCGAGACCGGCTCCGCGATCACTTGGAAATACCCCTCCTGCGTCCTGCAGGGTGACGATTCGGTAGGCGAGTTCTACTCGGTCGCGGTCACCAACAATGCCCAGCAGGCCGATACCGGTACGAAGATGATCCATATCGGCAAGCGCACGCGCTCGCGGATCGTCTCGAAAGGCATCTCCGCCGGCAAGGCGGACCAGACCTATCGAGGGCTGGTGCGGATGCTGAAAGGGGCGGCGGGTGCCCGCAATCACACGCAGTGCGACTCGATGCTGATCGGCGACAAGTGTGGGGCGCACACCGTGCCCTATATCGAGATCAAGAACCGCACGGCCAAGGCCGAGCACGAAGCGACGACCAGCAAGATCAGCGACGATCAGCTGTTCTACTGCCGCAGCCGAGGCATCTCCGAGGAGGATGCTGTGGCGCTCGTCGTCAACGGCTTCTGCCGCGAGGTGATGAACGAGCTGCCGATGGAGTTCGCGGTCGAGGCGAGGAAGCTGCTCGGCATCTCGCTTGAGGGTAGCGTCGGCTGAGCGCCGCCTTTCAACAGACGAAGCAACAAGCGTTTTCGAGGATCAGTTGATGTTGTCGATCAAGGACCTGAGCGTCTCCATCGCGGGCGAGGACAAGCCAGTCATCAAGGGCTTCTCGCTCGAGGTGAATCCCGGCGAGGTCCATGCCATCATGGGGCCCAACGGCTCGGGCAAGAGCACGCTCTCCTACGTGCTGTCCGGCCGGGACGGCTACGAGGTGACTGCCGGGTCTGTCGCCTTCGAGGGCGAGGACCTGCTGGAGATGGAGCCTGAGGAGCGGGCCGCCGCCGGCATTTTCCTTGCCATGCAGTATCCGGTCGAGATCCCGGGTGTGGCCAATAGCTACTTTCTCCGGCAGTCGCTGAACGCGCTCAAGAAGGCGCGTGGCGAGCCCGAGATGAGTGCCGCCGAGTTCATGAAGAAACTGAAGGCGACGGCTGAAGAGGTCGGGATCCGTCCGGAATTCCTCAAGCGTGATGTCAATGCCGGGTTCTCGGGCGGCGAGAAGAAGCGCAACGAGATCCTGCAGATGGCGATGCTCGAGCCGCGGCTCTGCATCCTCGACGAGACCGATAGCGGGCTCGATATCGACGCGCTCAGGACCGTCTCCGACGCGGTCAACGCGCTGCGCAGCCCGACGCGGTCGATGATCGTCATCACCCACTACCAGCGTCTGCTCGACTACATCGTGCCGGATCACGTCCATGTCATGGCCGATGGCGTGATCCGCAAGTCCGGCGGCAAGGAGCTGGCACTGGAGCTCGAGGAGCAGGGGTACGAGGGCCTGCTCGGCCAGGCGGCGTGAGCGGGGAGGGAACGCCATGACTGCCATCGCCCGTCAGCCCGCCTCCCGGCACGTGCCACCGGTGCCGGCCTTTGCCGAGCTGTTCAGAGCCGAGAGCGGGCGCTTGCCCGGCTTCGGCCGACCGGTGGTCGATGACTGGCGCCAGGCGCATTTCGCCCGCTTCGCCGCCGCCGGCCTGCCGACCCAGCGGGTCGAGACCTGGAAATACACCAACATCGCCAAGGTGGCGAACATCGCCATGGGCCTGGCCGCCCGGCCGGATGTCAAGCTTGACGACGTGCAGCGCTACTTCGCCGGCGGCCCGCTCGCCCGGCGGCTGATCTTCGTCAACGGTCATTTGGCCAATGAATTGAGCCATGTAGGTGGCCTGCCGGACGGCGTGGTGATCAAAGGTCTAGACGCCATGCTGCGCGACGAGCCCGACTGGGTTCTGGCGGCCGTTCAGGGTGATGCCGAGCCGCACAGCTTCGCCGATCTGAATGCTGCCTTCCTCCAGTCCGGCGCCTGGATCGAGGTCGCCGAGGGGGTCGCGCTCGAACGGCCGATCCAGCTGCTCTTCTTGACGCTCGGCGAGGCGAGTGCGGTGATGACCCATCCCCGGATCATCGTGAAGCTCGGCCGCGGCGCCAAGGCGCAGCTGATCGAGAGCCATATCGGCGTCCGGGACGGTCATTGCCTGACCAATCTCGTGGGCGACTACAGCATTGGCGACGAAGCCCGGCTGGACCACGACCGTCTGCAACTGGGAGCGGCTGGCACCAGCTTCGTCGGCCTCAACCGCATCCGCATCGGCCAGCGGGGCGAGCTCAAGCAGACCCTGGCGACGCTCGGCGGGTCGGTGGTGCGCAACGAGACCGACATGCATCTCTTGGGTGGCTTCATCGAGGCCCAGCTCAACGGGGTTTACATGCCGATCGGCAACGAGCACGTCGACAACGTCATTCGCGTCCACCACGAGCAGCCTGATTGCCATTCCGACCAGTTCTACAAGGGGCTGGCCCTGGACAAGGCGAAGGCGGCCTTCGCCGGCAAGATCTTCGTCTACAAGGACGCGCAGCGCACCAACGCCTTTCAGACCAACAACAATCTCCTGTTGTCGGACGATGCCGAGATCGACAGCAAGCCCGAGCTCGAAATCTACGCCGACGACGTCAAATGCAGCCATGGCGCCACCTGCGGTGAGCTCGACCCGGTTGCACTCTTCTATCTGAGGAGCCGCGGCCTCGACCGGGACGAGGCGGAGAGCCTGCTCACTTATGCTTTCGCGGCCGAGGTTCTGGAACGGTTCAGCGACCAGGCGGTGATGAAGCTGGCCCAGGAGCGCCTGGTCGCCCGCACCCCCGGTGGCGCCAACCTGACGGACATGCTGTGACCGATATGGCCACCCTGGCGACCCGAACCGTAACCCCGGCCTTCGACGTCGAGGCGATCCGCGCCGAATTCCCGATCCTGCAGACGGAGATGCAGGGGCGGCCGCTCGTCTATCTCGACAGTGCCGCTTCGACGCAGAAGCCGCGGGCGGTGATCGATGCGCTCGCCCATGTCTACGAGCACGACTACGCCAACATCCATCGCGGCATCTACGATCTGAGCCAGCGTGCCTCGGCCCTGCACGACGAGGCCAGGCGCAAGGTCCAGCGCTTCATCAAGGCCGAGGACTGGCGGGAGATCGTCTTCACTCGCAACGCCACTGAAGCCATCAACATCGTGGCGCAGTGCTTCACCGCCCCCAAGCTCGAGGCCGGCGACGAGATCCTGGTCACCGAGATGGAGCACCACGCCAATATCGTGCCCTGGCAGATGATCGCATCGGCCAAGGGAGCCAAGGTGGTGCCCGCACCGGTGACGGATGTGGGCGAGCTCGACCTGGACGCCTTCGCCCGGCTGATCACGCCCAGGACCCGGATGATCGCCGTGGTCTGGGTCTCCAACGTCCTGGGCACGATCAATCCGGTGGCCGAGATCGTGGCGCTCGCCAAGGCGCACGGCATCCCGGTGCTGATCGACGCCGCTCAGGCGATCCAGCATCTGCCGGTCGACGTTCAGGCCCTCGATGCCGATTTCATCGTCTTTTCCGGGCACAAGCTCTACGGCCCGTCGGGGGTCGGCGTGCTCTGGGGCAAGGCCGCCCATCTCGATGCGATGCCGCCCTATCAGGGCGGCGGCGACATGATCGAACGGGTGAGCTTCTCCGGCACGACCTGGAACGAGATCCCCTTCAAGTTCGAGGCCGGCACGCCCGACATCGCCGGGATCATCGCACTCGGGACCGCGGTCGACTTCGTCGAGGCGATCGGCATCGAGGCGATCGCCCTGCACGAGGCCGAGCTCCTGGCCTACGGGACGCGCGCCATCCAGCAGATCCCGGGGCTTCGGCTGATCGGCACGTCAGAGGACAAGGCCAGTGTGCTGACGTTCACGCTGGAGGGGGCGCATCCGCAGGATATCGGCATGATGCTCGATCTCGACGGCATCGCCATCCGCACGGGCCACCATTGCGCCATGCCGCTGCACGAGCGCTTCGGGCTCAGCGCCAGTGCGCGGGCGTCGTTCGGCGTCTACAACACAACGGCCGACATCGATGCGCTGACCCGAAGCCTGCATCGGGTGGCGGGGATGTTTCAATGAGGGTGGGGGACATGGCAGAGGACAACGGACTGGACCGGGCGGCGGCGTTCCTGGACGCCGACGAGAATGGTCGGGAACCGGCTGCCGGAAGCGCGGCAGAACCATCGGTCGCCGGGGAAAGGCCGGTGTCGCCCGAGCGCATGGCCGAGGTCGAGAAGCTCGGCGATCAGATCATCGGCCAGCTGTCGCAGATCTTCGATCCGGAGATCCCGGTCAACATCTACGAGCTCGGGCTGATCTACAAGATCGACGTTCACGACGACAATGCGGTGACGGTCGACATGACCTTGACCTCGCCCAACTGCCCGGTGGCGGAATCGCTGCCGATGGAGGTCCAGCACAAGGTCGAGGCGGTCGACGGCGTCAAGGCGTGCGAGGTCAAGATCGTCTGGGAGCCGATGTGGCACCCCTCGATGATGACCGAAGAAGCGCAGCTGGAGCTAGGGCTGATCTATTGAAGCGGGCGGGCCCGATCCGGCTTGCCTGAGCGGCGATCGGCTGGCACCGATCGCGGATGACGGCATCCCTGACCGGCTTCCTTGTCGAATGGTTGGCGCGCGGTGCCCTGGTCGGCATTGCCATGCTCGTGGCCTTCCTGGCGCTGCGCGTCGTCCTGACGAGGGGTGCTGCCGCGCTCGAGCCCTGGCACCTCTACAGCCCGAACGAGCTGGACAGGGCGGCGATCGATCGGGCCGATTGGGCGGCCTACCTCGCCGCCGAGGTCCGGCTCATGGCTGCCGTCGAGCGCGCGATCAGCGAGCAGCTCCCGGCACACGACCGGGTGCCGGTCAACCGCTACTTCAAGGGCAGCCCGGTCCACCCCGAGAGCCTGGCGCGGAACTGGAATCGGTCGTTCATCCTCGAGCCCGATGGTGCTGTCGCGGGTGCCGCCGTCCTGCTCCACGGCCTCACCGATTCGCCCTATAGCCTGCGTCATATCGCCCAGGCCTATCGCGACCGGGGCTACGTCGCGGTGGTCATCCGCCTGCCCGGGCACGGCACGACGCCGGCGGCGCTCAGCCGGATCGGCTGGCACGACTGGACGGCGGCGACCAGGCTCGCCATTCGCGAGGCGCGGCGCCGAGTCGGCCCTGACTTGCCCCTGCATCTCCTCGGCTACTCCAACGGCGCCACCCTGGCGCTCGACCATGCCCTGGCCTGCCTCGACCAAGCCGACCTCGATCGGCCGGACCAGCTGGTCCTGCTCTCGCCCATGGTCGGCATCACCGCGGCGGCGCGCTTTGCCGGCATCGCCGGCTGGCCCGCCATCGTGCCACGCTGGGCGAGGACCGCCTGGATCAAGCTCGTCCCGGAGTTCAACCCGTTCAAGTACAACTCGCTGCCGGTCAACGCGGCACGGCAGTCCTTCCGGGTGACCCAGGACCTGCAGCGCCGGCTGCAGCGCCACGCCAGGAACGGCCGGCTCGCCTTGCTGCCGCCGGTCTTGACCTTCCAGTCGGTGGTCGACGCCACCGTGTTGACCGATGCGGTGATCAACGCGCTGCACGCGCGGCTGCCGGCTGGGCGCAGCGAGCTCGTGCTGTTCGATGTCAACCGGGCCGAGCATTTCGGCCATCTGATCCGGCCGCTGGCGGCCCGGTCAGCCTCGGACCTGCTGCCGCCGGCACCGCGCCCGTTTGCCGTGACGGTGGTCACCAATCGCGATGCCGCATCGCCGCGGGTGGTCGCCCGGCGGGTGGTGGCCGGCGCTGTGGAGGCGGAGCAGCGGCCGCTCGATCTCGCCTTCCCGCCGGGTGTTTATTCGCTCTCCCATGTCGCCTTGCCGTTCCCGCTTTCCGACAGCCTTTACGGCCTCGAGCCCGAGCCGCCGGACGGCTTCGGGATCAGCCTCGGTGCCATGGCGACCAGGGGCGAGCGCGGCGTGCTGGCGGTGCCGAGCGACGATCTCGTGCGCATGACGTCGAATCCATTCTTTGGCTACCTGGTCGAGCGCCTCCAGGAGACCCTGACGGAGCGCGACGCAATGGCCGTGCCAGCCGCCGTCGACATGGCGGAGTAGGGGCCGAGCCGAACGGGCTCGAGATTGCCGCCGGCGCAGGCCTGCGGCTCGCCGCCGACCGCTTCCTGACCTGCGGCGGCGCGCACGGGTGGGCCCTGATGCGGCAAGACGCCGCCGGAGCGTCGCGGTCTGCTGGCTGCTGACGGACCCCGGCCGCTCGTGTATAGCCGCCGTGTTTGGCGTTCGCTGCAAGTGGAGCAACCGATGAAGTGTAGGCGCGCGGGACGTTCAGCAGGGCTGGCCGCCGCGGGATTGATCGCGATGTTGGCCGGTCCAGCAGCAGCGCAGCTCGATGACGGCTTGCCGGCGTCAGCCGAGGGATTTGCCTTCGATGCGGCGGATACCGATGGCGACGGGCTGGTCAACGAGGCCGAACTGGCGCGCGACGCCGCCGCCGGCTTCGTGGCGCTCGATGCGAATGGCGACGGCATGCTGACCCCGGACGAGTTGGGCGAGCACGACCCGGCGATGTTCGAGCGTGTCGATGCGAATGGCGACGGTGGCTTGAGCTTCGACGAGGTGATGGACCACAAACTGCTTGGCCTGGAAACCGCCGACCAGGACGGTGACGGCGCCTTGAGCTTCGAAGAGATGACGGGCGGTGCGGCCGCCGAGCAGGGGGTGATGCCATGAGCGGGAGGGTGATGAAGCGGCGTGTGCGGCCTTTTTCCGTTGCCGGCATCGGCGCGCTGGCACTGCTGCTTGCGGCCTGTGAAGGCAGCGGCACCGGCTCGCCCGGTGTCGGCACGGCCGGCGGTGCCGCGGTCGGTGCGGGTGCAGGGCGCCTGCTCTTCGGCAACAGCACGACCGGCATGCTGATCGGTGCCGGCGTCGGTGGGCTCGCCGGCAACATGACCCTCGATCGCCAGGCCGAGGAGCGTCAGGCGGCGGAGCGCGAGGCGGCGCGTGACCGGGAGATGCAGCGCCAGCTCGCCTTCGAGCGGCAGCAGGCGCTCCAGGCGGAGGAAACCCGACGGCTGATCGAGGAGCAGCGACTGTTCGAGGAATGGCGCCGCGAACGCTACGGTGCCGGCGCCTGAGGCGGGCTAGCGGGCGGGTCGACCCGTTGCCGGCTGTGCTCGTCGAAGGTCGATGCTGAGGCGGTTGTGGCGCTGGACGCGACGTGGGCTCGTGCTGGTTCTGGTCGCCCTGGTCACCTTACTCGGCCTTCGTGCCTGGGACACCCAGCGCGGCCCGCCTCTGGAGATCTGGCACACCTATATTCCCGAGGAGCTGGAGGTCGAGGCGCTCGATGGCGCCGGCTGGGACGACTATCTGGCGCACGAGGCGCGGCTCTTCGCGGACCTCGCTCGCGACGTGTCGCAGGCGCTCGAGCCCGAGGACCACGTCCCCTTCAATCGCTTCTTCACCGCGAGCCCGCTCTATCCGGGCAACTTCGCCCGGGACTGGAACCGCTCCTACACGCTTGAGCCCGCCGGCCCGCCGCGGGGGGCTGTCGTCCTGCTGCACGGCCTCACCGATGCCCCCTATAGCCTGCGCCATGTGGCCGAGCGCTATCTGGTACGGGGCTTTACCGTCGTCGCCATCCGCCTGCCGGGACACGGCACCGTGCCGGCCGGGCTCCTGGAGGTCGAGTGGCCAGAATGGGCTGCCGCCACGCGGCTCGCCGTGCGCGAAGCCGAGCGGCGGGTCGGCCCGGAGGCACCGCTGCACATCGTGGGCTTCTCCAATGGCGGGGCGCTGGCGCTCAACTATGCGATGGAGGCGATCGACCGGGACGACCTGCGGCAGGCCGATCAGCTGATCCTCGTCTCGCCCATGGTCGGCATTACCGCCTTCGCGCGCTTCGCCGGCATCGCCGGCTGGCCCGCGGTCTTCCCGCGCTGGGCCAAGGCCGTCTGGATCGCCATCATCCCGGAGTTCAACCCCTTCAAGTACAACTCCTTTCCGGTCAATGGCGCCCGGCAGTCACATCTGGTGACCATGGCGCTCCAGGCCGATCTGCGGCGCCACGGCGCGGCCGGCCGGCTGGGCGAGCTGCCGCCGATTCTCAGCTTTCAGTCGGTGGTCGATTCCACCGTCAGCACGGCTGCCGTGGTCGACAAGCTGCACGGCATGCTGCCCGAGGGCCGCAGCGAGCTGGTCCTCTTCGATGCCAATCGCAGCGCCAAGTTCGGCCCCTTGCTGCGCGCCGATCCGGAAACCGTCCTCACCCGCCTGCTGCCGCCACCGCCGCGGCCGTTCAAGACGACGATCATCACCAATATCGACCCCAACCGGCTCGAGGTCGTGGCCCGGATCACCGAGGCGGGCGCGCTCGTCGAGACGACGACGGAACCCTTGGGCCTCTTCTACCCGCCCGACGTCTTCTCGCTCAGCCACGTCGCCGTACCCTTCCCGATCACCGACAGCCTCTACGGCCTCAGGCCCGACCCGGAGAACGAGTTCGGCGTCAGCCTGGGTGCACTCGCCACCCGCGGCGAACGCGGCATCCTCATCGTCAGCATCGATTCCCTCCTGCGGATGGCCTCCAACCCGTTCTTCGACTTCATGATCGACAAGATCGAGGCGACCATTCCGGCGCAGTAGGCGAGGGCAGGGCGTTGCGCCAGCGGGCGTCGCCGTTCAGTCCAGCGGGACCTTCAAGCCGCCACGCCAGACCAGCCAGGTCCAGGCCGCGTTCCGCACGTCGCCCTTGTCGTCGAACGCGACAGCGCCGCGAACGGTAGCGAAGCGGTCGTAGTGGAGCAGGCGGCTGATCTGCGTGGCGTCGAGGGTTTGCAGGCGTGTTGCGGCTGCGGCCCAAAGCTCGATCGCCGCATAGGCTCCGAGGCCGCCGGCCGGGGTGTGCGAGAGCACCGCTGGCGCTGTCGTGGCGCCGGGTTGCAAAGGGGCCTCGTCGTCCGGCATGCTGTTCTGCAATTCGAAGGTGCTGAAGATGGTGCCTTCACCCGCCTCGCCGGCGGTTGCCCAGAATTCGTCCATGCCGACCCCGTCACCGCCGATCAACTGCAGGTTCGAGCCGGCTGCGCGGGCGTCGGCGACGATGCGGCCCGCGTCGGGGCCGTAGCCGCCGACATAGAGCAACTCTATCTCGGCGTCGCGCAAGCGTTCGACCAGCTTCGAATAGTCTTTCTGGTCGGGCTCGTACTGGTCGACCAGCGCGATCTCGACGGCTCTCCGCTTGAGTGCGCGCTCGGTTTCGAGCGCCAGGCCCTGCCCGTAGACGCTGCCGTCGTGGACGATGGCGAGACGCTGCCGCGGCCAGCGCGTGGCGATCAGCTCGGCCGACGCGAGAGCCTGCATGTCATCGCGGCCGATGAGCCTGAAGACGTTGGGTCGGTTCTCTTCGGTCAGTCGCGGGTGGGTGCTGTCGGGGGTGATCATGATGATGCCGGCGATGTCGTAGATCGCCGCTGCCATGAGCGAGGAGTGTGAGCACATGTGGCCGACGACCAGGGCGACATCGGCCGTGACCAGCTGTTCGGCGGCGGCGACCGCCTCTGTGGTGCCGCACCGGTCGTCGACGCTCACCACATAAAGGGGTTCACCCAGGACGCCGCCGTTCTCGTTGAGGTGCTCGACCGCCATCCTCGCGGCGAGCAGGTTGCGCGCACCCGAGGCAGCGAGCGGGCCGGAGAGGGGCGAGGCAACGCCAATGGCGATCTCTGCCGCCGCCGGCAGCGGGCCACCGACCAGGAACGACCATGCCACTAAAAACATGGCAATATGACGCAATACTTGGCCCTCCCGTCATTGACGCCGAGGCTACTGGTCAGAATGATCGCAATCATGCGGCGACTCAAGGGCCTAACGATCAAATTTCAGGCTGACTCTTCCAGGCTGGCAGGGTTGCCGGTGGCTCATGCTGCCATCTGACCCTGCCGTGCGAGCGGACCTCGCGGGCGCGGCCAAATGCCTATCGCTGCGGTCGCCGGCCCCGTAGGGTGAGGGTCAAGGCAGCAACAGATGGGGCACGCCCGATGGACCGCAGGCTCACCACCATCCTGGCTGCCGATCTCGTCGGCTACTCGCGGCTGATGGCAGCCGACGAGGAAGGCGTGATCGCCCGGCTGCGCTCAGCGCGGGCCGAGGTGATCGATCCGGCCTTGGCCGAGGCCGGCGGGCGGATCGTCAAGACGATGGGCGACGGGCTTTTGGTCGAGTTCGGCTCGCCGGTTGCGGCGGTGCGCGCAGCACTTGTCGTGCAGCGAGCCATGGCGGCGCGGGAAACCGGGCCCGAGGAGCAGCGCCTCACCTTTCGCATTGGCGTCAATCTCGGCGACATCGTGATCGACGGCGACGACATCCTGGGCGACGGGGTGAATGTCGCAGCACGGCTGGAGACCCTCGCACCGCCCGGCGGGCTCTGCATCTCGCGGGCCGTGCACGAGCAGGTTCGCGGCAAGCTAGACACTCCGCTCACCCCGCTCGGGCCGCAGCCGGTGAAGAACCTGCCGGAACCGGTCGAGGTCTGGCGGGTCGAGGTGGAGGGCGTGAAAGCCGCTCCGACCGTCAAGGCCGGCACGCGACCGTCGATCGCCGTGCTGTCGTTCGATAATATGTCGCGCGGCGCGGACCAGGATTTCCTTGCCGACGGCATCGTCGAGGACGTGATCACCGAGCTCAGCCGGTTTCGCGATCTGACGGTGATCGCGCGGAATTCCAGCTTCAGCTTTCGCGGCCAGGCCACCGACGTGCGGCGGATCGCCGAGGCGTTGGGGGTGCGCTACGTGGTCGAGGGCTCGGTCAGGCGCGCCGGCGACCGGCTCAGGCTGACCGCCCAGCTGATCGACGCGGCGGACGGCAGCCATGTCTGGGCCGGGCGCTGGGACCGGACGATGGCGGACCTGTTCGACCTGCAGGACGAGCTGACCCAGGCGATCGTCACCGCGGTGGCACCGGAGATCAGCGCGCATGAGCGGACGCTGGCCCGGCAGAAGCCGACCGGGAGCCTGACCGCCTGGGAGCTGGCGCAGCGGGCCCATGCCGAGTACCTGCGCTATTCGCCCGAGTCGATCGATGCGGCCAAGGCGCTGGCGGCACAAGCGATCGAGGCCGATCCGGGCATCGTCCTGGCCCACACGCTCCTTGCCCACGCCCATGCCGCCGACGCGGCCAACGGCAGATCGGCCGACCCGGAGGCGAGCCTGCGGACGGCGCGGGCAATGGCGGAACGCGCGATCGAGCTCGACCGCCGCAACGACGCGGCGCATGGGGCGCTCGGACTCGTGCTCCTCTTCTCCGGGCAGCAGCACGAGGCCAGGGACGCTCTCGAACGGGCGCGGGCACTCAACCTCAACAATGCGACCACGCACCGGCTTCTCGCCCTCGCCCGGCTCCATCCGCCGGATCAGGACCCATCCGCCGCGCTGGCCGAGGCCTGCGAGGCGCTGCGGCTGAGCCCAGCCGATCCGTTCGCGTGGGGGTGCCACCTGCAAATCGGCGAGGCGCTCATGCAGCAGGGCGACCACGAGGCGGCGCTCGAGGCGCTCGACACGGCGCGCCGCGACCCCAACGCGGACTGGAAGCCGGCGGTGCAGGCGGCCGTCGCCGCCATCGCCGTCGGCCGGCCCGAGCGCGCGACCGTCCTGGTGGCGGAGGCGCTGGCCAAGCGTCCGGACCTGACGCTGGCCCAGCTGCGGCGCCGCATGCCAATGGGCCTCGCCACCCCGGCACTGGCGGAACTCGCCGAGCGGCTGGTCGAGGTAGGCCTGCCGAGATGACCCTCTCCGCCACGTGCCGCAGCGCCTTCGACAGCGGTCGACACGCGGCCGATGCTCGTCGTTCACCAGACCGCGAAGGGCGCTGAAATCCAGTGGAACGCCGGCTCACGACGATACTCGCCGCTGATCTGGTCGGTTATTCCCGTTTGATGGCCGCCGACGAGGAAGGCGTCATCGCGCGGCTGCGCGCGGCGCGGGCCGAGGTGATCGACCCGGCACTGGCCGAAGCCGGCGGGCGGATCGTCAAGACGATGGGCGACGGGCTCTTGGTCGAGTTCGGCTCGCCCGTCGCCGCCGTCCGGGCGGCGCTGGTCGTGCAACGGGCGATGGCGGTGCGGGAGACCGGGCCGGAGGACGCACGTCTCAGGTTCCGCGTCGGTGTCAATCTCGGCGATATCGTCATCGACGGCGAAGACATCCTCGGCGATGGGGTGAATGTCGCAGCACGGCTGGAGACTCTGGCGCCGGCTGGCGGGCTCTGCATCTCGCGCGCCGTGCACGACCAGGTCCGCGGCAAGCTCGATGCCGTGCTGACGCCGCTCGGGGCCCAGCCGATGAAGAACCTGCCGGAGCCGGTCGAGGTCTGGCGGGTCGAGATCGAGGGTGTCGCGACCAAACCAGCGGTGAGCGTGGGCACGCGGCCGTCGATCGCGGTGCTGCCGTTCGACAACATGTCGCGCGATGCGGATCAGGATTTCCTTGCCGATGGGATTGTCGAGGACGTGATCACCGAGCTCAGCCGGTTTCGTGATCTGACTATCATCGCGCGCAATTCCAGCTTCAGCTTTCGTGGCCAGGCCTTCGACGTGCGGCGGATCGCCAGCGAGCTGGGCGTGCGCTACGTGGTCGAGGGCTCGGTCCGGCGCGCCGGCGAGCGGCTCAGGCTGACGGCCCAGCTGATCGACGCGGCGGACGGTGCGCATGTCTGGGCCGGACGCTGGGACCGGACCATGGCCGATCTTTTCGACCTGCAGGACGAGCTGACCCAGGCGATCGTCATCGCGGTGGCACCCGAGATCAGTGCCCATGAGCGCTCGCTCGCGCGCAAGAAGCCGACCGAGAGTCTGACCGCCTGGGAGCTCGCCCAGCGCGCCCATGCCGAATACTACCGCTACACCGCAGAAGCCGTCCGGGCGACCATCGAGCTCGCCACCCGGGCGATCGCGGCCGATCCGGAGCTGGTGTTCGCGCATACCCTGCTCGCCCGCGCCCATGTCGGCGAGGCGATGGCCGGTTGGTCGGCGGACCGCGAGGGGAGCCTGCGCGCGGCCCGGGCCGCGGCCGAACGGGCGGTCGAGATCGACAGCCGCAACGACGCGGCGTTCAGTGCCTTGGGCTTCGCGCTGGCCTTTTCGGACCGGTTTCGCGAAGCGATCGAGATGCTGGAGCGGGCGAAGGCGCTCAATCCCAACAATCCGGTCACCCTGCTGCACCTCGCCGTTACCCGTCTCAACCCGCCGGTCCGTGATGCGGCGCAGGCGCTGGACGAAGCCCGCGAGGCGCTCAGGCTCAGCCCGACGGACCCGTTCGCCTGGACCTTTCACCTCGTCATCGGCTTGGCGCTCTTGCTCACGGGCGATCACGACGCCGCACTCGAGTCCCTCGACACCGCCCGCGGCTATCCGAACGTGGATTGGAAGCCGGCACTGACGGCGGCCTTGGCGGCCGTCGTCGGCAGCCAGCCCGAACGGGCGCGGGAGCTCGTCGCCGAGGCCCGAGCACTCCGCCCGGAGATGACGCTGGCGCTGGCGCGGCACGGCATGCGCGAGGCGTTCGCCTACCCGCCGCTCAGGGAGGTCGCCGAGCAGCTGGTCGATCTCGGCCTGCCGCGCGGCGGCTGACGGGTCAATCGTAGGCGGCGTCGAAGGGGTAGCTGCCCACCTCGGGCCAGCGGGCGAGCCAGTCCTGCGCCACCGCAGCGCCCTCGTCGCGCAATTCCTCGATGAACCGCCGGCTGCGGTCGTATTTCGAGGCCGTCCGCAGCCTGGCCGCGGTCGCCTGCCTCATCTTCAGCGTGCGAATGGTCACGGGCTTATACCTCTCGGCGAACGCTTTCGCCTGCTCGCTCTTCACCTGGGCGGCGAAGCGCTCCAGCCACTTGTTGACGGTGACGATGAAATCGAGCTCCTTGTTCAAGGAGAGATTGCCCATCAGCTCGTTCTCGCGATCGCGGATCTCGGCCACGCTGCGCGGCAAGTGCCGGGTCTGCTGCGGGTTGATCCGCACCACCCAGATCTCGTCGGGCGTGTTGGCGCGATCGACGCCGGCGACGAGCTCGCGGATTGGCGGGTTCTGCGAATAGAGACCGTCCCAGTAGTGCTTGCCGTCGATCGCCTCGGCGGTCTTCACCCAGGGCAGGGTGCCCGACGCGGCGACGCCGGCGAGCGACAGCGGCAGGCGGGCGCGCCAGGGTGACGCGGCTGTCGGCTTCTCGCGCGTCGCCGTCGCCAGGGCACTGCCCGCGTTGCAGGCCGAATCGAAGACGGTCTCGATGCCGTTCTCGATCTCCGAGGCGCCGACCAAAAGACGGGTCGTGGTCTTCGCCCAGTCGATCGCCGCGAAGGCCGGGCAGCACTCGGCAAGCAGCGCGGTGAAGTCGAAATAGGCGGCGCGCGCGCCGAACTGTCGGTATTGCCAGATCAGCAGATCGTCGAACAGGCCGTGCGGGTTCAAGGTGGCGGCGGGCAGGGTCAGGCCGAAGACCGGCGTTTCGCGTTCGTGCTGGGCGAGCAGGTTCTGGGTCAGCGCGTTGTGGGTGATCTCGGCGAACTCGGTCGCGGTGAAGGTCTCCCAGAAACGGACCAGCTGCTCGCGCGCCGCCGCATAGGACGGCTTGTCCCCAGCCCCGTTCTTGGGCGCCAGGCCGTACCAGACCATAAGCGCGTTGAGGGCGCCGGCCGACGTGCCGCTCAGGGCGACGATCTCGAGACGCCCGGCATCGACCGATGCTAGCCGATCGAGCAGTGCCACCAGCACGCCGTACTCGAAAGCCGCATGCGTGCCGCCGCCCTGACAGGCGATCGCCACCTTGATCGGCCCGCCGGTCGCTGGACCGTCGATCATCCCGCCTACCCCTTTCGCGCCGCTACGGCGGCGACATTCTGCCGGCCGGGAGCCGACGTCAAGGACACGGATCAAGCACGGTTCGCCCGACCGCCAGCGGCTTCGCCCTCGGGTCGACAGCTTCGGCAGCGACAATGCCGGCGACGACCGGCGCCATGCCCGCCATCGGGGGTGCTGGATCGGAGTTGAGGGCTTAAGTCGACCGCGTGTCGACGGCGGCGGCCCGCCGCCCGGACTCAGCGCCTGCGGCTCAGGCGTCGACGCCGGTCCGGACGGGCCGGGTGGCGGCGAGTGGCTCGGCGGCCGCGGGTGTCGTCGCCGGCAGGGCGAGGCCGGTACCCGTGGTCGCTGCCGCCGAGAGCTGCGGCAACGGGGCGGTCGCGACGACGATGCCGATCGCCAGGATGGCCACTACGGTGAAGCTCCAGGCCAGCACCAGTCCGGTCCGCGTAACGCTCAGCGGCTGCTCGATCGTCGCCATGCAGGTTTCCGTTCGCTAAAGTCATCGCACCGGCACCGCCCAAGCGGTCGAGACAGCATAGGCGGGCCGCGTTAACAAACACTTGCGTCGCGGACACCACAATCGCCGCTCGACGGTCGCCTCGGCATACGTCGATGCAGTGGTGGTTGCGACGTTGCGCATGTGCCGGACATCGAAGCCACAATGCAAGCATTCCTCCAGATCGGCCCGCTCGCGCTCAGCTCGCCCGTGCTCCTGGCACCGATGACCGGGGTCAGCGACTTGCCGTTTCGCCGGCTGGTCGCCCGGTTCGGCGCCGGGCTCGTCTTCTCGGAGATGATCGCGAGCCCGCAGCTCCTGGCGCGCACCGCGAAGACCCGCCGGCAGTGTCGGTTCGATGCGGCGGCCCGGCCCTGGGCGGTGCAGCTCGCCGGGCACGACCCCTTGGTCATGGCCGAGGCGGCGCGGCTGGTCGCCGGCGAGGGGGCCGAACTGATCGACATCAATTTCGGCTGCCCGGCGAAGACCGTCGTCGGCAAGGCCGCCGGGGCGGCGCTGATGCGCGAGCCAGCGCATGCGGCACGGATCCTCGAGGCGGTGGTCGCCGCGGTCGAGGTTCCGGTCACCTTGAAGATGCGGCTCGGCTGGGACGACCGCGAGCGCAATGCTGCCGCCGTCGCCGGGCTTGCCGAAGCCGCCGGCATCCAGCTTCTGACCGTGCACGGCCGCACCCGCTGTCAGCTCTATCGGGGTCGGGCCGACTGGTGCGCGATCGCCGCGGTCGGCGAGGCGACGAAGCTGCCGGTCATCGTCAATGGCGATATCACCGACCCGGCAACGGCCGCAACTGCCCTGGCACGCTCAGGTGCCGCCGGAGTGATGGTCGGCAGAGGCGCCTATGGGCGGCCTTGGCGGCTGGCGCAGATCGCTGCCGGCCTGCGCAGCCAGCCGATCCCGCCGACCCCGACCCCGGCCGAGCGCCTCGCCATCATCCTCGAGCACTACGACGCGATGCTCGGCCTCTACGGTTGCCAGACCGGCATGCGCAACGCCCGCAAGCACCTCGCCTGGTATCTCGCGGACCTGCCGGGCGGTCGGCAGGCGGCGAGCCGCATCAATCGCCTCGACGACCCCAAGGCAGTGGTGGTGGCGCTAGCCGAGGTGTTCGCGGCCACTGTGGACGAGCCGGCGCTGGCCGCCTGAGCGCCGCCGGCCGAGTTGACCCGCAGTCCGGCGGGGCGCCTAGCCGCCGCCCAGATGGCCGAGCCAGGGGGCGAGCAGGGCGAGCGCCAGGGCCAGCTCGAACACGGTCGAGAAGGCGTTGTAGCCGGTCCTGGTCTGATGCTCGCCATGGTCGACGAGCATCGCCAGCGCCCGCCCGATCGCCGCACCGAGCCAACCGGCGCCAACCGCGAAGCTGGCGCCGATGACGCTGGCCATGCCGGCCTGCTCGCGCATCACGATCGCCAGGAGCACGGCCAGATGTGCGAGCAGCAACAGCCCGCCGAAGGTGGCGCGGAACTCGGCATAGCCGCCCGCCGCATCCCAATCGGGCCGCAGCCGCACGATCTCGGCGGCCTTGGCCGGCCACAGAAAGGCCAGCAGACCGAGGAGTGCGCCGATGCAGGCGGCGCTGCCGGCGAGGACGAGGCTCATGGTCTGCTCCATCCGGTATCACGGCCAACCCGCACCATCACCCCACGACGCTTGCCGGCCGTGTGACAACGGGGCGCGTGGCTCAGTCGGCGGCGGCGGGCCCGGCGACCACTTTGGCGTCGAAGAGGTCGCCGATCTCGTGCTCGGCGAGGCCCAGCACATCGGCCAAGATCTCCTCCGTGTGCTGACCGAGGATCGGCGCCGGCCGGGGCGGCTCGCGGTCGCTCGCCGCAAACGAGAAGGGTGTGCCCGGAACGGTGTAGCGGCCGATCCCCGGCTGCTCGATCTCGCTGAACATCGGGTTGTCGGGCGACAGGTCGGGGTCGTGCCGCACCGCCTCGGCGAAGCTGCGGAACGCTGCCCAGGTGCAGCCGCCGGCCTCGAGGGCGGCGGCGACCTCGGGCAGCCGGCGGGCGGCGAACCAGGGGCGGAGGATTTCGGTGATGGCATCCCGGGCGACGTAGCGGTCGCCCTCGTGGCGCAGGTCGAGGCCGAGGCGGTTGCCCAAGGCCTGGATCGCGTCGGTGGTGCCGGTGACCTTGAGCAGGTTCCGCCATTGTCGGTCGGTGAGCCCGATCACGATGACGCGGCGGCCATCAGAGCAGATGAAATCCTGGCCGTAGGCGCCATAAAGGCTATTGCCGCCCTTCAGCCGATCGACGTCGTTGATCTGCACCTCGCCGATGATCCCGAGATTGCCGAGCATCGCCGCCGCCACGTCCTTCAGTGCCAGCTCGACCACCTGGCCCTGCCCGGTGCGCAGCCGCTGACGCTCGGCGGCGAGCAGGCCCATGGCGACCTTCTGCCCCGCGATGCAGTCCCAGGCCGGCAGCACATGCGCCACGGGCTCGGCGGAATCCCTGGGGCCGGTGGCGTTGGGAAAGCCGACGGCGGGATTGACCGTATAGTCGACCGCCGGGGCACCGCGCCGATCGCCCAACAGCGAGACCATGATGAGGTCGGGTCGCTTGGCCGAGAGGGCAGGGTAGTCCATCCAGCCGCGCACCCGGAGGTTGGTGATGAAGCAGCCGGCGTCCGGGCCGGGGGCGGTGATCAGTGCCGTGATGATCTCCTGGCCACGCGGGCTCGACACATCGACCGCGATCGACCGCTTGCCCTTGTTGAGACCGGCCCAGAACAGGCTCTTGCCGCTCGCGGTGACCGGCCAGCGATGCGCGTCGAGACCGCCCTGCAAGCGGTCGAAGCGGATGACATCGGCGCCCATCTGCGCCAGCGTCATGCCGGCCAGCGGCACCGCGACGAAGGCCGACCCCTCGACGACCCTCAGCCCGTTCAAGACACCAGCCATGTCGCTCCCTTCATCCTCTCCGGCCGCCCGCGGCGACCAAGCCTACCAAATGACCTTGGCCTGCATGGTGACATGGGGCTCGGCCCCGGCCGCACCGGCGCCGCCGGGACCAGCGACGGCGGCGAGCGGTTGACCGTCGGCCTCCTTGGCGCAGCCCACGAGGTGCAGCGCGTCGTGGTCGAAGAGCGGGTGCACGCCGCGGAACTGATAGCCCTTGGGCAGTGCCCCGCCCTGATGCCGTATCGCCGCTCCCATCAACAGCATCGCCTGCAGGGGTCCGTGCACGACGAGCCCCGGGTAGCGCTCGACCTCGGTCGCGTACGCCCGGTCGTAGTGGATGCGGTGGCCGTTGAAGGTGACGGCGGAGAACCGGAACAGGAGCACCGGGTCGACCGTCACCGGGTCCTCGAAGAGCACCGGCGACGGCGGCGGCACGGGTGGCGGCGGGGTGAAGCGCTCCGGGATCGCCATGTAGACGATGTCCTGCTCCTCACGGACGGCGAGGCCGCGCTCGCCGACCAACTCGTGCAGGACAGTGACGAACACCATGCGCCCGGCGCCGCCGGACTTCTCCTTGACGGCCTGGATGGTCGAACGGCGGGTGAGCGGCTCGCCGATCCGCAGGCCGTCGAGAAAGCTCAGCCGGCCGCCGGCCCACATCCGCCGCTCGAGCGGCACCGGCGGGAGGAAGCCGCCCCGTTTCGGATGTCCGTCGGCACCGAGTTCGGCCATCGGCGCCTTGGGCAGAAAGGCGAGCCAGTGCCAAAGCGGCGGCAGCGGGTCGCCCGCCGCCGTGGCGGCCGTGGGGTCGAGGTCGAGCGTCGCCGCGAGCGACTGCGCCTGACCCGGTGTGACCGTGTCCAGCGCCTCCTCCAGGCGGCCGACCCAACTCGCAAAACCGTCAGTCGTGTCCATGCTCCACCTCGACGGACATGCCCCGATCACGCTTACTGGCGTTGGGGCGCGAGCGTCAAGGCGAGGCTCGACCCGGCCGCGACGATCGGCTAGCGGCGGCGCGTCGCCGAACGAGCCGGCGGGCAACGTGCCGATTGGTCGAGCCACTCGAGGTAGGCAGCCTCGCCGCCCGCGATCGGCAGGATGAGGATGGCTGGCAGGTCGTAGCTGTGATGCGCGCGAACCAGTTGCTCGAGGTCGTCGAGGCGTGCCCTGGTCGTCTTGAGCACGACGACGTACTCGATCGCCTCGACCAGATCGTCGGCCCAGCGGTAGAGCGAGGTCACCGGCCCATGGATGTTGCCGCACGCGGCGAGACCACCGGCCACGGCTGCCCGCACGATGGTCCGCGCCTCGTCGACCGTGCCGCAATTCGTTTGCGCGATGACCTGCCCGGTGCCGTCGATCAGCGCCATGGCGTCAGGCCGGGTCAGACGATGCGCTGGCCGGTGGCCTTCCAGTCCTCGAGGAAGGCCGCGAGGCCCTTGTCGGTCAGGGGATGGTGCGCGAGTTGGCGCAGCACGGCCGGCGGCAGGGTGGCCACGCCGGCGCCCATCTTGGCCGCCTCGATCACGTGGCCCGGGCTGCGCACCGAGGCGACCAGCACCTCGGTGTGGATGCTGTCGTACTGGCCGTAGATCTGGCAGATGTCGCCGATCAGATCGAGACCGTCCTGGCCGATATCGTCGAGCCGGCCGATGAAGGGTGAGATGAACGTGGCGCCGGCCTTGGCGGCGAGCAGCGCTTGCGCGGCACTGAAGCAGAGGGTGACGTTGACCTTCACGCCATCCGCAGACAGCCGCTTGGTGGCCTTCAAGCCATCCCAGGTCAGCGGCACCTTGATCGTGACGTTGGGGGCGATCGGCACCAGCTTGGCCGCCTCGGCGAGCATCCCCTCGACGGTCGTGGCGGCGACCTCGGCACTCACCGGGCCAGGCACGATGGCGCAAATCTCGGCGATCACCTCGAAAAAGTTCCGCTTGCTCTTCGCGACGAGCGACGGGTTCGTGGTCACGCCATCGACGAGGCCGGTGCTGGCCAGGTCACGGATTTCCTCGACGTCTGCCGTGTCGATAAAGAATTTCATCGTGCTCCCCGAAAACTCGACGAGCGCCACACCCGCTCGGGCGGCGCTCGTGACGATCCCGACGCGCCGCGTGCCGACCACAGGATCGTGCGCCCGGTCACTAGCGCCGCAGCACCCCAGCGGGACCCGGCCGAGCGGCTAGCGGTGCCGTTCAATGCGCATAGAGACGCTTTGGGGTATACTGGCCTTCGGCCATGTTGTCGAACAACTCGGCGATCTGCGGGTGGTCGACGGGCTCGCCCGTCGCGTCGACGAGCAGGTTCTGCTCCGACACATAAGCAACATAGTAGGCTTCGGCGTTCTCGGCGAGCAGGTGATAGAAGGGTTGATCCTTGGCCGGGCGAATCTCCTCGGGAATCGACTCGTACCACTCGTCCGAATTGGCGAACTCGGGATCGACGTCGAAGATGACCCCGCGAAACGGGAACATGCGGTGTTTGACGACCTGGCCGATCGTGAATTTGGCGGCTCTCGCTTGCATTCTCCTGGTCTCCATCGGCATCCGCTCGGTATGCTCGGTATTGGAATCAGTCACCCGATCCCAATGCGAAGCATATGGGGTGAGCGGCGAGAACCGCCAAGTGGACGTGCCGTCACGGTGGCGCGACGCTCGCCGTGCCGCCGTCAGCGCGGCTCGCGCAGGTTCTCGATCAGCGACGAGGTATCCCAGCGCCCGCCGCCCTTTTGCTGGATCAGCCGGTAGAGCTGATCGACCACCGCGGTCACCGGCAATGCCGCACCGTTGCGCCGCGATTCCTCCATGCAGATCGCCAGATCCTTGCGCATCCAGTTGACCGCGAACCCGAAATCGAACTTGCCCTCGGCCATGGTCGGCCAGCGGTTGGTCATCTGCCAGGAACCGGCCGCACCCCCGGAGACGACCTCGAGCACCTTGGCCGGGTCCAGCCCCGCCTTCTGGGCAAAGTTCAGCCCCTCGCCCAGCGCCTGTACCAGCCCGGCGATGCAAATCTGGTTGACCATCTTGGTCAGCTGCCCGGCCCCCACCTCGCCGATCAGCTTCACCGTTCGGCCATAGGCTTGCATCACCGGCAGGGCGCGGCCGAAATCCGCGTCGCTGCCGCCGCACATGATCGAAAGGATGCCGTTCTCCGCCCCGGCCTGGCCGCCCGAGACCGGGGCGTCGACGAAGCCCGCGCCGTGCTCGGCGCACGCCTTGCCCAGCTCGCGGGCGAGTTCGGCCGAGGCCGTGGTGTGGTCGATCAGGATCGCCCCCTTGCCGAGCCCGGCCAGGATGCCGTCGTCGCCGTAGACCACCGAGCGCACGTCGTCGTCGTTGCCGACGCACATCATGACGAGCTCGGCCCCCGCCGCTGCCTCCCTGGGGGTCTGCCGCGCCATACCGCCGTGCTCCTTGGCCCAGGCCTCGGCCTTCGCCAAGGTGCGATTGAAGACGGCCACCTCATGCCCCTTGGCCTGCTGGTGCCCGGCCATGGGATAGCCCATCACCCCGAGCCCGATAAACGCCGTCTTGGCCATCCCCGCTCCCTTCGCGACACTGATTTTACCCGCCGGTTGCCGGGTCCAGGCCGGTATCCGACCTTGCGCGCGCGAAGCTAATCCCCCACCAAGGGTCCGGCAAGCCGGCGCGAGGCGGGGCCACGCCTCGGCGCGAGCGACCGCCGCTGAACGAAGGGTCGAGACTTGACCGACGAACCCCATGCCGACGCCGCCACCCCTGCCGTAGTGCGGCTCGCCGACTACGCCCCGCCGCTGTTCAAGACGGTCGAGGTGGCGCTCGATTTCGTCCTCGACCCCGAGACGACGCTGGTCACCTGCACCCAGCGCTTCGTCCGCGACGGCGATCGCCAGGGGCCGCTGATACTCGACGGCGAGAGCCTCGAGCCGGTGTCGCTCAGGCTCGACGGCGAGGCCCTGCCGACCGAGGCCTATACCATCGACGCGTCCAGCCTGACCATCCACGAGCCGCCGGCGAGCTTCACGCTGGAGGTCAAGAACCGCATCCATCCGGCAGCCAACACCGCACTCGAGGGCCTCTACGTCTCGTCGGGCATGTTCTGCACCCAATGCGAGGCCGAGGGGTTTAGGCGGATCACCTGGTTTCAGGACCGCCCCGACGTCATGACCCGCTTTCGGGTGCGGATCGAGGCCGACAAGGCGGCCTACCCACACCTCCTGTCCAACGGCAACCCGGTGGGCGGCGGCGACCTCGACGGCGGCCGCCACTTCGCCCTCTGGGACGACCCGTTCCCCAAGCCGGCCTATCTCTTCGCACTGGTCGCCGGCGACCTCGCGCTGCTCGAGGACCACTACACCACCGCCGCCGGCCGCGCGGTGACGCTCAGGATCTATTCCGAGCCCGCGACCATCGACCAGTGCCACCACGCCATGGCCTCCTTGAAGAAGGCCATGGCCTGGGACGAGGAGCGCTACGGCCTCGAATACGACCTCGACCTCTTCATGATCGTCGCGGTTGCCGACTTCAACATGGGGGCCATGGAGAACAAGGGCCTCAACATCTTCAACACCTCGGCCACCCTGGCGCACCCGGAGACCGCGACCGATGCCGACTTCGTCCAGGTCGAACGGATCATCGCGCACGAATACTTCCACAACTGGACCGGCAACCGGGTCACTTGCCGCGACTGGTTCCAGCTGACCCTGAAGGAGGGCCTCACCGTCTTCAGGGACCAGCAGTTCACCGCCGACATGCACTCGGCCGCGGTCAAGCGGATCGGCGACGTCTCGCTCCTGCGCGAGGGCCAGTTCCTCGAGGACGCCGGGCCCTTGGCGCACCCGATCCGCCCGGCCGAATACATGGAGATCAACAACTTCTACACCCGCACGGTCTACGAGAAGGGGGCCGAGGTCATCCGCATGATCCACACCCTGATCGGCGAGGATGCCTTTCGCCGGGGCATGGACCTCTACTTCGAGCGGCACGACGGCCAGGCGGTCACTTGTGAGGATTTCGTCGCCGCCATGGCCGATGCCTCGGGGCGCGACTTCGGCCAGTTCATGCGCTGGTACAACCAGTCCGGCACGCCGGTGATCAAGGTCGAGAGCAGCTTCGACGCCGGCACACGGCGCTACACGATGACCCTCGAGCAGAGCACACCGCCGACCCCGGACCAGGCCGAGAAGCTGCCCCTGGAGATCCCGATCGCCGTCGGCCTGATCGACCGCAGCACCGGTGCACCCTTGGCGCTGCGGCTCGCCGGCGAGAATGCGCCGAGCGGCACCGCGCGCGTGCTCGAGCTCAAGGAGCGCCGGCAAACCTTCGTCTTCGAGGATATCGACGCCCCACCCTTGCCGTCCCTGCTGCGCGGCTTCTCGGCCCCGGTGAAGCTGGCACTCGACCTGCCGCGCCATGACCTGGCGGCGATGCTCGCCCACGACACCGACACCTTCAATCGCTGGGAGGCGGGCCAGCGGTTGATGCTCGATCTCATGAGCGAGCATCTCCGCCACCACCAGGCCGGGCGGGCCCTGGTGCTCGATCCGGCCCTGGCCCCGGCGCTGCGCGCCGTGTTCGACGACGCCGCCAACGATCCGGCCTTCGCCGCCCGCGCCGTCACCCTGCCGAGCCGCTCGCTCTTCGCCCAGGGCCTCGCCACCATCGACGTCGAGGGAATCGACGCCGTGTCGCGCTTCCTGCGCCAGCAACTCGGTCACGAACTCAGGGACAGCTGGCTCGCCATCCTCGAGGCGGCGGGCGAGCCGCATCTCGAGGCACCGACCCCGGACGCCCCCTCGACCGCCGCCATGGCGCGGCGTTCGCTCCGGAACACGGCCCTCGCCTATCTCGTCTGGTCCGGGCTCGAGAGTGCCCCGGCGGTGGCCTCGACGCAGTATCATCAGGCCCGCAACATGACCGACCGGATGGCAGCCCTGCGCGCCCTTTGCGAGGTCCAGGCAGCGGGTTACGAGGACCTGCTCGCCGACTTCTACAAGCGCTTCGCCGGCGAGCCCCTGGTCGTCAACAAATGGTTCGCGCTGCAGGCGATGATCGAGGACGCGGCCAGCGTCGAGCGGGTCCGGCGGCTGATGGACCACAAGGCTTTCACCCTCGGCAACCCGAACCGGGTGCGCGCGCTGGTCGGCATGTTCGCCACCGCCAATCTCGTGGGCTTCCACCGGCCGGACGGCGCCGGCTACCGCCTGCTCGCCGATGTCGCCCTCGAGATCGACCATCGCAACCCGCAGATCGCCAGCCGCCTGCTCCTGCCGCTCGGCCGTTGGCGCCGCTATGACCCGCACCGGCAAGGCCTGATGCGGGCCGAGCTCGAGCGGCTTCTCGCCCAAGCCGGCCTCAGCAAGGACAGTTACGAGGTGGTCATCAAGAGCCTCGGCCGGCACAACGCCGGCTCGTCCAGCGACGGCCGAGAATAGCCACAGTCCTCGACCGACGTTCGACTTGCCGATGCCCAGCGTCGGCCGGCTACATCATTGACAAGCCGCGACAAGGCGCGCACCGTCGGGGGATTCGCCGGTCGAGCCGGAGCAATCGAGCATCCGGGATTGGCCGCTCAGGACGCGGGCTCGGCGCCAACGAGCGGCCTCGATCCGTTCGGCCGCCGATCCGGCCGACACGCAGGGGGAGGATTCGATGCCCGGGAGCGCGACCAAGAGCGTCATCGTCACCTTCAAGCGCAAGGACCAGCGCAGCGACAAGAAGAGCGACAAGGTCTCGCTCCTCAATGCCGCGATCAGGCGAGACATCGAGGTCTTCAACATGACCAGCATGGGCAGCGGGACGCAGCTACCGCGCGGCCTCGATCCGCAGGCGATCGGCTTCGACATCAATCGGTACGAGACGCCGATCGTCACCGCCAGCGTCACCGAGGACGAGCTCAAGTCACTGAAGAAGAGCAAGGACATCGTCTCGGTCGAGGAGGACGCGCCGATGCGCGCGATCACCCCCGGCGGCCCACGGCTGCTGTTCGAGGGCCAGCCCGACATGGCCTCGGAGACGGTACCGAGCGGGATCAGTCAGGTCCGCGCACCGCAGGCCTGGGACATCACTCGCGGCAAGGGGATCAAGGTGGCGATCCTCGATACCGGCATCGACCACAGCCACCCCGATCTGCGCCCCAATGTCCGCGGCGGGCAAAGCTTCGTGCCGCACGAAACCAGCACCATGGACCATAACGGCCACGGCACCCACTGCGCCGGCACCGTGGCCGCGGCCTTCACCGCCTCTGGCGTGGTGGGCGTGGCACCCGCCGCCTCGCTCTACCCGGTCAAAGTGCTCGACGCCCGGGGCTCCGGCAGCTTCAGCTGGCTGATCGCCGCCCTCGACTGGTGCATCGACAACGAGATCCACATCGCCAGCATGAGCCTGGGTGCCGCCGCGGCGCCGACGGCCGTCGGCGAGATGTGCGACTTCGCCTTCGCCAAGGGTGTCCTTCTGGTCGGCGCTGCCGGCAATTCCGGCGACCGGGTCGGCTATCCCGCGGCGTTCGGCAGCGTCGTCGCCGTGTCCGCCATCGATTCCGCCAACCGGCTCGCCAGCTTCAGCTGCCGCGGCCCCGAGATCGAACTCGCCGCCCCCGGGGTCGACGTCCTCTCGACCGTGCCCGGCGGCGGCTATTCGCGCTTCAACGGCACCAGCATGGCCTGCCCGCACGTCGCCGGTGCGGCGGCCCTGGCCTGGGGCTCGCACCGCTTCCCGACCGGCGAGGAGCGGCAGAACGTCACCATCCGCCGACTGCTGGCCCACACCGCGACCGAGCTCGGCGCGGTCGGCCGCGACGAGCATTTCGGCTTCGGCCGGGTCGACGCCGAGCAGGCCGCCTTCGCCATGACCCCGCCACCGCCTGTCCTCGGCCTCCCCTAGCAGCCTGCCAGCGCCGGTCAGAACGCCCGCATCGGGGTATCGGCCTCGATGCGGACGATCCCCGGCAGCGCCGCCAGGGCTTCGAGCCTCGCCCCCTGCACCGTGCCGCTGACCGTGTTGAGCCGCGTGATCCGCTGTGCCACCACGAGCCCGGCTTCGGCGAGGGCGTCGTCGCCGGGGTCGGGCTCGACCTTGACGATGACCGCGAGCGGCGCCTCGGGTGTTGCCGCCGCCTGCTCGCGCAAGGCTTGATCGATCTCGGTCATGCCGCTCTCCTCGAGTAAACCCGCCGGCCAGAGTAGCCGCCGTCGCGGCCGCTGGCCAGCATGGCGGCGCGTGGCCAGGCCCCCGCCCCTTGCCGCCCGCCGTCGGCTCGCCACCTCACCCGCTGATGAATTTGCCCTGGAGACGCCCTCGATGCTCGATGCGCTGCGCCGCGACGTACCGCTGGCCGCCTTTGCCCTCGGCTCGCTCGGGGCCGTGCCGTTTCTCGGCCTCGCGCTATTGGGCTGCGCAGGCGGTGCGGTCGGCGCCTGGGCGCTTGCCGCTCTGATCGCCTACGGTGCGGTCATTCTCGCCTTCATGGGCGGCGTGCACTGGGGCTGGGCGATGGCGGCGGACGCGCCGACCCTCGAGCGGCTGGGCACCAGCGTGGTGCCGGCGCTGGTCGGCTGGGCCGGCTTCCTCGTCGGCGGTGGCACCGGCTTCGTCGTCATCGCGCTGGGCTTCGCCGCGCTGCTCTGGCTCGACCTTCGAGCCGTGACGGCCGGCCACGCCGCTGCCTGGTATCCCCAGCTGCGCTGGCCGTTGACCGTGATCGTCGTCGCCAGCCTGCTGCTCGGCGCGCTCGCGGTCTAGCCGCACTCAGGCAACCGCCGCCGCCGCCCGCCGCTGGTCCCGGCCGAGCAGCCTCGCTACGTCCTCCTCCACGGCGAGCAGTGCCGGGACCACGAAGAGCACCAGGAACGTCGTGATCATCAGCCCGAAGACCAGCGTCACCGCCATCGGCTGCAGGAACTGGGCCTGTATGCTGGTCTCGAACAGGAGCGGGGTGAGGCCGCCGATGGTGGTGAGCGAGGTGAGGAGCACGGCACGCAGCCGGTCGACGCTGCCGCCCAGGATGGCGTCGAGCGCCGCTTCGCCGTGCCGCCGGCGCTCGTCGATCGTGGTGACCATGATGATGCTGTCATTGACCAGGATGCCCGAGAGGCCGAGCAACGAGACGAGGCTTAAGATGGTGATGTCGAAGCCCATCACCAGGTGGCCGAGGACGGTGCCGACGAACCCGAACGGAATCACCGCCATCACCGCCAGTGGCCGGGTGAAGCTCGCGAACACCCAGGCGAGGATGATGTAGATCAGGGCCAGGCCGATCATCGTGCCCAGCCTGAGGTCGCCCAGCGTCCGCCGCTGCTCCTCGGCCCGGCCGACCCATTCGTGGCTGATGCCGTAACGCCGGGCGACCTCGCCGACGTCGCCGTCGATCGCCTCTTGCACCTGGGCCAGGAGGATCAGCGCCTCGTCGAGCTCGGCGGTGATCGCCACCTCGCGCTGCCCGTCGCGCCGCGTCACCCGGGCGAAGCCACGCGCCTCGTCGAGCGTGGCGACCTCGCCGAGCCGCACCGGCGTGCCGGTCGGGCCCTCCACCAGCAGCCGCTCGAGCCGGTCGTCGGCGCGGGCCTCGGCGTCGTAGCGGACCTTGATCTCGATCTCCTCGTCGCCGCGGGCGAAGCGCCGGGCCACCGCCCCCTCGAAGGCGTCGCGGAGCTGGCGACCGACCAGCTCGGTGGTGAAGCCCATGGCCTCGCCGCGTGGCGTCAGGCTGACCAGGATCTCCTCCTTGCCGTAGTCGAGGTCGTCGCCGATCTGCGAGACGCCGGACAGCCGTTCGAGCAGCGCCCTGACCTCGAGTGCCGCCGCCTTCAGCCGGGCCGGCGGGATCTCGCCGCGCAGGCGGATGTCGACCTCGCGGCCGGGCGGCCCGCCCAGTCGCTCGCGGATGGTGAAGCTCTCCACACCCGGGATCGGCGGCACCTCGTCGCGCCAGCGCGTGGCGAATGCTTGGGTGCCGATGTCGCGCAGATCGGCCGGCAGCAGCTCGACCACGAGGCCGCCCACGGCCTCGCCACTGGCGCTCTGCAAGCCGGGTGCCGTGCTCAGGCCCTTGCCGACGAAGCCCACCGCCATGACCAGGAGGTCGGGCTGATCGGGAGCCAGGGCCGCCGCCGCCCGGCGTGCCGCCGCCTCGATCTCGACCAGGGCACGCCGCGTCTCCTCGCGCGGCGTGCCCGGGGCCATCGCCAGATTGGCCTCGAGCCGGTCGGCCTCCGGGCCCTGGAAGAAGACGAAGCCGATTCGCCCGCCGGCCATCAGGCCGACGGCGACGATCAGGAGCGCCAGTGCGGCCGCCAGCGTCGTGTAGCGCCAGGCGATCGCGGTGCCGACCAGCCGCCGGTAGGGGCCGTGGCGCAGCCGCTCGAAGTTGCCGTTGAACCAGCGCCGGAAGCGCGACGGTTCGGCCTGCAGCTTGGCCAGCGCATGGCGCATGTGGGTCGGCAAGACGAAGAGGCATTCGATCAGGCTGGCGATCAACACGACGATCACCACGACCGGCACCTCGCGGATGATCGCCCCGATGATGTCGCCGATGACCAAAAGCGGCAGGAAGGCGGCGATCGTCGTCAGCGAGGCGCTGGTCACGGGTGCGGCCATGAACAGTGCCGCCATGACCGAGGCGTCCTCGGGCGAATGGCCGCGCTCGCGCAACGCCACCGCGTGCTCGCCCACGACGATGGCGTCGTCGACGACGATGCCGATGGCGAGCAGCATGGCGAACAGGCTGATCATGTTGATCGTCATGCCGGCCAGCCAGAGGATGAAGAGCATCGCCGACATCGCGATCGGAATGCCGAGGGCGACCCAGAATGCCACCCGGGCATTGAGGAAGAGGAACAGGATGCCGAGCACGAGGACAAGGCCGGAGGCGCCATTCTTGAGGAGGAGCGCGATCCGGTCCTCGATCAGCGAGGCCACGTAGTCGTAGCGCTCGAGGCTGAGCCCGGCGGGCAGGCGGTCCTGCATCTCCTTCAGGTAGCCGTCGACCACGGCGGCGAGCTCCAGCGCATCGGCACTGAGCGCGCGTTCGACCGCAAGCTCGATCGCCGGCATGCCGCCGCGCATTGCCACCGGCGCCTTGTCAGCGAACCGGTCGGTCACCGAAGCGACGTCGCCCACCGTCACCCGCCGGCCTTCGGGGCCGGTCAAGAGCGGAATCGACCGGACGTCGGCAGCCGTTTCCGGCTGCCCCATGGCACGCGGCTGCAACTCGAGGGCACCGCCGATGTCGCCGGCCGGAATGTCCTGCGCCTGCTCGCGGATGCGGGCCGCGACGTCGGCCACGGTGAGCCCGAGCTGGCGCAGCAGCGCCGGGTCGAGCGCCACCTCGATCTCCGCGTCGCGCTTGCCGACATAGGTCACCCGGTCGACACCCCGGGCCAAGAGATCCTCGCGAATCCGCTTGGCCCAGTCGTTGAGCAGCGCCTCGTCGACCGGACCCGAGAGCACGAGCCTGGTGATGTTGTCGTAGCGAACGATGCGCCGCACGGTCGGCCGCTCGGCGTCCTCGGGCAGCGTGGTGACCTGGGCCACCGCCTGCTCGACCTCGCTCAGGCCCTGCTGCATGTCGCTGCCGGGCTCGAACTCGACGGCGATGCTGGCTAGGCCTTCAGCTGCGGTCGACGTCACCCGCTTGACGTTGGCGAGCACCCGAAGCTCGGGCTCGATCGCGGCGACGACGTTGGCCTCGACGTCGAGCGCGGTGGCCCCGGGCCAGACCACGCCGACCGCGACCACGTCGATGCCGAAATCCGGGAAGAACTGCCGCTTGAGCTGGCCGAGTGCGATCACGCCCGAGAGCAGCATGATCGCCATCAAGAGATTGCCCGCCGTTCGGTGCCGGGCGAAGAGCGCGATCAGCCCGCCCGAGCCCGGCGGCGGCGCCTCTCTCACTCGACCACCTCGACCCTGAGCCCTGGCTCGACCTCGGCGAGGCGGCTGGTGAGCACCGGCGAACCGCCGTCGATCGCGCCCCTGACCAGCACCCGGCCGGGCGAGCGGGCGACCACCTCGACCCGGTGCGGCACCAGCCGGCCGCTGTCGATCGCATAGATCGTGCTGTCGGGAAAGAGCGCCGTGGCCGGGAGTGCGGCCACATCCTCGAGCGGCCGGTCGGGGAGCCGCAGGCGCAGGAAGGCGCCGGGGCGCAGCGGGGCGTCGAGCGGGTTCTTGGTGATGCGGGCATAGACCGCAACACCCGCCTCGCGCGCATCGATCCGGCTGCCGATGCGCGCGACCATCGCCTCGAGCGGGAAGGTCGCGTCACCGAGCCGCCATTCGGCTTGGAGCTCGCGGCCGACCAGTCCGGCCGCCCACAATCGCCCGAACTCGGCGTCGCGCAGCGTGAAGCGGATCTCGATGCCGTCCGCGTCGATCAACCGGGCCAGGGGATCGAAGGCCCTGACCTCCTTGCCGATGGCGACCGTGACCTCCTCGACCAATGCCGTGGCCGGCGCCTTGACGATGGTGTCGTCGAGATCGCGCCGGGCGCGCTCGATGCGCACGTCGAGCCGCGCCAGCTGGGCGGCCAGGCGGTCGAGCTGGACCGCCAGGCTCTCGACCTCGCGCTCGACCTGGCGGACCGCCGTGGCCTCGATCGCCACTCGGTTTTGCGCCGCATCGAGCTGGGCTTGGGTCCCGACATTGCGGCCTTCGAGCTGCTGGTAGCGGGCCAGATCCCGCCGGGCGATCTCGAGACGCTGGCGGCCGAGTTCCATAAGGTCCGCCTGCGCCCGCTGGTTGAGCTCGATTTCGGCCCGATTGGCCAAGAGCTCCTGGCGCTCGGCCTCGAGCTCGCGCAAGGTCGCCTCGAAGACGAACGGATCGAGCCGCACCAGGACCGTCCCGGCCTCGACCCGGCCGCCGTCGACCAGCTCCGGGGCGACGAACACCACGCGCCCGGCGACCGGCGCCTCGAGCGTCCGCTCGCGCATCGCGACCAGATCACCGAACAGTGCGAGCATCGGCTGGTGGTCGGCGAAGGCGAGCTCGGTCGCCCGGACGTTCCAAACCTTCTCGACCACTGGCGCCGGGTCGACCTGCGGCCGCGTCGCGCGCAGGTAGCCGGCGCCGCCGACCGCCAGGACCAGAACCAGAATCGGCAGCAAGAGCTTGCCGAGCCAACGCATCGATGACGCCCCGAGAGCAGACCTCTACCAGTGCCCACTATATAGGACGCCGGTCAGCACCTGTCGCCGCGCCGGATGCCGCGCCGGCTGCCATGCCGCAGGCGCCTTGCGCCGCGGGCCGGCCGAGGAGGGGAAGAGATGGACGAGGGGCCGGGACAGTTCTGGGACCGGAAGTATGCCGACGACGAGTATTTCTACGGTAAGGCGCCCAATGCCTGGCTGACCGGTCACGCCCACCGGCTCAGGCCCGGCATGCGCGCCTTGAGCGTCGCCGACGGCGAGGGCCGCAACGCCGTTTGGCTCGCCGAGCAGGGGCTCGCCGTCACCGCCGTCGACGCCTCGGGCAAGGCCATCGCCAAGGCCAAGGCACTTGCCGCCCAACGCGGCGTGATCGTCGAGCACGTTGAGGCCGATCTCACGACCTGGCCCTGGCCCGAGGCCGCGTTCGACGTCGCTGTCGCCATCTTCGCCCACTTCACCGCCAACCACCGCCCCGCCATCCACCGCGCCATGCTGAACACCGTGAAGCCCGGCGGCCTCGTCCTGATCGAGGCCTACTCCCCATACCAGCACCTGCATCGCACGGGAGGCCCGCCCGACCTCGACATGCTCTACACCGCCTGGCGCCTCGAGCAGGACTTCGCGGGGGCCGAGATCCTGGAGCTCGCCGAGGTCACGACCGAGCTGCAGGAGGGCAGGGGCCATAGCGGCACCTCCGCCGTGGTTCGGCTGGTGGCTAGGCGCCCCTAGTGGCTCAGCCCTGCACCACCGGCACCGGCCGGGGCTGGCCATCCTCGCCGATCGCGACATAGGTGAAGCGGCCCTGGGTCACCCGGATCAGCGTGCCGGCGCGCTGCCGCCTGGCCCAGCTCTCGACCTGGACGGTGAGCGAGGTTCGGCCGACCCGGACCACCTCGGCGTAGCAGCTCACCACGTCGCCGACGAACACCGGGGCGTGGAAGGTCATCGCGTCGATGGCGACTGTGGCGACCCGGCCGCCGGCCCGCTCGAAGGCCACCGTGCCGCCGGCGATATCCATCTGCGACAACAGCCAGCCGCCGAAGATGTCGCCTTGCGGGTTGGTGTCGGCCGGCATCGCCAACGCCCGCACCGCGGGGCTTCCCGTGGGCACTGTGGCCGTGTCGCGATCCCCGTCCATTGTCTTGCGCCCTCCACTTACGATAGAAGCCTGCATGCCGGCCACGCCCCAAGCGGTCAAGCGGCGGGCACCGAGCCTGGAGTGACGCTGGACCCATGACCGACCTGCTCGACCTCGCCAAGGGCCCGAACGGCCAGGGCGACTACACCGCCGACCAGATCGAGGTGCTCGAAGGCCTCGAGCCCGTCCGCCGCCGCCCCGGCATGTACATTGGTGGCACCGACAGCGGCGCCCTCCACCACCTCGTGGCCGAATTGCTCGACAACGCCATGGACGAGGCCGTGGCCGGCTTCGCCACAAGGATCGAGATCGAGCTGGCCCAGGGCAACCGGGTCACCGTCCGCGACAACGGCAGAGGCATCCCGGTCGACCCGCACCCCAAGTTCCCGAAGAAGTCGGCGCTCGAGGTCATTCTCACCACGCTGCATTCGGGCGGCAAGTTCTCCAACAAGGCGTATCAGACCGCGGGCGGGCTGCACGGTGTCGGCGTCTCGGTGGTCAACGCACTGGCCCTCGAGCTCGAGGTCGAGGTGGCGCGGCACAAGACGCTCTGGCGCCAGTCCTACAGCCGGGGTGCCCCGCTCGGCCCGCCGAAGCAGGAGGGTACCGTCCAGAACCGCCGCGGCACCGCCATCAGCTTCGTCCCCGATCCCGAGATCTTCGGGCCCAAAGCCGCCTTCGAGCCTGAGCGCCTGCACCGCATGGCGCGCTCCAAGGCCTATCTCTTCCGTGGGGTGGAGATCCGCTGGGCCTGCGACCCTACGCTGCTTGCCGGCAAATCCGTGCCCGAGAAGGACGTCTTCCACTTCCCGGCCGGCCTCACCGACTTTCTCAAGGGCCTGCTCGAAAACCGCGACACCGTGGTACCCGAGCCCTTCGCCGGCGAGACCGATCTCGCCGATGGCCAAGGGCGGATCGAATGGGCCGTGGCCTTCCCGATCGACGAGGAGCCCTACCAGGGCTACTACTGCAACACCGTGCCGACGGCGCTCGGCGGCACCCACGAGCAGGGCTTCCGCGCCGCACTCCTGAAGGCGCTCAGGAGCCATGCCGAGCGCACGGCCTACAAGAAGGCCGCCGTGCTCACCACCGACGACATCACCGGCGGTGCCGCCATCCTCGTCTCGCTATTCTACAAGACCCCGCAATTCCAGGGCCAGACCAAGGAGCGCCTCGTCTCGCCCGAGGTGGCGCGGCTGGTCGAGGCCGCCTGCAAGGACCGCTTCGAGATCTGGCTCGGCGAGCACCCGGCCACCGCCACCGCGCTGCTCGACCATTTGGTCATGCGCGCCGAGGAGCGCCTGGCCAGGAAGAAGTCCAAGGAGGTCAAGCGCCAGACTGCCACGCGCAAGCTCCGCCTGCCCGGCAAGCTTGCCGACTGTTCGATCGCCGACCGCCCCGGCACCGAGATCTTCATCGTCGAGGGCGATTCTGCCGGCGGCTCCGCCAAGCAGGCGCGGTACCGGGAAACCCAGGCCATCCTCCCCTTGCGTGGCAAGATCCTCAACGTCGCCAGTGCTTCCGCCGACAAGCTCAACGCCAACCGCGAGCTCCAGGACCTGACCACGGCCCTGGGCTGCGGCGTCGGCCGGCACTGCCGCATCGACGAGCTGCGCTACGAGAAGGTCATCATCATGTGCGACGCCGACGTCGACGGCGCCCACATCGCAGCCCTGCTGATGACCTTCTTCTTTCGCGAGATGCGCCCCTTGATCGAGCAGGGCCACCTCTACCTCGCCCAGCCCCCCCTCTACCGCCTCGCCCACGGCGGCACCATCGAATACGCCAGGAACGACGCCCACCGCGAAGAGCTCATGCGTACCACCTTCAAGGGCAAGAAGAACGTCGAGGTCGGTCGCTTCAAGGGCTTGGGCGAAATGAACCCCAGGCAGCTGAAGGAAACCACCATGGACCCGGCCACCCGCCAGCTCCTCCAGGTCGGCGTCCACGACATCGAGGGCAAGCCCACCGCCGAAATCATCGAAGACCTCATGGGCAAGAAGCCGGAATTGCGCTTTCGCTTTATTCAGGAGAACGCGCTGCTCGTGGGCGAGCTGGACGTCTGAGAGGGCGGCGATCCTGGGGTGGATGAGACTGCCCACGCCCAACGTTATTTTGCAGGGCGACAGCATCGGGACGGAAGCCATGGCGACGACGATCGACGACGAGCAGACGCTGCGGGCGCATTACGGGGCGGTGAGCCGGGTTGCGGCGCTGAAAGAGCTGCCGAGGCTTGATGCGCACTGTCGCAACTTCATCAGCCGCTCGCCGTTCATGGTCATCGCGACCAGCAGCGCCGACGGCCGCTGCGACGCCTCGCCCAAGGGCGACGCGCCGGGCTTCGTCACCGTTCAGGACGACACCACCCTGCTGATCCCGGACCGGCCCGGCAACAATCGCGTCGACAGCCTGCAGAACATCCTCGGCAACCCGCATGTCGGCCTGATCTTCTTCCTGCCGGGCTACCAGGAAACGCTGCGGGTCAACGGCAAGGCCCGGATCAGCACCGATGCCGCCCTGCTCGCGGCCACCGCCCACGCCGGTAGGTCGCCCAGATCGGTGATCGTCGTCAGCGTCGAGGAGGCCTACCTGCACTGCGGCAAGGCGCTGATCCGCAGCCGGCTCTGGGATCCCGCCCGGCATATCGAGAAGGGCAGCTTCCCGACCCTCGCCAGGATCGTCAGCGACCAGATCAGCGAGGTCGACGAAAGTGAGGCGGCCGCCCGCATCAGCGACGCCTACACGAACAGGCTCTATTGACCGCCAACGACAGTCGGCCCGACCGGCAGCGACGTGACCGGCCGCGCTGCATTAATGGTACCCGGTACCCTTGCAATCGGTTAACCATTGCGGCCGGGCAGGTGCCGCTCAGCGATGGCTGCAGACGGCACGACCCGTGGCCCTGCCAGACCCGGCATGGTCTCGATCGTTGGCCGCGATTGGGCCCTTGCCACAGCGTGCGTCGCGGGCCGCAGGCGCTGCGCCGGCAGCCGCACTCTGGCTGGCCGAAAGCGCAGTCGCGGATCGCTCTTGTTGTTGCGGAATGCCACCCGATGCCGCCATCTCTCACGCCCCAGCATGGCTTCCCCGACACCGAGCACGAGGCGCGAGCCGCGGCCCTGCAGGCGGCCATGGTGGCCGCCGATTGCGCCGCATTGCTGTTCACGACCGCAGCCGACCTGCGCTATGTCACCGGTTTCGCGACGCGTTTTTGGGAGAGCCCGACCAGGCCGTGGTTCTTGGTGCTGCCGGCCAGCGGCGCACCGGTCGCGGTAATCCCGTCGATCGGCGAGGCCCTGATGGCGCGGAGTTGGGTCCGGGATATCCGCACCTGGCAATCGCCCGATCTCGTCGACGACGGGATCGGGCTCTTGGCCGAGACGCTGCGCCAGTTCGTTTCCGGTCGCGGCCGGATCGGGCTGCCGATGGGGCCGGAAACGCAGCTGCGGATGCCGCTCGCCGCCTTCAAGGCGCTCGAGGCGGCGCTCGCGCCCCTGGCCTTCGCTGATGCGACGGCGCTGGTCCGACGGGTCCGCGAGGTCAAGTCGGCAGCCGAGATCTCGCGGATCCGGGCGGCCTGCGGGGTCGCCGACCGGGCCTTCGCGCGGCTGCCCGAGATCGCCCGGGAAGGCCGCGGGCTCGATGCGGTCTGTCGCGATTTCCAGATCGGCTGCCTCGCCGAAGGGGCGGATTTCGTCCCCTACCTCGCCTGTACCGCGGGGCCGGGCGGCTACCCCGACGTCATCTCGCCGGCGACCGCGACACCGCTCGCCCCGGGCGACGTGCTGATGCTCGATACCGGCCTCGTCGTCGACGGCTATTTCTGCGATTTCGACCGCAACGTCGCGATCGGCCGAGCGGATGACGATGTGCGGCGCGCCTATGCGGTGCTGTACGAGGCGACCTCGGCAGGGCTCGAGGCGGTGCGGCCGGGGATGACAGCGGCCGACCTGCACCGGGTGATGCAGACCGCGATCGCCCGGGCGGGGATGGTCGACAGCGGCGGCCGGCTCGGCCACGGGCTCGGCCTGCAGCTGACCGAGTGGCCGTCGCTGATGCCGGGGGACGCCACCGTCCTGCGCGAGGGCATGGTGCTGACCCTGGAACCAGGCGTAGTGGTACGGCCCGGCTGCCTCATGGTGCAGGAAGAGAACATCGTGCTGACGGCGGATGGCGCCGCGCTGTTGTCGACGCGTGCGCCGACCGAACTGCCGGTGATCGACTAGGCCGGCCGATGGCGCGACTCGCCTACGCGCTCACCGACCCGGCCGATGCGCCTGCCGGTCTCGGCCTCGTCGTGCTTCAGGCGGACGCGGTGATCGAGCAGGATTTCCGCCGGCTCCTGGCAGCCGATCAGGCTGCCGTCTACGTGACGCGGATTCCGAGCAGTGCCGATCTCACGGCCGCGACCCTGGCCGCGATGGCGACGGCGCTGCCTGCTGCCGCCGGCCTGCTGCCGCCGGCCATCGACTTCGCCGTGGTCGGCTATGCCTGCACCTCCGGGGCCACGGTGATCGGCCCGGCGCGGGTCGCGCGGCTGATCCGGGGGGCGGTGACCACGGCTCGGGTGACCGAGCCCTTGTCCGCCGCCCTTGCCGCGTTCACAGCCCTGGGCGTGCGGCGCATCGGGCTCGTCTCGCCCTACGTGGCAGAGGTGTCGACCGCCTTGCGTGCCGCCTTCGCTGCCGCCGGCGTCGAGACCGTGGCGTTCGCCTCGTTCGAGGAGCCGGTCGAGGCTCGGGTCGCACGCATCGCCCCGGCCTCGGTCCGGGCCGCCGCACTGGCCATCGGCGGGCAGCCCGACGTGCAGGCCGTCTTCCTCTCCTGCACCAACCTGCGCACCCTCGAGGTGATCGGTGAGGTCGAGGAGGCGCTGGGCAAGCCGGTGATCAGCAGCAACCAGGCCCTGGCCTGGCAGATGTCCCGGCTGGCCGATCTGCCCCCGCCCGATCGCACCTTCGGCCGGCTCATGACGACCGGCTGACCGACGGGCGGTGAGCGGCCGGCGAGCGCAACGCCGCGGCTCGCCGGTTGACATGACCAGCCCTCCAGTCGCACTTGAGCGCCGTGGAACAACCGGCGCGGGGGGGCGGCCCTTGAGCACGCGGCACAACGAGTACGAAATCATCGAGGGCAAGTTCGGCCGCCTGATCGGTGGCAATATGCGCCTTCGGCAGCTCTGGACCGGGGCGGCCTGGACCGAGGGGCCGGTCTATTTTCGCGACGGCGACTACCTCTTGTTCTCGGACATCCCCAACGACCGGATCATGCGCTTCGTGCCCGACCTGTCGGGTCTCGAGGGGACGGTCAGCGTCTTCCGCCAGCCGGCCCACCACACCAACGGCCACACCCGCGACAACGAGGGAAGGCTGGTCTCCTGCAGCCACGGGGCGCGCTGCGTCTTCAGGACCGAGTTCGACGGCACGGTGACGACCCTGGTCGACCGCTTCGAGGGCAAGCGCCTCAACTCGCCCAACGACGTCGTGGTCAAGTCCGACGGCACCATCTGGTTCACCGACCCGCCCTACGGCATCCTCAGCGACCTCGAAGGCAACAAGGGCGAGCAGGAATATGGCGGCGCCCATGTCTTCCGCCTCGATCCCAGGGACGGCAGCCTCGCGGCCGTCGCCACCGACTTCGTCAAGCCCAACGGCCTCGCCTTCTCGCCCGATGAGACGTTCCTCTACATCGCCGATACCGGGGCTTCCCACGATCCGCAGGGGCCGCGGCACATCCGCAAGTTCGACGTCCGCGACGACCACAGCCTCGGCGGCGGCGAGGTCTTCGCCATCTGTCACAACGGCCTGTTCGACGGCTTTCGCCTGGATACCGAGGGGCGGATCTGGTCTTCGGCCGGCGACGGTGTGCACTGCTTCGACGTCGACGGCACGCTGCTCGGCAAGATCCACGTGCCGGAGGTGGTCTCCAACGTCTGCTTCGGCGGCAAGAAGCGGAACCGGCTCTACATCTGCGGCACCACCTCGCTCTATGCGATCTATCTCAACGTGAACGGCGCGCAGAAGCCCTGACCGGCGGCCGCGTCGACGACGGCAGGCGGCGGACCCGTTGAGCTTTGTCATCTCGAAGCTCGCCTGGCTCGTGTTGCAGCCGAGCAACCTGCTGCTGGGCCTCTTGCTCCTCTTCACTTTGCTTCGCCGCCGGCGGTTGTCACTGGCTCTCCTGGCGTTGCTCGTGCTGGCCGGGACGCTGCCGGTCGGCCTCTGGCTGCTGCAGCCGCTGGAGGAACGCTTCGCGAGACCGGCGGCGCCGCCGCCCGACGTGGCCGGCATCATTGTGCTCGGCGGGGCGCAAGAGTCGTCGGTGACGGCCGGGCGCGGTGTGCTCGCCGTCAACGAGGCGGCCGAGCGGCTGATCGAAGGCCTGGCCCTCGCCTATCGGCACCCCGAGGCGAGGCTCGTGTTCAGCGGTGGCAGCGGTGCCCTGTTCTCCGGCGATATCAAGGAGCGCCCGGTCAACGAGCAGTTCCTCGCCCTGCTGCAGGTCGACGAAAAGCGGGTCATCCAGGAGGATCGCTCCCGCAACACCTGGGAGAATGCGCTCTTCACCAGGGACCTGGTCGCCCCCGAACCCGACGAGACTTGGCTGCTCGTCACCTCGGCAGCGCACCTGCCGCGCGCGGTCGGCATTTTTCGCCGGATCGGCTGGCCGGTGGTGCCCTGGCCGGTGGACTACCGCACGACCGGCGACGAGCGCTTCCGGCGCGTCGAGGCCAGCCAGCGCCTGCGAGAGCTCGACGAGGCGGCCCGCGAATGGCTCGGCCTCCTGGCCTATCGCCTCATGGGGCGCACCGATGCCGTCTTCCCGGCACCCTGAGTGACGCGCCGGCGGCGCGGCGGATCGCGGCCCCTGCATCACTGACGCGCGTGGCCCGAGACGTGGCGGGGAACCAACCTACCTGCATGCCCGTCGACCAGAGCCGAGGGACCGGACCATGAGCTACGCCGACATCGAACAGCGGCTGACCAATGGCGGCGTCGTCATCCTCGACGGCGGCACCGGCTCGGAGCTCGGCCGTCGCGGCGTCGCCATGGACCCGCAGGCCTGGTGCGGCCCGGCCTCGCTGGAGAACGCCGCCGTGCTCGAGGCGATCCACGCCGACTACATCGCCGCCGGCGCCGACATCGTCACCGCCAACACCTACGCCTCGTCGCGGCTGATGCTCGGTCCGGCGGGCTACGGCGACCAGTTCGCGGCGATCAACCGCACCGCCGTCGCCGCAGCCCAGCGGGCGCGGGACAAGTGCGGCCGCGACGACGTGCTGATCGCCGGCTCGCTCTCCCACATGTGCCCCTTCGTCAGCGGCACCGCCCAGCCGGACCTGGCGCGCGCCCCCTCGGAGGCCGAGATGACCGACGGCTTCGGCGAGCTGGCCCTGCTGCTGCGCGACGCCGGCTGCGATCTCGTCCTGCTCGAGATGATGTACTACCCCGAACGCATCCGCCCGGTATTCGCGGCGGCGACCAGCAGCGGCCTGCCGGTCTGGGCCGGCTTCTCCGCCAGGCGCGGTGAGGCTGGCCGCCTGCTCAGCTTCGCCCCCGAGCGCGACATCCCCTTCACTGAGCTCATCCAGCCACTCGACGTTTTCCCCGTCGCCGTTGCCGGCGTGATGCACACCCGCGCCGACCTGCTCGGCGATGGCCTCGACGAGCTGCGCAGAGCCTTTCCCGGGCCGTTGATGGCCTATCCCGACTCCGGCTATTTCGCCATGCCGGAGTGGCGGTTCGAGGCGATCATCCCGCCGGCAGAGCTGCAGCGCTTCGCCGTCGAGTGGATCGGCCGCGGCGCGCAGATCCTGGGCGGCTGCTGCGGCCTCTCGCCCGCGCACATCGCCGCGCTTGCTCCCCTCAAGCGGGACCGCGCCGAGGGTTTTTAGCGACCGCGGTGACCTGCCTCGCCCGCGGCAGCCCTGTGCTCGGGCTTGCCAAGCCGGCCGTGCTTACCCATGCTCCATTCACATCCGCTTCAGGGAGAACACGCATGACGAGCACCCGCCGCACCACGCTCCTCGGCAGCGTCGCCGCCGCTGCAACGCTGCTGACCGCCTTCGCCGCCACCGCCCAGGACGACCGCTCCTACATCCTGACCACCGCCACCACCGGCGGCACCTACTACCCCGTGGGCGTCGCCATCGCGACCCTGGTCAAGGTCAAGCTGCAGGACGCCGAAGGCATCGACATGGCCGCCATCAGCTCGGCCGGCTCCGGCGAGAACATCGGCCTGATGCGCGACGGCCAGGCGCAGTTCGGCATTCTCCAGGGCTTGTATGGCCGCTACGCCGCCAACGGTACGGGGCCGCTCGAGGGCGAAGGGCCGCAGGAGTGGCTGCGCTCGATCGGCATGCTCTGGCAGAATGTCGAGCACTTCGTCGTCACCGACGAGTACGCCGACACCGGCACGATCGACGATCTGAAGAACCTCGCCGGCCAGCCCTTTTCGATCGGGGCGCGGAACTCCGGCACCGAGGGCTCCGGCCGCGCCATCCTGGGTGGCCTCGGCATCGATCCAGAGAGCATGGCGCTGGTCTACCAGGGCTACGGCCCCTCGGCCCAGGCCCTGCAGAACGGTACCATCGTCGGCGTCAACATGCCGGGCGGGGTGCCGGTCACCGGCGTCACCCAGGCCTTCGCCGCCCGCGATGACCTGACCATCCTCGAGTTCACGCCCGAGCAGGTCGCGCGCGCCAATGGTGGCGAGGGCGAGCTTTGGACCGCCTACACCATCCTGGCCGGCAGCTACCCGAACCAGGACGAGGATGCGCAGACCATCGCCCAGCCGAACTTCCTCGGCGTACACCAGGACGTCGACGACGAGGTCGTCTACCTGATCACCAAGACGATGTTCGAGAACCTGCCCTTCCTGCAGAGCATCCACCCCGCCACCAACGCCATGTCGCTCGACGCGGCGCTGGCCGGCCTGCCGGCGCCGCTGCATCCGGGGGCCGCGCGCTATTTCGATGAGGCCGGCGTCGAGATCCCCGAGCGCCTGATGCCCAACTGACGCAGCGAGCCAAACGGTGGCGGGGGTGACCCCGCCACCTCTTTTTCGGGCCCTGTCACTGCTTGCTCGGGC
>CAZNWE010000025.1:13261-48694 GCA_964576715.1 uncultured Geminicoccaceae bacterium | reverse complement strand
AGGGTGTGCAGCTCGTCGATGAACAGGATGATCTCGCCTTCGCTGGCGGTGATCTCCTGCAGCACGGCCTTCAGCCGCTCCTCGAACTCGCCGCGATACTTCGAGCCGGCGATCAGCGCACCCAGGTCGAGGGAGAGGAGGCGGCGGTCTCTCAGGCTCTCGGGCACGTCGCCGTTGACGATGCGCAGCGACAGGCCCTCGGCGATGGCGGTCTTGCCGACGCCGGGCTCGCCGATCAGCACGGGATTGTTCTTGGTGCGGCGGGAGAGGACCTGGATGACGCGGCGGATTTCCTCGTCGCGGCCGATGACCGGGTCGAGCTTGCCGTCACGGGCGACCTGGGTCAGGTCACGGGTGTATTTCTTCAGGGCCTCGTAGCTGTCCTCGGCCGACGCACTCTCGGCGGTGCGGCCCTTGCGGACGGCTTCGATCGCGGCGTTGAGACCCTGGGCGGTGACGCCCGCGTCCTTCAGCACCTTGCCGGCATCGCTCTCGGAAATGGCGATGGCGAGCAGCAGGCGCTCGACCGTGACGAAGCTGTCGCCGGCCTTCTTCGCGATCTGGCTCGCACTTTCGAACAGGCGGGCGGTCTCTGGGGCGAGGTAGAGCTGGCCGGCGCCGGAACCCTCGACCTTGGGCTGCTTGGCGAGCAGGAGCTCGTTGGCTTGTGCCGCGGCCTTGGCATTGCCGCCGGCGGCCTGGATCAGGTTGGCGGCCATGCCCTCGGGGTCGTCGAGCAGCACCTTCAGGATGTGCTCAGGGAGGAAGCGCTGGTGGCCTTCGCGGATGGCGAGGCCTTGCGCCGACTGGACGAAACCGCGGGCGCGCTCGGTATAGGTATTGAAATCCATGGGTCGCATTCCTTTCCTGGCCCCTCGTGCGAGCGGGCCCGTGGTCGGCGATCCCTGCCGGGCACCGCCATTCGTTAAGAAATATGTGGGAAGGGGTTTTGGGCGTGCAAGCAGAACGGTTCGGGCCGCGCTTGCTAGGTGTCGGCGGCAGGCCGGGCATCCCCGCGACATCTTTTGGATTGACCGATCGAGCGGCGCGATTGCTGCTCGGCGGGCGATGCGTTAAGCAGCCGTTCCGGGCGTGGTTCGCGGCTTTGGCCGGCGCCATGCCGATACGGGCCGAAACGCCGTCGGCAGCGCCCGGGCGCAGCGCCGAGCGGCCGCGGTGGACGGGCCGGGCGACGACGAAGCCGGATCGACTTCAGGAAAGGGACAGCATGCGGGCCAGTGGTCGCGCCGCCGACGAACTGCGCCAGATCAGCCTCGAGCCGAATTGGAGCCCCTATGCCGAGGGCTCGTGCCTGGTCAGGTTCGGCAATACCCACGTGCTTTGCTGTGCGACGGTCGAGGAGCGGGTGCCGCCCTTCCTGCGCAACAAGGGGCGCGGCTGGGTCACCGCCGAATACGGCATGCTGCCGCGCTCGACCCACAGCCGTACCGGCCGCGAGGCGGCGCGCGGCAAGCAGAGCGGGCGGACCATGGAGATCCAGCGGCTGATCGGCCGCAGCCTGCGCGCCGTCACCGACCTCGAAGCCATGGGCGAACGGCAGATCGTCGTCGATTGCGACGTGCTGCAGGCGGACGGCGGCACCCGCACGGCGGCCATCACCGGCGCCTATGTCGCACTGCACCGAGCCCTTTCCGGCCTCGTCGAGAAGGCGCTCATCCCGGTCCTGCCGCTGAAGGAGGAGGTGGCCGCCGTCTCCTGCGGCATCGTCGGCGGCCAGGCACTGCTCGACCTCGACTACGCCGAGGACAGTACGGCCGAGGCGGATGGCAATTTCGTCCTGTCCGGCGGTGGCGGCATCGTCGAGGTGCAGCTGACCGCCGAGGAGCGCCCGGTGACGCCCGAGGAGTTCGCTGTCCTGAACGCGCTGGCCACCGCCGGCATCCGCGCGTTGGTGGCCCTGCAGCGGGCCGCGGTCGAGCAGCGCTGAGCGCCATGCAGCGGCGCTTCACCGGCGACACGCTCGTCCTCGCCTCGCACAACCCGAAGAAGCTCAGGGAACTCGAGGGGCTGCTCGCCGGCAGCTTCATCACCGTCCGTTCGGCCGGCGAGCTCGGCCTCGCCGAGCCCGCGGAGACAGCCCCCGATTTCAAGGGCAACGCCCTGATCAAGGCCATGGCCGCGGCCACCGCCAGCGGCCTGCCGAGCCTCGCCGACGACAGCGGCCTCGTCGTTCACGGGCTCGACGGCAGACCGGGCGTGCACTCGGCCCGCTGGGCCGGCCCCACCCAGGACTATCCGGCCGCCATGGCGCGGATCGTGGCCGAGCTCGCCAGCCGCTTCGGCAGCTTCGCCGCGGCCGACAAGGCCGCCGCGTTCGTCACCGTCATCTGCCTCGCCTGGCCCGACGGCGATCATGTCTGCTTCGAGGGCCGGGTGGATGGCCAGGTCGTCGAGACGCCGCGCGGTGCAGGCGGTTTCGGCTACGACCCGATCTTCGTGCCCGAGGGCGAGACCCGCACCTTCGCCGAGCTCACGGCAGCCGAGAAGGACAGGCTCAGCCATCGCGGCCGGGCGATGCGGGCCCTGGCCGAGGCCTGCCTGCCACGCGGCTGACAACCCCTTGCCCGGCCAAGCCCTTTGCCCATATACGGTGGACGCGAACGCTGCGGGGCCGTAGCTCAACTGGGAGAGCGCCTGCTTTGCAAGCAGGAGGTCGTCGGTTCGATCCCGATCGGCTCCACCATCTTTTCAATTGGCCGGTGCCATCGCTGCGCCGATCAGCATCGGTAAGCGGGCCTCGACGCGGTGCCCGCCACCGCATGCCGTCAAAAGCAGTCGCGTTGCCGCTCGGTTGTTGCGGGAGACTGCGTCTCGTCGATCGTATCGACCGAAAGCCGCGTGTTCGGCAGTGCCGACGAACTGGTCCAGCGCGGCCTGTGAGATCACTTCGGCATGCCTTCCATGGAACCTCCCCCTGTCAAGCTTATTTCCCGATTAGGTTTGCTTCGAATAAGCGACACGATTTGTGTCAACACGGATAATGCCATGACCGTTCCAGCGTTTGCCGAGAAGCTTGGCGGCCGTTTGCCCTCCGCCAGTGAGGAATCAGCGGCCAACCATCTACGCAATATTCTCGCCACCCACATCGCCGGCGGGTCGAAGCTTCGTGTGCTGGATGAAGAGACGAAGGAACCATCGGAGATCACGCTGGCTCCATCTCTCTCGGGCCTGCTCATGGAGTTGCCGCGGCATGTCGGTCGCGGCGATTCGGTGACGATCGTTCCGGTCAGTCAGCTGCTCACGACGCAGCAGGCGGCGGACATCCTGAATGTGTCGCGGCCGTTCCTCATTTCGTTGCTCGAGAAAGGCGAAATCGAGCACGCTAAGGTGGGCCGCCATCGGCGCATAAAGGCTGAGCATCTGTTCGAGTATAAGCGGGCCAGGGACGCAGAACGTGGCCAGGCGCTTGACGATCTCGCGCCGATGGATGCTGAGCATATCTAGCTCTCGTTCGCCAACCGCTTCACCGCATTCGTGGACGCCTGTTCGCTCGCGGGCGTGCTGAAGCGAAACCTTCTGCTGACACCTGCCGAGGCGGCGTTCTTCCGTATCCGCTGGTCGGTGCCAGTTCTGGAGGAAACGCAAACCGCAATCGAGCAAATGCTGGTCGCCAGGGGCGTCGACAATGCCGGCGAACAGGCGGCAAAGGCTAGGCAAAGAATGGAGGAGGCCTTTGAGGAAACCTTGGTCGCGGACTTCGATCATTTGCCCGGCCTGTGCGACGACTGGCCTGACCCGGGAGACGCGCACGTCGTTGCGGCTGCGTTGACGGCGGGGGCAGCGACAATTGTCACGGACAACCTCAAGGACCGCCCATCAGCAAGGCTCTAACTGTTCACCATCGAGGCTCGCTCCACGGCTGATTTTATCGCCGGTACGATCGCTCTCGATAGCTGACGGGCGGTGGCGGCCGTTCGCCGGATGTGAAGAGCGCTTCACGAGACCGGAAAAGACCGCCGAGCTGCTCTTGATCGGCATGGAAGCTGCCGGCCTGACCGAAACGGCGGATATCTTGCGACCGCATGTCGATTCGCTGTGACGGGCGGCTGCTTCAACCTGCTCCACCATGCCGTTCATTGGGCTTGCCCAAATCACCACATCTTGGCAGTTTGGCGGCTGTAGCCGGGGCTGTTGCCCGGCCTTTTGGGATCTGCCATGGACCGCATCCTGATCGAGGGCGGCGTGCCGCTCGAAGGCCTGGTCACGATCAGCGGGGCGAAGAACGCCGCCCTGCCGCTGATGGCCGCCTGCCTCCTCACCGACGAGCCGCTCGACCTCGAGAACGTGCCGGATCTCGCCGACATCGGCTCGATGCAGCGCCTGTTGCAGGTGCTCGGTGTCGAGGCCCGGCATCTGCCGGGGGCCCCGGGCAAGCTCACGCTGACCTGTGCCGAGGTCTTGTCGACCACCGCACCTTATGACCTTGTGCGCAAGATGCGCGCCTCGGTCCTGGTGCTCGGGCCCCTGGTGGCGCGCGAGGGTATCGCCAGGGTGTCATTGCCCGGCGGCTGTGCCATCGGCACCCGACCCATCGACCTGCATCTCGCCGGGCTCGAGGCCATGGGGGCGCAGATCGAGCTCGCCGACGGCTATGTCACCGCGACCGCCGCTGGCGGGCTCAAAGGCGGGGTCATCCGCCTTCGCTCGCCGTCGGTCGGCGCCACCGAGAACCTGATGCTGGCAGCGGCCCTCGCCAAGGGGCCGACCGAGCTGCACGGCGCCGCGCGTGAGCCCGAGATCGTCGATCTGGCGCGGCTGCTGCGCGCCATGGGTGCGGCGGTCGAAGGCGAGGGGACGCCCACCATCAGCATCGGCGGGGCGACGCGCCTCGGCGGGGCGCACCACCGCATCCTGCCCGACCGGATCGAGGCCGGCACCTACGCCATGGCGGCCGCCATCACCGGTGGCCGAGTGACCTTGCGCCACTGCGGCAAGGATCTGTTGGGTGCGGCGATCGCCAAGCTCGAGGAATGCGGCGTGGCGCTCGAGCCCGCCGAGGACGGCATGATCGCATCCCGGGCCAACGGCCCGCTCCAGGGTGTCGACGTCATCACCCAGCCCTTCCCGGGCTTCGCCACCGACCTCCAGGCCCAGTTCATGGCGTTGATGTGCGTCGCCGAGGGGGCCTCGATGATCACCGAGACGATCTTCGAGAACCGCTTCATGCATGCGCCCGAGCTGATGCGCATGGGTGCGAACATCACCGTCCACGGCAGCTCGGCCCTGGTCCGCGGCGTGCAGCGCCTGACCGGCGCACCGGTCATGGCGACCGACCTCCGCGCCTCGGTCTCGCTCGTGCTCGCGGCCCTGGCCGCCGAGGGCCAGACCGAAATCAACCGTGTCTATCACCTCGATCGCGGCTATGAGCAGATCGAGCGGAAGCTCGGCGATCTGGGGGCGCGCATCGAGCGGGTCGCCTGACAGGCTTCGACAACCAAGAACCAAGGGAGGAAGACCCATGAAACTCTTGCGCTACGGGGCCAAGGGCCAGGAGAAGCCGGGCATGCTCGATGCCGCCGGCACCATTCGCGACCTTGCGGGCGTCATCGAGGACATCGACGGCACCACCATCGGCGCCGAGGGCCTGGCCAAGCTCGCCAGGCTCGACCCCGCGACCCTGCCCGCCGTCTCCGGCAACCCCAGGCTCGGCCCTTGTGTCGGGCAAGTCGGCAAGTTCATCTGCATCGGCCTCAACTACGCCGACCATGCGGCCGAGAGCGGTCTCAAGGTGCCGCCCGAGCCCGTGATCTTCATGAAATGCACGTCCGCCATCTGCGGCCCGAACGACGACGTCGAGATCCCGCGCACCTCGGAGAAGACCGACTGGGAGGTCGAACTCGGTGTGGTCATCGGCAAGCCCACGAAATACGTCGCCGAACAGGACGCGATGGACCACGTCGCCGGCTACTGCGTCATCAACGACGTCTCCGAGCGCGCCTTTCAGGCCGAGCGCGCCGGCCAGTGGACCAAGGGCAAGAGCCACGACACTTTCGGCCCGATCGGCCCCTGGCTGGTGACCAGGGACGAGGTGCCCGACCCCCAGAACCTCGCCATGTGGCTGGAGGTCGACGGCCACCGCTACCAGGACGGCTCGACCAAAACCATGGTCTACCAGGTGCCGTTCCTCGTGAGCTACCTCTCCCGGTTCATGAGCCTGCAGCCCGGCGACATCATCTCGACCGGCACCCCCCCAGGCGTCGGCATGGGCGTCAAGCCCAACCCGGTCTTCCTCAAGCCCGGCCAGACGATGCGCCTCGGCATCGAAGGCCTCGGCGAGCAGACGCAGACGACCGTTCAGGCGTGAGCGGAACGGCGACGGCCGGGGCACCGGGTCCGGCCGCCTCTGGACGAACCGCATTGGCTGACGACCGACGTCCGCGGTGGTCGACGGCAGGGCTGCCGGCCATTTTGAGCGAGGCAAGGGCGGGTGAACCCTCCACCGCCCAAAGGCGGTGGAGGGTTCACGATTACTTCATACAGAGGTGGATACCATCGAGGTCGAACGGCTAGCATCTGGCCGGTATTCGCGATCTTCGGAACCTTGTCAGAGCCGCCAACCCCGATGCCGCCTGAGGCCCCACTCGACCCCGCCACCATCGAGGCCACCATCCTCGACCTCGTTCAATCCCGCGGGCCGGGCAAGACGATCTGTCCCTCCGAGGCCGCGCGGCGGCTCGACCCCGAGACTTGGCGCGTTCTGATGCCGGCCGTGCGCGCGGCCGCCGCAAGCCTCCACGCCCAGGGCCGAATTGTCGTCACGCAGCGCAGCCGGCCGGTCGACCCGCTCGCCGCGACAGGCCCGATCCGCCTCGGCCTGCCGCCGGCGGTCGATTGATCCAGCGCAATCGAGACACCGACCGACTCATGCTATCCTGCAGCGGTTTCATCGCCCAAAAGGAGGAGGCAGCGCCATGTTCAAGACCATCCTCGTCGCCACCGACGGCTCCGACCACGGCCGCAACGCCACGCGCATCGCGGGTGGGCTAGCCGGCAGGCTCGGGGCCAAGCTCTATGTCGCGCATGTCGTCACCGGCCAGCCGGTGCCCGAGGCGCTGCGCCGGATGGCCGAGGTCGAGCACTTGGTGCGGGAGGCCGAGCCGGAGCGGGATTCCTCGCTCGGGCGGCTGTCGCTGAAGCCGAGCCCGCGCGTCGTCGACGAGCGGATCGCGGTCGCGGTCGCCGGCAAGGTGCTGGAGCAGGGCGCGGCGCTGGCCAAGGCCGAGGGAGCGGCGGAGGTGGTGCCGCTCGAGCTTGCCGGCGATGCCGCCGAGGCGGTGGTCGAGGCGGTGCGCGCGCGGGCGGTCGAGCTCGTGGTGATCGGCAGCCGCGGCTTCGGCGTGCTCGGCCGGCTGGTGCACGGCAGTGTCTCGACCCAGGTCAGCCAGGAGGTCCGCTGTCCGGTGATGGTGGTGAAGTAGGCGGCAGCACCGCCGGCGGTTGAATTGCCTTGCCAGTTCACGTGAATTGTTGTTCAAGCAAATCAACCCTTAGGCGAACAATGGCGGAGGCCGCTGCGGTGCCCGATCGACCCGTTCGTGACTTTCTCGGCCGCGACGTGCTGCTCAAGGCAGCGCCGGAAGAGACCGTGCGCGATGCCGCGATCGGCATGGCGGCGCATCATGGCCGCGCGGTCCTGGTCTGCCGTGGCGACATGCTGGTCGGCATCGTCACCGAGCGCGACCTGGTCACCCGGGTGATGGCACTCGGCCGCGAGCTCGACACGCCGCTGGTCGAGGTGATGACCGCCAACCCCGACGTGATCGAGGCCAATGCCGCGATCAGCGCGGCGGTCCGGCAGATGGACGAGCAGGGCTACCGACATCTGCCGGTGGTCGAGGACGACCGGGTGCTCGGCCTGCTCAGCGCCGACGACCTGCCGCTGGCCGGGCAGGCCGAGGTCGCGCCCGATGGCCGGCAGCGCGAGGCGTTGGCCGAGCGGCTCTGGTGAGCCCGCGACATCGCCAGCAGCCGCGCTAGCGCGCTCCTCCATCTGCCGCTAGGCTGGTCTTTCGGTAGCTCAAGGGCCGCCCGGTCGCTGGCGGGCTGCCCGGTCGGCGGCGTGGGAGGCGGCATAGGAGGCGGACGAGGACAGCGGCGATGGATCTCTTGGCGCTGGCGAGCGGGCTGTTCGGCGGGCTCGCCCTGTTCCTGCTCGGGCTCAACTTCCTCACCCGGGCGCTGGAGATCCTGACCGGCGAGGGGATGGCGCAGATCCTCGAGCGGCTGACCAAGAACCGATTCCTGGGCGTGCTGACCGGCGCGCTGACCACCGCCGCGGTCAACTCCTCGTCGGTCACCACGGTGCTGCTGGTCGGCTTCGTCAGTGCCGGCCTGATGACCGTGAGCCAGAGCATCGCGGTGGTGATGGGCGCCAATATCGGCAGCACCTTCACCGCCCAGGTCCTCGCCTTCAATATCGGCGTCCTGGCGCTGCCGCTGATCGCCGTCGGCTTTCTCGCCGCGGCGACCGGCAGGACCGACCGGCTCAGGGAGTCCGGTCGGGCGCTGCTCGGCATGGGGCTGGTGTTCTACGGCATGGAGGTGATGAGCCAGGGCATGGCGCCGCTCCGCGACTACCCGCCGTTCCTGGCGTTGATGGGGGAGTTGCAGCGGCCGGCGCTCGGCGTGCTCGCCGGGGCGCTCTTTACCGCACTGGTGCAGTCGTCGGCGGCCACCATGGGCGTCGTCATCATCCTGGCGTCGCAGGGGATCATCGATCTGCCGTCGGCGATCGCCGTCGCCCTCGGCTCGAACATCGGCACTTGTGTGACCGCCGGGCTCGCGGCCATCGGCAAGCCGCGCGAAGCGGTCCGGGTGTTCGTCGCGCATCTCTTGTTCAACACCGCCGGGGCGCTGCTGTGGCTGCCGTTCATCGGCCAGCTCGCCGCGATGGCCAGCTGGCTCACCCCGGACTCGTTGCCGCGCGAGATCGCCAACGCCCACACCTTGTTCAATGTCGCCAACACCCTGCTCTTCATCGGCTTCACCACGCAGGTCGCCTGGTTGGTCCGGCGGCTGGTGCCGGAGCCGAGCGGGGCGCGCGCCGATCTCCTGGCGCCGCGCTATCTCGAGCCGGGGCTGCGGCAGTCACCGTCGCTGGCGCTCGCGGCGGCACGGCGCGAGCTCGCCCGGCTCGCCGGCCAGATCGTGGCACTGCTCGAGGCCGTCCTGCCATCGCTGGTCCGGCGCGACGCACAGGGCCTCGCCAACGCCCACGACCTGTTGCCGCGGCTGCGGGCGCTCAACGACGCGATCATCGTCTATCTCGGCAAGGTCGGCCAGGCGCGTCTCGGCGATCGACAGTCGGCCGAGCTGACGGCGATCCTGCAGACCAGCCAGTTCCTGATGGCGATCGCCGAGCTTGCCGGCGACGACCTCCTGCGCCTCGCCAATCGCCGCGACCGCTGGCCGGGACTGCCCGATGCGGCGCTCGAGCGCTGCATCGAGGCGTTGCTGGCGGCCTTGCGCGCCGACGTCAGGGCGTTGCCCGGCTTCATCGGCAGCCGCGATCTCGGCCAGGCGCTGACCATTCGGGAGGGCAAGCACGCCGTGCACCGGGCCTCGCGCGAGCTCACCCGTGCGGCCTTCGAGCGGGTCGCCGGCAGCGACGACCCGCGGCGCACCCGGGTCTATTCGAGCAGTGTCGAGACCATGGAGATCCTCGGCCGCATCCACCGCCTGTGCCGCAAGATGGCCAAGCTCGAGCTCCAGCTGGCCGATCGCGCGCCCAACCGCGCAACGCCGGCAAGCCCGGGGGCAGCCGGGCCGGCGACCGGGCCGGCCGCCGGCGATGGCGCCAAGTCGCGCCCGGCCACAGCGCCGGTGCTGGTCGCCGGTGCCTTGATCCTTGTCATGGCGGGCTGACGGAATCTTTGCTATGAAGCTGGTTGTTTCGTTCAGCCGGCCACGCCGAAAGGTCGATCGCCATGTCCAAGAGACCCGTTCGCCAGATCATCGAGCGCGACCGCCTGGTCGCGGTGCCACCGACAGCGTCCGTCAAGGACGGGGTGGCGACGATGGCCGAACATCGCTGCGGCAGTGTCGCAATCACCGAGGGCGATCAGGTGGTCGGCATCTTCACCGAACGTGATCTGATGCTGCGGGTGGTGGCCAAGGGCCTCGCCCCCGAGGCGACGCCGATCGCCGAGGTGATGACCAAGCAGCCCGACACGATCGACGCCGACGCGCCGGTGGCTGACGCCATCCGGGCGATGGACGAGTTCAGCTACCGCTATCTGCCGGTGCTCGACGGCGGCCGCTGCATCGGCGTCATCTCGACGCGTCATCTGCCCTTCGGCGAGGTTCTCGCGATGAAGGACGAGCTCGACACCCGCCACACCATCGCCGAGCGGCTGTGGTGATTTCGGCCGCCAACATGCATTAACATTGACATCGATCAAAGTCTGGCAGCGCCAGATAACCTAGTGTTCTCGGTGGCGCGAAATCGGGCTCGGCACAGTGCCCGAGCAGATGTTCGGCAGTGTTACAAAAGGGAGGACACGGATGGGGGAGTGCCTGCCGTGCCGGGTGCAATGGGTGGCCCGGCCGAACCGCATGGCGGAAGTCGTCGAGCGCTTCACGCGGTCCGGCGGTGTTCTGGTCGCGCGCAGCGGCTATGACGTACCGACCGAGGACTTGGACGTGCTCGACGATGCCGAGACCGGCAGGCTGAGCATCGCCGAGTTCAAGCTCGATCCGCTCGAGCTGACCCGCCAGGTGGTGGCCGCCAGTGCCGAGCTGGAACCTGGCGAGACGCTGCTCATCGATCTCACCGGGCCGCGTCTCAAGGTGCAGGTGCTCCCGGTGCCCAGCCACAACGTCGTGATCGTCCGGCGCAAGGACGGGCTGCGCCGCTTTCGGCGTTCGCGTGTCGGCCTTGGCCGTTGGCTGATCGATCAGTTCAGCCGCGCCCTGCCAGTGCCGGCCTGAGCGCCGGATCGAAGCCGTGCCGCAGTGTGGCACCGTCGCCGAGCACTGATGGCGGCACGGGCGACCGGGCGAAACGATCGACGGGCCGGTGGTCGATCGTTGTGAGGCAACCGGCGGAGGAGACGTCGCATGAACGAGGCAACCGAGAGCGGACACAGTCGGACCATCGATGACTGGTATCGCGAGGCGTCGATGACCATCCAGTGGAATGAGAGTGCGGCCAGTGCGGCGCAACGCCTCCGCCATGAGCCGCTGGACAGCCTCACGGTGATGGCCGACGGTCGGGTGATCGGCCAGATCTGCCTCGCCGACATCGAACGTTGCGAGAGTAACGGCAACTGGCTCGGTGCGGTGATGGTTCACCATCTGATGAGCGGCCCTCAAGACGCCCGCAACTGACCGGGGCCGCATCGCGGCGCTCACTGCTGTTGTGACTGCTGCCGGCGGGGACGACGGTTGCCAAGCTGGCTGGTCGTGCCGGCAACGCTTCGGGCCGGCTGCCGGCCGGCGCCGCGTTGCCGCCACCTAGTCCGTCAGATCGTCCCAGAGTTCGCGCACCTTGGCGAAGAAGCCGTTGGATTCGGGGTGGTGGTTGTTGGCTGCCTCGCCCGCTTCCTCGAACTCCTTCAACAGCTCCTGCTGTCGCTTGGTGAGATTGACCGGGGTCTCGACGATGATCTCGACGAACATGTCGCCGCGGGCATGGCCGTGTAGTTCGCTCATGCCCTTGCCGCGCAGGCGGATCTGCTTGCCGGTCTGGGTGCCGCCGGGTACGGCGAGCCGGACCCGCTTGCCCTCGATCGTCGGCACCTCGACATCGCCGCCCAAGGCCGCCGAGGTCATCGGGATCGGCACGCGGCAGAAGATGTTGTGGCCCTCGCGGCGGAACAGGCGATGCGGGGCGACGGTGACGAAGATGTAGAGATCGCCCGGCTGGCCACCCCGGACCCCGGCCTCGCCCTCGCCCGAAAGCCGGATTCGGGTGCCGTCCTCGACCCCGGCCGGCACGCTGATGGCGAGCGTCTTCTCCTTGTGCACGAGGCCGCTGCCGTTGCAGACCTTGCAGGGGTTGGTCACCACCCGACCGATGCCGTGGCAGGTGGGGCAGGTCCGCTCGACGGTGAAGAAGCCCTGCTGCGAGCGGACCCGACCGGCGCCGCGGCAGGTGGGACAGGCGGCGGGCTCGGCCTTGCCTTCGCTGCCGGTACCGTCGCAGGCCTCGCAGGCGACCGAGGTGGGGACCCGGACTTGCGCCTTCTTGCCGGCGAACGCTTCCTCGAGGGTGATGGTCAGGTTGTAGCGGAGGTCGTTGCCGCGCGGCGCCGCCCCGCGCCGCCGGCCGCCGCCGCCCCCCATGAAGTCGCCGAACAGATCGTCGAACACATCGGCAAAGCTGGTGAAATCGAAGCCGCCGCCGCGACCGCCCATGCCCTGCTCGAAGGCCTGCGGCCCGAACTGGTCGTAGGCGGCGCGTTTTTGCGGGTCTTTGAGGACCTCGTAGGCCTCGTTGATCTCCTTGAACCGCGCCTCGGCCGCGGCGTCGCCGGGATTGCGGTCGGGGTGGCACTCCATCGCCAGCCGGCGGTAGGCGCGCTTGAGATCGGCCTCGCCCGCCGTCTTCGATACGCCGAGTGTTTCGTAGAAATCGCGCTTGGCCATCAGCACCCGGTCCTAGTTCAGCGCCATCGTCACGCGGTGAAAGGGAAGTGAACGGCAACGGACCGGGTCACCCGGACCCGGCCCGTCACGACAATGTTGCTGCCCTTTGGGCTCACGCCGACTTTTTCTTGTCGTCGTCGACTTCCTCGAATTCGGCGTCGACGACATCCTCGGCCCGGCCACCGGCGTCGCCACCACCACCGCCATCGGCACCGCCGTCGCCGCCGTCCGCGGCCTGCTGTGCTTTGTACATCGCCTCGCCGAGCTTCATCGCCACCTGCGACAGGGTCTCCGACTTGCTCTTGATGGCGTCGACATCCTCGCTGTCGAGCACGCCCTTGAGGTCGGTGATGGCGCCCTCGATGGCCGTCCGGTCGGCGGTCTCGAGCTTGTCGCCGTATTCGCCCAGGCTCTTCTCGGTCGAGTAGATCAAACTGTCGGCCTGGTTCCTGGCCTCGATGGCGGCCCGGCGCTTCTTGTCCTCATCGGCATGCTCGGCCGCCTCCTGGACCATCTTCTCGATCTCGCTGTCGGACAGACCACCCGAGGCCTGGATGCGGATCTGCTGCTCCTTGCCGGTCGCCTTGTCCTTGGCGGAGACGTTGACGATGCCGTTGGCGTCGATGTCGAAGGTGACCTCGATCTGCGGCACGCCCCTGGGCGCCGGCGGAATGCCGACGAGGTCGAACTGACCCAGAAGCTTGTTCTGCGCCGCCAGCTCGCGCTCGCCCTGGAAGACCTTGATGGTGACCGCGTTCTGGTTGTCCTCGGCGGTGGAGAAGGTCTGCGCCTTCTTCGTCGGGATGGTCGTGTTGCGGTCGATGATGCGGGTGAAGACGCCGCCCAGGGTCTCGATGCCGAGCGAGAGCGGCGTGACGTCGAGCAGCAGCACGTCCTTGACGTCGCCCGAGAGCACGGCCGCCTGGATCGCGGCACCGATGGCCACGACCTCGTCCGGATTGACCCCCTTGTGCGGCTCCTTGCCGAAGAAGTTCTTCACCGTCTCGACGACCTTGGGCATCCGGGTCATGCCGCCGACCAGGATCACTTCGTGGACGTCGGACGCGCTGAGGCCGGCATCCTTCAGGGCCTTCTTGCAGGGGTCGATGGTCCGCTGGATCAGATCGTCGACCAGCATCTCGAGCTTGGCCCGGCTGATCTTCATCGTCAGGTGCTTGGGCCCGGACTGGTCGGCCGTGATGAACGGCAGGTTGACCTCGGTCTGCTGGGTCGAGGAAAGCTCGATCTTGGCCTTCTCGGCGGCCTCCTTCAGGCGCTGCAGGGCGAGCTTGTCGGAGCGCAGGTCGATGCCCTGTTCCTTCTTGAACTCGTCGGCCATGGAATCGATCAGGCGGAGGTCGAAGTCCTCGCCACCCAGGAACGTGTCGCCATTGGTCGACTTCACCTCGAACACCCCGTCGCCGATCTCGAGGATCGAGACGTCGAAGGTGCCGCCGCCGAGGTCGTAGACCGCGATCGTCTGGTTCTTGCCCTTGTCGAGCCCGTAGGCGAGGGCGGCCGCGGTCGGCTCGTTGATGATGCGCAGCACCTCGAGCCCGGCGATCTTGCCGGCGTCCTTGGTCGCCTGGCGCTGGCTGTCGTTGAAGTAGGCGGGCACGGTGATCACCGCCTTGTCGACCGTGCCGCCCAGATGACGCTCGGCGGTCTCCTTCATCTTCTTCAAGACCTCGGCGGAGATCTGCGACGGTGCTTTCTTCTCGCCCCGGGTCTCGACCCAGGCATCGCCGTTGTCGGCCTTGACGATCTTGTAGGAGACCATGCCTTTGTCTTTGGCGACCACCGGATCGTCGAAGCGGCGACCGATCAGCCGCTTGACCGCAAAGAGCGTGTTCTCCGGGTTGGTCACCGCCTGCCGCTTGGCCGGCATGCCGACCAGCACCTCGCCGTCCTCGGTGAACGCCACCATCGACGGCGTGGTCCGCATCCCTTCCTCGTTCTCGATGACGCGGGCGTTCTTGCCCTCCATCACCGCCACACAACTGTTGGTGGTCCCGAGATCAATGCCGATAATTCTGCTCATTCGAACCCCACGCGTGTCCCGCGAAAAACTGTTGTTCCCCACTGCCTTCGCCGGCCGGATCGGGCGTGCCTCGACGCTCGAGGACGCGGCTCAACTACCCGCTGCCCACCCGGCGCATGCCCGAGAGGTCGGTTGGACCCAGCGCCTGATCCGGCACTTGACCAAACGTCCATATAAGCACCACTGCCGAGCCCTGCAACCGCCGCTACCAATGGCTAGCGGGACTGGCCGGGCCGGCGGATCCCGCCTGCCGCTCCCGGGATTTGGGCAGGACGCGGCCGCCGGACAAGCGGCGGCGGGCGGCCGCGCATCAGCCTGCATCAACGGTCGACCAAGCTTGCGGCGAGCGGGCGCGTCGCCATCTTCATAGCGCATCGGCCGCATCCGGCCATTGGGGAGAGACCAAGCCATGAACGTCGTGCGCACCGGCATCCTGCTCGCGGCGATGACCGCGCTTTTCTTGATGATCGGCTTTGCGATCGGCGGCGAGGGCGGCCTGTTGATCGCGCTGCTCGTCGCCGGTGGCATGAACTTCTGGAGCTACTGGAACTCCGCCGACATGGTCTTGCGGATGCACAACGCCAAGGCGGTGTCCAAGGCGTCGGCGCCCGAATTCTACGGCCTGATCGAGGAACTGGCGAGGAATGCCGACTTGCCGATGCCCAAGGTCTACATCATCGAGACCGATCAGCCGAACGCCTTCGCCACGGGCCGCAATCCCGAGAACGCCGCGGTCGCCGCCACCACCGGCCTGCTGCGCTCGCTGTCGCGCGAAGAGATCGCCGGGGTGATGGCGCACGAGCTGGCGCACGTGAAGAACCGCGACACGCTGACCATGACGGTCGCCGCCAGCATCGCCGGGGCGATCGGCTTTCTCGCCAACTTCGCTTTCATCTTCGGCGGCCGCGGCGAGAACCGGCCGAACCCGATCGTTCTCATCCTGGCGATGATACTCGCGCCCTTGGCCGCAGCGCTCGTCCAGATGGCGATCTCGCGGACCCGCGAATACTCGGCGGACCGCGACGGCGCCTTGATCTGCGGCAATCCAGGCTGGCTCGCCTCGGCACTCGGCAAGATCGAGCAGTTCGCCAAGGGCCGGGTGCTGCAGACCGCCGAGAACAACCCGGCGAGTGCCCACATGTTCATCATCAACCCACTGATCAAAGGCGGGGTGGACAATCTGTTTCGCACCCATCCACCGACCGAGGAGCGGATCCGCCGGCTGATGGCGATGGGCGGCGGCAGCGGCGGCCGCATGCGGCCGGACCCGACGACGGCACCGCGCGCCACCAGCCAGCGGCGCAGCGGCAGCGTGCCCCGCGCCGGCTAGCCGGTTGCCTTGACGCGCCGGCAGCGACTGCCGACAGCGCAGGCGATCGCCGACGGCCGTGAAAAATCGGCGCATTGCTGATCCAGATCAAGGAAACGCCGGCGGTCTTCGTCTAAGGGACACTAGCGCCTGAGTGTCCGGCAAGTGCTGGACGATCTGGCGTTGTAGGGACAACTTGCGGAGGAACAGCCATGGACATGAAGTCGTTGATGCCGTTCGGCCGCTCTTGGAGCCCGGCGCGAGGTGGCGGCGAGGATGATCCGTTCACCGCGATGCGACGCGAGATGGATCGTCTGTTCGAGGGCTTCTCGCGCGACTGGAGCATGCCAGCCACCATGGCCGGCAGCTTTTTGAGCCCCAGGGTCGACGTTGCCGAGACCGAGACGGGGCTCGAGATCTCGGCCGAGCTCCCCGGGATCGACCAGCAGGAGATCTCCCTCGACCTCGCCGACGGCGTGCTGACGATCAAGGCCGAGCACAAGGAGGAGAAGGAGAGGAAGGACGAGAAGAAGCAGTATCATCTCGTCGAGCGGAGCCATGGCAGCTATCTGCGCCGCTTCGTGATCCCCTTCGAGCCCGATGCCGACAAGGTGAGCGCCCAGTTCGCCAAGGGGGTGCTGCACATCACCGTGCCGCGCTCCAAAGCGGCCGAGAAGCAGGTGAAGAAGATCAAGATCAACGGCGGCTGACCGGCCGACCGTCGGCGGGCTGAACGAGGGCCGGCGCCGTCTTGGCGCCGGCCTTTTTCGCTAGCGGCTGGAGACCATCCGCCGCAGCACATCGTCGCGATGGACGAAGTGGTGCTGCAGCGCACCGGCGACGTGCAGCGCCACAACGCCATAGAGCGCCCATTGCGACCAGTGGTGGATGGCCTGCCAGACCTCGGCCTGCGGCTTGCTCTTCGGGATCAGCTGGCCGAGGTCGTACACCATCAATAGTGGCACCGGAAAGCCGCCGAAGGCGGTGTAGAGAAAGCCGCTGACCGGCAGCAGGAAGATCAGCGCATAGAGCAGGAAATGGGTGAGGTGCGCCGCTCGCTCCTGCCAGCCCGGCACGTCCAGCGGCAGCGCCGGCACCGGGTTGGCGAGCCGCCAGCCGACCCGCACCAGGGCCAGCGCGAAGACGACCAGCCCGACATTCTTGTGCACATTGAAGAGCGCGTTCTGCAGGGGGCCTGGATCGACCTGCAGCATGACGATGCCGGCCGGCACCTGGACCAGGAGGATGAGGGCGGCCATCGACCAGTGCAGCATGATCGCCACGCTGCCCCATCGCTCATCCGTATTCCAACGCATCGCAAGAAGCTCCCGTTGTCGCCCGAGCTGGCAGTTGATGAGATGGGGCAGAACCGCCTGCCGCAAACCCCAGGCCCCGACGAGCCGCGCCGGCGACTGGCCAAATGCCTGCCGACCGGGCAAACCGGTCCGACAACGGCAGCCGGCCGAAGTCGGCCCGCAACCCAGGGGGGCGCATGGCGAAGCAACGTATCGGGCTGATCGGCACCGGCATGGCGGTGGCACCACACGCCGCGAGCCTTCGGGACCTGGCAAGCCGGGTCGAGGTCCTGGCCTTCAGCCGCTCGGCCGAGCGGCGGCAGGCCTTCCACGACCGCTTCGGCCTGCCGGTCACCGACGATCTCGCGGCGGTGATCGAGGATGCGTCGATCGATGCGGTGATACTGCTGACGCCGCCCGACGCGAGGCTCGAGCTCGTTCGCCGCATCGCCCGGGCGAAGAAGCCCCTGCTCATGGAAAAGCCGCTCGAGCGGACGCTGGCCGCCGCCGAAGAGGTGGTCAAGGTGACCGAGAGCGCCGGCATCAGCACGGCCGTCGTCTTCCAGCACCGTTTTCGCGAAGCGGCCGAGGCGTTGCGCCTGAAGCTCGCGGCCGGTGCCCTCGGCCAGCTCGCGACCGTCCAGCTCGAGGTACCCTGGTGGCGGCCGCAAGCCTATTACGACGAGCCCGGCCGCGGCACGCTCGCGCGCGACGGCGGCGGCGTGCTGATTACCCAGGCGATCCACATGCTCGACCTGATGCTGAGCCTCGCCGGTCCCGCCGCCGACGTCCAGGCGATCGCCGGCACCTCGGCCCTGCACCGCATGGAGACCGAGGATTTCGTCGGCGCAGGGCTCACCTTCGCCAACGGGGCGCTAGGCGCGCTGATGGCGACCACCAGCTGCTATCCGGGCCGAACCGAGAAGCTGGTGATCGCCGGCACCGCGGCCACGGCACTCCTCGAGGGCGGGCAGCTGTCCCTCTTGCCCCTCGACGGCGAGCCCGAGGTGCTAGGCGAGGCCGGCGGCATCGGCGGTGGTGCCGATCCCATGGCCTTCAGCCACGAATGGCACAAAGCGGTGATCACCGACTTCCTCGACGCCATCGAGGCAGGACGCAAGCCCCGGGTCAGCGCCCGTGACGCGCTCGATGTCCACCGGCTGATCGATGCGCTGCTGCGCTCGGCCGCGACGGGCCGACGCATCACGATCGCACCTGACCATTGCACTCAAGGGCCGATCACATAAGGCATCGGCTGCTCGAGCAGCAGGGCGATCAACAGCAAGACGAAGGCGAGGTAGACGACCGCTCGCTCCACCATCCGGATGCTCCAAACCGGTCGCGGGCACGATGGCTTGGCTGCTGACCGTGCCGGGCCGAACGATACGTGCGGGATGATTGCAAAACGGTTAAAGCTCGACTGTAGCCGCCGCTACAGTTGCCGATAAAGCACAATGCAAACGCCGCTCAGTGCCTGAAGTGGCGGCGTTCGGTCAGCAGCATGGCGATGCCGTGGTGGTCGCAGGCGTCGATCACCTCCTGATCGCGCACCGAGCCACCCGGCTGGACGATCGCCGTGACGCCGGCCGCCGCCGCCCGCTCGATGCCATCGGCGAAGGGGAAGAAGGCGTCGGAGGCCGTGACCAGCGGCCCTTCCCCGGGCTGCGCCGCGGCCTGACGGGCGGCGAGCTCGACCGCTCCCACCCGGCTGGTCTGCCCAGCGCCGATGCCGCACGTTGTCTCGCCCCTGGCGATGACGATGGCGTTGGAGCGGACCTGGCGGACGACCTGCCAGGCGAAGACGAGGCCGGCGCGTTCGGCCGCGCTCGGCGCCCGCACCGTCGGGCAAGTCCAGCCGGCGGGATCGCTGGTCGCGGTGTCGCGCGCCTGCACGAGAAGACCGCCGGCGACCGTCTTGAGGTCGAGCATCGCGTCCCCGGAGCCGGGCAGGCGGTCCAGGGTGAGCAGGCGGAGATTGCTCTTTTGGGCCAGGATGCCGCGTGCGTCTTCGCTGAAGCCGGGTGCCACCACGACCTCCAGGAAGAGCGAGGCCAGACCTTCGGCCGTCGCCGCATCGACCGTGCGGTTCAGCGCCACGATGCCGCCGAAGGCGCTGACCGGATCGGCGGCGAGGGCGCGCGTCCAGGCCTCGGCGAGCGTCGCCGCCACGGCGACGCCGCAGGGATTGGTGTGCTTGATGACGGCGACGGCCGGGCGATCGAACGAGGCTACCAGTTCGACCGCGGCATCGGCGTCCTGCAGATTGTTGTAGGAGAGCTCCTTGCCCTGCAGCTGCCGCCCCGAGGCGACCCCCGGCCGGCCCTGCTCGAAGCGGTAGAGGGCGGCCGCCTGGTGCGGGTTCTCGCCGTAGCGCAAGGTCTGGACGAGCGGGGCCGCCACCAGCAGCGGGTCGGGTAGATCGGCTGCACCCAGCCAGTTGGCGATCGCCGCATCATAGGCTGCGGTATGGGCGAAGGCCTTGCGGGCGAGTTCCAGGCGGAGGTCCCTTTCGATGCCGCCCGCCGCCAGCGCCTCGTCGATCCGGGCATAGTCGGCAGGATCGGTGACGATCGCGACATGGCCGTGGTTCTTGGCCGCGGCCCGGATCATCGCGGGACCGCCGATGTCGATGTTCTCGATGCAGGTCGCAAAATCGGCGCCCGAGGCCAGGGTCGCGGCGAAGGGATAGAGATTGACGACGACGAGGTCGATCGGGGCGATGCCGTGCTCGGCGAGGGTGGCCATGTGCGCGGGATCGTCGCGCCTGGCCAGGATACCGCCGTGGATCTTCGGCTGCAGGGTCTTGACCCGGCCGTCGAGGATCTCGGGCTGGCCGGTGAGCGTCGCCACGTCCTCGACCTCGAGCCCGGCCTCGCGCAAATTCCTGGCCGTGCCGCCGGTCGAGATCAGCTCGACGCCGTGCCGGGCGAGCGCCGTCGCCAGGTCGGCGAGGCCGGTCTTGTCGGAGACTGAGAGGAGGGCGCGGGCTGGGCGGAGCGGCGACATGGCAGATTCTCAGGCGTTTTTCGTGAACCGGGCGATGAAGAAGCCGTCCATGCCGCCGGCATCGGGCAAGAGGGCCGGATGGGTAGAAAGATCGCCGCGGGGCGTGGGCGAAAAGCCCGTCTCGGCCTCGTCGATCGGGGCGCGGACGAAATCGGGATGCGCCGCCAGGAAGTTTTCGACCACGTTCGGCCCTTCCTCGGGTTCCATGGAGCAGACCGCATAGACCAGCCGCCCGCCCGGTGCTGTGAACGCCGCGGCTCGGCCGAGGAGCAGTTGCTGCAGGGCGGCCATGGCGGCTATATCCGCCGGCCCCTTGGTCCACATGATGTCGGGATGGCGGCGGATCGTGCCCGTGGCAGTGCAGGGCGCGTCGAGCAGCACGGCCTCGAACGGCTCCTCCGGGCTGAAGACCAGAAGATCGGCCACCACGACCTCGCTCTCGAGATTCAATCGCCGAAGATTGGTCCGCAGCTTTTCGGCCCGTGTCGGGTCCCGCTCGACACTGGCGACCACCGCCCCGGCGGTCAGCAACTGTGCCGTCTTGCCGCCCGGGGCCGCGCAGAGATCGAGGACGCGTTCGCCCGACGTCGGGCGCAGCACCTGGACCGGCAATGTCGCCGCCAGGTCCTGCACCCACCAGGCACCCTCGGCATAGCCCGGCAGCCCTTCGATCTGTCCGGCATCGGCGAGGCGCACCGTCCGCGGCCCGACGACCCGCCCGCCGAGTCTTGCCGCCCAGGCCGCGGGATCGTCCGGCACCGTGAGATCGAGCGGTGGCACCCGGCCGAGGGCGGCGGCGATCGTTGCGGCGAGCTCGACGCCGTAATGCGCCACCCAGCGCTCGGCCAGCCAGCCCGGCAGGGTCTCGAGCGGCGCCAAGGGCGGTGGCTCGGCACCGACGAGCTTGCGCAACACGGCGTTGACCAGACCGGGCGGCGCCAGGCGCCGGCGCTTGGCCAGCTCCACGCACTCGCCCACCGCCGCATGCGGGGCGGTCTGGAGATAGAGCAGCTGGGCGGCACCCAGACGAAGCAGGTTCATTGCACTCCGCTGCTTCGGCGCAGCCGTCAAATGGGCCGCAAGCGCCCGGTCGATCACGGCCTTGTGGCGCAGTACCGTGGTAAAGAGCAGCCGCGCGAACGCCCGATCGCGAACGCTCATGGTCGCTCGCCTGGTCAATCGGGCGAACGGCGTCTCGGGCGGCTCCTGGTCCACGAGGGTGGCATCCAACACCCGAAGCGCCAGCTCGCGCGCCGAGGGCGGGCGGGTTTGCAGTTCAGTCGGCATGCACCGGCCGTTCCGCCGCCAGCGCTTCCTGGACCAGCCGCCGGGTATTGGCGATGCCGTAGAGGGCCACGAACGAGCCGAAGCGCGGCCCCTGGGCCTGGCCGAGCAGCACTTCGTAGAGGGCTTTGAACCAGTCGCGGAGATTGGCGAAGTCGTGCCGCTTGCCGATCTCGTAGACCTCGTTCTGGATGGCTTCGGCGGGTGTGCCTTCGTTCAAGCCGGCGAGTGCCCGCTCCAGCTCCTCCATCGCCGCCCGCTCGGTCGCGTCCGGGGCGCGGTGCTGCTTTTCCGGCCGAACCCGGTCCTGATAGTAGGCGATCGCGTGGTCGACGAGGCGCGCCAGCCGCGGCTGGGTCTCGGGCGTGAGATCCGGGCTGTATTGCCGGATGAAGCCCCAGAGCACCTCGGGATCTTCGGCATTCACGACCGATGCCAGGTTCAAGAGCATGGCGAAGCCGATCGGTACCGCTTGCGTCGGCGGATTGCCGTCGTGGATGTGCCAGACCGGGTTGCCGAGCTTCTCCTTGTCCGCCTGGTCCGGGAAGGCGGCGACGAAAGCCTCGTAATCGTCGACGTGCTTGGGGATCACGTCGAAATAGAGCTTCTTCGCCTTTTTCGGGTGCTGATAGAGGAAAAGCTGCAGGCTTTCCGGCGTGGCGTAGCGCAGCCATTCGTCGATGGTGATGCCGTTGCCACGGGATTTCGAGATCTTCTCGCCGTTCTCGTCCAAGAAGAGCTCGTAGGTGAAGCCCAAAGGCGGGGTGCCGCCCATCACCTTGCAGATCTGGCCACCGAGCTTGACCGAATCGATCAGGTCCTTACCGGACATCTCGTAGTCGACCTCAAGGGCGGTCCAGCGCAAGGCCCAGTCGGCCCGCCATTGCAGCTTGCAGTGCCCGTCGGTCACCGGCACCTCGGTCAAGCTGCCGTCCTCGTCGCGAAAGACGACGGTGCCTGTCTGCGGGCGGCATTCCTCGATCGCCACCTGCAGCACCCGCCCGGACCTGGGCGAGATCGGCAGGATCGGGCTGTAGCTCGCCCGGCGCTCGGGGCCGAGATGCGGCCGGACGACGTCGCAGACCGCTTCGTGCCGCTCGAGCACGCGCCGCAGCACCGCGTTGAAGGCCCCCGACTTGTAGGTGTCGGTCGCACTCTTGAAGTCGTAGTCGAAGCCGAAGCGGTCGAGAAACGCCATGAGCCGGGCATTCATGTGCGCCCCGTAGCTCTCGTGCGTGCCGAAGGGATCGGGGATCGAGGTCAACGGCTTTTGCAGATGCGGCTGCACCAGTTCCGGGTGCGGGATGTTGTCGGGAAGCTTCCTGAGCCCGTCCATGTCGTCGGAAAACGCATAGAGCCGGGTCGGGATATCCGACAGGCGGCGGAAGACCTGACGGATCAGGGTGGTGCGGAAGACCTCGGCGAACGTGCCGATATGCGGCAGGCCGGACGGCCCGTAGCCGGTCTCGAACAGCACGAAGCCTTTCTCCGGCGGCTGCTGCTCGACGCGCTGCAAAAGGGCCATGGCCTCGACGATAGGCCATGCCTTGCTGTCGCGGAGGGTCTGAGGGTCCATGAATAGGGTACCGGTGAAGGAGGTGGGGGTGGCCGCGACCGCGGCCCGTTCCTAGCAGCCGCCCTGCCCCCAGACCAGCGCCGGCAGCGCCGCAGCGGCGAGCGCGCGGCTAGTTGCCCGCGGCGGCCGGCGTGTAGCCCTCGACGAGAACCGCCTTGGCAAGCTCGAGCGGCTCGAGCCCCGTCGCCTCCGCCATCTCCCGCAACCGGGTATCGGCGGCGGTCGACAGGCCGAGGGCGGCGAGCCGGGCTTGCGCTTCGTCGAGCGGCATGCCGGCCTCGGCGGCCAGCTGGGCCACTGTCAGCCGGCCCATCCCGGCCCCGCCGAACCGGCTTTCGACGGTCTGGGGTGTCCAGGCTCCAGTTCGAACCGCTGCCCCGCGCGCACCCCGGATCAGCTGGTAGACCTCGGCCGGTGAGCGGCGGTTGTCCTCGGCGATACGGCGGATGGTGGTCTCGACGCCCTGCGCCACGATCAGCCCCTCGGCCTCGAGGGTGCCGAGCGCAGTGCCGGCATCGAAGCGGTCCCGCGCCCCCAGCATGGCGAGCGAGACCTCCTCGGCATGGCCGAAGGGTGGTTCGGCATCCACACCCGTCGACCACATCAGCTTGGCCCGCTCGTTGAGCGCAAGGAGGAAGCTGATCGGCGGCACGTTGGCAAGGGTGCCCCAGACCAGGACGACGACCGCCGCCACCGCGACCAGGCTCTCGGCGCGCGGCAGCTCGTGGCCGTGGAAACGGGTGTGCAGATAGTTGAAGAAGGGCTTCCGGTTCAGCACGAGGTGCGTCAGCCCGGCGAGCACGAAGATCAGGCTCGACGAGATGTGGACGGCCGCCCACGCGTCCTTGGTCAGCCAGAGCAGCGTCCAGTCGGTCCAGTTGGCGACCCGCCCGGGCGGGCTGACGTAGAGCATGATGCCGGTGATCGCCATCACCAGGAAGCCCGACGCCACCAGGAGCGAGATCAACGCCCGCGTGTTGAAGGCTCGCCGTCCAGCCATCGCACCATTCTCCGCAAGTGACGTCGAAAAGCGCTCCAGCATACCCGGAAAAGAGCCGCGACGGCCATGCCTGAAGAAGGGTGAGGGTCGAGGAGGCTCGCCCCACCGTTGCTCGGCGCCAGGGGCAGGGCCGGCTACCGTGCGCAGCAGACGCCAACGCAGCCAATCATTTCGGCCACCGGCTCCGCGTCCCGTCGCCGCTAACGGTACCCGGTACCTTCAACGGCGGTTAACGCTCAGGGCCGATACTGTTCGGCGATCTCGCGCACCCGCTCGGCCGCTTCCGGGTCGCCGGCGGCGTCGAACATCTGGCCGAATTTGAGCCAGTTGAGGTGGTTTTCGGGGCGCAGGGCGATGCGCTCGGAGGCGAGGGATCGGGCGAGTGGCCAGTTGCCGGCCTGGATCGCGGCTTCGAGCAGGAGCTGGTTGAAAATGTCGCGCTGCGCGTGGCTGCCGCCGATGGGTTGCAGGCCGTAGCGGATGGGGGTCAGGAGCTCGACCGTCTCGGCGGGCCGGCCCGCATAGAGGGCCTTGATGCCCTTGGCGAGCGGCAGGATGAAGGGCTCGATCCGCCGTGCTGCATCATTGTTCGGCGCTTTGGCGCACCGCTCCAGGGACGCCACGAAGGCCGCGGCCGCCGCGTCGCGCCCGGTCCTGGCGAGCGGGATCATGGTGTGCGCGTCGGTGAACGCGATGACGTGGTCGTCGACCCAGCCCTCCGACCACGCGGCGAGCTGCTCCCAACGCTCGCCGACATCCGCACCGGCGAGCTCGAGGCGGGCGAGCAGCGACGGGGCGTTCATCATGTCGGTCGAGACACGGCGCTCGCCGGGTACGACGTGGTTGTCGTAGAGGTGAAGTGCCGCGTCGAAGTCGCCGCGCTCGACGGCGAAAAGGGCGGCATGCCACCAGACGTGGTTCTTGACCGGGCCGCGATCGGCCCAGCGATCGTCCGGGTAGTCGAGCCAAGCGGTGCCGTCGGCGAGCCGGCCCTGCATCTCCATGACATGCGCCACGGCGTGGATCGCCCAGAGATCGTCCGGGTTGCGCTCGACGGCCTCGCGGCCGGTAGCCTCGGCCCGCGCATAGTCGCCCATCTCCTCGAAGCCGAAGGCCAGCATGCCGAGCACGAAGCCGTAGCCCGGCATGTCGTCGGTCCAGGCCGGCAAGGCACTCGCGACCGTGTTGCGCATCGCCTGCTGCTCGCCGAGCCAGAAGCTCTGAAAGTGCATGTGCCTGAGGGCCACGAGGTCGAACGGCCATTCCTGCACGATGGCGTCCCAGGCCCGCCGGGCGGTGGCGAGATCACCCGCGACCCAGTGCTTCAACGCCTCGACATGCAGCGTCTCGCGCGGGTTCAGGGGCGTATTCAGGGCGTCGATGGCGCTAAGCTCAGCCTCGATCTGCGGCGCCACGCTGTTCGAGCCCAAGAGGCGCAGCATCGAGGCCTTGAGGAGGTGCGGCATGACCAAGCCGGGATCGGCCTCGAGCGCTTGGCCAAGCAGCTCGCCGGTATCCAGCCGATACTCGAGGTAGTGGTCGACCGCCTCGTCGAACAGCGCCACCGCCTCCTCGCTGTCGCTCGAATAGGCGAGCCCGCGCCGATCCTCCGCCATGCTTCCTCCCGCTCCTCGCCACGCTGCGAAGATGTTTCAGCGACGCGCGGACGGCAACCTCAATCGGTCGCCATGCGCTCCTTCTGCAGCAGCCAGCGCTTGCGCTCGCGTCCCCAGCGATAGCCGCCGAGGTCACCCGTCTTCGGCAGCACCCGATGGCAGGGCACGGCGAGCGCCGTCGGGTTGCCGGCACAGGCATTCGCCACGGCCCGGGCCGCCTCGGGGGCGCCGAGGGCGGCCGCGATTTCGGCATAGCTGCGGGTGTCGCCGAGCGGGATCGCCCTTAGCGCCGCCCAGACCCGATGCTGAAAAGCGGTGCCGCGGAGGTCGAGAGGGATGGCAGCTGCAGCTGCGGGCTCGTCGATCGCGGCCACCACTTGGGCGAGCAGGGGTTGCAGCGCCCGGTCGTCGCGGTGCCGCTCGGCCGCAGCGAAGCGCTCCCGCAGATCGGCCTCGAGCACGGCGTCTTCGTCGCCGAGGGCGATCATCGCCACGCCCTTGTCGGTCGCCGCGACCAGCACCCGGCCGAGTGGGCAGGCGACCGTCGCCCAGCGCAGGGTCAGCCCGGCGCCCTTCGCCCGCCAGCGCCCGGGTGTCATGCCGAGCACCGCCCGGGCCTCGCTGTAGAACCGGCTCGAGGTGCTGTAGCCCGCCTCGTAGAGCGCATCGGCCACCCGCGGCTCCTGCCCCAGCGCCGCTTGCAGCCGCTCGCGCCGCCGCGCCTGGACGAAGGCCTTGGGCGTGAGCCCGAGCCGCGCCCGGAAGAGGCGCTGCAGCGCCTTGGGGGTGGTGCCGAGGTCGGCGGCCAGTGCTGCGGTGGTGGGGGCCGTCTCGGCGTCGTCCACGAGCGCTCCGGCCCGCTCGATGAGCGCCGCTTCGCGCGCGGTGGCCGTCGGCCCGCAGCGCCGGCAGGCACGGAACCCGGCGCGCTCGGCTGCCGTCGCATCGGCGAAGACCCGCACGTTCTCGCGGCGCGGTGTCCTGGACGGACAGCCGGGGCGGCAATAGACGCCGGTGGTGGTGACGGCATAGACGAACGGCCGTTCGGCCGGACGCTGCCGCAGCACGGCCTGCCAGTCGCTGTCGTCGATGGTCGAGACCTGCATCAGCCTGCTCCCTTGCCGAAGGTTTGCCGGATCGGGCGAAGGATGCGCCCGTCGATCACCGCGAGGCCGGCGAGGATCATGGCCATGCCCATGACCTCACCCGCGGCCAGCCGCTCGCCGAGGAAAAGCCCGCCCAAGGCCACGGCGGTGACCGGAATGAGCAGGGTGACGAGCAACAGGTTGGTGGCCCCGGCCGTCGCCAGGATGCGAAAGAAGAGCACATAGGCGAAGGCCGTGCCAACCAGACTAAGTGCCAGGATGGCCGCCCAGGTCGCCGGCAGCAACTCGGTGAAAGCTGGCTGGGGCTGCGTCGCCAGGATCAGCGGGGCGATGAGCAGCGTGCTGGCGGTGAGCTGCCAGGCGGCCCCGGCCAAGGGCGGCAGGCCGCGAAACCGGCGTGCCCAGAGGCCGCTCAGGGCATAGCACAAGGTGGCCGCCAGCACGGCGAGCTGCGGCAGGAGATCGGCGCCGAGGCCGCCCAGCAGGCCCGGTCCGACCATCACCACCACCCCGCCCCAGCCGATGGCGATGCCGGCGACCTTCTGCGGCGTCGCCCGCTCGTCGGCGGTGAGAAAATGCGCCAGCAGGACCACCCAGAACGGCGTCGTCGCGTTCAGGATGGCCGCCAAGCTGCTGTCGATCGCGGTCTGGCTCCAGAAGATCAGCGAGAACGGCAGCACGTTGTTGAGCAGGCCCATCACCGCAAACGCCGCGAACAGCCGCGGGGTCATCGGCACGGCCTGGCCGGCCAGCCTCATGACGAGCTGGAGCGCCAGGGCGGCGAGGCCGACACGGAGCAGCACGAGCCAGGCCGGGCTCAGCTCGACGAGCGCGATCTCGGCGAGGAAGAAGGTCGTCCCCCAGACCATCGAGAGCAGGGCCAAGAGGCTCCACTCCAACCGCGACATCGATCCGCCCACCGCCATCGGCTCGCTCCGTCCTCGGGCCCGATCCGCATCGCCGGGCCATCCGCGAGCCCTGGATGCCCGATGCGCCGGTCGTCGGCGTCCCGTTATCGGCCCGGCAATTCGCCTAGCGCACTTTCATGCTGACCGTATGGTTCGTCAGGCCGCGGACGATCGGTGCTCCCGCAGGTCGACTACGCTGCGCGCCGATCGCCCAACGCCCGGACCTGGGCCTTCCTCGTCGCCGGTCACCCTGCAAATGCGCTAGCGCCGCAGCCCCGCCTCGAGGCCGATGTCGCGCCGCGCGGTCGAGATGGTCACCGTGAAGCCGGCGATGACGTCGATGAAGCACATCAGCGTCAGCATGAAGAAGACGGTGGTGCCGAAGCCCGGCAGCACGATGAATTCGACCAGGCAGGCGATGAACAGGAGCATCGACAGCAGATGGTCGACGATCGAAAGGCTGCTGCTCCGCGTTGCCTTGAAGATCTCGATGTAGAGGAGTGCCAGCCCCATCGCCATCAACAGATCGCCCATGCTGAAGGCGAAGCTGGCCCCCGACATCAGCGCCGTGCTGAAGACCGTGGTGCCAAGGCTGCCGACCCCGGCGAGGACGACGACGTGGTAGAGGCCGACGACGATCAGCAGCAGCGGCAAGGCAGCTAGCATGGCAGTATCCTCGAGCGCAGGTTGGGCGTCGGGTACTACCCGAGCTGCGGCAAACCGTCTATCGACAGACACGATCTCATCAGGGGGAGCCATCACGACATGAACAGGATCGATCTTGCCGGCAAGCGGGCGGTGGTGACCGGCGGGGCGCAGGGCATCGGCCGGGCGATCGCCGAGCGGCTGCTGGCCTCCGAGGCCAGCGTGGCGCTCTGGGACCGCGACACCGCACTCACGGAAGCCACGGCGGCCGAGCTGCAGAGCCAGGGCGAGGTCGCGGCCGTCAGGGTCGACGTCACCGATCATGCCTCGGTCGAACAGGCCGTGGCCAGCACCAAGGACGCCCTGGGCGGCATCGACATCCTGGTCTGCAATGCCGGCATCGCTGGACCTTCGGCCAAGCTCTGGGAGTACCCGAACGACCAGTGGCAGGCGGTGATCGACATCGATCTCACCGGCGTCTTCTACTGTCTGAAGGCCGTGGTGCCGGGCATGATCGCCCAGAACTACGGCCGGATCGTCTCGACGGCATCGATCGCCGGCAAGGAGGGCAACCCCAATGCCAGTCCCTACAGCGCCGCCAAGGCCGGGGTGATCGCCCTCACCAAGTCCCTGGGCAAGGAGCTGGCCGGCTACGACATTGCGGTCAACTGCATCACGCCGGCGGCCGCCAAGACCCGGATCTTCGACCAGATCAGCCAGGAGCACATCGACTACATGCTGCAGAAAATCCCGCGTGGCCGCTTCTTGCTGGTCGAGGAGGCGGCAGCGATGGTGGCTTGGCTGGTTTCGGCCGAGAACTCGTTCACCACCGGCGCGGTCTTCGACTTGTCCGGCGGCCGGGCCACATATTAAAGGCGAGCGGCCTTTGGCCACAGGCGGCGCATCCGGTCCGGCCGGTCTGGACAGCGCCGCCGGCCCGGCCAACATTAAGCGAATGGCGGACAAGAAAGACCTTACCGAACGCGGCGACGATAGTGTTCAGGCCTTCGTCGAGGCGCTGCGCAGCGCACCCTCACCGGGTGCGCAGGGCGGGCGCGGCCGGCTGATTTTCGCGCTCGATGCGACGGCGAGCCGCAAGCCGACCTGGGATCGTGCTTGCTCGGTGCAGGGCGAGATGTTCCTCGAGGCCGACCGGCTCGGTGGCCTGGACGTTCAACTCGTGTTCTATCGCGGCTTCGAGGAGTGCAAGGCCAGCCGCTGGGTCGGCCAGGCCCGCGATCTCGTCAACCTGATGGTCAAGGTCGACTGCCGCGCCGGGCGCACCCAGGTCCACCGCGTGCTGCGCCATGCGCTCAACGAGGCCGGCAAACGCCGGGTGCATGCCGTGGTGTTCATCGGCGACGCTTGTGAGGAATCGGTGGACAGGCTCGGCGATCTCGCGGGCCAGCTCGGGTTGTTGGGCGTGAAGGCGTTCGTCTTCCACGAGGGCAACGATCCGACGGCGGCATTTGCGTTTCGGGAGATCGCACGGCTCACCGGCGGTGCCGCCTGCCGCTTCGACGCCAGCTCGCCGGCCGAACTCAGGGCGCTGCTACGCGCTGTTGCGGCGTATGCCTCGGGCGGGCAGAAGGCGCTCGCCGATTACGCCAAGCGGGAGGGTGGTGCCGTTCGCCTGCTCGAGCAGCAGACGCGCCGGGGCTGATGACCTATTTCCTGCTCGGACTGTTCTCGCTGGGCATCCTGCTCGTGTTCGCCCGCTGGTATGCCAGGGCGCGGACCCACGACATCGCCCAGGGTGCCCGCACCTTCGTCGCCGTGTTCTCCGGCCTCGCCAGCACCGGCCTCTTGTTCACCGGCCGCTTCGGTCTCGCCTTGATCACCATCATCGCCACGGTCATGGCGATTCGCGCCGTGCGTCGTGGCCAGCGCGGGGCCGATCCGCTCGATGGCGGCGACGGCCCGGCGAGCGATCCGGTCGAGGTCGAGACGGAGCTGTTGCGCATGCGGCTCGACCGGGTGAGCGGCGACGTCAGCGGGGCGGTCAAGACCGGGCGTTTCGCCGGGCGCGATCTCGGCAGCCTCGAGCGCGCCGACCTGCTCGACCTGCTCGCCGAGGTCGTGCGGGTCGACAGCCAGAGTGCCAGCCTGCTCGAAGCCTATCTCGACCGCCGTTTTCCCGATTGGCGCGAAATCGGGGCTCGCGGCGGGGCGGGCGGCGGGCGGCAAGGCGGGGCCACCGACGGCGACGGCATGGACGAGGCCGAGGCCCTGCAGATCCTCGGGCTCGAGCCCGGTGCGGCACCGGAGGAGATCAGGCAGGCGCATCGCCGGCTGATGGCCAAGCTGCACCCGGACAGCGGGGGCAGCACATTTCTGGCCGTGCAGATCAACCGGGCGAAGGACCTGCTGCTCGGCAAGGTCGGCGCCAAGCGGCGCTGAACGGCCTGCTCTGGCCCGCACTATTCGTGCACACGGCTAGACCAACCCCGATTTAGTCCTCGTTAAGGTTTATCGCCTATCGTCGCGGTGGATGCTTGGCAACGGCGCTCTTGCGGTGCAGCATGCGTCATGGCTAGAACCGCGACACATGACGGGTGCGAACTGTTGAATGGGACGCGCGGTGCCGGGCTCCACGGCGAGGGGTCGAGCCGCGGGGGGTTGGCATGAAGGCTGTGAGAAGGGTCGTGTTCCCGGTGGCCGGGCTCGGCACGCGGATGCTGCCGGCGACCAAGGTGCTGCCCAAGGAGATGCTGCCGGTGGTCGACAAGCCGATCATCCAGTATGCGCTCGAGGAGGCGGCGGCGGCGGGCTGCGAGGAGTTCATCTTCGTCACCGGCCGCGGCAAGACGATCATCGAGGATCATTTCGACCGCGCGGTCGAGCTGTTCGAGGCCCTGATCGCCAAGGGCAAGGACGACCAGCTGAAGGCCCTCGAGAACGACGTGCCGGCGGCAGGCCGTGTCGTCTACACCCGCCAGCAGGAGGCCAAGGGCCTGGGCCACGCCGTCTGGTGCGCCCGCCAGCTGATCCAGGACGAGGTGTTCGCCGTGGTGCTGGTCGACGACCTGATCCATAGCGGAAAGCCCTGCCTCCTGCAGATGATCGAGGCGCAGGCCGAAACCGGCGGCAATCTGGTCGCGGTCATGGAAGTGCCCAAGGAGCAGACCGCCCGCTACGGCATCGTCGAGCCCGGCGTCGAGCGCGGCCGGCTGGTCGAGGTCAAGAGCCTGGTCGAGAAGCCGGACCCCGAAGTCGCACCCTCGCGCTACGCGGTGATCGGCCGCTACCTGCTCGATTCCAGCATCTTCGCCCATCTCGGCCGCCACGAGGTGGGTGCCGGCGGCGAGATCCAGCTCACCGATGCGATGCAGAAGTTGATCGGCAGCCAGCCCTTCCACGGCTTTCGCTTCGAAGGCGAGCGCCACGATTGCGGCGACAAGCTCGGCTATCTCGAGGCGATCGTCGCGACGGCGCTCGCCCGCGCCGACCTCGGCACCGACTTCAAGGCGGCGCTCGAGCGCCGGCTCGCCTGACCCCAACCACCTCGGCCGCGGCCGGCACTCCACGGAGGGAATGAATGCGTATCGCCATGATCGGCACCGGCTATGTCGGTCTCGTTTCCGGTGCGTGCTTTGCCGAATTCGGCCTCGACGTCGTCTGCGTCGACAAGGACCAGGGCAAGATCGACCGGCTCGAGCGGGGCGAGATTCCGATCTTCGAGCCCGGCCTCGAAGCACTCGTCGGCCGCCACAAGGAGGCCGGCCGGCTGACCTTCACCACCGACCTCAAGACCGCGGTCGAGGCCAGCGACGCCGTGTTCATCGCGGTCGGCACGCCGACCCGGCGGGGCGACGGCCATGCCGACCTCACTTATGTCTTCGCCGCCGCCGAGGAGATCGCCGAGGCCTTGGTCGAGCCGACCCTGGTGGTCACCAAATCGACGGTGCCGGTCGGCACCGGCCGGCGGCTGCAGCGGTTGTTCAAGAGCAAGCGTCCCGATCTCGAGATCGACGTCGCCTCGAACCCCGAGTTCCTGCGCGAGGGCTCGGCGATCGAGGACTTTCTGCGGCCCGACAGGGTGGTCTGCGGGGTCGAGAGCGAGCGGGCGAAGGAGCTCCTGAGCCAGGCGTATCGGCCGTTGAACCTGATCGAGACGCCGATCATGTTCACCTCGCTCGAGACCGCCGAACTGGTGAAATACGCCACCAACAGCTTTCTCGCGACCAAGATCACCTTCATCAACGAGATGGCCGATCTCTGCGAGAAGGTCGGGGCGGACGTGCAGCAGGTGGCGAAGGGCATGGGCCTCGACGGCCGGATCGGCCGCAAGTTCCTGCATGCCGGGCCGGGCTATGGCGGCTCGTGCTTTCCCAAGGACACGCTGGCCCTGCTGCGCACCGGCGAGCAGCACGACAGCCACCTGCGGATCGTCGAGGCAGTGGTCAGCGTCAACGAGCATCGCAAGCGGCGCATGGTCAAGAAGATCGTCGACGCCATGGGCGGCCAGATCGCCGGCAAGACGGTGGGTGTGCTCGGGGTGACGTTCAAGCCGAACACCGACGACATGCGCGACAGCCCGAGCCTCGTCATCCTGCCGGCGCTCCGGGCGGAAGGTGCGAAGGTCCGCGCCTTCGATCCCGAGGGCATGCGCGAGGCGGCGAAGCTGTTGCCCGAGATCGAGTGGTGCGAGAGCCCCTACGATCCTGGCACCGGGGCTGACGCCCTGGTCGTGCTCACCGAGTGGAACGTTTTTCGTGGCCTCGATCTCGGCCGGCTGCGCAACGCGATGCGCACGCCCCTGTTGATCGATCTGCGCAACATCTTCGACCCCGAGCAGGTCGCCGGCGCCGGTTTCGCCTATACCGGGATCGGCCGGCCGGCGACCCCGGCCTCGATCTGACCGCCCCCGGGCGCCGCGCTTCGAGCCGAGAAGGATTCCCGTCGTCGTGACCCTGGCGCATGTCTTCGAGCCGACCATCCTGCGCGAGTACGACATTCGCGGCGTGGTGGGCACAACCCTCTTCACGGCCGATGCCGAGGCGATCGGCCGGGCCTTCGGGACGATCGTGCAGCGCACGGGTGGTCGCCGGGTGGCGGTCGGCCGGGACGGCCGGCTGAGCTCGCCGATGCTGCAGCTAGCGCTGATCGAGGGCTTACTGGCGAGCGGGGTCGACGTGCTCGATATCGGGCTCGGGCCGACGCCGATGCTCTATTACGCGGTGCACGAGCTCGCCGCCGACGCCGGCGTCCAGCTCACCGGCTCGCACAACCCGCCGGACTACAACGGCTTCAAGATGATGCTCGGCAAGGGCTCGTTCTACGGCGCGCACATTCAGGAGCTCGGCCGGATCGCCGCCGCCGGCGAGCTGGCGAGCGGCAGCGGCACGCGGCACACGGTCGACCTCTTCGCCCGCTACATCGACAGGCTGGTCGCCGACTACCACGGGCAGCGGCCGATCGACGTCGCCTGGGATGCCGGCAATGGCGCTGCCGGGCCGGCCATGACGGCCTTGAGCCGGCGGCTGCCCGGCCGCCACGCGCTGCTGTTCGAGGAGGTCGACGGCAATTTTCCCAACCACCATCCCGACCCGACGATCCCTGAGAACCTGGTCGACCTCGTCCGCACCGTGCGCGAGGGTGGCTTCGAGATCGGCATCGGCTTCGACGGTGACGGTGATCGGATCGGCGTGGTCGACGGCGAAGGCCGGATCATCTGGGGCGACCAGATCATGCAGATCCTCGCCGACGACGTGCTCGAGCGCCGGCCCGGCGCGACGATCATCGCCGACGTCAAGTCCAGCCAGGCCTTCTTCGACCACGTCGCGGCCAAGGGTGGCGTGCCGTTGATGTGGAAGACCGGCCACTCCTTGATGAAGGCCAAAATGGTCGAGACCGGCGCCCCGCTCGCCGGCGAGATGAGCGGCCACATCTTCTACAAGGACGGGTTCTACGGTCACGACGACGCGCTCTATGTCGCCGTCCGGCTGCTCGACATCCTGGCCCGCGGCGAGCGCACGCTCGCGGACCGCCGGGACGCGATGCCGACCCTCTTCAACACGCCCGAACTCCGCTTCGACTGCCGCGAGGACGAGAAATTCGCGGTCATCGAGACGGTCAAGGCAGGTCTTGCCGCGGCCGGTGCCGCGGTCGACGCCACCGACGGGGTGCGGGTGCGGCAGGGCGACGGCTGGTGGCTGCTCCGCGCCTCCAACACCCAGGCCGTCCTGGTCGGCCGGGCCGAGGCCCTCTCGCCCGAGGGCCTGGCTTCCTGCAAGCGCTCGCTGATTAGGGCCCTCGCCGAAGCCGGACTCGCGGTCACCATTCAGGCATGAGGCGACTGCTCCGACCATACCAGGCGTCGTGCTGGTCTGGCTGATGTCGGCCGCCTTTGGCACCGCCCTGGTGCAGTCCGCGGATCGTCGGCCCTCAGCGGTGAGGCGACGAGCGTCGAAGCGTCGGTGTCGCGGGTTTTCGAGCCGCCACCGGCAGACGGCTGGTCGTCGCCGCCGGACGGCTGGCACGAGCCTGCCGAATACCGCCGCTGGCGAGGTGACGGCCCGGTGAAGCCGCCGCGTCGCCGGGACTGGGCGTGGCGCTGTCCGGCGACGGGCGCCCGTTCCGGCCGCAACACGCGGGTCGCTGCCGGGCAAACTGGCGGCGTTGGCGGTCGCACGGCAAACGACCCGCACCGCTCGGCCCGATGCCAAAGGTGCGCCTGGCGGCAAGCCTGGGGGGTGCGCCTGGGGGGCGTGCGTCGGAATGACGGTATGGCAGGGCTGGTCTGAAGCGGCCGTGCCACGTGCGTTGTTGCACGCCCGGCCACCGACGCTGTCGGACTAGGGCACGCCGCTGCACGAAAGCGCGGGGGGCCACGCCCCGCTCTCGGCCGCAGGCGAGGCTGGCGGACAAGGTCGCCCTGCCGGTCGAGCCCTGCCGCGGCCGGGGCCGGCATTGCGCTGCTGACGCGCCGGCAGGGCGGGCGCGTTTTGACGATCGAGCGCGATGGTCGGACGAGAGCCGCGCAGCCCTGATGACGGCGGCTCGGCCCTCATTGCTGCAATGGTGCTGGGCTGCAAT
>CAZNWE010000025.1:0-13161 GCA_964576715.1 uncultured Geminicoccaceae bacterium | reverse complement strand
GTGCTGGGCTGCAATCGTGCTGGGCTGCAATCGTGCTGGGCTGCAATCGTGCTGGCGGCGTTGACGGGGGGTCGCGATCGGCGCGGCCGCAGTCGGCGGGCTCTGGGTGGGCGCGCTCTTGGGTCGGCGCGACCTGGGTCGGCGGTGCGAGGCCCGGCAAGGCCGAGCCGGGCGGCGATGCGGCGGTCGATGCGGCTTCGCCCGTCTGGTCGCGGGCGTTGTCGACAGGCCGCCGGCCGGTGCCGGCCGCATGATTCGACCAGCGGCACGAGGCGGTTGCCGGTCGCTCGCCCCGCCGACGAGGTCCATCACCCTGGTTGCGCGGCGTCGCCGCCGCGAGCCGGCACGCCCGCGGATCGGTCGGCACGACCACCGGGCAGCTCGCCTGCCGGCGGCGGCCCGGTCCGCTCCTGCTTGCTTTTTGGTAGAATGTTTCCCTAGTATTTCATCTTAATGGCGAGCATGGACGATCGGGCGGATGCAGGCTGAGGAGCTGACGGCAACGGCTGTGGAGGCGCGCCGGCGGCTGGCGCGGCTCGGGCGTGTGGTGCTCGACCTGGTGTTGCCGCCCCGCTGTCTAGCCTGCGGCGTGCTGGTCGAGGCCCAGGGCCGCTTGTGCGCCGGGTGTTGGGCCGAGATCGGCTTCGTTCTCGGCCGGCAATGCCGGACCTGCGGCGTGCCCTTGCCCAACGTGTCGGCGGAGGCACCGGTCTGCGGCCATTGCCTGGACGAGCCACCGGTGTTCGAGCGGGCGCGCTCGGCACTGCGCTACGAAGGCGTCGCCCGCCGGCTGGTACTCCGCTTCAAGCATGGCGACCGGATCGACGGCACGCCGACCTACGCCGCCTGGATGGCCCGCGCCGGCGCCGATCTGGTCGCCGCCGCCGATGTCGTCGTGCCGGTGCCGCTGCATCGCTGGCGATTGGTGCAGCGCAGCTACAACCAGTCGGCCCTGCTCGCCCGCGCGATCGCCCGGCGAGGCGGCAAGCCGGCCCTGGTCGACGGGCTGGTCAAGCGGCGCGCCACCCTCTCGCAGCAGACCCTCGGTGCCGCCGAGCGACGCCACAATGTCAAGGAAAAGGACTTCGCCCTGAGCACGACCGCCCGGCTGCGCGTCGCCGACCGCCGGGTGCTGTTGATCGACGACGTGCTGACCACCGGCAGCACCGCCAATGCCTGCGCGCGTTGCCTGCTGGCCGGCGGTGCGGCGGCCGTCGACCTGCTGACCCTGGCCAGGGTGGTGCGCGACCCGGACATGCCTATATGCCGTTGATCAGTCGCCCTGCCGTCACCCGCCCGGGAGCCTCATGCCGACCATCGAGATCTATACCAAGCCGCTCTGCCCCTACTGCATCCGCGCCAAACGCCTGTTCAAGCGGAAGGGTGTTGAGGTCAAAGAGATCGACGTCTGGTTGTCGCCGTCGCGCAAGAAGGAGATGCTCGCCCGCTCCGAGGGCCGCTGGACGGTGCCGCAGATCTTCATCGACGGCCAGGGCATCGGCGGCTGCGACGAACTGCTGGCGCTCGATCTGGCGGGTCGTCTCGATCCGCTCCTGGCAGGCGGCACGGCGGCGGGGGCGAGTGAAGCGGTGCGATGATCCGCTACCAATTGCGCTGCAGCCGCGGGCATGGCTTCGAGGGCTGGTTCAAGAGCAGCGGCGCCTTCGACGAGGAGGTCCGAGCACTCAGCTGCCCGATCTGCGACGATCCGGTGATCGACAAGGCGATCATGGCGCCGGCCGTGCTGCTGCGCGGCGACAAGGCCCCGTCGGTCAAGCCCGAAGGCAGCGGCACGAGCCCGCCGGCCGCCGGCAACGCTCCGGCAATGGCGCCGGCCGCGGCGCCGGCGGGCCCGCCCGTGGCCGCCTTGCCCGCCGCGCCAGCCAACCGGGAACAGGCCCAGCGCGCCAGGGCGCTGGTGCTGATGCGCCGGCTGCGTGCCCATGTCGAGGCCAATTTCGAGCATGTCGGCAACCGCTTCGCCGAGGAGGCGCGCAACATCCATTACGCGGAGGCGGAGCCCCGCGGCATCTACGGCGAGGCGAGCCCGGACGAAGTGCAGAGCCTCGAGGAGGAGGGGATCGCCGTCGCGCCATTGCCGAACCTGCCGAAGCTCGATGGCTGAGGCCGCCGCCGGTCGGCCGGCAGTCGGCTGGGGGATCTGCACGCCGGCAGCGCGGGCTCGGGCGCTCTCCCGGCACCGAAGGGCGGCTCAGTCGCGCACCGCGCTCAGCATATAGTTGACGTCGCGGTCGCGGCTCCGGGCGAAATCGCCCTGGCCCGGCCGATAGACGACGCCGGTCGTATCGACCACCCGAAAGCCGCGGCGGCGCAACAGCCGGGCGAGCCGGGATGGCGCCATGAAGCGCCGCCAGTCATGCGTGCCGGCCGGCAGCCAGCCGAGCAGCCGCTCGGCCGCGACCACGCCGAGCAGAAACGCCTTGAGCGTGCGGCTCAGGGTCGACATGACGAGCAGCCCGCCCGGCCGGGTGAGGTCGGCGAGCTGGCAAATGAAGAGGTCGGGATCGTTGGTATGCTCGATCACCTCCATGGCGAGCACCAAGTCGAATACCTGGCCGGCCTCCGCCACCCTCTCGACGGTCGTGGCGCGGTAGTCGATCGGCAGTTCGACCAGCGCGGCATGCGCCTCGGCCACGGCGATCGAGCGTGCTGACGGATCGATCCCGGTGACGCTGGCGCCCAGCCGTGCCATGGGCTCTGCCAGGAGACCGGCGCCACAACCGATATCGGCGAGCCGCACCCCGCCGAGCGGTCTGAGCGCTTCACCGTTCGGGGTGCCGAGCACCCGGTGCGCCTGCTCGCGAATGTAGCCGATCCGCAGCGGATTCAGCCGATGCAGCGGGCGCATCGGACCGGCCGGGTCCCAGACCTCGTCGGCGATGGCCTCGAACTTGCCGACCTCTTCTGGATCGAGCGCCTCGGGCGAATCCAGGGCAGTCGGGCGGCGTGCTTCGGACGCCGAAGCGAGGGCGGCGCGCTGTTGCTTGCTCATCACACACCTGCTGGCTAGAAGATGGCGCGTCGGGCCGACGACGCTGATCAGCGCCGGCGCATGGCGCGTGTCGCATCGGGTCACTGCCGCCAGACCACCCGTCGTCGTATCACCTCGGCCGCTGGCGCTTCGCCCCGATCGCGGTGCGGCGGTCAATTGAAGCGAGTACCATTCTTGACCATCGTCGTGCAGAAATATGGCGGCACCTCGGTCGCCGATCTAGTGCGCATTCGCCACGTCGCAGCCCGCGTGGCGCGGCATGTCGGCGCTGGCGAGCGGCTCTGCGTCGTGCCGTCGGCGATGGCCGGCGAGACCAACCGGCTGGTTGGCCAGGTCGACGGCCTCGCTGCAACCGGCTTCGATGCCGCCGAGCACGACGCGGTGGTGGCCTCGGGCGAGCAGGTCACGGCCGGGCTTCTGGCGATCGCGCTGCACGCGATCGGCGTGCCGGCCCGCTCGTTCACCGGCTGGCAGGCCGGCATTCGCACCGACGCCGCACACGGCACGGCCCGCATCCTCGCGATCGACCCCGCGCCGGTGAAGGCGGCACTCGACCGCGGCGAAGTCGCCGTGGTCACCGGCTTTCAGGGCCTCGCCCCGGGCGACCGGATCTCGACCCTGGGTCGCGGCGGCTCGGACACCTCGGCGGTCGCCATGGCGGCGGCGCTCGGGGCCGAGCGTTGCGACATCTTTACCGATGTCGACGGCGTCTACACCAGTGATCCCCGCATCGTGGCCAGGGCCCGCAAGCTCGAGCGCATCACCTATGAGGAAATGCTGGAGCTGGCATCTTTGGGTGCCAAGGTGTTGCAGACGCGCTCGGTGGCGCTGGCCATGGCGCACAAGGTGCGGGTGCAGGTATTGTCGAGCTTCAATGACGAGCCGGGCACGCTCGTCGTCGACGAGGATGAGATCGTGGAACAGCAGATTGTCAGCGGCATCACCTACAGCCGCGACGAGGCCCGCCTGACGGTCCTCGGCGTGCGCGACCGGCCGGGTGTCGCCGCCGCCGTGTTCGGGCCCCTGGCCGCCGCCAACATCAACGTCGACATGATCGTGCAGTCGGTGAGCCGCGACGGCGTCGTCGCCAACATGACCTTTACCGTCGCCAGGAACGACCTCGCCCGGGCGCAGGTCGTCCTCGCCGAGCACCAGCGCGCCATCGGCTTCGCCGAGATCGTCGCCGACGACGACGTCAGCAAGGTCTCGGTGATCGGCGTCGGGATGCGCAGCCACGCCGGCATCGCCCATACCATGTTCCAGTGCCTGGCCGACAAGGGCATCAACATCCAGGCGATCTCGACCTCGGAGATCAAGGTCTCGGTGCTGATCGACGAGGCCTATACCGAGCTCGCTTTGCGCACCCTGCACGCGGCCTACGGCCTCGATGCGGTCAACCTCGGCGACGGGAGCTGAACGGCGTGGCCGGCCTGCCGCCGCACCCGCGCCTCGCCGAGCTCTGGCGCCCCGGCACCGAGCTGCTCGGCACCGAGACCGCGATCATGGGTGGGGCCATGACCTGGGTCTCCGAGCGCCACCTCGTCGCCGCCATCGCCGCGGCCGGCGGCTTCGGCGTCATCGCCTGCGGCTCGATGACGCCCGACCTCCTGGCCGCCGAGATCGCCGCCACAAGGGCCCTCACCGATCGGCCGTTCGGCGTCAATCTCATCGTCATGCATCCGGCCCTGGACGCACTGATCGACGTCTGCCTCGACCTCGGCGTCGGCCACATCGTGCTGGCCGGCGGCCTGCCGCCGCGCACCGCGACGGCGCGGATCAAGGGGGCCGGCCGCAAGCTGCTCTGCTTCGCCCCGTCGCTGGCCTTGGCGAGGCGGCTGGTCCGCTCCGGGGCGGACGGGCTGATCATCGAAGGCATGGAGGCGGGCGGCCATATCGGTGCCATCTCGACCACCGTGCTGGCCCAGGAAATTCTGCCCTTTCTCGACACCGCGCCGGTCTTCGTCGCCGGCGGCATCGGCCATGGCGAGGCGATCGCCGCCTTTCTGCGCATGGGTGCCGCCGGCGTGCAGATGGGCACGCGCTTCGTCTGTGCCAGCGAATCGGTCGCCCATCCGCGGTTCAAGGAGGCGTTCATCCGGGCGCAGGCGAGGGACGCGCAGCCCTCGGTGCAGATCGACCCGGACTTCAAGGTGATCCCGGTCAGAGCACTCGCCAACCAGGGCACGCGGCGGTTCACCGAGACCCAGCTCGAGGTGATCGGCCGCTACCGCCGGGGCGAGACGAGCCTCGAGGAAGCGTCGTTGGCGATCGAGCATTTCTGGGCCGGGGCACTGCGCCGGGCGGTCGTCGACGGCGATGTCGAGGAGGGCTCGCTGATGGCCGGCCAGTCGGTCGGCTTCGTCAAGGCGGTCGAGCCGGTGGCCCTGATCATCGCCGAGCTGATCGAGGCCGCCGAGGCCGCCCTCGCCCGGCCGGCTGGTGCCCGGCAGGATGGCGCCCGGCGTCCTGCCGCCACGGCGGCGAGCGCCGCCGCGGTGGTCGCAGCACGGGCAGGCGGTGACTGACGATGCCGGCCGCACGGCGCGGCACGGAGGGCGGCGGCGAGCGGCGTAGCGCCGAGCTCTCCAGCGCCCGGCAGCTGCTCCGTCGCATGGTCGAGGTGGTGGCCCTGCCGGTCGACCGGCAGGCACGGCTCGACCGCATCGTGCGGCTGATCGCGGCCAATCTCGTCGCCGAGGTCTGCTCGATCTACGCGCTGCGGGCCGGCGACGTGCTCGAGCTGTTCGCCACCGAGGGCCTGGCGCGCGAGGCGGTGCATCGGATCCGCATGGGCGTGGGCGAGGGCCTGGTCGGGACGATCGCCGCATCGGGCGACATCATCAACACCGACAACGCCCAGGCCCACCCGAACTTCGCCTATTTTCCGGAGACCGGCGAGGATCTCTACCACTCCTTCCTCGGCGTGCCGGTGTTGCGCGGTGGCCGGGTGCTCGGCGTCCTGGTGGTTCAGAACACGGCCCGGAAGCGCTACGGCGAGGACGAGGTCGAGGCGCTGCAGATCATCGCCTCGGTTCTCGCCGAGATGCTGGCCGCGGGCGACCTGGTCGATCGCGAGCGCTATGCCGATCTAACCGGCCTCGAGCGCGAGCAGCGCCGGCTCGAGGGTCAGCGGCTGGTCGAAGGCATCGCCGTCGGCCGGGCCTGGCTGCACGCCGCGCGGGTCGAGATCACCCGGCTGCTCGCCGACGATCCCAGCCGCGAGGCGGAGCGCCTCGAGACCGCGATCGAGGGCCTGCGCCAGTCGCTCGATCGCATGCTCGAGCGCGCCGATCTGGGTGCCGGCGAGCATCTCGACGTGCTCGAGACCTACCGGATGTTCGCTCACGACAGCGGCTGGCGGCGGCGGATGCGGGAAGCGATCGACACCGGTCTTTCCGCTGAGGCCGCAGTCAAGCGCGTGCAGGAGGAGACGCGGGTCCGCATCGGCCACACCAACGACCACTATCTGCGCGAGCGGCTGCTCGACCTCGAGGACCTGGCCGAGCGCCTGCTGCGCTTTCTCGCCGGCCGCGACAGCGGTGCCGAGGCCAAGATGATGCCGGCGGGCTCGATCATCGTGGCCCGCAACCTCTCGGCCGCCGATCTCATCGACTATGACCACACCAAGATCCAGGGCATCGTGCTCGAGGAGGGCTCGACCACCGCGCACGTGACCATCGTCGCCCGTGCCTTCGACCTGCCGATGCTCGGTCGGGTCGGCCGCGCCATGGCTGAGATCGACGGCGGCGACCTGTTGGCGCTCGACGCCGAGCACGGCCAGGTGCTGATCCGCCCGGGCGAGGATGTGCTAGACGCCTTCCAGTCGGCGATGCGCGCCCGGCAGGAGCGCCGGCGCATCTTCGACAGCCTCAAGGACCAGCCGGCGGTCACCAAGGACGGCATCCGCCTCGAGCTCATGATCAATGCGGGTTTTCTCATCGATCTCGGCGAGCTCGCGGCCACCGGCGCCGCCGGCGTTGGGCTCTTCCGTACCGAGCTCGCCTTCATGTCGCGGCCGGACTTCCGCGATCCGAGCATGCAGGCCGATTACTATGCCGAAGTCCTCGAGCGGGCCGGCGGCAAGCCAGTCGCCTTTCGCACCCTCGATGTCGGCAGCGACAAGCAGCTGCCCTATTGGCGGATGCCGGCCGAGGAGAACCCGGCCATGGGCTGGCGGGCCCTCAGATTGACCCTCGACCGGCCGGCACTGCTGCGCCATCAGCTGCGCGCCCTACTCAAGGCCGCCGCCGGCCGGCCGTTGCTGCAGATCATGTTCCCGATGGTCGCCGAGGTGGCCGAGCTCAAAGCGGCCAAGCGGCTGCTCGAGCTGGAGCGCAACCGGGCGCTGGCGGCCGGTCAGGCGCTGCCGGAGCGGATCGAGGTCGGCGCCATGATGGAGGTGCCGTCGCTGTACTGGCAGTTGAAGACGCTGCTGCACGAAATCGATTTTCTTTCGATCGGCTCCAACGATCTCCTGCAGTTCCTGTTCGCCTGCGACCGCGGCTCGCCGGCTTTGAGCGAGCGCTACGACGTGCTCTCGCCGCCGGCCCTGTCATTCATCCGCGCCCTGGTCGAGGAATGCCGCGCCGCTGGCGTGGCCCTCGGGGTGTGCGGCGAGATGGCGAGTCGGCCGATCGAGGCCATGGCCCTGGCCGGGCTCGGGATTCGTCGGCTGTCGCTGTCGCCGGCGCAGATCGGCCCGGTCAAGGCGATGCTCCGTTCCCTTGATGCCGGGGCGCTGGCGGCTTACCTCGGTCGCTGGCTGGGGCAAGCCGATCACAGTCTGCGCCGTCATCTTCTTGCCTATGCACACGATCACGACGTGATTTTGCCCGAAAGCACCTTGCGGAGCCCGTGATCGCCGCCGGCGGGGCATTTTTGTCGGGGCGGCCGGGCGATACGTGTTTGGCTCAGCGGCGCGGCTTTGCTATGCAGGCGGTGCGTTTCGATCGACGATCTCGAGGGTGCGGGCGGGCCGGGGACGGTGCCTCGTCCGCAGCCTCGCCGACCTCTTGCCTTGGGGCGCTGACCCGACCGTGTCTCGCAGCTCGCCTGATCTCGATCCGGCCGTCGATGCTGTCGCCGAACGTCTCGTCGACATCGGCCGCCATCTGCGCGAAGCCCGTCAGCAGCGCGGCGAAGATCTGTACGACGTCGCCGACTATCTCCGGATCAAGCCCTCCTACCTGTTCGCGTTGGAGGAGGGCGACCTCGCCGCGATGCCCGGGCGCACCTACGCCATGGGTTTCCTGCGCACCTATGCCGACCATCTCGGCTACGACGGCACCGAGCTCGTTCGCGGCCTGAACGTCTGGGCGCAGACGCAAGCCGGCACGCTCAAGGTCCGCGAGCCGGCACCCGAGAACCGCCTGCCGAGCCTCGCCATGGTCGCGGCCGCGTTGACGCTCGCCGGGGTTGCCTATCTCGGCTGGTTCGCCGCACAGTCCGGCGAGCAGCTGTTCGGGCGCGTCAAGGCGGTGCCGGGCGAGATCGGCCAGTATGCGGCACGTCTGTTCGACGACGAGGCCGCCGCCTCGGGGGCGGGCCCGCAAGTGGCCGAACCGCTGGAGAAGCTGGTTGCCGAGGACAGCGCCGCCGCCTCGGCGGCCCGGCCGCGGCTCGGCACCGGCCCGAGCAACAACGTCGCGGCGGGCAGTCCGGTGGTCGATCGCTCGCCGTCGCTCGCCGGCTTGCAGGCGCGCGAGATGCAAAGCGGTACACCGCTCGCCACTGCCACCCTGACGTCCGCCGATCGCCACCGCGAGGTCGCCGCGCTGGCACCGACCGCGGCGATCGACCGCCCGACGACCGCAGAGCAGAGTGCCGCACCGGGCGGCGGCGACGATGCGCTCGCCGCCCTGGCACTCGATGCCGAAGCCGAGCGCGACGCCGCCTTGCGTCGGCTCGACAGCGAGCGACCGGATGGCGGCACGGTGGGCGAACTCCTGGCCGGGTTGCAGCCGGACCCGGCTGGCGACAACGCCGCCGCGTCCGACCGGGCGGCCGGCGAGACCACCGCCGCGACGGTGAGCGCAGCATCCGGCCGGGTCGTGCTGCTCGCCCGCGAGGCCAGCTGGATTCAGGTGCAGAGCCCGAGCCGTGACTACATGCGCAGCACCACGCTCGAGCCCGGCCAGCGTTTCGAGATCCCCGATCGCGACGATTTGGCACTCTGGACCGGCAATGCGGGCGGGCTGGAGGTCTGGGTCGATGGCCGTAATTTCGGGTTGCTGGGTGAGAGCGGCGCGGTGCGGCGCGGCGTTGCCTTGACGCCTGAAGCGCTCGCCACCCCGCGCTGAAGGGAGTCCGAGCTGCATGGTCGCCCTGGCCGAGCCCCGCCGCCACCGCACCACGGCCGTCAAGGTCGGTGACGTCTCCATCGGCGGCGGCGCCCCGGTCGTCGTCCAGTCGATGACCAACACCGACACCTCCGATCTCGAGAGTACCTGCCGGCAGGTGATCGAGCTTGCCAAAGCCGGCTCCGAGATCGTTCGCGTGACGGTGAATGACGAGGCAGCCGCCCGCGCCGTGCCGCGGCTGCGCGAGCGCCTCGATCTTTTGGGCCACCAGGTGCCGATCGTCGGCGACTTCCACTATAACGGCCACCGGCTCCTGGCCGCCGTGCCGGAGCTCGGGCCCAGCCTCGCCAAGCTCAGGATCAATCCCGGCAATGTCGGCTTCGGCGACAAGCGCGACAAGCAGTTCGAGGCGATGATCGAGGCCGCCCTCCAGCATGACCGGCCGGTGCGGATCGGCGTCAACTGGGGCTCGCTCGACCAGGCGCTGGCGGCCAGGCTGATGGACGAGAACGCGGCCAAGGCCGAACCCGAGAGTGCCGATTTCGTGCTCCGCGAGGCCCTCGTCCGCTCGGCGCTCGAGAGTGCCGTCCATGCCGAGCGCATGGGCCTCGGTGCCGACCGGATCGTCATCTCGGCCAAGGTGAGCCGGGTCCCTGACCTCATCGCCGTCTACCGCGAACTCGCCCGGCGTTCCACCTACGCGCTGCATCTCGGCCTCACCGAGGCCGGCATGGGTACGAAGGGTGTGGCGGCCAGTGCCGCCGCGCTTTCGGTGCTGCTGATGGACGGCATCGGCGATACCATCCGCTGCTCCTTGACCCCGAAGCCAGGCGAAACCCGGACCACCGAGGTCAAGGTCTGCCAGGAGATCCTGCAGTCGCTCGGCCTCAGGACCTTCGCGCCAGAGGTCGCCGCCTGTCCCGGCTGTGGCCGCACCACCAGCACCTTCTTCCAGGAACTCGCGCAGCAGATCGAGGGCTACCTTGCCGTGCAGATGCCCGTGTGGAAAGAGCGCTACCAGGGCGTCGAGACCCTCAAGGTCGCGGTCATGGGCTGCATCGTCAACGGTCCGGGCGAGAGCAAGCACGCCGATATCGGTATCAGCCTGCCGGGCACCGGTGAGTCGCCTGTGGCCCCCGTCTTCATCGACGGCGAGAAGGCCGCGACGCTGAGAGGCGACGGCATCGCCCAGGAATTCCAGGCGATGGTCGAGCGCTACGTCGAGGAACGCTTCGGCAAGCGCGCCGCTTGACAAGCATGCAGGGAGGATGATCCTCCCAGCACCCCACCGAAATTTTGCACCTGTGCTCGTGACAGGCGCCACCGCAAAGTCCCGAGGGGGCGCGGGGGGAAATCATTTCCCCCGCATTCTTCCTCGAGTTGGAGAGACCGGCCCATGGCCACGATCCGGCCGGTACGCGGCACGCACGACCTCTACGGCGAGACCATCCGGCGCCATCGTCATGTGATCGACACGGGTCGCGAGACCGCCCGGCTCTACGGCTACGAGGAGATCCAGACCCCGATCTTCGAATTCACCGAGGTCTTCAAGCGCAGCCTCGGTGACACCTCGGACGTCGTGACCAAGGAGATGTACACCTTCGAGGACCGGGGCGGCGACAGCCTGACGCTAAGGCCGGAGAACACGGCCGCGGTGGCGCGTGCGGTGATCTCGGGCGGCATGCTCCAGGCCCTGCCGCTCAAGCTCTTCTATGCCGGGCCCATGTTCCGCTACGAACGGCCGCAGAAGGGCCGCTTGCGCCAGTTCCACCAGATCGGCGTCGAGCTGATCGGCGCACCCGAACCCTTGGGCGACGTCGAGGTGATCGCCATCGGGGCGCAGCTCCTCGAGCGGCTCTGCATCGCCGATCAGGTGACCCTCGAGCTCAACACCCTGGGCGATCCCGAGAGCCGGATGGCCTACCGCCAAAAGCTGGTGAGCTATCTCGAGAGCTTTCGCGACCGGCTCTCCGAGGACGGTCGACTCCGCCTCGAGCGCAACCCGATGCGGATCCTTGACAGCAAGGACGAGGGCGACCGGGCGATCGTCCGCGAGGCACCGCGGCTCGAAGACTCCTTGAACCAGGCGAGCCTGGATTTCTTCAGGGCGGTCAAGGACGGCCTTGATGAGCTCGGCATCGCCTACAGCCTCAACGAGCGCCTGGTGCGCGGCCTCGACTACTACACCCACACCGCCTTCGAGTTCACCACTACAGCGCTCGGGGCGCAGGGGGCCGTCATCGCCGGCGGCCGCTATGACGGCCTCGTCGAGGAGATCGGCGGGCCGCCGACGCCGGGTGTGGGCTGGGCCGCCGGCGTCGAGCGGCTGGCCCTCCTTGCCGCCAACGAGCCGGCGGAGCCGCGGCCGGTCGCCATCGTGCCGATCGGCGAGGCCGCCGAGGCCGAGGCGAGGAAGCTCGCAAGCGAACTGCGCCATGCCGGGATCGCCGTCGAGCTCGCCTTTCGCGGCAAGCCCGGCCAGCGCATGAAGCGGGCCGACCGCGCCAATGCCCGCTTCGCCGTCTCGCTCGGCGACGAGGAACTGGCGGCCGGCATACTCAAGCTCCGCAACCTCGACACCAAGGAAGAGCAGACGGTGGATCGCATCGATATCGCGGCAATGCTGAAAAGCTGAGCAAGAAAGCGAGCGGGGGATATGTTCTCTCCCGCGCGCCCTCGGCTGGTCGTGCGGGATTACGCGTGCGTGCTTGCGGTTCCCCGCGCCTCGAACACCTCCTTCGCCGCGAACAGGCCGTTCAACGCTGCTGGGAAGCCTGCATAGACCGCCATCTGCATGATGGTCTCGACGATCTCTTCCTCCGTCAGTCCGACATTGAGCCCCGCCTCGATATGCACCTTCAGTTGCGGCCCGGCCGTGCCCATGGCGGTGAGCGCTGCGATGGTCGCAATCTCCCGGCTCTTCAGGTCGAGCGCCGGGCGACAATAGATGTCGCCGAACGGGAACTCGATCAGGTAGCGGGCGAAATCGGGGGCGATGTCGGCGAGGGCTGCCACCACCCGCTCGCCCGCCTCACCGTCGATCTCCGCTAGCCGCCGCTCGCCGCGCGCCAGCCGCTCGTTCTTCGTCACCACGTTATCCCTCATCGTCATCCGTCATTCCCATTGCGGCATCGCCGTAGCCGGCGATCTTGTCGTCGAGGACGTGGAGGCAGTCCTGAAGCTCGGTCAGCCGCCGCTGCACCATTTCGCGATGCCGCACCAGCAGCTCGCGCCGCTCCGCAACCGTCCCGGCTCCGGCGGCGCGCAGCGCTGCGTAGCGCTGCATCTCGCGGATCGGCATGCCGGTCGTCTTCAGCCGCGCCACGAACGCGATCCAGACCAGCGCCCGCTCGTCGTACGCACGCTGGTTCGACCGGTCGCGAACGGCTCTCGGCATCAAGCCGATCCGCTCGTAATACCGGATCGTGTCCACCGAGAGCCCCGAACGCCGGGCCAATTGACCGATCTTCATTGCCTACCTTTCGTCCACACGCCATCGAGCCTAGGTGCTGGAGCACACTCCAGGTCAAGCCCGGAAATTTGCAGCGACCAACCCGGCGCGGGGCCTCGCGGCTGGTTGGCCTGATGGCGAATCGCGGCTAGGGTCTAAGAGCCTGTTTGAGAAGTCTTCGTTGTGCCGTTAAGCGTACCCGGTACCCTTAACCCCCGTTAACCACGCCGCCCTCGCCGATTTCGTACCAACCCGAAGTAACGGTGGGGGCGGGGAGGATCATCCTCCCCGCATTTCTTCCCATGACCAACCGCTCGGCCGGTCGGCGCGCGCCGATCGGCCGAGGGGAGCGAGTGCCATAGACGATCCACTAGCCTCCGTGCCTGCCGCCGGTCCTG
>CAZNWE010000024.1:0-49989 GCA_964576715.1 uncultured Geminicoccaceae bacterium | reverse complement strand
CGCCGCTTTCTCGCGATGGACGTGATCCTGCCCTACGTCGCCTGGATCACGTTTTTGGCCTTCACCATGGACTGGCTGCTCGGCCGGTTGAACCGGCGGCTCTTTGCCTGGTCGGAGCAGGCATGAGTGCGGTTGCGGTCGAGCATCTCTGGATGGGCTATGACGGCAGCTCGGTCCTGGAGAACATCAGCCTCGAGGTGACGGCCGGCTCGTTCGTCACGCTGGTCGGGTCTTCGGGCTGCGGCAAGAGCACGTTTCTCCGGCTGTTGCTGGGAGCAGAACGGCCGGTGAAGGGCAAGATCACGGTCGACGGCCAACCCTTGCCGGCCGAGCCCGGCCCCGATCGCGGCATCGTCTTTCAGCGTTATTCGGTGTTCCCGCATCTGACCTGCCTCGACAACGTGCTGCTCGGCCTGGAATTCCAGGCCGCCCCCTGGGCCGGGCGGCTGTTCGGCCGGAAGCGGCGCCACGCGCGGGACACGGCGGTGGCGATGCTCGCGGCAGTGGGGCTCGACGGCGTGGCGGAGGCGCTGCCGAGTTCGCTTTCGGGCGGCATGCAGCAGCGCCTCGCGATCGCCCAGGCTCTCGTGCTCGAGCCCAGGATACTGCTGCTCGACGAGCCGTTCGGGGCGCTCGATCCCGGCATTCGCCTGGATATGCACGGCCTGGTCACCCGGCTCTGGCGCGAGCGCGGGATGACCGTCTTCATGGTGACCCACGACATCTCCGAAGCCTTCAAGCTCGGCACCCGTGTCCTCACCTTCGACAAAGTGCGCCGCGACCCGCATGCACCGGATGCGTATGGGGCGCGGATCACCTACGATCTGCCGGGCTACAATCAGAGGGAAGGCTGAAGCGCCATGGTCACGACGCGTATCGCGCCACCCGTATTGCCGGGCAGTCGCCGCCATCACCATCCGTCCTATGAAAAGCTCAACAGCCAGGGCTGGCGGGCGGCGGAGGCCGAGGGCAAGCTTTCCGGCAAGGGCTGGGCCAAGGAGGTGAAGTGGGCTCTCGAGATGGGCCTCGCCGGGGCCGAATGCCTGGAGGACCGCTCGATCCCGACCTTCGCCCGAGGCGAGCTGCCGCATTTCGCCGGCATCAACACCTTCCTCAAGGCACCTTATGTCGAGAATATCCGCGACGTCGGCAAGTATGACGCGGCCGTGGTCGGCATTCCCTTCGACGGTGGCACCACCTACCGCCCCGGCACGCGCTTCGGGCCGCAAGGCATCCGGCGGATCTCCGCCCTCTACAACCCCTACAATTACGAGCTCGGTGTCGATCTCCGCGAGCAGATGACCCTCTGTGATGCCGGCGACGTCTTCACCATCCCGGCGAACCTGGAAAAGAGCTTCGACCAGATCACCCGCGGGGTGGCGCATGTGGCGTCTTCCGGAGCGCTGCCGCTCTTGCTCGGCGGCGACCACTCCATCGGCTTTCCGTGTGTGCGCGGCATCGCCCAATGCACCTCGAAGAAGATCGGCATCATCCATTTCGACCGGCATATCGACTGTCAGGAGAAGGATCTCGACGAGCGAATGCACACCACACCCTGGTACTGGGCAACCGAACTGCCCAACGTGCCGGCCAAGAACCTGGTCCAGGTCGGAATCGGCGGTTGGCAGGTGCCGCGGCCAGGGGTGAAGGAGGCACGCAAGCGGCAGACCAACATTCTCACGATCGACGACATGGAGAAGCTCGGTGTGGAAAAGACCGCCGAGATCGCGCTCGAGCTCGCCTGGGACGGCGTCGATGCGGTCTACGTCTCGTTCGACATCGACAGCGTCGATTGCGGGTTCGTCCCCGGCACCGGCTGGCCCGAGCCCGGCGGGTTTCTGCCGCGGGAAGCCCTGAAGCTTCTGGGTCTCGTCGCCAAGGAAGGCATTTGCGGGCTCGAGGTCGTGGAGGTCAGCCCGCCCTACGACACCGCGGACATCACCGCCCTTTTCGGCACGCGGGTGGTCGTCGAGGTCCTGGGTGCCCTGGTCGCCAACGGCAAGCTCGGCAGCCACAAGGGCATCATCGACCAGCCGGTCGCCTATTGAGATGCACGACGACCACGACACCGCCGGGGCCGGGCACAACTCGCGGCAGCCAGTGCAGTGGCAGACCCCGCATCTGCCGCACGGCCACGATCACCCGGCGGACCACGACCACGAGCCCGACCTCGATCTGGTCGAGGCCGCCTTCGTCGAAGGCTTCGCGCGGGCCCCGGACCCGGTGAGCTTCCTCCGTCTCGCTGCTGTGCCCTTCAAGAGCGAGCGGAACGGCGAGCCGCTCGATCTCGTCCGGGTGGAGATCGAGAGTGCCACGGACGTCGCCTCGCTGACCCCGCTGCTCGGCGGTGGCGGGCATCGCGTCGCCCCCTTGCCCGCGAGCCATGTGAGCCAGCGCCGCCGCCTCGGCTTTCACTATCTCATGGGCGCGCGAATGGTCCGCCTCGACCTCGCCGAAGCCCGCGCCCTGCCGAACCTGACCCCGCCGCGCTAGCCGCCGCGTGACCCGGGAGCTCCTCGAGCGCCGTCCATTGGGCGCGCGAGAAGACGCAGCAGCGTCTGGCGGGCGTCGTCCTGGCCACCGAAGAAGACCGCGAGCCCGCTCGCGACGAGCGGCCGGGCGAGGTCGTGCTGCTCGGCGGTGCGCGAGATCGACGACTTGACCGTCACCTTAAACCTCAACGCGGCATCGTGCTGGTTGCGAGCACCGAACGTCAACGGTGTCGGCAAACCCTGGTGCCCGCTGCCGGACTCGAACCGGCACACCCGAAGGTCAGGGATTTTAAGTCCCTTGCGTCTACCTGTTCCGCCAAGCGGGCACCGCGCCGGGATAGCGCAATCGGCGCCGGCTTGCACCTCTCGCTCTGGCTCAGTCCTGCCACATCTGCCGGCGCAGCCGCTCGCCGATCAGGCAGTCGGTGGTGCCGGGCGTCGACTGCGCCGGGGTGAAGGCGGCGGGCAGGATCTCGGCTGGCCGCGCGGCGATCTCGAGCAGGAGCTTTTGGCGGATCGCCGCCTTGAAGTCGGCGGGGTCCTTGACCGGCAGAATGAAGGCGCCCGGGCCGCCGATGACGCAGTCGCCGTAGTAGAGGTCGAGTTCGGGGATCGACCAGGGGCTGAAACCCATCGGGCGGAGCATCACCGGCAGGCCGTTGATGGTGATCCCGGCTTCGAGCGCATCGGTCCGCGCGTCGACCACCGGCCGGCCGTCATTGTTGGGCCCGTCGCCCGAGACATCGATGACGTGGCGAACCGCTTCCACTTCCGTCACCTCGAACAGCTGCCTGGCGAAATCGATGGCACTCGAGATCGAGGTCGAACGCGAGCGCTGGACCGGGATCGTCTCGAGCTGGCTCGCCACCGATTCTGCGGAACGCTGGTCCTCGACCACGGTCCAGGGGAGCACCAGCGATTGATCGCTGGATGAGCCCCATTCGACGTATGCGACCGCGATCCGCTGGAACTGACCGTTCTCGATCGTCGTGAGCAGGTCGGGATGACGAAACGCCTCGACATAGCCGTCGCGCTGCAGCGCCTGCTCGCCGGGATCCATGGAAAGGGAGATATCGACCACAATGACCAAGGCGACGTCGACCGGCAGCGGGGCCTGGGTCATCTGGCGAGCACCGGCATCGGGTAGTCCCGGCTGCGGCGGGGTATAGCCAAGCGCCCAGCTAGCCGACATGACCGAGGCGGCGGCGAGGAGACCCGCTAGCGGTCGCGCCATTCCCTCTCCCTAAAACTGCGCCGCATATTCCAAGTGAGCTAGCGCAGGTCGGCTCCGGGTCAACGACGCCGCATCCCTGAGCGGTCGGCGCCAAGGGGTCGGCGAGGCCGCTAGGCGAGGCAGCCCGCACCGGTTAAGAAGGAACGGTCCAGGCGGGAGGTAGCTCCATGACCATCCATCTGCTCTTCGGCAAGGGCTCGCTCGCGATCGAGCCGCCAGCAGGCTGTGTGCCGCATGTCGTGGAAAAGCGACGGATGCCGGTGCTGCCGGACCCTGCGGCCGCGATCCGCGGCAGCCTCGCCGAGCCGATTGGCATGCCGCCGCTGCGTGACCATGCCAGGGGCAGGGGATCGGCCTGTATCCTGATCTGCGACATCACCCGGCCAGTGCCGAACCATCTGTTCTTGCGACCACTGATCGAGACATTGCTCGAGGCGGGCGTGCCCAGGGAACGCATCGACGTGCTGGTCGCGACCGGCCTGCATCGGCCGAACGAGGGCGAGGAGCTGGCCGAACTGGTCGGCGATCCCTGGGTGCTGGAGACCGTCAGGGTCGCCAACCACTTCGCCACGCGCGACGAGGATCACGTTCATCTCGGCCGCACCAAGGGCCGCGGCACGGTGGTTCGGCTCGACCGCCGGCTGGTCGAGGCCGAGCTCAAGATCGCCACCGGCCTGGTCGAGCCGCACTTCATGGCGGGCTATAGTGGGGGCCGCAAGGTGATCGCCCCGGGCGTGGCGCATGCCGAGACCATCACCACCTTCCACAATGCCGCTTTCATGGCGCATCCCCGGGCCGCGAACTGCGTCCTCGACGGCAATCCGCTACACGAGGAGCAACTCGAGATCGTCGGTCTGCTGGGTGGTGCCCTCGCCTTGAACACGGTGATCGACGACCAGCGCCGGCTCGCCTTCGTCACCTTCGGCGAGATCGTGGCGAGCCATCTCGCAGCCGTGGCCTTCATCCGCCGCTATGCCGAGGTCGAACTCGACCGCACGTTCCAGACCGTGGTGACCAGCTCTGCCGGCTATCCCTTGGACAAGACCTACTACCAGACGGTGAAGGGCATGGTCGGGCCGCTCGACATCCTGGCCCCCGGCGGTGACCTGATCATCGCGTCGGCCTGCTCGGAGGGCATGGGCTCGCGCCATTTCGTCGACGCGCAGCGGCGGCTGGTCGAACTCGGGATGGACGGCTTCTGGGCCAGTATTCAAGGCAAGCCCCATGCCGCGATCGACGAGTGGCAGACGCAGATGCAGCTCAAGCCGATGCGGGTCGGCCGGGTTGCCCTGTACACCGATGGTCTGGACGAGGCGGCCTTCGCGCTCACCGGTGTGGATCGGGTGACGGATTTGCGCGCTGCCATTGCCGCGAGCATCGCCCGGCACGGCGATCCGGCCGTGGCGTTCGTGCCGGAGGGACCCTACGTCGTGCCGCGCCATGCCGCCCATCGCCATGCTGCCTGAGGGGCCGCACCACCTCCACCTCGACCCCCTGGGCGGGGTCGCGGGGGACATGCTGGTGGCGGCGCTCTGGGAGCTCGCACCGGCCTTCGATCCGGCGCCATGCCTCGCCGCCCTCGGCGCGCCGCCATGCCTGGAAGTTGCCCGCACGGCGGCGCGCGATTCCGGGTTTGCCGGCTCACGCCTGGTCATTCGGGGCCGGGCACCGCCACCGCCGCGCAGTGCCGAGGCTCTGCTTGCCTTGGTCGCCGAGGCGCCGCTGGCAGGACGGCTTCGCGGTCGGGTGCTCGACATGCTCGAGCGGCTGGCCGCCGCGGAGGCCGCGGTGCACGGGGTCGGCCTGGCTGAGGTCCATTTTCACGAGCTCGCCTCGTGGGACACGCTGATCGACCTGACGCTCACCGCAGCGCTGCTCGAGCTGCTCGACATCCAAACGGCATCGATCGGGCCCCTGCCGCTGGGCACCGGCACTGTCGCTGGTGCCCATGGCGTCCTGCCGATCCCGGCCCCCGCAACGGCGCGCCTGCTCGAAGGGTTCCGCTTTGTCGACGACGGCATTGGCGGCGAGCGGGTGACGCCGACCGGAGCGGCGGTGCTGGCACACCTTGCCCCGTCGCCGACGCTCGCCGGCACTCCGACCCTGGTCGCCAGTGGGGCGGGCTTCGGCACGCGGCAGCTGCCCGACCGCGCCAACCAGCTGCGCGCGCTGTTGTTCACTGCCGCTTTGCCGGCGGCCGACACCGACGAGGTCGTTCGCATCCGCTTCGAGCTCGACGATCAGAGCGGCGAGGATCTGGCGGCTGGCCTCGACGCCATCCGTGCCGCGGACGGGGTGCTCGACGTCGTCGCCTGGCCGGTGTTCGGCAAGAAGGGACGGATCGCCACGGCGGTTCAGGTGCTGGCGCGGCCAGCGGCGCTCATGGCCGCGATCGAGACCTGTTTCAGCCAGACGACGACGATCGGCTTGCGGCACGAGCGGGTGGCACGTGCCGTGCTGCACCGCCGGATGACCGAGGTCGACAGCGTGCCGGTCAAGGAAGTGCGCCGCCCGCATGGTCGCGTGACCCGCAAGGTCGAGGCTGACGCCGTTGCGGCCCGGGCCGCTGATGCGGCTGGACGCGCCGCCCTGCGCCGCCGGCTCGAGCGGCCTGAGCCCTGATGAGCGAAGCCGCTCTGGCCGCCGTCCTCGACCAGATGGCCAGTGCCGCCATCGCGGTCAGTGGCGGGGTCGACAGCATGACCTTGGCCTATCTGGCGCATCGTCGGCGGCCGCTCGCCACCACCATGATCCACGCCGCCTCGCCCGCCGTGCCGGCCGCGGCGACGGCGCGCATCCGCCGCTATGCCGAGACCGAGGGCTGGCGGCTGCTGGTCGTCGATGCCGGCGAGACCCGCGACCCGCGCTATGTCGCCAACCCGCATGACCGCTGCTACTGGTGCAAGGCCAATCTTTACACGACGATCCGGCGATTGACCGACCAGCCGATCGCGTCTGGCGCCAATCTCGACGATCTCGGCGACTATCGGCCGGGACTTGCGGCTGCCGCCCGGCACGATGTGCGCCATCCCTGGATCGAGGCCGGCATCGACAAGTGCTCGATCCGTCGGATCGCCGCCGCGCATGGGCTCATGGACCTGGCCGAGCTGCCGGCCTCGCCCTGCCTTGCGAGCCGGATCGAGACCGGGATCCCGGTCACGGTCGGGGCGCTCGCCGCGATCGACCGGCTCGAACGGGCCGTTGGCGCGGCGCTGCGGCCGAGGACCCTGCGCTGTCGGCTCCGGCCCTTCGGGATCGAAATCGAACTCGATGCGGCGGCGCTAAAGCGGGCGGATCGACCGCGCCTCGCCGGGCTGGCGGCGCGAGTGATGCGCGCGAGCGGGCTCGCGGGCGAGATCCGCTTCGCCGCCTACCGGCGCGGCAGTGCATTTCGCCGCCCGACCGAGACATGAGCCGCACCGAGGGTGGCGACTTCCGCCTCGATCTCGATCGCGAGCGGCGGATCGGCATCGCCGAGGCGGTGCTTTGTGCCGGCAAATCGGTCGACCAGATCGCCCGCATCATCGCCCGGGACACCGCGCCGCGGCGCCTCTTCACCCGGCTCGCGGCGGATCAGCATGCGGCGTTGCCGGGGGATGCGCGCGGCCAGCTCGACTACGACCCGCTGTCGCGCACCGCGGTCAGGGGAACGATCGGGCCACCCTCGACGCCGGCGCGGATCGCCATTGTCGCGGCCGGCACGTCCGACCTGCCGGTGGTGGCCGAGATCGAACGCACTCTCGCCTTTCACGGCCATGCCGCGGCACGCTTTCTCGACTGCGGCGTGGCCGGGCTCTGGCGCTTGCTGGAGCAGCGGGACGCGATCGCCCGGCATCCCGTGGTGATCGCCGTCGCCGGCATGGAAGGCGCCTTGTTCAGCGTGCTCGGCGGGCTCTACGGCGGCCTGTTGATCGCGGTGCCGACCTCGGTGGGCTACGGCGTCGCCAAATTCGGCCATGCGGCGCTGCAGGCCGCCCTGGCGAGCTGCTCGCCCGGCATCGTCGTCGTCAATATCGACAACGGCTATGGTGCTGCCTGTGCTGCGCTGCGCGTGCTCCAGACAGCACCACCCGGCACCTGAGCCCCGCTCAGCCCGCCTCGCCCAGGCGTTCCAGCTTGGCCAGTTCGACCGCGGTCCGCAGCTCGATCTCGTCGAGTACTGCATCGAGCGCCGGATCGTCGACGCGGCCGCGCTGGGCCGTGGCGAGTTGGCGCAGTGCCTGCAGCTTGGCCGCCGGCAACCGTCCATCGAGCAGGGCGAGACGCAGCTCGTCGAGGGTATCGAGCAGCTGCTCGCCACGGTCGCGCGCCCGGCGCCGGGCGTCGAGCGGGTCATCGATCTCCTGAACGGCGAGAATGGCGCCGAGCGAGGTCAAGGGTGCCAGGCCAGCCGCCGCGATCCCGCCGCCGCCACGCCCACCGATCCGCTCGGCGAAACCGGCGTTGCCGTCCCGACCGACGACACCACGCCGCACGCTCACCCCGGCGGGTGCGAAACTCTGCCCGATCCGCATCGCCAAACTCTCCTTGCTCGCGGCCATTGTCGCAGGTGCCGGTTAACGCGCAGTAAACGCTTTCGCGTTGCCGCCGACCCGGCAGAATTTGCCGTGTGGCCCGGTCGTTCTTGCCGGGTTGTGCCGGCCGATCGCCAGCTCGAGGCTTGGAAATGCTCTGTTTGCGGCGTTGGCAAGCTCCTTGCTCACCGCTGGTCGACCCGTTGTCCAACCGCCGACCTGGAGCACGATGCCCACCTCTCTTGCCAAGCTTTGCCGAGTGGTTCTCGTCGCCCTTCTGGCTCTCGGCCCGGCGTTCGGCCCCGGCCAGGCGAGCGGCAATGTCCGGATCAAGGACATCGCCAGCTTCGAAGGCGTGCGGGACAATATGCTGGTCGGCTACGGCCTGGTTGTCGGTCTCAATGGCACCGGCGACTCCCTGCGCAACGCCAATTTCACCCAGGAAAGCCTCGTTGCCATGCTCGAGCGTCTGGGGGTGAGCACCCGCGGCATCAACCTCAACACCCGCAACGTGGCCGCCGTCATGGTCACCGCCACCCTGCCGCCCTTCGCCCGGCCGGGGGCGCGGATCGACATCGCGGCCAGTGCCCTGGGCGATGCCAAGTCGCTGGCCGGCGGCACCCTGCTGGTGACCCCGCTGCTCGGTGCCGACGGCGAGGTCTATGCGGTGGCGCAGGGGGCCCTGGCGGCCAGCGGCTTTGAGGCCGAGGGTGCCGCCGAGCGGGTGACCCGGGGGGTGCCGACGACGGCGCGCATCCCCAACGGCGCCATCGTCGAGCGTGAGGTCGACTTCGCCCTCGACGATCTGCGCGAAGTTCACCTGTCGCTGCGCAACCCGGATTTCACCACGGCCGATCGGATCGCTGCGGCCATCAACGGCTACCTGCGCGGCGGTGTCGCCCAGGCACTCGATCCGGCGACGGTGGTCTTGCCTGTCCCCCCCACCTATGACGGGCGGCTAGCCGCGCTGTTGACCGAAATCGAGCAACTCCGGGTGCGGCCGGACAACCCGGCAAGGATCGTCATCGACGAGAGTGCCGGGATCATCGTGATCGGCGAGAACGTGCGCATCGACCGGGTCGCTGTGGCCCAGGGGAACCTTACCGTCAGGGTCACCGAGACCCCGGAAGTGGTGCAGCCCGAGCCGTTCAGTCCGGGGCAGACCGCCGAGGTGCCGCGCACCCAGGTCGAGATCGACGACGGCAGCGACCAGAAGCTCGCGGTGCTCGATACCGGCGTCACCCTCGACGATCTGGTGACCGGGCTCAACGCGCTCGGTGTCGGCCCGCGCGACATGATCAGCATCATCCAGGCGATCAAGGCCGCCGGTGCCTTGCAGGCCGAGATCGAGGTGCGCTGAAGATGCTCGCGAACGATCTGCTGCCGTCGGCGGTCGACGGCCCGGTCCGTGGCGCGGTGGCAACCGGCCATGAGGCGCGCGACCGCCGCCTGCGCGCGACCGCCGAAGAGTTCGAGGCCGTCTTCTTGGCGCAAGTGCTGCAGACCATGCAGGCGGGTATCGGCGGCCCTGGCCCGTTCGGCGACGGCGGCGACGCGGCATGGTCGGACATGCTGCAGGAGGAATATGCCCGGTTGATCAGCAAGAGCGGCGGCATCGGCGTCGCCGATTCGCTGTTGCGCGAGATGCTCAAGATGCAGGAGATGGCGGGATGACGCCTTTCGATCGGGTGAGCCTGGCGCTCACCGTCATGCGCCAATTGCAGCACGTCGTGGTGCGCGAGACCGAGGCCTTGCGGCAGATGAAGCTCGCGCCGCTGGCCGACCTGCAGGCGGAGAAGGCGGCCTTGGCCGACAGCTACGAGCGCCTGGTGCGCGAGCTTCGGGCCGCGCCGGAGATCTTCGCCGCCCTCGAGCCGCCGGTGCGCGAGAGCTTTGCCCTGGCGAGCCGGGAGTTGCAGGCGACCATCGCCGCCAACGTTCGAGCCCTCGCCGCGGCGCGGCAGGTGGTCGACGGGGTGGTACGCACCCTGGGGCAGAGCCTCGAGAGCGTGCGCGGCCGGCGCGGCTACGCGCCGGCGGGCCAGGTCGGCGAGACGGCAGCGGTGGTGCCGGTCGCCATCAATCGCGAGATCTAGGCCATGCGGCACGCCCGCCAGCAGCAATGGAGCCGGGCATGAGCTTGTCGGCGACGCTCTCCAATGCGCTCTCGGGGCTCGGCGCGGCGCAGCGGGCGCTGTCGGTGACCGCCAACAACGTCGCCAATGCCAACACCGAGGGCTATTCGCGCAAGCAGATCAATCAGGCTACCCGGATCGTCGACGGCCAGTCGCTCGGCGTCCGCTCGCTCGAGCCGACGCGCGTCGTCGACCAGTTCCTGACGACCGAGCTGCGCCGACAGGCGAGCACGCTCGGCCGGAACGAGGTCCTGGCCGAGGCCTTCGCGCGGATCGAGCGCGGTGTTCTGGGCGCCCCCGGCGAGCAGGATCGCGGGCTTTCGGCGCAGCTCGGCAAGCTTGTCGCCGCACTCGAGCAGCTCGCCAACGAGCCGGAGTCGCGACCGCTGCGCACCGCCGTGCTCGGCACCATCGAGGACATGCTCCAGCAAGTGCAGAGCGATGTCGGCACCGTTCAGGCGCTGCGCGGCGATGCCGACCAGCGCATCGCCCAGACCGTCCAGGCGATCAATCTCGACATCCAGGAACTGCATGCCCTCAACCAGGAGATCGGGCGGACCGGCGGCACCGCCGACCTCGAGGACCGGCGCGACCTCGTGCTCCAGCAGCTGGCCCAGAAGATCGACATCTCGACCTTTCGCAACGACGATGGTCGCATCAGCGTCTACACCAGCGGCGGCCACTCGCTGCTCGAGCAGACGCCCCGGGTCCTGACCTACACGCCGGCATCGAGCCTGAATGCGGTGACCGGCTTCGAGCCCATTCGCATCTTCATGGCCAGCGATATCGACCCGGCGACCGGCGCGCCGTCGCCTGCGGCCGTCGGCACGACGTTGGTGACCGCCGGCTATCGTGCATCGGTCACGCCGGAGCTGCTCGCCGCCGGCTACACCGAGGCGGTCAGCTCGCCGCTGACCAGCGGCAGCTTGCAGGGGCTGATCGAGGTGCGCGACCGGGTGCTGCCCGAGCTGGCCGACCAGCTCGTCGAGGTCGGTGACATTCTCGCCTTCAATCTCAATCGCGCGCACAACAGCGCCATGCCGCATCCCTTGCCCAGCGTGGTCAGCGGCAGCCGCAACGACTTCACGGCGTTTCCTGCGGATCGCGCCGGTACGGCCTCGCTGGTCGTGTTCGCGGGCGACGGCAGCGTCGCCGCCGACATCACCGTCGACGTTGCGGCAGCCGGCAGTGCGGCCGCGATCGCGGCGCAGATCGATGCGCAGCTCGCCGGCACCGGCACGGCGCAAATCGACCCGGTCGGTGGCGGCCTCGTGATCAGCCTGGGCAACGACCCGGGTGGTGAGCCCTACCGCATGGCCTGGGACGAGGGCGACAGCCGATTGACCGTCCAGGACGATACCGGGCACGAATGGGCCTATGGTTTCGCCCATTACTTCGGGCTCAACGACCTCGTGGTCGCCAATGGCTCGGCGCCCGGCGACTATGGCGTGCGCAGCGATATCGCCGCCGACAGCCGCTTGTTGGCCAATGTCGTGCTCGATCGTGATGCGGCCGGGCCGCGGGTCGGCGGCGTCGGCGACAAGCGCGGCCTGCAACGCCTCGCCAGTGCGCTCGACGCCGAGGTCGGCACGGCCGCGCGTGGTGGGCTGCCCGCATCCTCGACCACCGTCAGCCGCTATGTCAGCGACGTCACCGGGCTGGTCGCGGCCCAATCCAGCCAGGCTCAGAATCGCGAGGCGTCGAGTCGCGCCCTGGTCGAGGATCTCGAGTTTCGCCGGGGTGCGGTCTCGGGTGTCAATCTCGACGAGGAACTCGCCAAGCTGGTGCTCTACCAACAAGCCTACAGCGTCTCGGCCAGGCTGATCTCGATCACCAACGACCTGTTTGGCGAATTGGTCAACATCATCCGCTGAGCGGAGGAAAGCAGCTATGCTCGGACGTACCGGCGACGTCGCTCACAACAATCGGCTGAACGCCTTCATCCAGGGCACGCAGAACCGGATGCGCGAGGCGCAGGTCGAAATCGCCACCGGCAAGCGTGCCCAGGTCTATTCGGAGATCGGCAGCGAAACCGGCATCCTGCTGCAGGCCCGCGAAGGACAGCGACGCGCCGACGCGTTCGTCTTCAGCAACACCGGCACCACCGAGCAGTTGCAGACCATGGATGGGGCCGTCGGCAATGTCGTCGACATCGCCGAGCGGATGCGCACGCTCCTCGTGCAACGCCTGGACCCGTCGATCGGCTCGAGCCTGCCGCTCGGTACCGAGATCGACACCATGCTCGAGCAGATCGCGTCTCAGTTGAACAGTAAGCTCGGCGATCGCTATCTTTTCGCCGGAAGCCGCACCGACACGCCGCCGGTCGAGCTGCCGGCGAGCGTCGATGGCCCGGCTGATCTCGACCCTGCGACCATCTACAAGGGTGACACGGTACGGCTTTCGGTACGGGCCGCGGAGGACGTCGAAGTGGTCTATGGCATTCTGGCGACCGACGTGTTCAGCGTCATGAACGTGCTTGCCGCGGCCAAGGAGGCCCACGTCGCCGACGACACGGATGGCCTCAAGGCGGCCATGGATGCCTTGAGCGACAGCTTCTCGGCCCTCGCGGACCTGCGTGGCGAGCTCGGTGCGCGGACCGCCCGGGTCGAGGCGATCACCGAGACGCACCGTGCCAATGCCGCCTATTTCGCCGAGACGGCGAGCCGGATCGAGGATACCGACCTGCCGAGTGCGATCGCCCGCATGGCCAAGGACCAAACCGCGATCGAGGCCGCGTACATCACGATCAGCCGGCTGAACAGCCTGTCACTGGCCGACTATCTCCGCTGAGTGCCAAGGACCGCTCGGCGTCGGCCGAACCCCGCGTGGCAAGGCCGTCGACCGCAAGTCGCGTCCGGCGCGCCGATCCGGGTGAGGGTGGCGCAACCATCGGCATGCTGGTGTGAGGCGGCGGCCCGAGGATGATCCTGAGCTTGGTCCTGCTGTGCCAGGCGGTTCTTGTTTTCGCTCGATCCGCATGAGTTATGGCTGATTGCTGCTGCCGAGCCTCGTCAAGCAGTTGCGGGAGACGGTGACGGCGCGCGAGGCATTTCGGGCTCGGCTCGCCGGGGCGGGCGGGTGGTCGGCGCGGCAGGTTGACGCGGCGGTGCCCATGCGGGCCGAGCCGGCGTCCTTGGCGGCGGTGCCGGCCCTGCTCGAGGGTCGCACCGAGGGGACCCGGCGCTGCCCGCATTGCCGGACCGACGGGGGCGGTGCGCCCCATCTCTTCGATTGGTGACGCGTGCACGGGGATTGGTGACGCGTGCACGGGGATTGGTGACGCGTGCACGGGGATTGGTGACGCGTGAACGGGCTCAGGCGCCATGGCTGCGAACGCTGCGGCAAGACCGTCAAGGCGTCGCCCGGCACACCCCTCGGATAACATATCTCGGGGCCGATCTGGGGCCCGGCCGCGCAACCAGGCGCCTTGGACGGCGGTGTTCCATGCACCCTCGGCCGCGCCCGTCCGAGCTTCGTCTCGGCCGCCGTGACCCGCTCGGCCGCGACGGCCAGTAGCTCGCGCACGCGGTCGGCATCGGCCTGCCTCTCGACCAGCTCGAGCAGCGCCACCCCGTTGTCGGTCATCGTCATCGTCATCGCCGGTGCCAGGTGTCGCAACCCGAACCGCCGCCGAACCGCGACGCTGACCGCCAGGGTCACCCACGACCGTGCGCCGCACCACGGCAAAGGCGCCGCGCGCGGCCTCGACCGCCACCACCACCGGGGACACTGCCTCAGCCCAATCTGCAGAGCTTGGCAAACCTCGACCAGCGCGGTCGATTACCATGCGGGCCGCAACCTTGCGGCGGTCCGTCAAGATGCGGGCGGCGCGTGCCGTGCGGTGGTGCGTCGTGCGGGCGGCGGTCCGGTGGGCGCCGCGCCAACGGTCAGGGCGGGGTTGTCGAGGCGGTCGCCAGTGCGGTGTGGCCGGGCTCGCGCAGCACCACGAGCGAGATCCGACGGTTGCGCGCGTCGGCAGGGTCGGTTTCGATCAACGGCTCGGCGTCGGCCTTGCCGATGACATTCGCGACCCGCTCTGCTGCCACGCCGGCGGCGACCAGCGCTTCGCGGGTGGCATTGGCCCGATCCGACGACAGCCGCCAGTTGTCGTAGCGGGCGCCTGGCGCGAACCGCTGGGAATCGGTATGGCCGCGGATCGACAGCTGGTTGGGCAAGTTGGCGATCGACTGGGCCACCAGCCGGAGCAGCTGGCGGGCCGATGGGTAGAGTTCGGCGGAGGCGGTGGGGAACATCGCGGTCTGCTCGCGATCGATGATCTGGATGCGCAAGCCCTCGGGGGTGTCGTCGATCAGCAGGTTGTCGGCAAACGCCGACAGCTCCGGCGCCTCGCTGAGCGCGTTCAAGATGGCGGTCTTGGCCTCGTCGAATGCCGCCTGCTCGCGCCGCTGGCGCTCCTTCTCGAACGCCTCGTCGACAAGCTCTGGCCGCTGGCTCGGCGCGTCCGATCGGCTGGCCTCGGCAGCGAGATCAAGACTGAATGCCTCGGGGTCCAGCTCGCGCGGGCTTTGCGTCAGTGGTGGCACGGCGGCTGCGAACGGCGAAACCGGCATCTGCACCGACAGCTCGTCGGTGGTCATCGTGATGCCGTCGAGCAGCCCGCCTGCACCGCCCGGCGTCCCTTGCTGGGCTTTCGCCTCGCTGAAATACTCGGCCAGTCCCTTGAGCTGCTGCTGGTCGGCCGTCGCGAGCAGCCAGAGCATCAGGAAGAAGGCCATCATCGCGGTCACGAAATCGGCATAGGCGACCTTCCAGGCACCGCCGTGATGGCCATGGCCACCTGCCTCGATGACCTTGCGGATGACGATCGGGTTGTTGTCCGCCATGCCTGTCGCAGCCCAGTTCGGCGCGGCGCCGGCGCTCAGCTGGCCAGCGGATCGGACGGCAGCGCCTGCAGCACCTCGTCGATCTCCTGGAAGCTCGGCTGCAGCTCGGTCGGCACGTTGCCGCGGGCAAGCTCGACCGCGATGGGTGCCGAGTGGCCCTGCAGATAGGCCACCAGACAGTCGCGGATGATGGCGTAGAACTGGCCATCCTGCTCGTAGGTCTGGTTGAGCTTGGCGGTCATCGGCCCGACGAAGCCGTAGGCGAGGTAGACGCCGAGAAACGTGCCGACCAGGGCGCCACCGATCATCCCGCCGAGCACGTCGACCGGCTGGTCGATCGAGGCCATGGTCTTGATGATGCCGAGGACGGCAGCCACGATGCCGATTGCCGGCAGCGCGTCCGCCACGTTCTGCAAGGCGCTGGCGCGGCCGTGCAACTCGGCATGATGCTTCTTCAGCTGCCGCTGCATGCAGTCCTCGACCTGATAGGGGTCGTCCATGCTCATCGTCATCATCCGCAGCGTGTCGGTGATGAAGTCGAGGGCGAAATGATCGTGCTGGATTTTCGGGTACTTGGCGAACAGGCTGCTTTCCGCCGGATCGTCGACATGCGGCTCGAGCGCAAGGACACCCCGGGTCTTCAGCAGCTTGACGATGACGTACATGAGCGAGAGGAGATCGCGATAGTCGTCGCGGGTCCAGTGCGGGCCCTTGAACACGCGCTTGAGATCACCGAGTGCGCCTTTGACGACCGGGCCGCCATTGGCGATCAGGAAGGTGCCGGCAGCCGCGCCGCCGATCATCATCAGCTCGAACGGCAGGGCCTTGACGATGATCCCGAACTTGCCGCCGGCGAGCGTATAGCCGCCGAAGACGAGGCCGATGACCATGAGAATGCCGATGATCGAAAGCATTGCCTATCCCGGACGCGGCCGTCGAGCACCGGCCATCGCCATGGTTCTAGACGCGGCGGGGTTAAGATTCCGTAACCGCGCGGTCGCTTTCGCCAAGCCGAGCGCGGCTCAGTCGTCGCGGCCGCCATGCCGCAGCAGCCGCTGCTTTTCGCGCGACCAGTCGCGCTCCTTGAGCGTTTGCCGCTTGTCGTAATCCTTCTTGCCGCGCGCCAGGCCGATCTCGACCTTGGCGAAGCCGCGCGGCGAGAAATAGAGCGACAGCGGTACGAGCGTCATGCCCTTGCGCTTGACCGCACCGAGCAGCCGACCGATCTCCCGGCGCCGCAGCAGGAGCTTGCGTGGCCGCTTCGGTTCGTGGTTGAAACGATTGCCGCCTCGATACTCGGGTATGTTCGCATTGAAGAGCCAGAGCTCGCCCTGCATCTCGCCGGCATGCGCCTCGTTGATGGTCGCCCGACCCTCGCGCAGCGACTTGACCTCGGTGCCCGTGAGGATCAGCCCTGCCTCGAGCCTTTCCTCGATGGCGTAGTCGTGAAACGCCCGGCGGTTCTGCGCAATACTGCGCCGCGCCTTCAATCGCTCGTTCATCGCTGCCGCTTCCGCTCGCCGCCGTTCGCTCAACTACTCGCGGTGAGACCGGCATGAGCGAGGGCGGCATCGACGGCGCGCGCTGTCGCCTCGCCGACTTCGACCAGCGGCAATCGAACATCCGCGTGGCAGCGGCCGAGCCGGGCCAGCGCGTATTTCGCCGGGGCCGGGCTGGTTTCGCGAAAGAGTGCCGTGTGCAACGGCAGCAGCCGATCCTGGATGGCCAGCGCCTCCGCACTCCGGCCGGCGGCCCAGGCATTCTGCATGGCGGCACACAGGGCGGGTGCGACGTTCGCGGTCACCGAGATGCAGCCGTGCCCGCCATGCGCCAGAAAGGCGAGCGCATTGCCGTCTTCGCCCGACAGCTGACAGAAATCGGCACCGCAGCGGTGGCGCGTCACCAGCGGTCGCGTGATGTCGTTTGACGCATCCTTAACCCCCACGATGTTAGGCAGGGCGGCGAGCCGCGCCATCGTCTCCGGCGCCATGTCGACGACGCTGCGACCAGGGATGTTGTAGATGATGATCGGGATATCGACCGCATCGTGGACGGCTTTGTAGTGCGCGAACAACCCGGCCTGGGTGGGCTTGTTGTAATAGGGCGTCACGATCAGCGCGGCGTCGGCGCGGGCAGCCTTGGCGTGGGCCGTGAGGCTCACCGCCTCGGCCGTCGCGTTGGAGCCGGTTCCGGCGATCACCGGGCGGCGGCCGGCCACCACCTCGATGCAGAGCTCGATGACCCGCGTGTGCTCGGCGTGGTCGAGGGTCGGGCTCTCACCCGTGGTACCCACCGGCACGAAGCCGTGTGTCCCGGATGCGATGTGCCACTCGAGCAACTCGGCGAACGCCTTTTCGTCCACCCGCCCATCACGAAAGGGTGTTACGATGGCGACGATCGATCCACGAAACATGCGGGCTCATCCTGGTGGCGATGGCTTGGCTGGTGCAGATGTTCTGGCGATGATGACCGGGCGACGCAGCTGGCGGCGCTATCGGCAATCGGCGATGCGGGCACACGCTCGGGCATATCGTCACCGACCGCCCGGTGGCCATACCGGAGACGGCAGCTTGCGAACAACACCGTGACCAAGAATCATAAGCCCACAGTGCTGTCCCGGCAAGCGGCGGCCGAGCTCCTTCAGGGGTGCCGCCGCTGGCCTTCGCGCATGCGCGGCGCGGCATTCCTGCTGTTGACCGTCTGGTGCGTCGTTGGCCCGGCGCCCGTCGCAGTCGCAGACCCGCTGGACAGGGCCGCCCGCGATGCTCTCGAGCGGGGGCTGGCCGCAGCCGACAGCGGCCAGTGGCCGGTAGCACGCCGGCACATCGAGACCCTGGGCGCGCCGCTGTTGCGCCGCTACATCATGTGGCGCGAGCTCGTCGCCGGCTCGGGCGCAATTGACTTCCAGGGCCACGCGGCGTTTTTGCGACGCTACCCGGATTGGCCGCGGCTCGGCGCGGTGCGCGCCAATGCCGAGCTGCGGATCGACGAGACCGTGAGCTATGCCGAGCGACTAGGCTTCTTCGCCGATCGCCGTCCGGCAACACGGCAAGGGCGGATCCGCCTCGCCGAGGCGGCGCTCGCCATGGGCGATGCCGAGCAGGGTCGAGCCTTGGTCCGGCAAAGCTGGGTTGCCGATAATTTCGGGCAGAGCGAGGAACGGTATTTTCTGCAGCAGTTCGGCCATCTTCTCGGGCCGGCCGAGCACGCCGCACGGCTCGACCGGCTGCTCTGGGATCGGCGCGAGAGTGAGGCGCGGCGGATGCTGCGCCGGGTCGATGGCGGCCACGCTGCCCTCGCCGAGGCGCGCCTCGGCTTGCAGGCCATGGCCCCTGGCGTCGACGGCCTGATCCGTCGTGTGCCACCGGCCTACCAGAACGACCCGGGACTGCTCTACGACCGGATGCGCTGGCGGCGGATGCGCGGTCGCGACGACGGCGTGCGCGAAATCCTCCTCGAGCCGCCTGCGGTGCTCGGGCGGCCGGCACTCTGGTGGAACGAGCGAGCCTACCAGATTCGTTCGGCACTCAGCGACCGGGACTTCCCTGCCGCCTATGCGCTCGCCAAAGAGCACGGCCAACGTGAAGGAGCGACCTTCGCCGAGGCGACGTGGCTGGTCGGCTGGCTGGCGCTGCGCCATGCCGATGAGCCGCGCACAGCACTCGGCCATTTCGCGCAGATGTACGATGCCGTGTCGACGCCGATCAGCCGGGCGCGGGCCGCCTACTGGAGTGGCCGTGCTGCCGACGCCATGGGCGATCCGCGGGCAACCGCTCGGTGGTTCGGCCTCGCTGCCGAACATCCGACCACCTATTACGGGCAACTCGCCCTCGAGGAGATGGGTGCGCCGCTGCGCCTCGCCGATCTCGCCAGTCGCTTGAACGGCATCCACGGCGCCGACCCGGCGTTCGACAGCAAGGACCAGGTGAGGCTGGTCCGGTTGTTCTGTGCGCTCGACATGGCCGATCGCGCGCTGCCGTTTCTCGAGCGGCTGTTGCTCGACGTGCCCGACAAGCGTCGGGTCGTGGCCCTCGCCCACGACTGCGGGCGCCCGGATCTCGTGGTCGAACTCGGCAAGCACGGTGTTTCGGCCGGCGTGGTCGATCCGTTGATCTCGTATCCGGTCCCGGCACATCGCGGCCTCTTGCAGCCGATCGGCCAGGCCATCGAGCCGGCACTTGGCCTCGCCATCGCGCGCCAGGAAAGCCATTTCGCGACCGGGGCGCAAAGCTCCGCTGGTGCTCTGGGCCTGATGCAGGTCATGCCGGCCACCGGCAGGGCAATCGCCGAGCGCTTCGGGATCCATTGGTCCGAGCGACTGCTGCACCGCGACCCCGAGTACAACGCGCAGATCGGCATCCGTTATCTCGGCATGCTGGCCGAGCGCTACGACGGCGAGCTGGCGATGATGGCGGCCGCCTACAATGCCGGGCCACCCCGGGTGTCCGCTTGGGTCGAGCGGCACGGCGATCCGCGCACCCTCGATCGGCACGGGCTGATCGATTGGATCGAACTCATCCCCTTCCGCGAGACACGCAACTACGTGCAGCGGGTGATCGAAGGCCGCAATGTCTACCGGGAGCTGCTCGCCACTGCCGCGGTCCAGCCGGTGAACGTCGCTCGCGACATCGGCCCCCTCGGTCCGCCGCCGCTGCCCGTGGCCAAGCCGAGGAGCTTCTGAAAACGCCGGCGCCGCCATCGCCCCGTCCCATCCGGCGACATCGCCAGCAGCCCCTTGCAGTGCTTCGCGTGACGTCCAGGTACCGAGCGGCGTGCCCGCCGCCGACTGTTCTCCAGGTGCGAGGGGACACCAGCGTCTGCGCCATGCTTCGTCGTTTGTTCTCTCGCGACTTGGGCGCCAGGCGCTCCCGGGCACAGCTCTGCTCACCAGCGCCGTGGCGGTCTTCAGGTCTTGGTCGAGGCGAAGAACCGCAGCTGGGCGTCGTTGCCGGCGAGGCCGCCGCGCCGTCCGACGAACCGGCACCAGCGCATCACTGCGGGTCCCGCAAAGCCGCTGACCATCACGGCCGGGAGGGGGCCGGCTATCGCCGTCGCGCGATCAAGGGCGGTGGGCGCGCCGCGATCAACCTTGTGCCGCCCGCCTGCACGACCGGGTGATCGCGTCGGCCTTGCAGCACGAACCGATAGCGCCCCGGCGATCGACCGGGCGACACCAGCTCGCGGTCGCCGGCAAGCCGTCTCGTCGCCGACCCCGCCAATCTGCCGCTAGCGGGCACTCACCACGACACGGTGCCGCCGAGGCGCCTGCAAGCCTGCCTGGATCAGGCCATCTACCGCTCCAGCCGGCGGCGGGGCAAGCCGATCAGCCATTGTCGCACCGAGCCGATTAAGCACGTCTTGAGCGACCCGCATGCCCCCCTATCGCGGCATGGTGCCCGGCGTGGTTGCCTGGGCGTTGCGGAGGGGCAGTCGCAACGGGTAGGTCGCGCTGCCGAGCACCACCTGCGCGCCCAGCTTGCGTCGCGCATCGATGAACAGCGGCGCGCGGAGATTGAGAAATGCCTCGACCCCAAACTCACTCGGTGACAGAGTGACCAGTGCAAGAATAACGAGTTCTTGATCATCTATTTCGAGCATTTGCGCCACACTGGACGTGTCGCTTTTGCTTATTATCGAGTTGTCGGTTGGAATTCGCAATGTTATGAAGCCAACAGTCTGGGCATCAACCGCTTGCAGTAACTGCAGATCGCCGGCAACGCCGGGAAGCGGCGCCAGTTGAAACACCTCGATACTGGGGAATCCGGGCAGCCCACCGCGAAAGCGAAGTTGCCGCTCGGGATCCAGCCGCACGGGCCCGAACCGCGTCGACAACGCGTCACATGTGGCATGCTCAGGCCCGTGAGCCAGCACGGCCGATGGTCCGAGAGCGGTGATTGAGCGGTCGTACGGCGGAACAACCACATTCATCGGCTTCTCCAGTCTTCGAAGGCCTTTGGCGTCGACCCGCAGCCTAGTTCACCAGCGTTAATTCTTCGTGAACGAAACGGCGAAACGTGCACCGCCCGCAGTTCCTCGAGCGATGCCCGGAACTGACCGCTCGGCTGCAGCGGGCGTCTCGACCGGGACAGAAAATGGGCGGCAGTTAGGGTCTGGACTGAATCACAGCCAGAACATGTAGGTTGCCGCAAGTGCGACAGTATCGAGGAATATTCGGTCCAGCTTGTCGTAGCGGGTGGCAACACGGCGAAAGTCCTTGAGGCGGCCGATGGTCGCCTCGACCCGCCGGCGTTGCTTGTAGTGTCGGCGATCGTGGCGGATCGCCTTCTTCCTATTGCTTCGGCCGGGGATGATTGGCCGGACGCCGGCCTCACCCAACTTCTGGCGGAAGGCGTCGGCATCGTAGGCACGGTCGGCGATCAGGCGGTCGAACGGTCCGATCTTCGCCACGAGGTCGTCGGCCGCACGGATGTCGGCCTGCTGGCCGGGGCCCAGCAGCAGCCCGATCGGCCGGCCGACGACGTTCACGGCGACGTGGATCTTCGTGCTCCGGCCGCCGCGGGATATGCCAATCGCCTGATCTTTCGCCTCTTTTTTTTCGCGCCATCAATGGCCAGGAGGCCATTGATCCGATCCCTGGAAGGGGCGCGGCCACCAGGCCGCGAAGGGCGAGCCGAGCGATGGGTCTTCACGTAGGTGCTGTCGATCGCAACGGTGCCACCGATCCGCGCCTCGGCGGCGAGTGCTTCGTAAATCTCCTGCCAGACACCACGCCGGGACCATGATTGGCCAGGAGGCCAATCATCCGATTCCCGAAGGGAACGCGGCCAGCAGGCCGCGGAGGCGATTGAAGCGGTTGTACACGGTGGTCGATGGGCCGTATTCGGCGGGGCAGCTCCGCCACGGGCAGCCGGTCCGCAAGACATGCAGAATACCGCTGATCACCCGGCGGTCGTCGACGCGGCGGGCGCCCGGCTGGTTGTTGGGCAGCAGTGGCTCGACGATTGACCAGGCCTCGTCGCTCAGCCAGAAAAGTTGGGGCATGTTCTTGATGATTCAAAACCATTGAATCACGATAATCCATCGTATTCAATCGGTTAATTGAGTGCAGAGCCTAGTGAGCCAGTCCCCCGCATGGTGAGCAGCAGCAATGCAATCCGCCGTCGAGCAGCATGGCGACGCCCGCGTCGCCACAGGCTCGCCGCGCCTCGGCTTGGCGGTGAGAGCGGAGCCGTAATCGCGACGCCGGCAACCTTGGTGGCTGCACCCGATGCTGTTCTCAACAAGCGGCAGGCTTGCAGCACCGCTCGCGCTGAACTGCCCTGATGCCCGACCCGCTGATCCTGATCGTCGAGGCACGCTTGCCAGGCGCGTTCGTGTGTCGCACGCATCTGCCGCACGCTGCGATGGTCCGTGTCCGCGATCGCCAGAACCTGTCGCCACTGCCCGAACGGCCGCGGCGTCGCCACGTCCAGCGTCGGGCCTGCGACGATCCCGGCAGGCGCCCGGCGCTCGCCGATCGCCCCTACGCCTCGACCGGCACCGGGGTGCGGTCGATCCGCCGGATGGAGAAATCGCGGCCGAGCAGGCGAACCAGCGGCATGGCGCGTTGCACGGTCCCACGCACACCAGCGATCGCCAGGGGCTCGCCTTCGGGCGTCGTCATCTCGGTCACGGTGACCGCGTTCAGCAGCGGCGCTAGCTGCAGGCCAACCCAACTGCCGGTCGAGGTGCCGATCTCGGCCGCGAGCCAGGGCCTGAGATCGCGATGCAACGGCAGCGAGCCCCAGACATAGACGGCACCGTCGATCAGATAGCCACGCAGGCCGTCCACCGGGTCGGCGAAGCGCATGAGCTCGTGCCATTCGCGCGCCGCCGGGTTACGAAAGATCTCGACAAGACCGACACCGCGCGCCTTGATCGTCGTGAAATGGGCCATGAATCGGCTACCCTCTGCATCGGTTGCGGTGGATGCCCCGGCCGGCCATGCGGCTGTCGTGGAGCGCCGGGCGGGCATCGCCTGACCCGCACCCTAGCCGCGGCACGGTTAAGGCCCGCTTAACGACGCGACGGAAGCGACGATCGCCATGCACTTCGACGACTACCGGCAGCACGACGCCATCGCGCTCGCGGGGTTGCTGCGGCAGGGTGCGGTGACCCCGCGGGAGCTGCTCGAGACCGCGCTTCGCCGCCTCGCCGAGGTGCAGCCGCGGCTCGCACCTGTGAGCCTCGAGGAGACCGACTTCGCCGAGGCAAGCCTGCACGCGGGACTGCCGGACGGCCCCTTCACCGGCCTGCCGTTTCTCTTGAAGGACCTTTTCTCGAGCCTGCCCGGCACCCGGCTCACCAATGGCAGCCGGCTGTTCGGTACGCTCGACTGCCGCTTCGAGACGACGCTCGTCAGCCGCTTTCGCAGCGCCGGCCTCGTCGTATTCGGCAAGACCGCGAGCCCCGAGTTCGGCATCAACGTCACCACCGAATCGGTCCGTCACGGGCCCGTCCGCAACCCCTGGGATCCGACCCGGAGTGCCGGCGGCAGCTCGGGCGGTGCGGCGGTCGCAGTCGCCACCGGCATCGTGCCGGTAGCGCACGCGTCGGACGGTGGCGGGTCGATCCGCATCCCGGCCGCGGCCTGCGGTCTGGTCGGCCTCAAGCCGAGCCGGGCGCGCAATCCGGTCGGACCGCTGGTTGGCGAGGCCTGGAACGGCCTCGCCACCGGCCATGTCATCTGCCGCACGGTGCGCGACACCGCAGCCTTCCTCGACGCGACGGCCGGGCCCGAGCCCGGCGACCCTTATGCCTGCCCGGCGATCGAGGGCTCATTCCTGGCGGCGGCGGGGCGCGATCCGGCGGCGTTGCGGGTCGCCCTGGTAACCCGGGCGCCGGGCGGCATGGCGGTCGACCCGGTCTGCGTCGCCGCCGCCGAAGCCGCGGCCGCGAAGCTCGAAGCGCTCGGGCACCGGGTGATCCCGGCGGCGTTCGATCTCGACGGTTCAGCCGTCGGCGAGCTGATGGCAACCGTCGTCGCGGTCAACCTGGCGACCGACCTCGCCGCCTGGGAGCAGGCGCTCGGCCGGCGCGCCGACGAGACGACGGTCGAGACCTGCACCAGGCTCCTGGCCGAACGCGGCCGGGCCATCCCCGCCACCGATTACGCCCGTGCGGTCGCCGGCCTGCACCAGACGGCACGGCGCGTCGCCCGGCTGTTCCACACGGCTGATCTGCTGCTCACGCCGACCCTCGCGAGCACAGCACCACCGCTCGGTCGGCTCGACCAGAACATGGCCGATCTCGACCGCTTCCTGGCGCTGAACGCCGCCCTCATCCCGTTCACGCCGCTCTACAACATCACCGGTTGCCCGGCGATCAGCCTGCCCCTCGAGCATGGCCCCGACGGCATGCCGATCGGCGTGATGCTGGGCGCCCCGCTCGGCCGCGAAGACCTGCTGCTCGAGCTGGCCGGCCAGCTCGAGCGGGCGCACCCCTGGTTCGACCGGGTGCCACCCGACGCCGCCTGGGCGTCAGCCGCCCCATGACAAACATCGGGCCTAGCGGGATCGCAGTCGGAACGGCGGCGGCTTGTCCGGGTAGATGGTGATCACCCCCACCGGCACGATCGGCCGCCGGCCGACGAGCTCGATCCGCTGGTCGCGCACCAGCCGGGCGAGCACCACCGCCGCCTCGGTGAGCGCGAACTGGGCGCCGATGCAGACCCGGGGGCCGGCGCCGAACGGCAGATAGGTGAAGCGCTCGGGCGGCTTTGCCCCCGGCAGGAAGCGCTCCGGTCGAAAGCCGTCCGGATCGGCCCAATGGCTGCGGTGACGGTGCAGCACCCAAGGGGCGATGACCACGAAGGCGCCCTTGCCGATCTCGAGGTCGCCGAGGCGATCCGGCGCCTTCGCCTGGCGGACCAGGGTGAAGGCCGGCGGGTAGAGCCGGAGCGCCTCGGAGACCACTGCGCGCGCCATCGGCAGCGCGTTGGCGGCCTTGGCCACACCGGCGGGCGACAGATCGGCCGCGGCCGCCTCGGCCGCGACCTCTTCCTGGACCTCCTGGTGGGTCGCCAGAAGATAGCTCGACCAGAACAGCGCCAGGGCCGTCGTCTCGTGCCCGGCCACGATCAGTGTGCCGATCTGATCGCGCAGCTCCTCGGCGCCGAACCCGTCGCCGTCGGCGCTGGCGGCGCGCATCGCATCGAAGAGATCGGCCGGCTGCTCGGCCGCCGGCCGCGCCGCCCGTTCGGCGATGATCCCGTCGACCAGCGTTCGCCACTCCTTGGCGAATCGCTGGCGACCGAGATCGGCCGGTGAGCGCCAGTCGTCGGCGAGGAGCAGATCGAGCGCCGTCGGGCGGGCGTGGCGCATCCCGTAGCGGGTGATGAGGCGCCTGAGCGAGGCCCCGTGGCTGTCCATCGACTGGCTCAACAGCACCCGGCAGGCGATCTCCAGCGAGACACCCTGGAAGGCCCGGAGCAGATCGACGGCACCGCGACGATTGACCGGCAGGCCTTCGAGCCAGCGCTCGGTCTCGGCCAGCGACTGCTCGGCGACGAAGCCCAGATTGCGCGGCGCGAAAGCCGGCGCCATCAGCCGCCGTTGCCGCTTCCAGGCCTCGCCTTCGGCCAGGAACAGCCCCTTGCCGGTGATCGGCTCGAGGATGCGCACCGTTGCCGGTGCCCGGCCGTAGGCTTCGTGGTTGTCGACCAGGACGTGGCGGATCGGCGCCGGATCGTTCACCAGCACACTTTGCCGGCCGAGGAAGGGCCGGCTGATCATCGGCAGTTCGTAGGCGAGGTCGCCCCAGGTCGCGAGCGAGTTGCGCCGCAACGCCAGTATCGCCAGCGGTGCCGGCAGGGCGACACGCGCCGGGCCGGGTTTCGGTGGTCGTGGGCGCGAGGCGGTGATGGCGGAATCGTCGAGAACGAGGGACATGGGCTCTCCAGCGGGATCGCGCAACGGCGCACCATTCGGTACATGATCTATCGGGATCGAGAGCAGCGGCAAGGCGGCAGTGCCACGGGCAACCGGCGGCGCGCCTGTCTTGAAAGCATCACGGGCCTGGGCTAGTTTCGCGGCGTATTCGGGATTTGGGAACGATGGCTTCGTATCCGCGTCACCTTCGCCTCGATGAACGCCTCCACTTCAAGAGTAGGCGGAGCTAATGGGCCAGCCGGGCACATCGACCATGTCGCTGTCCGCTTTCCCGGCCCTGGTGCTGAACGCCGACTACCAGCCACTCAGCTATTTTCCGCTCTCGCTCTGGCATTGGCAGGAAACGATCAAGGCGATCTTTCTCGACCGTGTCGCTGTGGTCCAGCATTACGATCGCTTCGTTCGTTCGCCCGGCCGCGAGCTGCAATTGCCGAGCGTCGTTGCGCTGAAGGAGTACATCCCGCAGACGCGCCGGCCGCCGTTCACCCGGTTCAACGTGTTCTTGCGCGATCGCTTTACCTGCCAATACTGTCAAACCGGGTTGCCGGCGCCGGAACTCACGTTCGATCACGTGGTTCCTCGGTCGCGCGGCGGCGTGACATCGTGGCACAACATCGTGACCGCCTGCAATCGATGCAATCTGCGCAAGGGCAGCCGCTTGCCCACCGAATGCAAGATGCACCCGATGCAAAAGCCGCAGATCCCCTCGCCGCACCAGTTGCAGCGCAATGGGCGCTCGTTCCCGCCCAACTACCTGCACGAGAGCTGGCGCGACTATCTCTACTGGGATACCGAGTTGGAGCCGTGATCGTCCGGCCGATCCGCCTAGCGTTTCGCGCGATTTTCCGCTAGACAGACACAATGCATGGTAGAGGTGGACCAGATCCCGGGCGGGCCGAGCTCGACCGGTGGCTATATGCCGCGGGGCATGACCTGGCGGAACCGGCCCGCACCGTGCGCAGTTTCCTCGATCTGCTCGAGCGGCGGCACGGCGACACGCTGGCGGACGACGCCCGCGAATATGTCGGATTTGCCGCCGACGCCGCGCGGCGCCTGGAGGCGATGCTCGCGGCTGTCCTCGAGTTCGGCCGCATCGCTGCGGAACCTTGCCCCGCCGCTGCCATCGAGCTCGGCCCCGTGGTCGACGCGGCGACGCGCGCCCTGCTGCCGCAACTGACCGAGCTCGGCGGGCAGGTCGAGGTCGGCGACCTGCCGACCGTCAGCGGCAGTGCGAAGCTCTGGCGGCGGCTGTTCACCATCCTGATCGACAACGCGATCCGCTATCGAAGTGCGACGCCGCCAGTGATCCGCATCGCTGCTGCGGGCGGCCGGATCACGATCGCCGACAACGGTATCGGCATCGAGCCGCGCTTTTTCGCGCGCATCTTCGAGCCCTTTCAGCGCCTGCACGCCCGCGACGCCATTTCGGGATGCGGCATGGGGCTGACCATCGCCCGCCGCATCGCCGAGCATCACGGGGCCACGCTCGAGGTCGAGGCTGGCCCGGCTGGCGGCAGCGTCTTCGTCGTCACGCTGCCGTCTGCTTGAGCATCCTGGCCGAACGCCGCGAGTGCCCGCCGCCGGCCCGCCTGGTGCGCGACGATCGGTGCCGGCCGCGGGCCGGCGCCGAGCCAGCGTTGCCGATAGCGACCGTCGGGGTCGAACTTCTCGGCCTGCGCCACGGGATCGAAAACGCGCACCAAGCCGCGCGCATCGGCGCCGACGCTTGCCGACCACTGCCAGCCCATGGCGTTGTTGGCGAGGTCGGCATCGACCAGGGTCGCCCAGAACCAGCGCTGGCCCTCGCGCCAGTCGATCAGCAGATGCTTGGCGAGAAACGAGGCCACGACCATCCGTGCCCGGTTGTGCATCCAGCCGGTGGCCCAGAGTTGGCGCATGCCGGCATCGACCAGGTCATAGCCCGTCTCGCCCCGCTGCCAGGCGCGCATGCCGGCCGGGTCGCGCCGCCAGGGGATCGCCCGTCGCTCGGCCGAGAGCTCGAGGTCGGGCAGGCGCGGCTGCCTGAACAGGAGAAGGGCCGCGTACTCGCGCCAGGCGAGCTGACGGATGAAGGCGAAGCCGGGGCGGCGCGCCACCGTCCGAAGAATCGCGGCCGGGCCGATCTCGCCGGCGTGCAGATGGGGCGAGAGGCCGGAGACACGGTCGGCGGCGAGCTGGTGCCGTTCCTTGGCGTAGCCGCCGACGCCACGCTCGACGAAGCGCTCGAGCTTGGCCCGTGCGGCTGCCTCGCCCACCGTCCAGGCCGCAGCGAGCTTGCCGGTCCAGATCGCCGCGTCCGGTGCGGCGAGTGGCAGCGACGCGGACGGCAGATCGACCCCGGCGATTCGCTCAGGTGGGGGTAGTGCCGCGAGCGGCCGGGCCAAGGCCTGCCACCGCTCGAAGAATGCCGAGAAGGAGCCAACCGGGCCAGCCACCGCCATCGGCTCGACGACGACCGCCGCCTGGAAGCTCCTGGCCAGGATGCCGGCAGCCCTCAGCTCGGCCTTGATCCGGGTGTCGAGAACGACGCCGGCCGGCGTGTAGCGCCGGTTCCAGAACACCGCGTCGGCCCCGGTCTCGGCCGCGACCGCCTTCAGGATGGCGAGGCTGTCACCGTGGCGCCGGGTCAGCCGCCCGCCGCGCGTCTCGAGCGTGGTCGCCAGCACCTCAAGGCTCGACCCCAGCCACCAGCGCGCGGCAGCCCCGGCCGGCCAGTCGCCGGCCGCCGCGTCGTCGTGAACGAAGAGGCTCACCACCGGCCCGCCGCGCTCGACCGCGGCGGCGAGCGCCGGGTTGTCGGCGAGCCTGAGGTCGTCGCGGAACCAGACGATCGCCGGCCGGCTCATGGCTCTGCCAGCCGATGCCGGCGCCAGTCCGGCGGATCGGCGCGCAGATGCCGATGCGCCACCGGGAAGACCTTCGCATCGCCCAGCATGAACGCCGCGAAGCCGGCCGCGAACAGGCCGCGGATCGCCGGGTCCAGGACATTGAGACCGCCGGTGTAGGCGCCGAAGGCAGGCAGCAGCAGCAGCCGGGCATCGCCGGCAAAGCAGGGCCGCGCGACCTTCCGTGCCCCCTGGGCCAGCCGCGCCTTGGGGTGCAGATGGCCGGCGATCAGCGTCCGCCCATCCCCATCCCCATCCCCATCCCGAGGTGCTGCATCCGGCAGATGCACCAAGCGCAAGCGGCCGAGATCGAGCCCCTCGACGCTCTCGCCGGCGAGCCCGGCCGGTGCTTCGGGGTCGTGATTGCCCTTGACCCAGAGCCAGGTTCGGCCGAGCGCCAACGCCTGCAGCTGGCACCGGGCGTCATGGCCGAGTGCCGCGGCCCCGGCCCGGTCGTGAAACGCATCGCCGAGACTGACCACCACCTTTGGTCGATAGCGCTCGATCGCCCAGCTCAGGCGGCGCAGCGTGCGGTCGGTGTCGTAGGGTGGCAAGAGTGCCCCCAGCCGGGCGAAGGCGCTGCCCTTCTCGAGGTGGAGGTCGGCCACGACCAGCATGCCCCAAGCCGGCATGAAGACCACACCGAGGGGATCGAGCAGCAGCGCCTCGCCGCCATGCTGGAGGCTGATCGCCACGCTGGCCGGAGCATCGCTCGTGTCCATCAGGCCGCCAGATTGTCGCCCAGGGCCTCGGCTACCAGTGTCGCCGTGAGCTCGTCCAGCGTCTCGTCGCCATCGGCCCCCGAAACGAACTCGCGGCCGATGCCGGCGATGATCGAAACCGCGAACGGTGAGATGCGCGCCAATGGCTGGTGACGAATCCGGCCCGCGACGCCGGTCAGGAAATCGGCGAGCCGGCGGACGTCGGTCAGGCCCGCCGCTGCCTCCATGCGTGCCGCCCGCAAGAGCACGTGATCGGGCTCGTATTTGCGCAATACATCGTAGATGAGATCGGCGTTGAACGTGACCTGTCGGCCGGTCTTCTCCTGGCCCGGCTGGCGCCGCTCGATCAGCCCGGCGACGACCGCGCAATTGCGAAAGATCCGCTTGATCATGCTGCTCTCGGCGATCCAGGCCTCGAGATCGTCACCGAGCATGTCGACGTCGAAGAGCGCCGCCACATCCGGGCATTCGCCGAGGCTCCAGGTGGCGATGCAGTAGTCCGATGCGACGAAGCCCAGCGGCCTCGCCCCCTGCCGCTCGAGCCGGCGGGTCAACAGCATGCCCAGGGTCTGGTGGGCGTTGCGGCCGACGAACGGGTAGCCGACGAGGAAGTGCCGGCCGGCGCGCCAGAAGCTCTCGACCAGGAGCTCGTCCGGGGCCGGCAGCAGCGAGCGCCGTCGTTGCATGTCGAACCATTCGCGAACCGGGCCCGGAAGGCCATCCCACGACGCCGGATCGTCGAGCATGGCGCGGACCCGATCGGCGAGATGGGTCGAGAGGGGCAGTCGGCCGCCCGCATAGGCCGGCACCTTCGGCTCCGTGGCGTGCCGCGCCAGGCTGGTGACCACCTCGTTGTTGCGGATCCCCTCGAAAGCCAGGAGGCGGCCGGCGAAGAGAAACGTGTCGCCCGGGGTGAGCAGCGAGACGAAATACTCCTCGATCTCGCCCAGGGACCGGCCACGACCGAGCTTGACCCGCATCACCGGCGCCTCGACGATGGTGCCGATGTTCATCCGGTAGCCACGCACCAGCCGCCGGTCGGTCAGCCGCCACAACCCGTCCTCGCCCCTGGCGAGGCGGCGATAGCGCTCGTATTGGCCGAGCGCGTAGCCGCCGGTCGCCACGAAGCCGAGCACCGCGTCGAATTCGGCCCGCGACAGTGCGGCATAGGGTTGGGCCAGGCGCACCTCGGCATACAAGGCGTCGGCATCGAACGGCCCGCTGCAGGCGACGCCGGTGATATGCTGGGCCAGAACATCGAGTGCCGGCAGCAGCGGCGGCGCACTGTCGAGGGTCCCGGCCACGACCGCATCGAGGGCGGCCCGGCATTCCAGCACCTCGAAGCGATTGGCCGGCACCAGCACCGCCCGGGACGCCTCGTCGAGGCGATGGTTGGCCCGGCCGATCCGCTGCAGCAGGCGCGACGAGCCCTTGGGTGCCCCGACCTGGACGACCAGATCCACGGCGCCCCAATCGATGCCGAGATCCAGCGACGAGGTGCAGACCACGGCCCGCAACGCGCCTTTGGCCATTGCCGCCTCGACCTTGCGCCGTTGCTCGACGGCCAAGCTGCCATGGTGCAACGCGATCGCCAGATTGTCGGCGTTGACCCGCCAAAGTGCCGCGAAAAACAGCTCTGCCTGGGCACGGGTGTTGACGAAGACGAGGGCGGTGCGCACTGCCTTGATGCGCGCATAGACCGCATCCGCCGCGTAGAGTGCGATATGCCCGGCCCACGGCATGCGCTCGCCCGGCAGCACGATCTCGATCAGCGGCGCGGCACCGGGATCGGCCTTCACGATCCGCGATCGATCGGGCTCCGGGCTCAAGAAGCGCAGCAAATGCGGCGGATCGGCGACCGTTGCCGACAAGCCCACGAAGCGCGCACCGGCGGCGAGGCCGCGCAGCCGCGTCATGCCGAGCGCGAGGAGCGCGCCTCGCTTGCTCTCAACGATGCTGTGCAGCTCGTCGAGAATGACGGCGCGCAACCCGGCGAAGTAGCCGGCCGCATCCTCGTAGCTCAGCAGGAGCGCCAGCGATTCCGGCGTGGTCAACAGGATGTGCGGCGGATGGGTGCGCTGGCGGCGGCGCCGATTGGCCGGGGTATCGCCGGTTCTGACCGCGAACTGCACCGGCAGCCCCATTTCCTCGATCGGCGTCGCCAGGTTGCGCGCGATGTCGGTGGTCAGTGCTTTCAAGGGCGAGACATAAAGGGTGTGCAGCCCTTCGGGCGGCGCTTCGGCCAGGGCAACGAGGCTCGGCAGGAACCCGGCGAGCGTCTTGCCGCCGCCGGTCGGCGCGATCAGCAGCGTATCGAGGCCGGCGGCGGCAGCGTCGAGCATGGCGAGCTGATGCGTCCGCACCTGCCAGCCGCGCCCGCGAAACCATTCGCCGAAGCGTTCCGGCAGGTGCCGCGACACCGCCATCACCGGCATCGACACGAGGCGCTCGTGCCGGCACGGTCGATCGTTGCACGAAAGCCTGGCGGTTCGATAAGCAAGGATGCCGGACGGGAAAGAGACAACATGTCGACCACCGTGGCAGCAGGCTCGATGTCGGGTTCAGGGCTGGCGCCGACGACGGCCGACCCCGTCGCCACCCGTCCGCCCTCTACAAGCTGACGATCAGCGAGCAATTTTCGAGCCCTGACCACCGCCGATTCCCCGGTCCGCCAGCGGCGAAGACCTGGCCGCCGGGCACGTCGGGGCGTCGCCAAGCATCGAGCACGGCCGACGGCGGTGCCACGAGGCACTCCGGCCGCATCGCGTCGCGGCAAATGCAACTGCCGCGACCGGCCGAGATCGACGCGCTCGTCGGCGCGAATGCGCGGATCGCCCACGGCCTCGCTCGTGCCGCGGACCCCCATCGTGACGGTGGTGCCCCAGGTCAGCACGAGGCGCGCGGGCAGCGCCCGTGCCTCCTCGATGATTGCCGGCAGCCGGCCGGGGTGCTGCTCGGCCTTGGCGAGGTTGGCCTCGTGCTGCACCAGCGAGCGGTCCCGCGAGCGGCTGCCGTCGACCATCCCCTGCATCGGGGTCCTGTCGGTGCCGTCGCCGGCGGCGATCCGCCAACCGCCGTCGAGCGCCCGCGGCTGGAGGGTCGCCAACGGCGCCGCGCGGGAGTACGCTTTAAAGCCGTCGACCGCGTCGAGGGATTGACCGCCATGCCCGCTGCCGCCGCCCGGGTGCTCCGCCACGTCGTCCTCCTCGCCTTCAAGCCCGAGACGAGCCCGGCCGAGGTCGCCGCAGTGGAGGCCGCCTTTGCCGCATTGCCGGCGCAGATCCCGGAGATCGTCGCCTTCGAATGGGGCCGGGACGTTAGCGTCGAGGGCAAGGCGCAGGGCTTCAGCCACTGCTTTCTCGTCACCTTCGCCGATGCCGCGGGCCGCGACGCCTATCTGCCGCATCCGGCGCACCAGCGGTTCGTCGAGCTGGTCTCGCGGCATCGCGACAAAGGGCTGGTGGTCGACTACTGGGCGCCCGGCTCGGCTTGATGCGGTCGGGCTCAACCGGCGATGGAGTAGAGGTCGGCGGGTGGCAGCACGAGGTCGACCGCCATCTTGCCGCAGACCGCGAGCACGAGAAGGGCGAGGAGGATGCGCAGCTGCTCGGCGCGCAGATGGACCGCGGCACGGGTGCCGAACTGGGCGCCGACGACGCCGCCCACGGTCAGCAGCAGCGCCAGGACGATGTCGACGGTGTGGTTGCTGAAGGCATGCAGAAAGGTGGTGATCGCGGTGACGAAGGCGATCTGAAAGAGCGAGGTGCCGATGACGACGGCGGTCGGCATGCCGATCAGGTAGATCATCGCCGGCACCATGATGAAGCCGCCGCCGACGCCCATCACCGCGGCCAGCATGCCGACCAGCGCCCCCACCGCGAGCGGCATCAGCGTGCTGATGTAGAGCCTGGACTGGTGGAAGCGCAGCTTGAACGGCAGGCCGTGCAGCCAGAGATGCCGGTGCAGCTTGCGGCGGTGGGCGCCCGGCCGCGTTGCGCGGAACAGGGTTCGTACGCTCTCGACCAGCATCAGCGCGCCGATCCCGCCGAGCAGCAGGACGTAGCAGAGGCCGATCACCAGCTCGATCTGGCCCAGCCGCCGGAGCCAGGCGAAGAGCCCGACGCCGAGCATGGAGCCCACCGCACCCCCGGCGACCAGCACCAGGCCCATCCGGATATCGACCCGGCGGCGCCGGGTGTGGGCGATGGCACCCGAGGTCGAGGATGCCAGCAGCTGGGCTGCAGCCGAGCCCACGGCAACCGCCGTCGGCACGCCGATGAAGATCAAGAGCGGCGTCATCAAAAAACCGCCACCAACCCCGAACACGCCCGAAAGAAAGCCGAACAGGGCGCCGAGGCCGAGCAGCAGAAAGACGTTCACCGACATTTCGGCAATGGGCAGGTAGATGTCCATGGACAGGCGGCGCTCCCGCTGGGCGCCCCCTTCCGACGCCAACGCCTGTGGCCTGTCAAGGGCATGCGCGCCGGCGAGCGCGGCCACGCTGCCGGGTCACGCGGCACCCGTCCTTGCCGCCGCTGCCGGGCCATGGTAGCGCCTTCTCGGGTCGGCAGGACTGAACGGGGTGGCTTGCTACCATGATCGGCGATGCGCCGCTGCTTACCATCAAGCACCGCTTCGCGCGGCCGACGGCCGAGCAGGTAGCGGCCTTCGACGGGGTGATGACCGGCTTCGTCGTCGATGCCATGGGTGGCCGGGGTGCGCTCGCCTCGACCGTCAAGCCGATCGCCGGGGCGGGGTCGTTCTGCGGCGTGGCCGTGCCGTGTGCGGCGGGTCCGGCCGACAATCTGGCCGTCTTCGGCGCCTTGATGATCGCCGAGCCCGGCGATGTCGTGATCTGCTCCACCGATGCCTTCGTCGCCACCGCGGTCACCGGCGACCTCCTGCTCGGCATGCTCAAGAACAAGGGTGTCGTGGCCTTCGTCACCGACGGTGCGGTCCGCGACCTGCCCGGCATTCGCGATGTCGGCATGCCCTGCTATGCCGCCGCCGTCACCCCCAACTCGCCGGCCAAGAACGGCCCCGGCACGGCCGGCCTGCCCATCGTGCTGGCCGGCGTCGCGGTCGGCCCCGGCGATATCGTCGTCGGCGACGAGGACGGCGTGGTCGTGGTCCCGCAGGCGCTGATCCCGGCCACGATCGCGCAGCTCGAGGCCGTCAAGGAGGCCGAGGCGACGCTGCTCGCCCAGGTCCGGGGCGGGCTCACCGTGCCCGACAACATCAAGGCCATGGCCGCCGCCGGGCGCTTCGTCGAACTGGAGTGACGGTCTTGCGCATCGCCATCATCGGCGCCGGGGCCATGGGCGGCATGTTCGGCGCCCGCTTCGCCCAAGCCGGAGCCGACGTCGTCCTCGTCGACCGGGACGCCGACCATGTCCGTGCCATCGCCACGGACGGCCTCGCGGTCGAGGAGAACGGGCTGCAGCACTGGCACCGGCTGCCGGCCTTCACCGACGCCGACGGGCTCGAACCGGTCGACTTGGCGCTGATCATGGTCGACAGCAACGCCACTCGGGCCGCCGCCGAGACCGCGGCCGGCCTGCTCGGCCCGGATGGCACGGCCGTGACCCTGCAGAACGGCATCGGCAACGTCGAGACGCTGGTCGAGGGCCTGGGCGCCGCCCGCGTGATGGCGGGACCGACGATGAACAGTGCGGCCCGCACCGGCCCCGGCCGCATCGCCCACACCCATCTCGGCAAGACGCTGATCGGCGAGCTCGACGGCCGGATCACCGACCGACTGACCGCCTTCGCCGACCGCCTGCGCCAAACCGGGCTGCCGGTCGAGACCACCGACAACGTCCATGGCCACATCTGGCAGAAGTTCATCCTGAACGCCGCGATCAACCCCGTCTCGGCGATCGCCCGGCTCCGCCCGGGCGACCTCGCCGAACGCCCGAGTGCGCTGGCTCTCGTCAACCGCATTCTCGACGAGATCCTGGCCGTGGTCGCGGCCGAGGGCATCGACCTCCCCGACCCCGACACCCGCCACACCATCCTCACCCACATCGTCGGCCGCCAGAACAAGCCCTCGATGCTGCAGCACGTCGAGCAGGGCCGGCGGACCGAGATCGACGCGCTCAACGGCGCACTGCTCGGCTACGCCGCGCGGCACGGCATTCCGTGCCCGGTGAACGAGACCATCGTGCAGCTGGTCAAGGCGATCGAGGCAACGAGTCGGCAAGCTGCTGAACAAGGCGTTGGCGAGGCGTCGGGTGTCGCCGGCGCGTGAGGTTCATGGGCTGGTGACGGGAGGCGTGGCCCGTCGAACGCTCGGCGAGCGTCCCGGGTGGGCCTTGCCGCACGCTCCGGCCGACGCTCGACGCCGCCTCGAGCCTCGTTTCGGGCCTGATGCCCCGCCATCATCCGGCCCCGACGACGACGCGCTTGGGCGTTCGGGCGAGGTCGTCGGCGGCGAACGCTCGGACGTACGCCTCGGCACCGTGTTCCCCCTTTACCAGATCGCCGCGGCTTCTCTCGATCTGACCAGGGATGTGTTCGAGCTTCCTGCAAGCTATCTAACCTGACGGAAACGCGCTACTGGCGAACGGGCGAGGCCGCTCGACAGCAAGATCATCGTCGACGTAGTGGCTGGGTCGAGTTGGTGGGTGGGCACCTTGGAGAGCGACCATGACGACGGAAATCGGTGAGCGATTGACGCGGCAAGGCCTCCTGCTCGACCTGCACGGCGCCTGCAGCCGACCGCCCGAACTCGTCCAGGTCGACCTCGCGAACGCCAGGTTTGCCGGCGCCGATGCCGAGAACGCGTCGCTTCGTGGCAGCAACGCCAAAGCCGCCGCCCTGCGCGCCCGACGCCAACCCCAGCCTTCGCCAACCTCCACTCGGGAAGCCTGATGGCCACCGTCACCCTCGATCGCAAGATCACCCGCAAGCCCGCCTGGATCCGGGTCAAGGCCCCGACCTCGGCGACCTATCACGAGACCCGCAAGCTGATGCGCACCAGGCGTCTGCACACGGTCTGCGAGGAGGCGGCCTGCCCGAACATCGGCGAGTGCTGGACGCAAAAACACGCGACCGTGATGATCCTGGGCGACACCTGCACCCGGGCCTGCGCCTTCTGCAACGTCAAGACCGGCCTGCCCAAGGCCGTCGACCCGATGGAGCCCGAGAACCTTGCCGAGGTGGTGGTGGCCATGGGCCTCCGGCATGTGGTCATCACCTCGGTCGACCGCGACGACCTGCCGGACGGCGGTGCCTTTCAGTTCGTCCGCTGCATCGAGGCGATCCGCAAGGCCTCGCCCGCGACGACCATCGAGATCCTCACCCCCGACTTTCTCAGAAAGCCCGGCGGCGTGGAGAAAATCGTCGCCGCCCGGCCCGACGTCTACAATCACAATCTCGAGACCGTGCCGCGCCTCTACCGCACCGTGCGGCCCGGGGCGCGCTACTTCCACTCGCTCCGCCTGCTCCAGCAGGTCAAGGAGCTGGACCCCTCGATCTTCACCAAATCCGGCATCATGGTCGGGCTCGGCGAGGAGAAGCGCGAGATCCTCCAGGTCATGGACGACATGCGCTCGGCCGAGGTCGACTTTCTCACCGTCGGCCAGTACCTGCAGCCGACCCCGCGCCACCACGAGGTCGTGCGCTTCGTCGATCCCGAGGAATTCAAGGGCATCGAGCGGGCCGCTCGGGCCAAGGGCTTCCTGCTCGTCTCCGCCACACCGCTGACGCGGTCGTCCTATCACGCCGGGGCGGATTTCGAGCGGCTTCGCGCGGCGCGCAACCAAGCCCTTGCCGCCGCCTGATTCCTCGCCATCTCTGCCGTACAATGCCGACACACGCCGAACAGCGCCACCTCCCCTACACGCCCGAGCAGCTCTACGACCTGGTTTCCCGGGTCGAGCGCTATCCCGAATTCCTGCCGTGGTGCAAGGCATCGCGGATCACCCGGCGCGACGGCGACGTCTTCTGGGCCGACCTCGTCATCGCCTTCAAGGTGTTCCGCGAGCGCTTCACCTCGAAGGTGACGCTGATCCCCAAGGAGGGGGTCGACGTCGAATATATCGACGGCCCGTTCCGCTACCTCAACAATCACTGGCGCTTCCTGCCGGCCGAGGACGGCGGCTGCATCGTCGACTTCTACGTCGATTTCGAGTTCCGCTCGAAGGTCCTGCAGCGGTTGATCGGCCTGCTCTTCAACGAGGCCGTGCAGCGCATGGTCGGCGCCTTCGAAAACCGGGCGGCGCAGCTCTACGGGCCGCAGGCGAGCGCGCGGGCGCCCACGGGCACGCCGGTGGCATCCTCCGGCTGACGCTCAGCCTGCCATTTCTTCGAGCAGGGCGAGCGCGCGCCTAAGAGTGGCGAGGCGAACCGCCGCCCGATTACCGGCGAAGAGGTGGCGCTCGATCTGCGGTTCTGCGCCGCGCCGCTGGATGCCGAGAAAGACGAGCCCCACGGGTTTGGTCGCCGATCCGCCCCCCGGGCCAGCGATCCCGGTGATCGCCACCACCAGATCGGCAGGCGAGCGGGCGAGCGCACCCGCCAGCATCTCGGTCGCCGTCTCGGCGGAAACCGCCCCGTGCCGCTCGAGTGTGGTCTCCTTCACGCCCAAAAGCTCGATCTTGGCGGCATTGGCGTAAGTGACGAAGCCGCGCTCGACGACCGCCGACGAGCCGGCGATCTCGGTCAGGCAGGCGGCGACCAGCCCGCCGGTGCAACTCTCGGCCGTGGCGATCGTCAGCCCGGCGGCGCGGCAGCGCGCCAGCACCTCGTTCGCCAGGGCGCGCAGATCGTCGGAGAACACGCTCATTGTGGCAGGCTCGTGGTGATGACCGCCTGCGCCGCGAGGCCCTCCTCGCGGCCGCAGAAGCCGAGCCGTTCGGTCGTCGTCGCCTTGACGCCCACCGCCTCGACCGGCAGGCCGACGATCGCCGCGAGACTTTCCCGCAAGGCGTCGCGATGCGGGCCGATCTTCGGCCGCTCGCCGATGATCGTCAGATCGACATGTTCGAGCCGGCCGCCGCGGGCGAGCAGACGATCGATGGCGTAGCGCAAGAAGCGGTCGCTCGAGACGCCCTGCCATGCCGGATCGGACGGCGGGAAGTGGCTGCCGATGTCGCCGTCGGCCATGGCCCCGAGGACCGCGTCGGTGACCGCGTGAAGCGCCACGTCGGCATCCGAATGACCGGCGAGGCCGCGCTCGTGCGGCAGCTCGAGGCCGCAGAGGACGAGCCGGCGGCCGGCGGCGAAGGCGTGGACGTCGAAGCCGCTGCCGGTCACCCAGCGGCGCGGCCGGCCCGCGACATGCGCCTCGGCCCGTTGCAAATCCTCTTCGGTGGTCACCTTGAAGTTCTCCTCCTCACCCCGGACGGTGGCAACCGCCACGCCGTCGCGCGCCACCACACCGGTATCGTCGGTGCAGACGACCAGGGCATGGCGGCGATGGGCGGCGAGCAGCGTGGCGAAGCGAAAGCCTTGCGGGGTCTGCGCCCTGGCCAGTCCCTCGCGCGGCACCTCGGCGGCCACGGCACCGCTCCCGTCCAGGCGCTTGAGCGTATCGACCACCGCGATCACCGGCAACACTGCCTCGGCCGCCGCCAGCGCCTCGACCACGCGGCTGACGAGCGCCGGCGACGCGAACGGCCGGGCGGCGTCGTGCACCAGGACGAGCCGCGGCGGGTCGGCGGCCAGCGCCTCGAGCCCACGCCACACGCTCGCCTGGCGGGTAGCGCCGCCGATCACCGGCGGTGGCAGGTCGAGGCCCGCCGTGGCCGCGGCGTAGAGTGGTTCCTGTCCGGGGCCGATGACGACCCGCACCGCATCGACCATGGCGCAGCGGCGCAGGGCACCGAGCGAATGGGCGAGCATCGATCGACCGGCCAGCGTGCGATACTGCTTCGGCAGCCCGCCGCCGAGCCGCGCACCGCTCCCGGCAGCCATCACCAGCGCGACACAATGTCCCATTTCGACCTCAATGCCGCCGTTGCTGCACCGCACAATGCCACGACAGCGTGCAGACTGCTTGTGTCACCGCACGCAACGTTTTAGATGTTGCCTGCTCGATAGGCACAAGAACGTCTTTGCCTAAAAAACAACCATGACCTGGAACGCCCATGTCGGCCTTCACCAACGGTGCTCGTGCTCGCTTAACGATCCCGGGCGGCGTCGTCGACCCGGCTGTGATCGTCGAGAACCTGGCGAGCCCGATCCTGCTCCTTGAGGACGGCGTGGTGGCCTACGCCAACCAGGCGGCAGAGCAATTGCTGTCGCTCGGCCGGCCGATCCTGCTCGGCAAGCGGCTCGACGAACTCCTGGCACCGCACAGCACCCTCGCCGCGCTGGTCGCACAAGTCGGGGCCGGCGCCGGCTCGATCTCCGAATATGGCATCGAACTTGCTCTCAAGCGCGGCATGATGCTCACCGTGGACGCGCACATCGCACCGGTGCCGGAAGCCGAGGGGCAGACCCTCGTCACCCTGCAGCCCTGCTCGCTCGCCGAGCGGTTCGACCGCCGCCCGGCCAACCAGCATACCGGCCGGTCGATCGCCGGCCTCGCCCAGACCCTCGCGCACGAAGTGAAAAACCCGCTTTCCGGGATCCGCGGCGCTGCCCAGCTCCTGCTGCCGGCGCTCAACGACGAGGACAAGTCGCTGGTCCAACTGATCTGCGACGAGACCGATCGGATCTGCGCGCTGGTCGACCGGATGGACGCCTTCTCGGCACCGGGGCGCATCGAACGCAAGCCCGTCAACATCCACCAGGTTCTCGAGCATGTGCGCCGCCTGGCACAGAACGGCTTTGCCCGGCATGTGCGCCTCGTGGAGCACTACGATCCGTCCTTGCCGGATGTCGAGTGCGACCGCGACCAGCTGATCCAGGTGTTCTTGAACCTGGTCAAGAACGCCGCCGAGGCGGCGCCAGAGGAGGCCGGGCAAATTACCATCCGAACCAAGTTCCAGAACGGCTTTCGCATGAGCGTCGGGGCTGCAGGCGATCGGCTGGAGCTGCCGATCACGGTGGAGATCCGCGACAACGGACCGGGCGTGCCGGCCGACATGGTCGATCACCTGTTCCAGCCGTTCGTCTCGACCAAGCCCAAGGGCAGTGGTCTCGGACTGTCGCTCGTCGCCAAGATCGTCGCCGAGCATGGCGGGCTCGTCGCCTATGGCGACGGCCAACCGGGCGCTGTCTTCAAGGTGCGGCTGCCCGCCGCTCGATGATGATGATCCCGACGCTGCAAGCGCCGAACCACTGCGCCGGGGGCTCACCGATGTGGTGCGACACGAGACGCCGATGAGCGGCGAGACCGTGCTCATCGCCGAGGACGACGCCGCGATTCGCACGGTGGTCGCGCGCGCCCTCTCCCGCCAGGGCTACAATGTCCAGGCGACCAGCATCGCGAGCTCGCTCTGGCGCTGGATCGTCGCCGGCGAAGGCGACGTCGTCATCACCGACGTCGGTCTGCCCGACGAGAACAGCCTCGACCTCCTGCCGCGCATCAAGCAGCTTCGCCCGGACCTGCCGATCATCGTCATGAGTGCCCGGAACACGCTCTTGACCGCGGTGCGGGCCACCGAGCGCGGTGCTTTCGAGTATCTGCCCAAGCCCTTCGACATCGCCAACCTCCTGGCCGCCGTCCAGCGCTCGCTCGATCGACGCAACCACCGCCGGCTCAAGGGCACGAGCCCGCAATTGCCGGAGGAACAGCTGCCGATCATCGGCCGCGCACCGGCGATGCAGGAGATCTACCGGATCATCGCCAGGCTCACCGGCACCGATCTCACCGTGCTCATTGCCGGCGAATCCGGTACCGGCAAGGAACTGGTTGCCAAGGCGCTGCACGACTTCGGCAAGCGCAAGAACGGCCCCTTCGTCCCGGTCAACATGGCGGCCATCCCGAGGGAGCTGATCGAGAGCGAGCTCTTCGGCCACGAGAAGGGTGCGTTCACCGGGGCATCCGCCAAACGCGCCGGCCGCTTCGAGCAGGCCGAGGGCGGCACGCTCTTCCTCGACGAGATCGGCGACATGCCTTTGGAGGCGCAAACGCGGCTGCTCCGCGTCCTGCAGCAGGGCGAGTTCATCCCGGTGGGCGGCAACCAGCCGATCAAGGCCAATGTCCGGATCGTTGCCGCCAGTCACCGCAACCTGCAGCAGATGGTCGGCCAGGGTCTGTTCCGCGAGGATCTGTTCTACCGTCTCAACGTGGTCCCGTTGCGCCTCCCCGCGTTGCGCGAGCGGCTCGACGACATCCCGGCTCTGGCCCAGCATTTCCTGCAGAAGGCCACGGAAGAGGGACTGGCGCTCAAGACCCTCGATCCGGACGCCATTCGCCGGCTCAAGGCGCATGATTGGCCGGGCAACGTGCGCGAGCTCGAGAACCTGGTGCGTCGCCTCGCGGTCCTCTACAGCGAGGACGTCATCGGCGAGAATGTCATCGAGGCCGAGTTGGCCGAGACGCAAAAGCCGGTGAGCGGCGGGTCCGACGACCTGGCGAGCGAGAGCCTGAGCGGTGCCGTGGCCCGCCATGTCGATCGCTATTTCTCGAGCTACGATGACGATCTGCCACCGCCCGGTGTCTATGGGCGGGTGCTCGAGGAGTTCGAGCGGCCGCTGATCACCAGGGCACTGCAGGCCACGCGCGGCAACCAATTGCGGGCCGCCGACATCCTGGGCTTGAACCGCAACACGCTTCGCAAGAAGATCAGGGAACTGGACATTCACATCGTCCGCAGTCCCTGATCCGCGGCGGCCGCGACCGCCGGCGATCGGCAGCCGGAAATGATCCGCACCTCGCCGTTGACCGGTGCGGCTCGACCGGCAGAGGAGCGGTGCGAAGGAGCCCGTTGGACACGCCCAGCTTCTCGACCCTGACCACCGCCATCGCCCGGCTGCAGCCCGGCGATGCGCGGCTGCTGGCGCGGCTGAAGGGCCTCAAGCTCGAGCGCAAGCTGGCCCTTGCGCTGACCGTCCTCGCCGTCATCTCGGGCCTCACCACCTATGTCATGATCTCGACGGCACCGCCTGCCGGGCGGAGCGTGCAGACCGTCGTCCTGCTCCTCAACATCGACATGATCCTGCTGCTGCTGCTTGGCGTTATCGTCGCGCGGCGCCTGGTGAAGCTGTTCTTGCAACGCCGCCAGGGCCTGGCCGGCTCGAAGCTGCACGGCCGGCTCGTGGCGCTGTTCGGCGTCATCGCCGTGTTGCCGGCCATCGTCGTCTCGGTCTTCTCCGTCTTGTTCTTGAGCTCCGGGCTCGAGACCTGGTTCGGCGATCGGATCAGAACAGCGCTCGACAACTCGCTCAACGTCGCCGAGGCCTATCTCGAGGAGCACAAGGAGAACATCCGCGCCGATGCGCTGGCCATGGCCGCCGACCTCAACCGTCAGGGGCCGACGCTGGTCGGCGATCCGGAACGGCTGCAGCAATTCGTGGCGGGGCAGGCGGCGGTGCGCAACCTGACCGAGGCCATCGTGTTCGATCGGCTGAACAACGTGCTCGCCAGGACCGGCCTCAGCTTCGGCCTCGAGGTCGACTACCTGCCGCCCGAGACACTGGCCCGGGTCGAGGCCGGCGAGGTCGTCACGGTCACCTCCTCCGCCGACGATCGGGTGCGTGCCCTGGTCTCGCTGTTCGGCTTCGGCGAGGCCTATCTTTTCGTCGGCCGCTTCGTCGATGCCGAGGTGCTGGGCTACATGCAGGAGACGCAGCGGGTGGTGCGGGAGTACCAGGAGCTGCAGACCGAGCGCGGCCGCATTCAGTTCACCTCGGCGGCGCTGTTCGGTCTCGTCGCCCTGCTGCTGCTCCTCGCCGCGGTGTGGACCGGAATGGCCGTGGCCGACCGGCTGATCGCCCCCATCGGCCAGCTGATCGACGCCGCGGATCGGGTTCGCACCGGTGATCTGCTGGTTCGCGTGCGCGAGGACCCGAGCGACGACGAAATCGCCGTGTTGAGCCGTGCCTTCAACCGAATGGCGAACCAGCTGCAGAACCAGCGGGCCGAGCTGATCGAGGCGAACCAGCAGCTCGACGGCCGCCGCCGCTTCACCGAGGCGGTGCTTGCCGGCGTCACCGCCGGGGTGATCGGCCTCGATGCCGAGCGGCGGATCATCCTGCCCAACCGCGCGGCCAGCCGCTTTCTCGAGCCGCCGAGCAGCGGTGCCCCGGCCAGCGATAGCGCGGACGGGCTCGACCCGAGCTTCGTCACCGAAGCCATCGTCGGTGCCGATATCGCCACCGTTCTGCCCGAGACACAGCGGCTCTTCGACTTGCCGGAACTGGCCCAGGGCCAAACCGTGCAGACCCAGCTCAGAGTGCGTCGAGGGGGTGCCGAATACACCCTGCTCGTCCGTCTCGCCGCCCAGCACGATGGCCGCGTCGACATGGACCCTTCGGGCCGGGCGAGCGACCTCGGCGAGCGTATCGTCGGCTACGTGCTCACCTTCGACGACATCACCCAACTCCTGAGTGCTCAGCGCCAGGCCGCCTGGGCGGAGGTGGCAAGGCGCATCGCGCACGAGATCAAGAACCCGCTGACCCCGATCCAGCTCTCCGCCGAACGGCTCGGGCGCAAGTTCGCGAGCCAGATCGCGCAAGCCGACCGCGCCTCGTTCAGCCGCTCGATCGACACCATAATCCGCCAGGTCGATGTCATCGGTCGGCTGATCCGTGAGTTCTCGGCTTTCGCCCGGATGCCCGACGCGAAGATGCGCCCTGAACCACTCGCCGACCTCCTCCACCACGCGGTCGAGTTGCAGGAAAGTGCCTGGCCGGCTCTGCGCATCGACCTCGACCTCGACGTCGCACCCGAGCTCTACCTCGATTGCGATGCCGAGCAGATCAGCCAGACGTTGAACAATGTCCTGCAGAACGCCGCCCAGGCTCTGGTCGAGAGCCGCGCCGCGAACGACGCCAGCGGCGACGCCAGCGGGTCGGCGGTGCGCGAAGGCGATGGCCGGCCATCGTCGCCCGTGATAAGCATCGCCGTCAGGCGTAACGACCACGAGCTCACGATCGATGTCGCCGACAACGGCCCGGGCTTCCCGCCGGGCGAGCGGCAACGTTTCCTCGAGCCCTACGTCACCACCAAGGCCAAGGGCACCGGCTTGGGACTTGCCATCGTCCATAAGATTATGGAGGAACACAACGGTCGCGTCGAACTCGACCGGAGTTCGCTTGGTGGAGCCTTGGTGCGCCTGGTCTTTCCGGCCGAGCGGATCGTCAAAAGCCGCCAACGACAGGGGGAGCGCCGAGCGGTTTGAGCCGGGGCACCGGCGATCGTTCAGCAACGGAAGTTGAGCATGAGCAAGGATGTATTGATCGTCGACGACGAGGCTGCCATCCGCGAGGTCGTCGCCGCCGTTCTCGAGGATGAAGGCTACGTGCCGCGCATGGCGGCGACCAGCGACGAGGCGCTGCGCGAGGTGGCGAAGAAGCCGCCGGCCCTCATCCTGCTCGATATCTGGCTCGAGGGCAGCCGCATGGACGGCGTGCAGATTCTCGACCACGTTCGCGCCAGCCACGCCGATATCCCGGTGATCATGTTCAGTGGTCACGGCACCATCGAGACCGCGGTCGGCGCCATCAAGAAGGGTGCCCACGATTTCATCGAGAAGCCGTTCAAGTCCGACCGGCTCTTGCTGGCGGTCGATCGGGCGATGGAGCTGAGCCGCCTCAGGCGCGAGAACGAGGAGCTCAAGAGCCGGGCGCAGAAGGTCGAGCTGATCGGCACCTCGCCGGCCATGAGCAAGCTCAAGAGCACGATCCAGCGGGTCGGCCCGACCAACAGCCGGATCATGATCAGCGGCCCGCCCGGTGCTGGCAAGGAGATCGTCGCCCGGCTGCTGCATGCGAGCTCGCGGCGGGCCGACGGCCCCTTCGTCGTCGTCAATTGCGCGGCTCTGGCCCCGGACCGGGTCGAGATCGAGCTGTTCGGTTGCGAGCCCGGTTTCATGGCACCCGACCAGCCGCGGGTGGTCGGCGCACTCGAGCGCGCCGACGGCGGCACGCTCCTGCTCGACGAGATCGCCGACATGCCGCTCGAGACCCAGGGCAAGGTGCTCAGGGCCTTGCAGGAGCGCAGCTTCACCCGGCCCGGCGGCAACAACCGCCGCGAGGTCGACGTCCGGGTGATCGCGACCACCAACCGCAACCTGCAGACCGAGATGTCGGCCGGCCGGTTCCGCGAGGATCTCTACTACCGCATCAATGTCGTGCCGATCGAGCTGCCGCCCTTGGCCGAGCACCGCATCGACATCCCCGAGATGGCCCGCCACTTCATGGCCGTGGCGGCGACCGAGTCCGGCCTCGCGGCGCGGGAGATCAGCGACGACGCCATGGCCGTGCTGCAGACCGCCGAATGGCCGGGCGATGTCCGCCAGCTCAAGAACACCATCGAATGGATGCTGATCATGGCGGGCGAGGGCAGGGAGCCGATCTCGATCTCGGGCCTGCCACCCGAACTCACCGACAGTGCGACCAAGAGCATGGACCCCAGGGCCAACGGCGAGTTCGTCTCGATGCCGCTCAGGGATGCCCGCGAGCAGTTCGAGCGCACCTATCTCCAGTCGCAACTGCAGCGCTTCGGCGGCAACATCTCCCGCACCGCCAATTTCGTCGGCATGGAACGCTCGGCGCTGCACCGCAAGCTGAAGACCCTGGGCCTGCACAGTGACGATTGAGCGCCCGCTTGGTTGAGCAGGCGAGCGCCACGTGAAGGTCATCGTCGCCGGCGCCGGGCTCGTCGGCTACAACATCGCGCGCTACCTGGCGGCCGCCGGCAATGACGTCGTCCTCATCGACCAGCGCCCGGAGCTGGTGAAGAAGATCGGCGACCATCTCGACATCCAGGCAATGGTCGGTCACGCCTCCCATCCCTCGACCCTCGAGGATGCGGGGGCCGACGACGCCGACATGTTCATCGCGGTGACCCAGGTCGACGAGGTCAACATGGTGGCCTGCCAGGTGGTCCATACCCTCTTCAACGTGCCGACCAAGATCGCCCGCATCCGCCAGCAGGACTATCTCCAGGACCGCTTCCAGGACCTGTTCCGCCGCGACCACCTGCCGATCGACGTGGTCATCTCGCCCGAGGTCGAAGTGGCGCACGCCATCGCCCTGAGGCTCGAGGTGCCGGGCGCCATCAACGTGGTGCCGTTCGCCGATGACCTGGTCCGGTTGATCGCCGTCCGCTGCACCGCCACCACCCCGATCATCGATACGCCGCTCAGGCAGCTGACCTACCTCTTTCCGGACCTGCATCTGGTCTGCGTCGGCGTGGTCCGGGGCGAGCAGTTCTTCATCCCGCATTCCGACGACCAGCTGAGGATCGACGACGAGGTCCATTTCGTCGTCGAGACAGCTCATCTCGAGCGGGCGCTTCCCGCCTTCGGCTACGAGGAGCGGATGAGCGATCGGATCATCGTCGTCGGCGGCGGCAATATCGGCCTGTTCCTCACCCAGGAACTCGAGCGGCGTTACCCGCAGCTGTCGATCAAGGTGATCGAGAGCAACCCCGCCCGGGCCGAGGTGATCGCCGACGAGCTGAGCCGGGCGATCGTGCTCTGCGGCGATGCCCGCGATCGCGCCCTGCTCGACGAGGCCAACGTCAAGAACGCGCAGGCCATCGTCACCGTCACCAACGACGACGAGGTCAACGTCATGGCCGGCCTCCTGGCCAAGCGGCTGGGCTGCAAGCGGGCGCTGGCCCTGGTCAACAACCAGACCTACAACCTGATCGTCGGCCTGATCGGCCTCGACGTCGCGATCAATCCACGCGAGACCACCGTCTCCTCGATCCTCCAGCACGTCCGGCGCGGCCGGCTCAAATCCGTCCACACCATCCGCGACGGCGACGCCGAGATCTACGAGGCCGAGGCCCTCGAAACCTCGCCGCTCGTCGGCAAGCCGCTCAAGGAATTCCGCGCCTCGGGCGGCATGATCGTCGGCGCCCTGATCCGCGACGACAAGGTGCTGATGCCCCGAAGCGACACCATCGTCCAGGCCCACGACCGCGTCGTCATGCTCGCCCGCAGCGACGTCGTCAGGAAGGTCGAGCAACTGTTCGCGGTCAGGCTCGACTATTTCTGAGCCAAAAAGCGGCCTTCCGGCCGCTGGGGAAGAACGCAGGGAGGCTTGCCTCCCTGCACCCTCCGGTATTTTTTGGGGGAGGGGATATATGGCGAAAAGTATTGCACTTTATATGGGTGCTGATAGGGTTCGCGGGTGACTTGGTCGTTCGAGTGGAATGACACCAAGGATGCGCTCAATCGCGCCAAGCACGGCGTCGGCTTCGACGAGGCCCAGCGTGCCTTCTTCGACCCACGCCGCGTCGTCGCCGTGGACGAGGCGCACAGCGCAGCCGAACCGCGCTGGTTCTGCCTCGGCCTCGTGAACGGCCGCGTCATGACCGTCCGCTTCACCACCAGGGGCAACAACATCCGCCTCATCGGCGCCGGCTACTGGCGCAAGGGACGAGACGCTTATGAACGCGAAAACAGCTGACTACACCGACGACCAGGGCGAAATCACCGGCGACCTCCACCGCATCGCCGACACCCTCCCGCCCCCCGACCAACTCGTCCCCCGCGACGACACCGTCAAGGTAACCCTGGCCCTCAGCCGCCGCTCCGTTGACTTCTTCAAACAAGAAGCCGCCAAACAACACATCCCCTACCAACGCATGATCAGGGCCTTGGTCGACGAATACGCCCGGCGAATGGGGTGAGCGGACACGCGATCCGTGAAATGGTGAATTAGGGACGTGTCCTCCTGAGTTCGTCCCTCGCCCCATAATGCGCTCGCCGGTGACTTCACTAGCGCCCTACGCCCTAAGGTTGATAACTATTGAATTTATTCAACCTTATTTCTTTCGTATGGCAGCCTAGAATATAAAGAGAAAAAGGAGTAATTCATGAGGCTTGTAATCGCTTTGCTATGCTCAGTGTGCTTGTCAAACAACGCACTCGCAGAGCCGATCCAGCTCGATGATTCTTGGTTAGACACAATAGTGGCTGGTCGACCTGTCACGGGCGTTGAAGTGATATCTCAAGTTTCGGATGGTGATAATGATTTTGCTTTAAGTAGAGCCTTATTCTCAGAGGACCCCAACAAAAGTGCTGGGCTCACCGTGAGTTGCGGAACGGATTCATGTACAGGCTTCGGCTTTGGTTTTTTTTGGGCCCGGATCTGATGAGTTTCTTGATGAAGAAGGTATACAATCTGATTTATTGCTTGGCCTGCAAAATTCTGGCGCTACATATGCCGCGGCTGTTGTCGTTGATACCGAGACTGGTTCTAATCGTACGGCAGCTGTCGGTCCGAATGGGGAGGCTGGCGCTAAGATAAAGGGTGTTACGTTGGTCCAGAACGATCTTGTCTCTGCCACTATTGGTTACGGCCGCGGCAAGGCTTTAGGTAATGGTCAAGTCGACATAAATGGCGTTGTTTTGGACGGTCAGGGCGTTGGCAATGGTTTTGCCATCAAAACCCCAGGGGGGATACACTTCTGCTTGGGATCGCGGTTGCTGTAGATCCAAAAACACTGGTACCCGGCACTTGAGGCAAGGCCGGCGGTCGACCGCTCAATTTTCCCAACAGTTCGAGGCAGCATATTCCCTTTATTGATGTTGCGGCGCCAACGGCGCCGTAAGGGTTACCGATCAATGTCGTGCCCGACTGCAACCACTGTCAACGCCGCCTTCCGTCGCCCAGCACACCATCGCCCCCCCCCCACCCAGAAAAGCCGGTGGGTGCAGGGAGGATCATCCTTCCTACGCTTCTTTCATCGGAACCAGTCGCCCGCCGTCAGCGCGACGTCTCGGCAGGCTCGCCATCGCCCCGGAGCCGGTGTCCGGCACCGTCGACAAGAGTGGCTCCCTCGCGCTCGCCCGCCGGCCGCTGCACCACCCTGATCCCGGTGTTCCTCGGGATCTCCGAGATCGCCGTCCAGCATTGGCGGTCCATCGTCTAGAAGTGGATGGCGCGTCCATAGGCATCGAGCACGGCCTCGTGCATCATCTCCGAGAGGGTGGGGTGGGGGAAGATGGTGTGCATCAGGTCGAGTTCGGTCGCCTCGACCTGGCGTGCGATGACGTAGCCCTGGATCAGCTCGGTGACCTCCGCGCCGATCATGTGCGCACCCAGGAGCTCGCCGGTCTCGGCATCGAACACGGTCTTGACCATGCCCTCGGGCTCGCCCAGGGCGATCGCCTTGCCGTTGCCCACGAACGGAAACGTGCCGGTCTTGACCTTGTGGCCCTGCTCCTTGGCCGCGGCCTCGGTGAGGCCGACCGAGGCCAC
>CAZNWE010000023.1:48192-50366 GCA_964576715.1 uncultured Geminicoccaceae bacterium | reverse complement strand
CACCACGACCGGCTGCATGCCCTTCGTCACGCTGCCGCAGGCTGGCGGACGATCGTTAAATCCTCAAGAGCGAGACCACGGTCATGGCACAGGCGGTTCAGCGCTCATGACCGCGCGGCCGACGGGCGCCCTCGCGCTGCCGGCGACGTCCCGGTCGGCCGCGCCTCGGCAAACCGACTGCCTGGCCGGTCCGGTCGTGCGGCCACAGCGCAACAACTCAACAGTGACTGACGACCCGTCGAGCCGGTCGCCGCGCCGATCGCCTCATCGAGACGGCTCGCCCTCGACCGCGCTGCGCAGTCGACGCGTGTGATCGGCGGCATCGCTCAGCAGCTCGGCGGGGGTACCAGCGAGCCGTGCGCGTGAGGCGAGCAGGCCAAGAAGGGCCTGATCGTCCGCCGCCGACAGCCGGCGACCGTATCGTTCGGCGAGGTGATCGACCAGGGCGTCATCGGCGAGTTGCCGTCCGGCAGTCGCCACCATCAGCAGGAGTTCGGCGGCCGGCCCGGCCAAGGCACCCGCCGCCGGCAACCATCTCTCGAGCGGCGCCGCGGCGGCCGCCACTTCGGCCCAATCGGCTCGATCGAAGGCGGCCCGGGTGCGATCGCGCAGCTGCTCCAGCTGATGATCGGGGCTCGCCGCAGGGTCGCGTGCCCCGGCCGGATCCTCGCCTTGCCCGAGTTCCACGAGCAGCTCGCGACGGGCTGTCGCCAGTTGCGGATCGATGGCGTCGAGCGGCGTGCTGTCGAGCAAGGCGGCGATCGCACCCGGCCGGTCGCCCGTCTTCGCGAGCCGGCGCGCCAGGGCGAGGCCGAGCGCCGCCCGTCCTGGGTCGCGCCGGTCGCTCTGCTGCAGTCGATCGCGCAACAGCTCGATCGCCGGGCGCTCGAGGCCGATCTCGGCGAGCCGGCTCGCCAGCAGCTTCACCTGGGCATCGCCGGCCGACCCCGGCCGGAGGAGTTCGGCGAACCGGCGATAGGTCAGCAGCATCGCCGTGGCGCTGCGCCGCCCGGCGGCCAACTCGGCGAAGAGATCGTCGACAATGCCCGCCATCTCGGCGGCGATCGCACCTGCCGACCTCGTCTGCGACCCGCGCGCCACGGCGGCCTGCAGCGTCGACAGCGCCGCTTCGGACTCGCCCGTGGCATGCTGCAAGGCCGCCAGCCGGCGCCAGAGATCGATTTCCTGCGGCAGGCCTCGCCAGTGCAGACTGTCGGCCGCCAAACGCTCGACCGCCTCGGCCCCGCTGATGCGTCCCGCGGCGAGGTCCGAATCGACCAGCGCGCGCCTGGCCGGCGAGCGATAGGCGCCGATCCCGCCATCGGCCAGTCGCCGCCAGATCACCCGGGCCGCGTCGAGAGCGCCGTCGCGTTCGAGCGCCATGGCTTCCAGCCATTGCAACCGATCGCGACGCTCCCGGCGCAGCGGCAACTTGCCGAGTTGCTCGAGCAGCGCGAAGGCATCGTCGATCTGCCCGGTCTGCAACAGCAGCAGGACGCCGGGTTCGCCGAGTGCGCCCTGGAGCGCCGGCGGATAGCCCGCGAGTAGCACTCGGCCGCGCCGCCAGTCGACCAGGGCTGCATCCCAGTCCTCGAGCGCAGCCCGGGCCGCGGCCCGCCAGAGTGCCGTCTCGTCGTCGTCGGCAAGCGCCGGGTCAGCGAGCCGGGCCAGCGCCTCGGCATGCCGGCCGGCCAGCACCCGCGCCGCCCCCTCGAGGGCGGCGCGGCTGGCTTCAGCCAGGTCGTCGTCGGCCGCCGCCAGGCGCCGGGGCGGCGGCAGGCTGGCCAACCACGACACCGCCTCCGCACCGAGCCCGTGGGCGATCATCAGCCGCGCCAGATCCAGCTGCAGGGCAGCGCGTGCCGTGCCGTCGGCGCGCTCGGCCGCCTGCAACAGGGCCGCCCGCTGCTCCCAGTAAGGCCGCTGCAGCGTTTCGGCGGACCGGGCAAGACCGAGCGGGCTCGGGCGCGCGGGCGCTACCGCCGAGCCGTCGGCCGAAGCCGTGGTCGCGGCCTGCAGCGCGGCGGTGCTGGTGGTCGGCGAGACCTGGTCGGCCGCCGTGGCGGCTGCCGATGCCCGGTCGGACGGCGCGGCCAGCGGCAATGCCGGCAGCGGCTCGGGGCCGAGCGCGGCGCGGCCCGCCGCTCCCTGCGCCGCCGCTCCCTGCGCCGCCG
>CAZNWE010000023.1:0-48092 GCA_964576715.1 uncultured Geminicoccaceae bacterium | reverse complement strand
CCGCCGCTCCCTGCGCCGCCGCTCCCTGCGCCGCCGGTTCGTCGCCCGGTGGCTCGGCCGCCACCGGGTCGAGAGCGATCGGCAGGGTCTCGAGCAGGGCGATCGGGGCCGGCTCGTCGCCCGCGGCGGCACGCACCACCCCGTCGCGCGGCCCGAGGCTGACACCGTCTGCCACGGCAACCGGTACGCGGTCGGGCTCGATCAGCCGGCGCCAGACCGTTCCCTGCAGGCTCGGCAACAGGCGCAAGCCGAGGAACCGCTGCGCCGTCGCCTGCGGCCCCGTCGGCATGCTGGCGAGGCCGACCTCCAGCCGATCGCCGACCACGGGATCATCGAGGGCGATCACCGCCTCGATGCCGGGCAGCCAAAGCCCGCTAGCGGTCGCTTGACCGAGCGGCGCGGCGGCTCGCGGGGGCAGCTCGGAAACACCCTGGGCGGCGGCGAGACCGATGCGCCACTGCCCCGCCTCGCGACGCACATTGCCGACCACCGCGTTGTGCAGGGTCAGCTGAAATACCGTTGCATCCTCATGCGGCACCTGCCGGACAGCCCTGACGAAGCGGCGGGCGATCGGCGTGAAGGCGTCGGCGTCGATCTCGATCGACGGGCTCTCGGCGGCGAACGCGACCCAGAGCTGCGTCCCCCTGACGAACACCGCCGCCGCCACCGGCTCGGGCCAGGCGAACTGCAGCTCCACCGTGCGGTCGCTCGTCGCCAGCGCGTCGATGGCGAGCGCCGCCGCGGCCACCCTGCCGTCCTGCCCGAGAGCGGCCGGCGCGCTGTCGGTTGCAACCAAGCCGGGTGGCGCCGGCGTTGCCGAACGCGCCGGGCGCTGCCTCGGCACGACACCCGGCGCTAGCGACGGCTCGCGCCGGGCCGCCGCATCCAGTGTGGCGGTGTCCGGTGTGGCGGTGTTCGATGTCGCGGTGTTGGATGTGGCGGTGTTAAATGTCGCGGTGTTGGATGTCGCGGTATTCGATGCCCGGCGATCCGCTGCGGCGGCGGCCGGCAGCGACCGGTTCGCGACGCTGATGTCGAGCACCTGCCGGTCCGGCTCGACGAACAGATCGCGCACGCTGCTGCCGGGCTCCAGGGTCAAGAACAGCTCGTTGGCTGCCGCGGCCACCGCGCCGACACCCGGCACTCGCGCCAGCCGTTCCCGGTCGTTCGCCGTCAACCGTCCCGGCAGCCGGACGATCAGCCGACCGCTCTCGCGGGTCAGTGCGCGACTGTCGGCATCGACCGGCTCGAGCACCACCCGGCGAAACCCGTCGTGCCGACCGAGACGCAGGCCGAGCAACGGTGCGTCGCTGGCCGTGAGCCCGATCCGCAAGGCCCGCTCGTCGAGGACGACCGCCTCGACGACGACGCCCGGGGCCGGGCGGAGACGGAGGATTCGACCACCGGCCTCGAGCGTCGCGCTGTCCAGGAGCGGTGCGAGGTCGGCCACGACCGTCGAGAGTTCGCTCGGGAACGGTTCACTCGCCGCGACCTCGAAGAGCGCTCCGGCCGAGGTGGTGGTCAGCTCGACGGGCGTCGGCCAATCGATCGCCAACCGGCCAAAGCCGGCGCTGGCGGCGGCCTCGAGCGTCGCGGCGGCACCGACCGAGGCAGCCAGGGTCAGCCAGGCCACGACCAGCGATCCAGCCACCCGCCTCACGGCTCGAGCGCCCCGCCGGCAGCCGCCGGTGCCGCCTTGAGCTGCAATGCCGCCCAGGCGCGCGTCGGCACGCCGCGTGGTGCCGCCGGCACGACGGCTGGCTCGAAGGTGACTTCCGGGGCGCGCACGCCGGTGGTTTCGACCAGCCAGTCCCGCAGCGCCACCGCCACGCCGGCGCGTCCGGCGAGGGTCGGCGCGCTGCCCTCTGGCATGGCGATCGCGAGGTCGAGATCGAACCGCCCGGCCAGAAAGGCCAGCGCCAGCAATGGCCGCCGTGCCGGATCGACGAGCCGGGTCGTGCCGGCGTCGTGCGTGATCGGCAGGTCGACGACCAGCCGGGTCGCATCGTGCCGGACCCGCTGCAGGGCCGGCTCGGCCCCATCGCCGCGCAGGATGGCCGCGAGATAGGCCAGCGACGGGGCATCGGCCGCGGCGCGCTCGGGTGCCCGCAACCGCTCGGCAGGGCCGCCCTGGCGCGGCGTCAAGGCCAGCGGCGTGCCCGCACCCTGGGCGCTGCCGCCATGCCCGGCGTCCGCGGCACCGCCGACTGTCGCCGGGTCGACCAGCGGCGGTGCCGAAGGTGGCCGCCGCTCGCCGTCGACGAGTTCACGCATCGAGAAGGAGAGGACGAAGAAGGCCAGCATCAGGGCGACGATGTCGGCCAGCATCAAGGTCCAGCCACTTGCCGGGGTCGCCGCGGGGTCATGTCGCATCGGGGATCTCTTCGCGGACGACGAAGCGCCAGCTGCCGGCGGGCAGGTCGGCGAAGCCGAAGCGCAGCTGCGCCACTGGCAGCGGCGTGGCGTCGAAGCTTGCCAGGAGGGCCGAGAACTGCGCTGTGCTGGCAGCCAGGTCAGCGGCGTCGTCCGGCCAGGCCGTGATCACCGCGAGGGTCGTGCCGCTCGCGGCAACCGCCGCGGCGAGGCGATGCAGCAGCACCAGGCGATCGCGCGCCACCGCCTCGTCATCCGCGGCGAAGAGGGCCGCCGCCGCGAGATCGAAGGCGACGAGTGCACCCGGCACCTCGACGGTCGCCGCGCTGACCGGCAGGTGGCCCAGCAGCCGGCGGCGCAGCTGGCGGACCGGCTCGCCACGCCAGGCCACGGCGGCGGCATCGGCAGCGCCCTGCCACGGGCCGGCCGCGGCAAAGCGCAGCGCCAGGGAGTCGAGGATCGGTGCCACCTTGCGCTCGGCAAACTCGGAGCGGCTGTGCAGGAACACGAAGAACGCCAAGAGGATCAGCATCAGCTTGAGCGTGCCGTCGGCGAGGCCCGCGGCCGCTGCCGGGCTCGGGCCCGGGACCAGCGTCCGACGGCGCAACCGGGGTCGATCGCCTGCCCGTCGATCACCGTCGTCGACACTCGGCGACGGCCGCGGCCGGTCCGCCGGTGCGCGCCCGGTCGGCGCTGGATCAGTCACGCGACCCGGCCGCGTTCGGCCGCGGTCGGCATCGGCAACCAGGAGAGGCGGATCCGTTGCACCGGCGCGGCTTTACTTCAGACCTTGCCCAGGGCGCTCACGATCTTCGCCTTGAGGGTTTCGGCGTTGAACGGCTTGACGATGTAGTTGTCGATGGCGGCCTGTTTGGCGGCGACCACGTTCTCGGCCTTGCCCTCCGCGGTGATCATGATGAACGGCAGCGGCTGCAGCACGGCGTCGGCGCGCACCTCGCGCAGCAGGTCGAGGCCGGTCATCGGTTGCATGTTCCAGTCCGAGATCACGAGACCGTAGCTCTTCTCGCGCAGCTTGCTCAGCGCGTCGCCGCCGTCCGAGGCCTCGTCGACATTGGTGAAGCCGATCTGCTTCAAGAGATTGCGGATGATCCGCAGCATCGTCTTGTAGTCGTCGACGATGAGGATCGGCAGGCTGGGGTCGGGGGCCATCGCGAACTCTCCGGGCACGACACAGTCATGTTGACCGACGGGGACTGTCGCCTGCGATGGGCGGCGGCCGACCAGCGACGATCATGGCGGCGAGAGTAGCATCCCTTCCTTGCCAGATTGTTAACGCTGCGCGGCGCACCGGGTCCGCGATCGAGCGATCCTCGTGATAACCGGCGGCGTTGCGGATCGCGGTTCCGGTCAGCGCAGATAAAAGCTGTCGATCTGCGTGCCGATCACCAAGGTCCGCTCGATGATCTCGGTCAGGAACTCGTGCAGGCCGATCTCGAAGATGTCGTCGATCGAACTGTAGCGGAGCCGCGCCAGGGTCTCGCCGGAGATCCGGTGCGGGGCGCCCGAACGGCCGCCGTAGCGACTGGCGAGGATATCGAGGTTCTGCATCACCTGCTCGTAGCAGGCCCTGAGCGAGCGCGGCATCTCCTGCCTGAGGATCAGCATCTCCGCCACCTGCCAGGGCACGACACGCCCCTTGTAGAGGACGTGGTAGCTGCGCCTGGCCGAGACCGAACGGAGGATCGCCGCCCATTGGTAGTAGTCGAGCGAGCCGCCGACCTTCTCGTAGCTCGGCAAGAGGATGTGGTATTTGACGTCGAGGATCCGGGCGATGTTGTCGGCGCGCTCCAGAAACGTGCCGAGCCTGAGGAAATAGAAGCTGTCGGTCCGCAGCATCGTGTTCGAATAGGCACCGTTGAACAGCAGGGCTTGCCGCTTGACCCAATCGACGAAGGTCGGGAAATTATCCCGAGCATATGTCGCCTCGGTGAACTGCCGGGCCTCGAGATAAGCCCCGTTGATCGCCTCCCAGACATCGATCGACAGCTGCGAGCGCACCGCCCGCGCATTGTTGCGCGCCTGGAACAGGCAGTTGAGGACCGAGGACGGATTGCGCGGCTCGCGCGCCAGATAATCGACCACCGCCGCCTCGTCGGTCGCCGGATGCACGCCATCGAACGCGGTTTCCACGCCAGCCGCGATGATCGCCGAACGCCACTCGTCGACCGCGGACGAGGTGGTGAGCACCGACATCCGCTGGGCGACGTCCAAGAGGCGGGCGACATAGTCCATTCGCTCGACCGAGCGGGCGAGCCAGAAGAGGTTGCTGGCGCTGCGGCTGAGCATCCGGTCAGGCTCCCAACTGCTGCTGCGTCTGGCGCGGCGCCTGGCCCGGGGCGGCGTCGGCTGGCCCGCTCCCCTGCTCCTGCTGCATCCGAGCCGCCCCCCGGCCGGCCCCGGCGGCGAGCACCCAGGTGTCCTTGGTGCCGCCGCCCTGGCTCGAGTTGACGACGAGCGAGCCGTCCTTGAGCGCTACCCGCGTCAGCCCGCCCGGGACGATCCGCACCTCGTCGGCACCGGCAAGCACGAACGGCCGAAGATCGACATGCCGGGGGGCGACGCCGCTATCGACGAAGGTGGGGCAGGTCGATAGCGCCAGCGTCGGCTGGGCGATGTAGTCGGACGGCCGCGCCTTCAGCTTCTCGCGAAAGGCCTCGATCTCGGCCTTCGTCGCATGCGGGCCGACCAGCATGCCGTAGCCGCCCGAGCCGTGCACCGCCTTGACCACGAGCTGGTCCAGGTTGGCGAGCACGTAGGCCAGGTCGCCCGCCTCGGCACAGCGCCAGGTCGGCACGTTGTTCAAGATCGGCTTCTCGCCGAGATAGAAGCGGATCATGTCGGGGACGTAGGTGTAGATCGCCTTGTCGTCGCAGACCCCGGCACCCACCGCGTTGGCCAGGGTGACATTGCCGCGCTTGTAGGCGTCGAAGAGGCCGGGCACGCCCAGGGTCGATGCCGGGTTGAACGCCAGGGGGTCGAGAAAGGCATCGTCGATCCGCCGATAGATGACGTCGACCCGCTTGAGCCCCTCGGTGGTGCGCATCTTGACGATGCCGTTCTCGACCACGAGGTCCTGCCCCTCGACCAGTTCGATGCCCATCTCGTCGGCGAGGAACGAGTGCTCGTAATAGGCGCTGTTGTAGAAGCCCGGCGTCAACAGCGCGACCACCGGGTCGCCGGGGCAGTTGGCCGGGGCGACGCTGGTCAGGGTCGCGAGCAGCTCTTCGGGATAATGCGAGACCGGCTGGATCGCCTGCCGTGCGAACAGGTCGGGGAAAAGCCGCATCATCACCTCGCGGTTCTCCAGCATGTAGGAGACTCCCGACGGCGTGCGACCGTTATCCTCGAGGACATAGAACTCGTCCGGCCCGACCCGAACCATGTCGATGCCGGCGATGTGAGTGTAGACCCCGCCCGGCACCTCGACCCCGACCATCTGCTGCTCGAAGGCCTCGTTGCCGTCGATCAGCTGCTCGGGCACGGTGCCGGCCCTGATGATCTCGCGTGGCCCGTAGACGTCGGCGACGAAGCGGTTGAGCGCCTTGACCCGCTGCTCGAGCCCGGCAGCGAGGCCCGACCATTCATCGGCATCGAGCACCCGCGGGATCAGGTCGAAGGGGATCAGCCGTTCGGGATCGCCACCCTCGGTATAGACCGCAAACGTGATGCCGATCTTGCGGAACAACGCCTCGGCCTCGACCTCCTTGCGATGCAGGAGCCCGAGCGGCGTCTGGTCGAGCCACCGCTGCACCATCGCGTAGGCCGGCCGGCACCGGTCCCTCGCTGCAACCTCGGTGGCGCCATCGATGCCGCGCATCTCGTCGAACATGACTGGTTTCCTCCGGCTGCAAACATGGCACGCGACCACGCGCAGTCCGACCATGCCGGCGGCATCGCCAAACTGTCAATCTTGCCAAAAAATCAGGCAAACCGGCAATCGATTGCCGGCTCGATCCACAGCCGGATCGCCGTCGGCAGAGCCGGCATGCCTCGCGCCTTCGCGAGTGCCGATCGGCTAGCGCCGGCGATCGTCGGCGGCCGGATAATCGCCGACTGCTGACCGCCGCACCTCGAAGCCGGGTTGCAGCCGCTTCGCGGCACCTCGACGGATGCGTTTGGCGGGCGTAAGCCGGATGGCATCGAGACCGGGCCCTGGCGGCCGGTCGCGAGGTGGAGGGCTGATGCGCTATTCGAGGGATTTGCGCGGCTTCGGGGCAGCGGTGCCGGCCGCCGACTGGCCGGACGAGGCCCGGATCGCCGTCCAGTTCGTGCTCAATTACGAGGAGGGTGGCGAGAACTGCCTGTTGCACGGGGATGCCGCGTCGGAGGCGTTCCTGTCGGAGATCGTGGGGGCCGAGGCCTGGCCCGGCCAGCGGCACTGGAACATGGAATCGATCTACGAGTACGGTGCCCGGGCCGGGTTCTGGCGGTTGCATCGCCTGTTCACGGAGAACGACGTGCCGGTCACGGTCTTCGGCGTCGCCACGGCACTCGCCCGGTCGCCCGAGCCGGTCGAGGCGATGCGCGGGGCCGGCTGGGAGATCGCCAGCCACGGGCTCAAGTGGATCGACTACCGGGACCACGGCCGCGCGGCCGAGCGGGCCGAGATGGTCGAGGCCATCCGGCTGCACAGCGAGGTCGTCGGCGCTCCGCCGTTGGGCTGGTATACCGGGCGGTGCTCGATCAACACGGTCGACCTCGCCACCGAACTGGGCGGCTTCGCCTACCTCGCCGACAGCTACGCCGACGACCTGCCCTACTGGCGCGAGCATGCCGGTCGGCAGCAGCTGATCGTGCCCTACACGCTCGATGCCAACGACATGCGCTTTGCGACCCCGCAAGGGTTCAATTCGGGCGACCAGTTCTTCGCCTACCTCAAGGACAGCTTCGACGTGCTCTACCGGGAGGGCGCTGCGGGCACCCCCAGGATGCTGAGCATCGGCCTGCATTGCCGGCTCGCCGGCCGGCCGGGGCGCGCGGCAGCACTCGCCCGCTTCATCGACTACTGCCAGCGCCACGAGAAGGTCTGGTTCGCGAGGCGCCTCGACATCGCGACCCACTGGCGCCAACGTCACCCAGCCCCACCGGTGGGCGACGAGCGGCCGTCGCGGATGGGCCGGGAGCGCTTCGTCGAGCGCTTCGGCGGGGTGTTCGAGCATTCGCCCTGGATCGCCGAGCGCGCCCATGCGCTCGAGCTCGGACCGGCGCACGACAGCGCGATCGGCGCCTGGCAGGCGCTGGTCCGGGTGTTCCGTGCGGCCAGCGACAAGGAGAAGCTGGGCGTGCTTCGCGCCCATCCGGATCTCGCCGGCAGGCTCGCCGCGGCGAGGCGGCTGACGGCGCAATCCGAGGCCGAGCAGGCCGCGGCCGGGCTCGATGCCTTGACGGATGACGAGCGGGCGCGTTTTCAGGCCTTGAACGCCGCCTATGTCGAGCGCTTCGGCTTTCCCTTCATCATTGCCGTCAGCGGCCTGAACACGGCCGAAATCCTGGACGCATTCACCCGGCGGGTCGAGAATGACCCGGCGGTCGAGCGCACGGCGGCGTGCGAGCAGGTCGAGCGGATCGCGAGGCTCAGGCTCTTGGACATGCTGCCCGGCTGAGCGGGCGGCACTCGGGGATGATGATGCAGGACCAGACGCGGCCGCGCTTTGTGGCAACCGGGGTCAATCTCGCCTCGGCCGGGCTGGGGGCGCGGGCGGTGAGCGCCACCGACGCGTTCTTCGCCCCGGTCGAGCGGATGCTCGAGGACGCGCCGGCGGTCTTCCATGCCGATCGCTACGACGATCACGGCAAGTGGATGGACGGCTGGGAGACCCGGCGGCGGCGCAATGGCGGGCACGACCACGCGGTGGTGGCACTCGCGTCACCAGGGCGGATCATCGGCTTCGATGTCGATACCGCCCACTTCACCGGCAACTACCCGCCGGCCTGCCGGATCGAGGCCTGCCGGGTCGCCGGTGATCCGGACGATGCCACGCCCTGGCACGAAATCCTGCCGATGCAGCCGCTGGGCCCTTCGGCACACCACTATTTCGACTGCGCCGACGACGGCGTCTGGAGCCATCTCCGGCTGCACATCCATCCCGACGGCGGCATCGCCAGGCTCCGGGTCTATGGCCGGCCGTTGCTGGAGCGCGCTGCCACGGGCGAGATCGACCTCGCCGCCGCCTTGAACGGCGGCCGGGTGCTGGCCTTCTCCGACGCCCATTACGGTGCCCATCAGCGCCTCCTCGCCCCCGGCCGCGGCCGCGACATGGGCGACGGTTGGGAGACCCGGCGCCGGCGCGAGCCCGGCAACGACTGGCTGATCGTGGCATTGGGTGGCCGCGGGCGGATCGGCCGGGCGGTGATCGATACCTGCCACTACAGGGGCAACTTCCCGGAGAGTGCCGCGCTGCGGGCGGCCGATCTCACCGACTTCAAGGGCGATCTCGACCAGGCCGTGGTGACCTCGGCGATGTTCTGGCCCGTGCTGCTCGAGCGACAACCGCTGACCGCCGATGCGATCCACACGTTCGCAGCGGAGCTTTCGGACCTCGGGCCGGTGACCCATGTCCGGCTCGACATCTTCCCGGATGGCGGCGTCAGCCGGCTCCGGCTCTTCGGCCGGCCGGCATGACCCACCGCATCAGTCGTGCCAGGCCGCTGAGCGCCGCGGCCTTCGCCCCGTTCGGCGCGGTGCTCGAGGCCCGGGGCGAGCCGAGCTTTCGGATCAACCAGGGCAGCTGCGACCGCTTCCACGACCTGGCCCGGGTCGAGGTGGCGGACGCCGCGGGGGCCGCCGCGATCAGCATCGGCCGCGCCCGTCCCTGCACGCTGCCGCTCACGCTGCGCATGGTCGAGCGCCATCCGCTGGGCAGCCAGGCCTTCATCCCGTTGGCCGGCGATCCCTTCCTCGTCGTCGTCGCCCCCGACGAGGCCGGCGTGCCCGGGCAGCCGCTCGCCTTCGTCACCCGCCCGGGTCAGGGCGTGAGCTACCACCGCGACACCTGGCACGCGGTCTTGGCTCCCCTGCACCGTCCACAGAGCTTTTTGATCGTCGACCGGGTCGGTCCCGGCACGAACCTTGCTGAGTATTTCTACGACGAGCCCTGGACCATCACCGCCGACCCGTAGCGGCAGCGATCCGGCGCCCGGTCATCACCACCCGAAAGGATGATCGCCATGGCGACTGCCTATTCGATCGGCACCCCGGAGCAGCTGCGTGACCCGGACTACCTGCCGCCGCTGGCCCAGGCGGTGCCGCTCGGCATCCAGCACGTGCTCGCCATGTTCGTCAGCAACGTGACCCCGGCGATCATCGTCGCCGGTGCGGCCGGCTTCGGCTTCGGCACGCCCGGGGTCGGCGACCTCGTCTACATGATCCAGATGTCGATGCTGTTCGCCGGTGCGGCGACGCTGTTGCAGACCATCGGCATCGGCCCGGTCGGTGCCAGGCTGCCGATCGTCCAGGGCACCAGCTTCGCCTTTCTGCCGATCATGATCCCGCTGGTCGCCGGCAAGGGGGTCGACGCCATGGCCGCGGTGATGGGGGGCGTGATCATCGGCGGCATCTTCCATGCCTGCCTCGCGACCTTCGTCGGCCGCCTGCGCTTCGCCTTGCCACCGCTGGTTACCGGGCTCGTGGTCGTGATGATCGGCCTCGCCCTGGTCAAGGTCGGCATCCAGTACGCGGCGGGTGGCGTGCCGAAGATCGGCACGCCCGAATACGGCAGTGCGCAAAGCTGGTTCGTGGCGCTGGTGGTCGTTGTCGTCACCTTGGGCATCAAGTTCTTCACCCGCGGCCTCCTCTCGGTCGCGGCCGTGCTGATCGGGCTGATCGCCGGCTATGCGGTGGCCTGGATGCTCGGCATGGTGACCTTCGCCGCGGTCGGCCGGGCTTCGATGCTGGCCCTGCCCACCCCCTTCCATTTCGGCTTCGAGTTCTCCATCGCCGCCGTGCTCGGCTTCTCGCTCATGGCGGTGATCTCGGCGATCGAGACGGTGGGCGACGTCTCGGGCATCACCAAGGGCGGTGCCGGCCGCGAGGCCACCGACCGGGAGATCACCGGGGCCACCTTTGCCGACGGCATCGGCACCGCCGCGGCCGGCTGCTTCGGTGCGCTGCCCAACACCTCGTTCAGCCAGAACGTCGGGCTGATCGCCATGACCGGCGTCATGAGCCGGCACGTGGTGACCATCGGCGCGATCTTTCTCATCCTTTGCGGCCTGGTGCCCAAGGTGGGGGCGGTGATCACGACGGTGCCGATCGAGGTCCTGGGCGGCGGTGTCATCGTCATGTTCGGCATGGTGATCGCGGCTGGCGTGAGCATGCTCTCGGACGTCACCTGGAACCGCCGCAACATGGTGATCTTCGCGGTGTCCCTGTCGATCGGCCTCGGCCTGCAGCTCGAGCCCGGCGCCCTGCAGCACGTCCCGGACACCCTCAAGGTGCTCTTGACCTCGGGCCTGTTGCCCGCCGCCTTCCTCGCCATCACCCTCAACCTCTTGTTGCCGCCGGAGCTCGCCGAGGAGGCGACCGAGGAGATCTCGGGCGGCATGGCCGGCCACAAGCACGACGACGAACCAGCCTACCGGCACTGAGAGAAGCGGCCATGGCGACGACCCTGATCAGGAATGCCGCGGTGGTCGTCACCATGGACGAAGAGCGCCGCGAGATCGCCGGCGGCAGTGTCCTGGTCCGGGACGGCGTGATCGAGGCCGTCGGCAGCGTTGCCCAATACATGGTCGCCGACACGCTGATCGAGGCAACCGGCTGCGTCGTCACACCAGGCCTCGTCAACACGCATCACCACCTCTTCCAGACGCTGACCCGGGCGGTGCCGATCGGCCAGGACGCGCTGCTCTTCGGCTGGCTCGAGACCCTCTATCCGATCTGGGCCAGGCTGCGGCCGGAGGACGTGCGGCTGGCGACCACGCTCGGCCTTGCCGAGCTCGCCCTTGCCGGCTGTTCGATGAGCTCGGACCACCATTACCTCTACCCCGACGGCGTGCGGCTCGACGACACCATCGAGGCCGCGGCCGGGGTCGGCCTGCGCTTCCACGCGACCCGTGGTGCGATGAGCATCGGCCGCAGCCAGGGCGGCCTGCCGCCGGACTCGCTGGTCGAGACGCCGGAGGCGATTCTCGCCGACTGCGCCCGGGTGGTCGATGCGTTCCATGACCCGGCCCCGGGAGCGATGCTGCGGATCGGCCTCGCCCCCTGCTCGCCGTTCTCGGTCAGCCGCGAGCTGATGCGTGACGTGGCCCGTCTCGCCCGCGACCGGGGCGTCATGCTGCACACCCACTTGGCCGAGAACGACGAGGACGTCGCCTACTCGCTCGAGCGCTTCGGCTGCCGGCCGGGTCAGTATGCGGAGGAGCTCGGCTGGACCGGCGCCGATGTCTGGCATGCGCATTGCGTCAAGCTGGACGCGGCGGAGACCACGCTCTTCGCCCGGACCGGCACCGGCGTCGCCCACTGCCCCTGCTCGAACTGCCGGCTCGGCTCCGGCATCGCGCCGCTCCGGGCGATGCGCGATGCCGGGGTCGAGGTCGGGCTCGGCGTCGACGGCTCGGCCTCCAACGACAGCGCCCATCTCCTCGCCGAGGCGCGCCAGGCCATGCTGCTGCAGCGGGTCGCCAACGGTGCCGATGCGCTGAGTGCCAGGGAAGCGCTCGAAATCGCGACGCGCGGCGGGGCCGGTGTGCTCGGCCGCGCCGACTGTGGCACGCTCGCGGTCGGCAAGCGGGCGGACATCGCGCTCTGGGACATGGGTGGGCTCGCCGCCGCCGGGGCCTTCGACCCGGTCGCCGCCCTGGTCCTCTGCGGCCCGTTCCAGGTCCGGGATCTCCTCGTCGAGGGCCGCCCGGTGGTGTGCCACGGCCGGCTCGTGACCGTCGACCTGCCGCCCCTCCTCGAGGCGGCCGCGGCCGCCGTGGCCCGGCTGATGGCGTAAGCCGAAGGGCGTCGGCCGGCCTCTCGGCTTAAGCCCTTCGGGATAAACCCCACCCGCGCCGCGCAGCAGCTTACGCCCAATTGCGAAATGGTCCCGAGCGGGCGTTGGGTCGACACTACCGGCGATGCAAAGACCGATGGTGCCGTCGCTACGTCACCGCGATTGGCGCCATACAGGGGGAACCATCATGGGTCGCTGTGGCAAGGTGCTGTTGACCGCGTTCTTCGGCCTCGCTCTTGCCGCCGAGGCGCCGCAGGCGCAGCCGACCGACCTCGAGCTGGTCGATCTCGACCAGATCACCGGCGGTGCCTGGCGGCCGACCACGCCGCTTTTCGACCGCAGCAGCTTCGACCGGCGCAGCTACATCACGAGCTCGGTCTCGATACCGATCGCCAACGCCTTCGCGGTCTGCTTCATGTGCTCGGGCGACGCATCGGCCGTGGCGATCGCCGGCGCCTTCGGCAACGCCCGGGCCGACGCGAACTCGTTCGCCAGTGGCCGAGGCCAGGCGTTCACGCGAGCCGAAGCCGTCGGGCCGCACTTCGTTTTTGTTGTGCCCGGCCACTCTCAACCGCCGATTTCCCACGGCCAGAGGTGAGCCATGCCGGCCGCCCCAGCCCACGCACCGCTTTGCCTCGCACCTACCGGTACCGGCCGGTGCGGGACACCAGACACCGGAATGGGTCCGGTGGCGTCGCGGCAACCTGCCGACGACGAAGACCTGTCATCGAGGAAACGCCCCATGCGCAACTTTGTGATGGCCACGGCAGCCGTGGCGTTGATCGGGGTCGCCGGCAGCGTTCGTGCCGACACCGTCGATCTCGTGCTTGACGACATGGATACCATAACCGCGGGCAGCTATGTCGATCCGTTCAGCTTCCACTTTGCGAAGTACGGCGACGTCTATCTGCAGAAGTACATCGACGTCTATGCCCGCTTCAACGTTCACCCGGACATCAAGGGCAACTACGCGGATGGCGAGGCGGCTGCCACTGCCTATGGCAAGAACACCTTCACCGAGACCCTGAGCTTCGCCGACACGGTGGAAGGCCTCATGTCGCGGTCGGGCAGCCATGCGGTTTCAGCTGCCGCCCCGTCTTCCTATCATCCGCCCCACTACAAGCCGTACTGATGCCGTCCCGTCGCGCCGGCTGGACCGGCCGGTAGCCGGGACCGGGCGGGCGGGACCGTGGGCCGGCACAAGCTCCCTCGAGACCAGGGTCTGCCGGGCGGCAGCGCCGCCCGGTCGCCGGCGGCGCTGGTCGCCGGGGCCCTGGTGCTCGCGGCCGCCACCGTCACCGCGGAACCGGTGGCGGTGGGTGCCGAGCCGCCGCCGGTGCTGTCGCTGCTCGAGCAGCGCCACGACCTTGTGGTGCTGCAGGGCTGGGATTATTCCTGCGGCGCCGCCTCGCTCGCCACCCTGCTGAATTTCCAACATGGCGACCCGGTGAGCGAACGGGAGATCGCGCTCGGCCTGATGGCGCGCGAGGAGTATGTCGCCAACCCGATCCTCGTCAATCTGCGCCAGGGCTTCTCGCTCGCCGATCTCAAGATCTACGTCGACGACCGTGGCTATCATGGCCGCGGGATCGGTCGTCTCGATCTCGAAGAACTCATCGACCGGGCGCCGGCGATCGTGCCGATCATCGTCAACGGCTCGAGCCACTTCGTCGTGTTTCGTGGCCGTCGCGGCAACCGGGTGCTGCTCGCCGATCCGTTGTTCGGCAATCGCACCATGACGACCGACCAGTTTCAGGCAGCCTGGCCGGAGCACGAGAAGTTCGGCCGGGTCGGCTTCGTCGTCGAGCGCGTCGACGGCCTGCCGCCCCCCAACCGTCTCGCACCCGCAGCCGATGACTTCCTCACCCTCGGCTGAGGCACCCCCGGCGGCGGTGGCAGGGGTCGGCGCGGCGCGGCCGGCCGCCGCGGTGATGCGAATCTGGCCCGGCTTCGTCGCGGCGGGATTCGTCCTGGCTTCCGGGCTCGTGATCACCGCCTTCGGCACCACCGCCGACGTTGCCGAGGCGCCGGCCGAGACTGTGGCTGGTCCGGTGCCCGTGGCGCCGCCCGCCGAGCTGCAGCTGGCGCCGGCGGAAGACGAGGCGGCGGGCGGGCCCGAGGACGCGCCGGCTGCGGCCGCCGCGACACGACCCGAGGTGTTGATCAGAAGCGGCCGCCACCCGAGCTTCGAACGGTTCGTGTTCGATTGGCCGGAAACCGTCGCGTTCACCGTCGAGCAGTCGGGCAGCACCATCGTGATCCACTTCGCGCGGCCGGCCCGCTTCATCCCCGACGCCTCGGTGCCGGCGGATCGACTGGTGATCCTCGACGCGACGACCGTGCAGCTGACGGCGGCGGCCGCTGACGTGCAATCGTTCAGCCTCACCGACCATCGCGTGGTGGTCGACCTCTACGCCGCGGATGGCGCGGCGCGCGCGAGCACGGCGGCGCTTGCGCGCGGGGTCGACGGCGCCGACAGCGCCGCCAACGAGGGCGGACTCGCGGCCACCACCGCGGCGACGCCGCCCACCGCGACAGGGTCGGTGACGGCAGCGGCGGCCGATCCGGCAGACGCCGCCGACACGCTCGTGCCGCTCGGGCTACTGCGCACGGAACTCTACCGCCGCGACATGATGATCGCCAGCCTGCTGGCGCGGCTCGAGGCGGTGGAGCGCGGCGGCCCCGGCAGCCGCGGTGCCGCCTTGCCGCCGCCACAGGCGATGCTCGACGACGGGCTCGCGGTTGCGGCAGGCAGTGCGGTCGACGGTGCCACCAACGGCGAATCGGTTGCCGCGACGGACACCGTCGAGCCCGCCGCGGGATCGGCATCGCAAGACGAGCCGGACGAGATCGAGCGGGCGCTCGAGCGCACCCTGACCCAGGCCGGCGTGCTGTTGCTGCGCCCCGGGCAGCTGGAGATCGAGCCGGCCTTGGCCTATACCCGCCGCCAGATCAGCTCGCCGGCGTTCGTCTCGAACGGGGATGCCGGGGTCATCTTCATCGGCGAGGACATGGTCGAGCGCGATGAGGTCCGCGCCTCGGTCGATCTCAAGGTCGGCCTGCCGCTCGACAGCCAGGTCGAGGTGTCGCTGCCGTTCAACTATGTCGACCAGAGCCTCAAGACGATGGTCGGCGGGACCATCGGCACGGCCGACGACGGCAGCGGTCAGGCCTTCGGCAACCCGCGCTTCGGGCTGGCCAAGACACTGATGCGTGAAAAGGGCTGGTGGCCGGACATCGTGGCCCGGGGCTACTGGGACAGCGATCTCGGTCGCTCGACGGACAACGGCGTCCAGTTGACCGGCAATTTCAACGAGTTTGGGCTCAACCTTTCGGCGGTGAAGCGGCAGGATCCGTTGGCCTTCGTCGGCGGCGTCGGCTACGCGACGGTGCTCGAGAAGGACGATGTCGAGCCCGGCGATACCTGGTCGTTCACCGCGGCGGCGGTGCTGGCGGCAAGCCCGGCGACGTCGCTCAGACTGGGCTTTACCCAGCAGTTCTCGGGCGATGTCGAGGTCGACGGCGAGGACATCAACGGCTCGGACAGCACCAGCGGGGTGCTGACGATCGGCGCCTCGGCCGTGCTCGGCCAACACTCGCTGGTCGACGTGGCGCTGGATGTGGGGCTCACCGACGACGCTCCCGACTACGTGGTGCGGCTCGCCGTGCCGATCCGCTTCGACCTGCCGTTGCCCTGACCGGGCCGCATCGCGCCGTCCGGCGCTGCAAGCTGGCAGCAGGCGGCTGGTACCCTTTCAGGGTGACCGGAGACGAGGCAGGCCCTCTACCCCTGGCATTGGGCGATCGGCGCGCAGCGTCGTCAACCTAGGTGCGCACCGATCGTCCGAAGCGTGACGACGTGTGCGGTCACCCCGACGGAGCTCTAGTGGTGCGCGGCCGGGACCAGCTTAGCGCGAACCGCTCTGGCACGCCGCGGTATGCTGTCGGCCGTGGCGTCGTCGGGCTCGGGGAGATGCTGGCGGATCACGGATGCCGCTTCGGTGCGGTTGGTGGCACCGAACTTGCTCAACAGGCGACGCACGAAGACCTTCACCGTGGCCTCGCTGATGCACAGCTCATGGGCGATGATCTTGTTCGGCTTGCCCGCACAGATGCGCGCCGCGATATCGCGCTCGCGCGGTGTCAGAAAGGGACGGATGTCGTCGTCCTCGTCATCCGGCTGGCTCGGCTGCCCGCCATTGCCGCCGCCGGCCCGTCGCCCGACTGCGGCGAGCGCCTCGGCCGGCACGAAAGTGCCGCCGGCGAGGACGAACTCGATGGCGCGCATGGCGGCGAGCGCATCGAAGCTGGTCGGCACGTAGCCGTCGGCGCCGACGGCCAGGGCATCGAGGACCACGGCACGATCCTCCCGCTCGCCGAGCACCACCAGCGGTGCCGGGCCGACGCGCCGGCGCAGCTCGTGGATCGCCGCACCAATGCTCTCAGCCGCGATCGCGGCATGGCCGAAGCTGAACAGGGCCAGATGAACCGGTGCGTCCTCGTCGAGCGCTTCCGGCGTCGCCACGGCATCGACGCGGCAGCTGGGCCAGGCCTGCTGCAGCCAGTCGACCAGGAGGCGGCGATTGAGACTTCGCGCCTCGACCAGCACGATCCGAGAACCCGGCACCAATCTTTGAGGATCCGGACTGAACTCGTTGTTCATGGTGGCACCTCTCGTTCGACCGCGACAGCGAATGAGCACGGGCGTAGCGCACCTGCAACGATAATATTCTTAAGCAAGAATACTCGGCAGCGCAACCATTCTTCGCATCCCTTGCGGCAATAACTTCAGATATCACTCAACTTTTGCGCCTAACCAGCGCAGATCGCAACAAAATTTAGCAAGTGAATAGAAGATTCAGTTCGCTCAGCGGTTTCGCCTCATGCCCATCCATTTGGCGAACATTGTTGGATAGCATCCGTTCTTGTTTTACTTGAGGTTGAGGCAGTCACCGACCCTCTCTGCCATCGCGGCGCGGCAATCGCCGCTGAAGATGCGCTCGCCGGGCGGTCGCGTCCGGGTCTCGATCGCCTGCAGCGCCAACTATTGGGGGCTCGCCGTGGTCCACCGAGAGGCCCGATGCGACCGCTGCCGATTGTTTGCGGGCATCCGCAACCCCTTCGCCCGGATCGGGTCGCCGAGCCGGCAGGGCTCCGGCTCGGACTTGTCCGAGGCCACCGGGTCGCCTAGGGTCGCGGGCCGCGTCGCAGCCCGAGTGCGGGAGGATCGCCATGCTGCCACAGGCCACGCCGTCCGGTCTCCTGGTCGATCTCTACCAGTTCACCATGCTCCAGGCCTATCTCGAGGCCGGCATGACCGAAACCGCCAGCTTCGAGTTCTTCGCCCGCAAGCTGCCGGCAGGGCGACAGTTCTTCGTGGCGGCCGGGCTCGAACAGACGCTGGATTTTCTCGAGGGCTTGGCCTTCGCCGACGAAGAGCTCGACTGGCTGGCCGCGACCGGCGAACTCGGTCAAGATCTGCTCGACTACCTCGCGGCGCTGCGCTTCACCGGCGACGTCCATGCCATGCCCGAGGGCACCGTGTTCTTTCCGGACGAGCCGATCCTGCGGGTCACCGCGCCGCTGCCCGCGGCGCAGCTGGTCGAGACCCGGCTGATCAACCTCCTGCACCTGCAGACGGTGATCGCGTCGAAGGCCAGCCGCATGGTGCTGGCCGCCGGCGATCGCTCGCTGATCGATTTCGGCTTCCGCCGGGCGCATGGCGAGGAGGCGGGTCTCTTGGCCGCCCGGGCCGCCTATCTCGCCGGCTTCACCGGCACGGCGACGGTCGGGGCGAGCCGCCTGTTCGGCATTCCGATGTTCGGCACCATGGCGCACTCCTTCATCCAGGCGCATGACGACGAGGTCACGGCCTTTCGCCACTTCGCCAGGGCCCGGCCCGAGAAGCTGGTCTTGCTGATCGACACCTACGACACGGTCGAGGGGGCGCGGCGGGTGGCGCGGCTGGCGCCGGAATTGGCCAGGGCCGGCATCGCGATCGCTGGGGTCAGGCTGGACAGTGGCGATCTCGCGGAACTCGCCGCGGCAGTGCGCGACGTGCTGGATGACGCCGGGCTCGAGACGGTACGGGTTCTGGCCTCGGGCGGCATCGACGAGCACGCCATCGCCGGCCTCGTCGCCAGCGGTGCGCCGATCGACGGCTTCGGCATCGGCACCAGCCTCGCCACCTCGAGCGATGCCCCGGCGCTCGATTGCGCCTACAAGCTCCAGGATTATGCCGGCATCGCCCGGCGCAAGCGGTCGGCCGGCAAGGCCACCTGGCCGGGCAAGAAGCAGGTTTACCGCCGGCTCGACGACGCTGGCCGCATGGCCGGCGATCTGCTGACCGTCGAGGAGGACGTCCAGGACGGCATGGCGCTGCTCGAGCCGGTGCTGCGCGACGGCCGGCGCCTCGCGCCGTCGCCGGGGCTCGATCTGGTGCGTGCCCATGCCGCACGGCAGCGGGCCACCCTGCCCGAACGGCTGTGCCGGCTCGATGGCCAGGCCGACTATCCGGTGACGGTGAGCGAGCCGTTGCGGGAACTGGCCCGCGCGGTCGATCGCCGGATGGCGTGAGGCCGACAGCGCAGCCTGCGACGAAACTCCGCGGCAAGGCCGCGAAGCCGCGCAAAAAGCTGGCACGTTGCCGACAAGTCAGGCTAGAACTGTCAGGCCATGTTGACACTCGACCGCGCCACGACGCCAACCAACGATCTCGGCGATGCCGCCGGGGGGCCGCCCGGCGCCGACCGTCGAGCGCATGCGGTCGTGATCGGCAGCGGCTTCGGCGGCCTCGCCGCGGCGGTCCGGCTCGGCGCCCGGGGCTACCGGGTGACGGTCCTCGAGAAGCTCGATGCCCCGGGTGGAAGGGCTTACGTCTTTCGCCAGGACGGCTTCACCTTCGACGCCGGACCGACCATCGTCACCGCCCCCTTTCTCTTCGACGAGCTCTGGCAACTCTGCGGCAAGAGGCGCGCCGACGACGTCGAGCTGCGCGCCGTCTCGCCGTTCTACCGCATCCGCTTCGACAACGGCGAGCAGTTCGACTATTCGGGCGATCCGGAGGCGATGCGCGCGGAAGTCGCCCGCTTCTCGCCGGGCGACGTCGACGGCTACGAGCGCTTTCTCGAGCGCTCCAAGGCGATCTTCGAGAAGGGCTTCGTCGAACTCGGCCACGTCCCCTTCGCCGCCTTCACCGACATGCTCAAGATCGCCCCTGACCTGGTCAGGCTCGAGGCCTGGCGCTCGGTCCACGGGCTCGTCAGCCGCTACCTCGAGGACGAGCGGCTGCGCCACATCTTCAGCTACCACCCGCTGCTCGTCGGCGGCAATCCGTTCGCGGCGAGCGCCATCTACTGTCTCATCGCCTTTCTCGAGCGGCGCTGGGGGGTGCATTTCGCGATGGGCGGCACCGGCCGGCTGGTCAGCGGCCTCGTCGGACTGATCGAAGGCCAGGGCGGCTCGGTCCGCGTCAATGCCGCGGTCGCCGAGATCCTGGTCGAGCGCGGCCGGGCCACCGGTGTCCGGCTGCAATCGGGCGAAATCCTCGAGGCTGCCGTCGTCGTCTCCAATGCCGATTCGGCGACCACCTATCGCAGCCTGGTCAAGCCCGCGCATCGCCGTCGCTGGACCGACCGCAAGCTCGCCCGCACCCGCTACTCGATGAGCCTCTTCGTCTGGTATTTCGGCACCAACCGGCGCTTCGAGGACGTCCAGCACCACACCATCATGTTCGGCCCGCGCTACCGTGAGCTGCTCGCCGACATCTTCGAGCGCAAGGTGTTGGCCGACGATTTCAGCCTCTATCTGCATCGACCGACCGCCACCGACCGGTCACTGGCACCCTCTGGCTGCGATGCCTGGTACGTGCTCACCCCGGTGCCGCACAACGACAGCGGCATCGACTGGTCGGTGACCGGCGAAGTCTTGCGGCAGCGCATCGCCGGGCATCTGGAGGCCACCCTGTTGCCGGGTCTGGAGGCATCGGTGGTGACCTCGCGCATCATCACACCCGACGATTTCGAGCACCGGCTCTCCTCCTACAAGGGGGCGGCGTTCGGCATCGAGCCGATCTTGACGCAGAGCGCCTGGTTCAGGCCGCACAACAAGAGCGAGGACGTTGAGGGGCTCTACCTCGTCGGGGCTGGCACCCATCCGGGAGCCGGGCTGCCGGGCGTGCTGTCGTCCGCCAAGGTCCTCGATGCCGTGGTGCCGCATGGCGACAGCCTGCCCGTCGCAGGTGACAACAAGGGAGGCGAACGTGGCTGAACAAGGCACCTGCGCCGCGCGCGATCTCGCCGCATGCCGGGAGATGATCCGGGTCGGCTCGCGCACGTTCCATGCCGCATCGCTGCTACTGACGGCGAAGGTCCGCGAGCCCGCCTATGCGCTCTACGCCTTCTGCCGCCTCGCCGACGATGCGGTCGATCTCGGCGATGACCGCCTGGCCGCGATCGACCGGCTCGAGGAGCGGCTGGATCGCGCCTATCGAGGCCAGCCCACGGACCTGCCGGCCGATCGCGCCTTCGCCGGCGTGGTCGAGCGCTTCGCCATCCCGCGCGCCCTGCCCGAGGCCCTGCTCGAGGGGCTGCGCTGGGATGCGCTCGGCCGCAGCTACCCGGGTCTCCCCGACCTCGAGGCCTATGCGACCCGGGTGGCGGGCACGGTCGGTGCCATGATGACGCTGATCATGGGGGTGCGCGATCCGACGGTGCTGGCGCGCGCCACCGATCTCGGCATCGCCATGCAGCTCACCAACATCGCCCGCGATGTCGGCGAGGACGCGGCCAATGGCCGGCTCTACCTGCCCCGGGACTGGCTGGTCGAGGCCGGTATCGACCCCGATGCCTGGTGCCGCTCGCCGACCTTCGACGACCGGCTGGCCGCCGTGGTGCGCCGCCTGCTCGACGCCGCCGAGCAGCTCTATGCCCGGGCGACACCGGGGATCGCCGCGCTGCCGCTCGGCTGCCGGCCGGCGATGCTCGGGGCGCGGCGGCTCTATGCCGATATCGGCCGCGAGGTGGCGCGCATCGGCTTCGACTCGTTGAGTCGGCGAGCGGTGGTGTCGGGCCGGCGCAAGGCAGGGCTGCTCGCCGCCTCGTTCCTCCAGGCCCCCTTCCTGACCAGCGGCACGACGGCACCGCCGGTGCCGGCCGCCCAGTTCCTGGTCGATGCGGTGGTCGCCCAGCCCGCGACGATGCCGCCCGACATTCCGTGGTGGGATCTCAATCGCGGCCTCGGCCGGATGCTCGAGCTGATGGCCGTCGCCGAGGCCAGGAACATGGCGCAGCGCAGCAATCAGCGGCGCTACCGCGAGGCCAGCGCTTGAGCAATCTGCCGATCATCCTGATCGAGGTGGTGCTCGTCTTCGGCGGCGCGCTGGCCTTCGGCATCTGGCAGCTGCGCTCGCTCGAGCGCAGCAAGAAGCCCCGCGACAACCGCTCGGAGAAGGAGCGCTAGGCGCCGCTCGCCGCTGGGCGACGCGTCCTCGCGTCCACGGTCAGTGCACCAGCGCCAGGGCGGCGGCGACCAGCAGGGTGGTCACCAGGGCGTTCAAGCCCATCGCCAGCCCGGCGAACGCGCCTTCGGTCTCGCCGAGCTGAAAGGCGCGCGCCGTGCCGATGCCGTGGGCGGCGACCCCGAAGGCGAGGCCGCGCGCCCGGCGATCGGTGATGCGGCAGCGGTCGAGCAGCCAGCCACCGATGATGGCGCCGATCATCCCGGTGATGATGACGACGACCGCCGTCAGGGAAGCGAGCCCGCCCAGGCGCTCGCTGAGCGCCATGGCGATCGGTGTGGTCACCGATTTGGGCGCCAGCGAGACCATCGTCTCGGCGCTGGCGCCGAGCGCCCAGGCGAGGCCCACCGCACTCGCCGCCGCCACCAGGGCACCGGCCGCGATCGCCACTGCGGTCGCCAGCACCGCGCCCTTGAGCGCCGACAGCTGGTTGTGCAGCGGCACCGCTAGCGCCACGGTGGCCGGGCCCAGCAGGAAGTGGACGAACTGAGCACCCGCGAAATAGTCCGCATAGGCGGTGTCGGTCAGCAGCAGCAGCCCGACCAGGAGCGCCACCGCGAGCAGCACCGGGTTGGCGAAGGGCCGCCGGCCGCAGCGCTCGTGCAGCCAGAGGCCGACCTGGTAGGCCACCAGGGTGGCGGTCAGCGCCACCAGCGGGCTGGCCTCGAGATAGACCCAGATCCGCCAGATGGACGGGATCGCCGGCAGCTCGCTGCTCATCCGCCGTCGCCGCGGTCGGGCCCCACCGGCTTGGGCAGCGGCGACGCGAGGCGCTGCATCAGCCAGCCGGTGACCACCATGGTCGCGGCCGTGCCGACGATCAGTGCCGCGGCGATCGGCGCCCAGGCCGCGGCCAGGAGCTCGAGGTGGAGGACGACGCCGACCCCGGCCGGGACGAACAACAGGCCGAGATGCTGCAGCAGCCCGCGGCAGAACCGGTCGAAGGCGGGCGCCGGCCGCCGCCGCACGAGGCGCAGCCCGAACAGCAGCAACATGCCGAGGACCGGCCCCGGGACGGGCAGCAGGAGGGCGGTCGCGGCGATCTCACCGGCGAGCTGGCAGAGCAGCAGAACGGTCAGGAAGCGGAGCATCGGACCTCACGGTGGTCGGCGGGCGGCGGGTCGGCGGGCGGCGGGTCGGCGAGCGGCGGGTCGCCGCGGGCGGGCGGGCAGCGGCGCACGGGCGGCGAGGCTCGATCATTAACCCGTCGCCCGGGCGGCCGCGATGTGGCAAACAGCAACGGTCGATCCAGCGAACCGGGAGACGCTCATGCTGCGCATCTGGGGACGAACCAATTCGATCAACGTGCAAAAGGTGCTGTGGACGGCGATCGAGCTCGACCTCGCCCATGAGCGGATCGATGCCGGCGGGGCGTTCGGCGGGCTCGATTCCGACACCTACACGGCACTCAATCCCAACCGGCGGATCCCGGTGGTCGAGGACGGGGAGCTCGCTCTTTGGGAGAGCAACGCCATCGTCCGCTACCTTGCCGCCAAATACGGCAGCGGCTCGCTCTGGCCCGAGGACCCGGGCATCCGCTCGCTGGCCGATCGCTGGATGGACTGGCAGATCACCACCCTGCAGCCGCCGCTCCACACCATTTTCTGGGGCCTGGTGCGCACGCCGGAGGCCGAGCGCGACATGGCCGCCATCGCGGCTGCGGCCGAGGCGATCAAGCCGGTCTGGCAACTGCTCGACGATCACCTGTCGCACCGCCGCTTCGTCGCCGGCGCCGAGCTCACCATGGGTGACATTCCGCTCGGCTCCGCCTTCTGGCGCTATGTCAACCTGCCGGTGGACCGCCCCAACCTGCCCAACCTGCAGATCTGGTTCAGCGATCTCAAGCAGCGACCTGGCTACCAGCACCATGTCATGCTGCCGGTGACCTGACCGGCAGCCGCGACCGCGATGACCGACGAGCAAGCGGCCGTCGCCGGCGAGCGCCCGGATGCGCCGCTGCCGGTGTCGCTGCGCAGCTGGCTGCGCGACCTCTATCTCGGCGCCGATCGGCGTGCCGCCCATTTCCAGTACGGGCTGGTCGTCTTCGACGTCGCGACCATCCTGTTCTTCTTGACCGTCACCTTCATGTCGGACGCCCCTTGGCTGTTGTGGGTCGACCTGTCTCTCGCACTCGTGCTGAGCCTCGATTTCGCCGCACGCCTCTACATCGCCCAGCGCCCGGCCCGACAGCTGCTCAACTGGATCACCATTGCCGACGCCGTCGTCATCGTCTCGCTGATCGCGCCGGTCTTCACCGGCGACTACGCGACCCTGGCCTTCCTGCGCGTGCTGCGCGCGACCCGGCTGGCCCGCTCCTACCACCTGTTCGAGACCTTGAAGCGGCGCCACCGCTGGGTCCGCCAGCACGAGGACGCGATCCAGAGCGCCATCCACATGGTGCTGTTCCTGTTCGTCACCACGGCCTTCGTCTATGTCCACCAGGCCGGCCGAAATCCGGCGATCGCGAGCTATGTCGACGCCCTCTACTTTACCGTGGCGACGCTGACGACGACCGGCTTCGGCGACATCACGCTGGTTGGCGAGACCGGCAAGCTGCTTGCGGTCGTCGTCATGATCGGCGGCATCGCCCTGTTCATCCGCCTCGTCCAGGCGATCTTCATGCCGGCGAAGATCCGCTACCGCTGCCCCGAATGCGGCCTGTTGAAGCACGAGCCCGATGCCGTCCACTGCAAGCACTGCGGCCGGGTGCTCGATATCCCGAACGAAGGCTAGGCGCGGCAGCGCCTGGTCAGTCGCGCCGGAGCTGGTTGGCGCTGATCGGCTTGACGTATTGCGGCTCGGTGTCCCAGGGAAAGAGAATCCAGGTGTCCTGGCTGACCTCGGTGATGAAGGTGTCGACCACCTCGCGCCCGGCGGGCTTGGCGTAGACCGTGGCGAAATGCGCGCGTGGCAGGATCTTGCGCACGATCCGGCCGGTCTGCCCGGTGTCGACCAGATCGTCGACGATCAGCCAGCCGGCACCGTCGCCCTGCACCGATTTCAGCACCTGCGGATCGCCCCGGGCCTGCTCGTCGTAGGAGGCGATGCAGATGGTGTCGATCAACCGGATGTCGAGCTCGCGGCTGACGATGTGTGCCGGCACCAGCCCGCCCCGGGCAATGGCGACGATGCCCTGCCACGGGCCGCCGGCGGCGAGCCGCCAGGACAGCGCCTTGGCATCGCGATGCAGCTCGTTCCACGAGACCGGAAAGTATTTCTGGTAGCTCTCGCTCATCCGCCAGGCCCTTCGCCGCCGCACGTCCTCGGCGGCTAGAGGCCGCTGTGCTGATCGCTTGTCAAGCATGCCGACTGCGGCGAAGCTCCAGCGATGCTCAACCACGGCGCAGCGGAGATGATGCATGGACGAGGAACCGCCGAAACGGCCCGCATCGTTTATCCTGGGCAGCGATCTCGAGCGCCATTCGGTCGCCGAGCTCGAGGCGCTCGCCGCCGAACTCGGCCGCGAGCTCGAGCGAGTGCGGCAAGCGCTCGCCGCCCGGCAGGCGGTCCGGGCCAAAGCCGAAGCCCTGTTCAAGGCCGCTGCGGCGCGCCAGGTGCCGGAGGATTGATGCGCTTTTGCCCGAGCTGCGGCGGCCCGATCGACCGCCGCGTCCCGCCCGAGGACGACCGCGAGCGCGATGTCTGCAGTACCTGCTCGCTCGTGCACTACAGCAATCCCAAGGTGGTCGTCGGCAGTGTCTGCACGGCGGGCGACCGGCTGCTCCTCTGTCGCCGGGCGATCGAGCCGAGCCGCGGCCTGTGGACGATCCCGGCCGGCTATCTCGAGAACGGCGAGACGGTCGAGGAGGGGGTCTTGCGCGAGGCCTGGGAGGAGGCCCGGGCGGTGATCGATCTCGAAGGGCTGATCGCCGTCTACAGCATCAAGCGGATCGACCAGGTGCAGCTGCTGTTCCGCGCCAGGCTGACCTGCGAGGCGGTCGCCGCCGGGCCGGAGAGCCTCGAGGTCATGCTGGTCGATTGGGCCGACATCCCGTGGGCCGAGCTGGCCTTCCCGACCGTCCACTGGGTGCTGCGGCGGGCGGCCGAGCTGCGCGGCCGGGCGGGGCCGTTCGTGCCGGTCGGCAATCCGCGGCAGGGCCCGGACGGTCTGCCCTCCGGCTAGCGCGGCCCGGCCGGCGCGGCCGCCGGCGCACAACGCGATTGACAGGCCTTGGGCGCCGGCCTAACGCGGTGCCATGCATGGTGCCCGCAACACCCGGCGACGACGACGCTTTCACCCATCGGTGTGCGTCATCCGTCGCACCCGGCCGCCCGGTCGCTGACAGCCCCGGGGGTCCTCGCTCGGCGGATGGTCGTGTCGTTCAGCCGTTGATTGATCACCGCCATGTTCGCCATCCGTCATGAACAACCCGCCGATGCCGGCGCCGTCGAAACCCTCCTCGATCGCTGCTTCGGTGTCGATCGACGGCACAAGGCTTCTTATCGCTTTCGCGACGGCGTGCCGCCGCTGAGCGAACTCTGCTTCGTCGCCGCGGACGAGACCGGTCGGCTGGTCGGCGCCATCCGCTACTGGCCGATCCGGCTCGACCAGCAGCCCGCCTTGCTGCTCGGGCCGCTCGCCATCGACCCGGACCGGCAGGGTCGCGGCATCGGCCGTGCCCTCGTCTTCCACAGCCTGGAGACGGCGACCGCGGCCGGTCATCGGCTGGTCTTCCTGGTCGGCGATCCGACCTACTATGCGCGCTTCGGCTTCAGCGTCGCGCCACCCGGCATCGTCATGCCGGACGAGCCGCACGGGCGCCTGCATGTTCGCCGGCTCGATGCCGGGCTGCGGCTGCCGCGCCGCGGCACGCTGCGGCCAGTGCCGGCAACGCCCGCCGCAGCCTTGTCGCATCCGACGATGTCACGGGCGTGCGCGCCCGTGGCCAAGGCGATTGCGACGGTGGCCGCCATCACCTAAATGACAAGCGTCGGGGCGTAGCGCAGCCTGGTAGCGCATCTGCTTTGGGAGCAGAGGGTCGGGTGTTCGAATCACCCCGCCCCGACCATTCGACAGCGTCCGGCGACGGGCAAACGTCTGGCGCTGTCGCTGCTGGCCCAGCCGGACAGCGTGGCCCGCGGCGGCGGCTCGGCCTCGTGGTTGGACCGCAGGCTGTACGTCGGGCGCGCCGACGAAGGTCGGCGTCCGGCAGGACGCGCAAGGAGACACATGGCAGAGCCGCCACTGCATCTGGTCATCGGCAACTACAACACCTCTTCCTGGTCGCTGCGGGCATGGCTGGTGCTGCGCCTCGCCCGGCTGGCCTTCGTCGAGACGCGGATCCCGTTGCGGATGCCCGAGACGCCGGGGCGGATCGCGGCGGTCTCGCCGTCCGGCAAGCTGCCGGTGCTGCTCGTCGAGAACGTGCCGATCTGGGACTCCCTGGCGATCGCCGAGTTCGTGGCCGAGCTCGAGCCCGGCATCTGGCCGCTCGACCCGATCGCCCGTGCCGAGGCGCGCGCGATCAGCGCGGAGCTGCACAGCGGCTTCGAGCAGTTGCGGCGGCTGCTGCCGATGGACGTGATCGGCCGCTTCAACCCGCCCGGGCGCCTGCCGCAAGGGCTCGCCGCCGAGATCGAGCGGCTGAAGACGATCTGGGGCTATTGCCGCAACCGCTTCGCGCCAGAAGGGCCGTTTCTGTTCGGCCCGTTCTCGATCGCCGACTGCATGATGGCGCCGGTGGTGAGCCGCTTCGTCACCCATGGCGTGCCGGTCGACGGGGTGGTCGAGGACTATGTCGACAGCGTCATGGCGTGGCCCGACATGGTCACCTGGTGCGATGCCGCGGCCGCTGAACAGGCGCAACGCGAGGCCCACGGCAGCCTCGGTGCCGTATCGACCACGCGCCCGGGCCGAACGCCGGGACGTTCGGCCAGCGATGATCCTCAGCCGACGCCGGTTGCAGTCGAGCCGGCGTGCGCCAACGCCGTGGCGGTGCCGGAGGCCGACCACCGCCGCGAGACGGCCGCGGCCAGCCCGCCGCCGACCCTGCCAGCGGCCGCGGCGCCGGAGCCCGCGGCGGCGGTGACGCCAGCAGCCGCGGCGCCCGAGCCCGCGGCAGTGATGACGCCAGCGGCCGGGGCGCAGCAGTCCGTGCCGGCGTTGGCGCGTCATGGCGAACCCGACACCCAGCCGGCTACGGCACCCGCTGCCGTGGTCGACACCGAGACCGGCCCAGCGCCGGCGGCCGCGGACACGCCTGCGGCAGAGGCGGCGGTCGCCGCCGGGCCGGAGACAGCGCCGGCAGCTGCCGAGGCACCGGCGTCGCATCGTCAGCGGCTGTTCGAGGCCAGCCCGCCACCGCCGCCGGAGGCGGTATCCCGGGACGCCGAGCCGGCCGATGGACCCGATATCGGGGCGGCGGGCGAGCCGGCATCCGCCCAGCGCCAGCCGCCGTCAGCGACCGAGCCGGCCAGCCGCGCGCCGGCCGAGCCGAGGCTGGGCTGGATCCGCCGCCCGGTGCCGGCGGAGATCATCGAGGCGGACGACAGCCCGGGGGCCGAGCGCGGCCCGCCGCCGACGCGGCGTCAGCCCGCGGACCTGCCACGCCCGGGCTCGTCCGCGGTCAAGCCCATAGGTGGCGGAATTCTTCGACGACGCTGAGATAGACGTCGCGCTTGAACGGCACGATCCGGGCCACGAGTTCGTCCGGCGGCAGCCAACGCCAGGCGCAGAATTCCGGATGCGCGCCATCGAGCACGATGTCCCGATCGCTGCCGGTAAAGCGAAGGGCCAACCATTTTTGCGTCTGGCCATGATAGCGCCCCTGCCACAGCCGCCGGGCGATGTCGACCGGCAGATCGTAGGAGCGCCACCAGCGGCTCTCGTAGAGCAGCTCGGCAGCGGCGGTGCCGATCTCCTCCTTGAGCTCGCGCAGGCCGGCGGCGAGGACGTCCTCGCCGGGGTCGATGCCACCCTGCGGCATCTGCCAGGCTTCGGCCGGCGTGTCGCAGCGCTGGCCGACGAAGACCCGGCCAGCGGCATCGAGCAGCATGATGCCGACGCAGGGCCGATAGCCCGGCTTCGCCACGGCGGTGATCTCAGTGCTCATGCAGCGCCCTCGGCTCTGGCGGTGCGGCGGGTGCCGCAGGCTGCAACACCGCCGTCGGTCTCGTCACGCCCCGCCCGCCGCTGCGCGTGCCGGATCATGGGGGCAGGCCGGATCATGGAACCGGCAGGAAGTGGCTGACAGGCACCAGGGCTATCCCCTTGCCCGCCAGGGTTCGCTGCCAATGCCAGAGCCGGTCGAACGTCACCGGGTAGGGCTGCACGTAGCCCAATGCCGAGCCGTCACGCAAGGCTAGGCCCTCGAGTTGGCCAAGGGCCGCATCGATGGCGGCCGCCTCGGCCACGGCGTCGAGCGGGCCGACGGCACTGGCATAGGCGAGACCGGCCGCGGCCGCAGCGCCCGCCAGGCGGTCGGCTCCCAACTCGACGAAGCCGAGACCGCGGGCGGTCAGCGCCGCCGCCAGCGGGGTGAAGCGCTCGGCCATCTCGGCGAACGCTTCGCTCGCCGCGGCAAGCCCGACATAGCCGTCGCTGCGCGCCAATATCCGGTCGAGAGCGGCGAGCTGCGTCGCCGGCGGCGTCGTCGGCCGCAACGCCCAGGGGCCGAAATCGCTCGACGGAAAGTCGGCCGCCTGAAGCGGCAGCTCGAGGAACACCTCATGGCCATGCCCGCGGGCATGGCGTTGCCAGGCAGCGAGGTGCGCCGCGTAGGGGGTGTGCACTAGGCCGAGGTCGGCCGGCAATTGCACGCTCTGCCCGAGCCGCTCGCCATCGAGCCCGAGATCGACGACGAGGAGCGCTATCTTGGCCTGCTCGGCAGTCGCGGCGGGCGTCGCCCTGGCATAGACCTCGAGCGGCCGGCGGCCGTCGGCGGCGATGCGCGGCAGGGCGATGCCGTCCCGCCAGTCGATCAGCTGCGGGTCCACCTCGAGGCGTGGTGCCGCCGGATCCGGCGACGCACCGGGCAATGCCGACGGTGGCGCAGCCGGGCTGTCGAGGCCGAAGAGCGCCACCTGCCGCGCTACCGGCACGGTGTGGAGCGGCAGCGCCCGCTCGACCAGCGGCACGCCGCCGTAGTGCAGCGGGCGCTCGATGCCGAGCCAGGTGGCAGCGGCGAAGGCCAGCAGCGGCACGATGACGATGACCGCCGACAGACCCAGCGGCAGGCGCGGCGAGCGCCAGTCGATGGGCGGCAGTGCGGTCGCGATACGCGTCAACATCCCGTCACATCCGGCATCGGCAATCCCGTCTGCCGGCAAGGTCCGGGCGCCACCCGTGGGCCAGGTTGCTGGTGCTCAAGACGCCCGGCGGCAGAAGGCAACGGGCACAGCATCGGCGGGCCACGCGTCGGCCGCGGCCGGGCAGGCGGCACCACGCTGCAGCACGGTCGAGGTCACCGAGGGAGCCGCCGCGGCGCCAGGCATCGCCGCCGTCCGGCCGCCGAAAAAGTCCCGATGAGCGCTCGCCGCAGTGCCCGTGGCCGCCGATTAGGCGGCGGGGGGCCGGTGCCGCGCTCCAGGAAACAGCTGCCTTCGCCGGGCCCGCAGCGCTGCCGGGCGCGCGATTGCACCACCCCCGCCGATTCAGCGATTTGGCCGGGCGGAACGCTCTTCCCCGCTGCGGGCGGCGCTCGCCGCCGACACTGCATGGGGTCATACCGGGCCGGGCATCGCGCCACCCCTGACGGTCCGGCAGCGAACGCCGGCCCGGCCCTGAAGGTCGCCATCGTCGCGGCCGTCGCAGCTGCCCGGACCGCCTGCCAACGCACTGCCCGGAACCTCGCGCGGGGTGCGCAACGCCGACCAGTGCCCAGGCATCAGTCTCGAGCGAGGCCGGTCCGCCAAGCGGCGGCCGCCGCAACCAGCATCGCGGTGGGCGATGGTGAGCCAGATTGAGCGGCCACGGCACCGCCGACCGTGCGCCGGCCGGGCGAACCCAAAACCACCAGCCGGGCGAACCGTACAGCACCGTGCGCAAGGCTCGGGCGACCGCTGACCAGGGTGGCGGCTCAGCCGCGCGTCGTCGCGCGCGTGCCGTAGAGGGCGATGCCGCGCAACAGATCGATCGCCCGCGCCAACTGGTAGTCGGTGCTGTCGAGCGTTTCCGCCGCCGCCTCCTCGCTCGCCGTCGGGTCGGCTTCATCACCCTCGAGACGCCCGCGCAGGTCCGCCTCGCGGCGGCCGTTTTCGTCGTCGAGCAATTCGACCGTCGCCTGATGGACCTCGATGTCGGGCGTGATGCCCTTGGCCTGGATCGAGGTGCCGGCCGGCGTGTAGTAGCGTGCCGTGGTCAACCGGATGGCGCCCTGCCCGGAGATCGGCATGATCGTCTGCACCGACCCCTTGCCGAACGACCCGGTGCCCATGACGATGCCGCGACGATGATCCTGGATGGCGCCCGCCACGATCTCCGATGCCGACGCCGAGCCACCATTGATCAGCACCACCATCGGCGTGCCGTCGATGATGTCGCCGGGCCGCGCATTGAAGCGCTGCACGCTCTGCGCCCGCCGCCCGCGGGTCGAGACGATCTCGCCCTGGTCGAGGAAGGCGTCGGCCACGGCCACCGCCTGGTCGAGCAGACCGCCCGGGTTGTTGCGCATGTCGAGGACCAGGCCGCGAAACTGGTCGCCCATCTGCTCCTTCAGCTTGCCCACCTCCTCGCGCATGATCGCGTTGGTCTGCTCGTTGAACGTGGTCAGCCGGACATAGGCGATGTCGCCCTCGGCGCGGGCGCGCACCGGCGAAATCTTGATGATGGCGCGGGCCAGGTTGACGGCGAACGGCTCGTCCCGGCTCTCGCGCACCAGGCGCAGCTCGATCTCGCTGTTGACCGGGCCGCGCATCCGCTCGACCGCTTCGCCTAGGGAAAGCCCCATCACCGGCTCGCCGTCGATGTGGGTGATCAGATCACCCGCCTCGATGCCGGCGCGATATGCCGGGGTGTCGTCGATCGGCGAGACCACCTTGACCAGCCCGTTCTCCATCGTGACCTCGATCCCGAGCCCGCCGAACTCGCCGCGCGTCTGCACCTGCATGTCGCGATAGCGGTCGGGGTCGAGGTAACCGCTGTGCGGGTCGAGCGCGGTCAGCATGCCGTTGATCGCGGCCTCGACCAGCTCTTCTTCGCTGACCTCCTCGACATATTCGTTGCGCACCCGCTCGAACACGTCGCCGAACAGCTTGAGATGCCGGATCGTGTCGCTCGAGCTGCCCTGTGCCTGCGCCGCCGGCGGCGCCACCATGCAGCCGGTGACCAGGAAAAGCACCGCCGCGAAACCGAGTCGGGCTGCCACATTTACCATCAACTTCGTACCTTGTCCTGTCCCGCCGCGAACCAGAGAAGCGGATCGACCGGCACCCCCCGGCGACGCAGTTCGACATAGAGCCGGCCGGCCGCCGTGGTACCGGGTTCGATGATCCCGACCATTTGGCCGCCCCGAACCGCCCAACCTTCATGCACGACGAAGCGTGATAATCCAGAAAGCAGACTATGATATTCGTCGCCATGATCGATGATCAAGAGAAGACCGAAACCTTCGTAGGTCCGCGCGAAGACCACCCGGCCGTCACGCGGCGCGCGCACCAGCCGACGCTCCGCGACCTCGATCGTCAAGCCACGGTCGAAAGGCGCCTCGCGACCGTCGTCGAACCGGCCGACCACCGCCCCGGCGACTGGCATGATCCGACCACCGGACGGGCCGCGGACCGCGGCCACGCCGGGCTGCAGACCGAGCGGCGCGGTCGGCCGCTCGGCCCGCCCGGCGAGCAAGGCGCGCGCACGCAAGCCGGGCAATTGCAGGCGCTGCGACAGCGGCGGCAGGCGGCTGACGTCCAGCACCGCCCGATCGGCTACCACTGACCGCAGTGCAGCCAGCCGAACGGCTTCGTCGGCGGCCTCCAGCCGCGCCGCCAGGCGTGCTGCCAGGCGCCGCGCCGCCAATGCCCGCGCGGCCGCCGTCGTCGCCAGCGCCGTCGTCGCGTCGATTGCCGCGGCGAGCCGAGCCTGGCCGGCCGCCGCGTCCGCGAAGGCCTGTTGCGCGTCGATGTTCGCCCGCTCCAGCCGGACCTCGGCCGCGTCGTGGGCCGCCGCCGCCGCGCGACTTTGCGCCAGCGCCTGCTGCGCCTCGGCAAACGGCTGCGCCAAGGCCGCGGCGATCGCCCGCAGCTGCGCCAGCCGGCGGGGATCGCCGCCGCCGCGCGACAGCTGAACGATCTCGGCCAACAGCGACTCCAGCCGCCGCCGCAGGTCCACGACAGCGGCCGCGCGGCTGTCGAGCGCGGCCGCGGTGGCGGCCCGCGCCTCGGCGAGGGTGGCGAAATCCACGGCCAGGCGCCGCAACCGCAGGTCGGCTGAGCGTTGCGTCGCAGCGAGCACGGCCCGCTCGCGCAACAGTCGGTCACGCCGCTCGGTCAATTGCCGACGCAGGGCATCACGCTCGGCCGCGAGCAGCGCCGCCGCTGCCGCGCGATCACCGTGACCACCGGCCCCCGGGTCGACAGCCAGGCCCGCCAGGGCGGCGCGCGACGGCAACCCGGCGACGGCGACCAGCAGCAGGACCAGCAGCGCCACCAGGCGAAGCCCATGCCCCGGATCCTCCTGCCGTTGCCGGCAGTGGCGCTCCGTCACGCGCCGCCTCGATCAGGCGCGTCCGCGATCAGGCAACGGCCGGTCATCGCCTCGGGTTGCGGCAGTCCGAGCAGGCTCAGCAGGGTCGGCGCGACATCGCCCAGGCGGCCATTGCGCAGCTGGACACCGGGTGCCGCACCAACCAGGAAGCAGGGCACCGGATTGGTGGTATGGGCGGTGTGCGGTCCGCCGGTCTCCGGATCGCGCATCAGCTCGCAATTGCCGTGATCCGCGGTCACCAGCATCGCCCCGCCGACGGCGTCGACGGCGTCGACCAGCCGCCCGAGGCAGGCGTCGACAGTCTCGACCGCCTTGATCGCGGCCGCCTCGACGCCGGTGTGGCCGACCATGTCGGGGTTGGCGAAGTTGATCAGAATGAAATCGAACCGCCGGCTCTCGATCGCCTCGACGCAGCGATCGGCGAGCTCGACGGCCGACATCTCCGGCTGCAGGTCGTAGGTCGCCACCTTGGGCGACGGCACCATGATCCGCTCTTCGCCGGCAAACACGCGCTCCTCGCCACCGTTGAAGAAAAAGGTGACATGCGGGTATTTTTCCGTCTCGGCCATCCGCAGCTGCGCCATCCCGGCCCGGGCTACCACCTCGCCCATCGGATCCTCGGCCGTTTGTGGCGGAAACAGCACGAGCAGTCGTTCGTCGAGGTCGGCGGCATAGCGGGTCATGCCGGCCAGCACGGAAAACCGCGGCCGCTGGCGACGCTCGAACCCGCTGAAATCGTCCAACGCCAGGGCCCTGAGCAGCTGCCGCACCCGGTCCGCGCGAAAGTTGATGCAAAGCAGGCTGTCGCCGTCACGAATGCCGGCATAGTCGCCGATCACCGTCGGCCGGACGAACTCGTCACCCTGTTCGGCGGCATAGGCCTGTGCCAGCGCTTCCCCGGCATCGCCGGCCCGCGCCTCGGCGGTACCGCTGACGATGGCGTCGTAGGCGACAACCGTGCGCTCCCACCGATTATCCCGGTCCATCGCGTAGTAGCGACCGATCACGGTGGCGATCGCGGCGTCGTCGAGGGTGCCGAGTATCGCCGACAACCGGTCGAGCGAGTCGCCGGCCGAGCGCGGCGGCGTGTCGCGACCATCGAGGAAGGCATGCACCCGCAGGCCCAGCCCGGCCGCAGCCAACTGCTTGGCCAGGCCGAACAGGTGCCGCTCGTGCGAATGCACGCCACCCGGGGACAACAAGCCGATGAGGTGAACCCGACCGGCGGCCGCGCGGGTTCGCTCGACCAGCTCGCGAAACGGCGCCATGTCGGCGATCTCGCCGGTTTCCGTGGCCCGATCGATCCGCGGCAGCTCCTGCAGCATGATTCGGCCACCCCCGAGGTTCATGTGGCCGACCTCGGAATTGCCGAACTGCCCGTCCGGCAGACCGACCTCGCGGCCGTCGGTGCGCAGCAGGCAGTGCGGTGCGGTGGCGAACCAGTGGTCGAACACCGGGGTCGAGCCCAAGGCCACGGCGTTGTCCGCCGTCTCTTCCCGGTAGCCCCAACCGTCGAGGATACACAGCACGACCGGACGTTGTTTCATACCCTTCCCATCGCCTGCGGCGATTGCGACACGCCGCGCTCAGACAGGCTCGACAAGCGCCCCTGCACTCTAAGCCAGCCGCGCCCGCAACGCTACCGCCGACGTCGCTTTACCGGGAATTTCTTAAGATGTGGTTAAACGCTGGTCCGGATCACCCAGCGGCGCGGTCGACCCGTCGCGAGGTCACCCGGCCGCCGGCGCGCAGCCACAGGGTCGCCAGCGGCAGTGGTCAGTCGGCGCCGCCGAACAGGCTATCGAAAAAGGCCCCGATGCTGTCGTAGCTCGGCGTCTCGCCCGAAGCGGCGGAGGCGGTGCGCCGCGGCGACGGCGCCGTGGTGACGCCCCCGTCGGGGTCACCGCTGTCCGGGACACCGCTGTCGGTGAGCTTGAGCGGCGTCGGCACACCGACTGCCGCGATGTCCAGCGCCGAGACGAGGGCGGCGGCGGCCGGCACGTCGGCCATGTCGGTCGCCGGCTCGACCGGCAATGCCGCACCGGCGTCGGGGTTGTCGGGCAGCCCATTGATCAATGGCGCCATGTCGAGCTGGTCGGCTGGCGGCTCGCCACGCTCGCGGCCGCGCAGCGGCCGCGGCTCGCTGCGCGGGTCGACGAGCTGCTGCGACTTGCGGTCGACCGCCTCGGGGGTCTGCAGATCCTCGACCGAGCGGTGGATCGAGATGCTCTCGCGCGGTGCTACGACTTCGAGCGCATCGAGCAGCTCGCCGACCACGGCGAGCACCCGATAGCTCGCGAACCGCTCGGTGTAGACGGCGGTCGTCAGCTCGACCCGGTTGAGAAAGAGCTCGTTCTCGGCGTCGAGCAGGTCGAGCAACTGCCGCTGGCCGATCTCGAACTGCTGCGCGTAGGCGTCACGCGTCCGGCGCTGCGCCTCGGCCTTGGCGGTGAGCGCGTCGGTCCGAGCACGGGCGGTGTCGAGCGCGTTGTAGGACACGCGCGCCTCCTCCTCGGCGAGCCGACGGGTGTTGTCAAGCCGGGCGCGAGCCTCGTTGGCGCGATGAAAGGCCTCCCGCTCGAGCGCCATGTCGGCGCCGCCGCGATAGAGATTGTAGTTCATCACCAGGAGACCGCGGAAGTCGTTGTCGCGACCTTCGTTGCCGTCGATGTTACGGTTGAGGCCACCGCCCACCTCGACGTCGAAGCGTGGATAGAAGCCGGCCCGCGCCGCACGCATCTCCGCGTTGGCGACGTCGATGTCGGCCGCGGCGATCAGCACGGTCGGGCTGTTCACGGACGCGAGGATGGCCGCATCGTCGGGCGACGGCGGCAGGGCGGCTTCCGGCGCCTCGGCATCCTCGAGCGTGCCGGGCCGGCTGCCGACGAAGCGCTGATAGCGGGCGATCGCATCGGCGAGCGCGCCGCGGGCCACGGCAAGGTTGTCGAACGCCCGGGCAAGGCGTGATTCGGTCTGCACGACATCGGCGATGTCGCCGCGCCCGGCGCGCTCGAGATCCCGCACCTGGGCCAGGATCCGCTCGTGCTGGGTGATGTTCTGCTCGTTGAAGCGCACGATCTCCTGGTTGCGGAGGATGTCGAGATGCGCCTCGATGGCGTTGAGAGCGGTGAACTCGGCGGCTTCCTCGACCCGGTAGGCAGCGCTGTCGATCCGCGCCTGCTGGCGCTCGACCTCACTGCGCGTGGCGAACCCGTCGAACAGCATCTGCGACAGCGTCAATTGCGATTCGGTTCGAAACTGCCAGTCGCTGCCGCCGGTTCGAGCCCTGGTATTGTTGTTGTCGGTCCACTCGGGGCCAAGACCGCCGCGGAAATCGAGGCTCGGCAAATAGCCGGCGCGCGCCTGGCGCAACTCCTCGTCGATCGCGCGACGGTTGGTTTTGACGATATCGACCTCGGGGTTGTTCGCGAGCGCCCCGCGCACCGTCTCGGGCAGCGATTGCGCCGCCGCCTCCGCCACCGTCACCGCGACCATCGCAGCAGAAGCGAAGAGGGCGAACGTCAGTGGCTGCAGCCTGATACTTCCCCGTGTCTCTGCCATAAGCCCCTTCGCTCCGCAACCGCCACGCCCGTCACCACTAGTTGATGACGGTTGATCGTGGAGTGTGCTATCCGCTCGACCCCGTGAGCGTCAACGCCAATCCAGGGTAGCGCAAAGCCGCCAGCGTCCTGTGTTGTTTTTTTGCTTCCGCCCGCCGATTGCGCGAACGGGAACCGGCATGATCTTTACCGTTCGGAGATGTTTTGCGGGTACGTTGCGACGATGCAGAGCAAGCTCGCAACGGTCGCCCGGCGGGTTCGGCGATCCGCTTCGCGCTGGCGCCACAAGCGTCGCGCCCGGCCTTCCCGCGGCGCGGCTGGCGGCGGTCGTCGGCACGGGAACGACGGCCTTGAGCGTGTTGCGCGGTGAGCCGAGGAGGGAGCGATGAGCGACAGTGGCGTGCTGCTGCGCGAGAGCGAGGCCGAACGGGCGCCCGTCGCGCCTACAACCGATGCGCGAGAAACGGACGGCCCCGCCCCGGCGGCCGGCAGGCCCGCCGAGGCTGCCGCGTGGCGCATCCCGGGCGGGGTGCAGATGCTCGACGACCCGCTGCTCAGGGCGCTCGAGACGCTGAGCCAGCTGCACGGCCGGCCGACCTCGGGCCAGGCACTCGCCGCCGGGCTGCCGCTGCCCGACGGTCGCATGGTGCCGACCCTGGCGCCGCGCGCACTCGAGCGGGCCGGGCTCAGCGCCCGGCTGGTGCAAAAGCCACTGGCGCAGATCGACGATCTGGCCCTGCCGTGCATCCTGTTCTTGAAGGACCGGCAGTGCGTTGTCCTGACCGGCCGCGAGGGCAGCCGGCTCGAGGTGGTGGTACCGGAGACCGGCCGCGGCGTCGTCCCGGTCGAGCGGGCCGACCTCGAGCGGCGCTATGACGGCCATGCCCTCTTCGCCCGGCCGGAGATCGGCTACGAGCAGCGGGACCGGCCGATCGCGCTCGAGCGCAAGGGCCACTGGTTCTGGTCGACGCTGCTGCGGCAATGGCCGACCTACACCGAGGTGCTGATCGCCGCCGTCCTGATCAACGCCTTCGCGCTGGCCTCGCCACTGTTCGTCATGAACGTCTACGACCGGGTGGTGCCGAACAACGCGATCCACACGCTCTGGGTGCTCGCGATCGGCGCGTTCACCGTCTTCGCCTTCGATTTCCTACTCAAGACGCTGCGCGGCTACTTCATCGACACGGCCGGGCGGATCGCCGACATCCGCCTGGCCAGCCGCATCTTCGAGCACGTCATGGGCATCAAGATGGCGGCGCGGCCGGCCTCGGCCGGTGCGTTCGCCAATCATCTGCGCGAATTCGAATCCTTGCGCGACTTCTTCACCTCGGCGACCGTGACCACGCTGGTCGACCTGCCGTTCGTGTTCTTCTTCATCGCCATCGTCTGGTTCCTCGGCGGGCCGGTGGCGCTGGTGCCGCTGATCGCCGTGCCGATCGTCATCGCCATCGGGTTGTTGATGCAGATCCCGTTGAATCGCATCGTGCGGCGCACCTTCAAGGAGGCAGCGGCCAAGCACGGGGTGCTGATCGAGGCGATCAACGGGCTCGAGACGATCAAGAGCGTCGGTGGCGAGAGCCGGCTGCAGGCCGGCTGGGAGCGGTTCGTCGGGGCCACCGCCGAGAGCGCCAATCGCTCGCGTTTTCTCTCGGCGATCACCGTCAATTTCGCCGGTTTTGCGACGCAGCTGGTGACCATCGGCGTGGTCATCGTCGGCGTCTACCAGATCAGCGAGGGGTTGATGACCGTCGGTGCGCTGGTCGCCTGCACCATCATCGCCGGTCGTGCCATGGCGCCGCTCGGCCAGGTGGCGGGGCTGCTCACCCGCTACCATCAGGCCAAGATGGCCTACGAAACGCTCAACCGGGTGATGGCGATGCCGCTCGAGCGTGGCGACGACGTGCGGTTCCTCAGCCGGCCGACGATCGCCGGCGGGATCGAGTTCAAGAATGTGACCTTGACCTATCCAGGGCAGAAGCAGCCGGCGCTGAGCGACGTCTCGTTCCGGCTCCAGCCCGGCGAGCGGGTCGGGCTGATCGGCCGCATCGGCTCGGGCAAGACGACGATCGAGAAGCTCGTCCTCGGGCTCTACGAGCCCGAAAAGGGCGCCGTTCTGCTCGACGGCACCGACCTGCGTCAGCTCGATCCGGCCGATCTGCGGCGCAACATCGGCTGCGTGCCGCAGGACGTCTTCCTGCTGCAGGGCAGCGTGCGCGAGAACATCACCCTCGGCGCCAGCTTCGCCGACGATGCGGCGGTCCTCCGGGCAGCCGAGATCAGCGGCGTGGACGAATTCGTCAACCGCCATCCGATGGGCTACGACATGCCGGTCGGCGAGCGCGGCGAGTTGCTGTCGGGCGGCCAGCGGCAGGCGATCGCGATCGCCCGGGCGGTGCTGCACGACCCGCCGATCCTGGTCCTCGACGAGCCGACCTCGGCCATGGACAATGGTGCCGAGAACCGGTTTCGGACGCGGCTCACCGAGGAACTGGGCCGGCGCACGCTGTTGCTGGTCACGCATCGGGCATCGCTCCTCGCTTTGGTCGACCGGCTGATCGTCATGGACGGCGGCCGGGTGGTCGCGGACGGATCGCGCGATGCCATCCTCAAGGCGCTGGCGGCCGGACAGATCAAGGGGGCCAACTGAGATGCTCCAGGCACGGCGCGAATCGCAGACGCTGCCGAGCCGCGATCCGCTGGTGGCGGCAGCGGCGGTCAGCGGCTACGCGGTGGAGGATCTGCGGCCGAAAGGGCTGACCCACCTCTTCCTGTTCGCCATCGTCGCCTTCTTCGTGACCTTCTTCGCCTGGGCGAGCTGGGCGACGCTCGAGGAGGTGACGCGTGGCGAGGGGCGGGTGATTCCGTCGCGGCAGACCCAGGTGGTGCAGAACCTGGAAGGCGGCATCGTCGCCGAGATCCTGGTGCGCGAAGGCGAGGTGGTCGAGCCCGGCCAGGTGCTGATGCGGATCGACAATATCCGCGCCGCCTCGGATTTCCGCGAGCGGCGCTCGCGCTACCTCGCGGTCGAGGCGGCGCTGGCTCGGCTCGAGGCCGAGGTCGCCGGCGGCGAGCCCGACTTCTCCGAGGAAGTCAGGGTCGCCGCTCCCGCCCTCGTCGCCGCCGAGACCGACTACTTCCGGTCGCGGCAGCAGGCGCTGGCGAGCGAGATCGAGATCCTCAGCCGACAGCGCGAGCAGCGCGAGCAGGAGCTGGCCGAGCTCGAGACCCGCCAGCGGCAATACGCCGAATCATTGCGTCTCGCCCGTGAGGAGCTGGACATCCTCGCCCCCCTCGCCCGGCAGCGGATCGTCAGCCAGTCCGAGTATCTGCAACTGCAGCGTTCGGTGAACGACCTCTCGGGCGAGCTCGAGCAGACGCGGCTCTCGATCCAGCGCGTTCGCACCGCGATCGAGGAGGCGGCCGAGCGGATCGACAATGCCCGGAGCAATTTCCGCAGCGAGGCGCACCGCGAGATGAGCATGCTCAAGGCCGAGCGTGCCGGCCTAACCGAGGTGATCGCCGCCGGCGAGGATCGGGTGCGGCGCACCGAGGTGCGCTCGCCGGTGCGCGGCACCATCAAGGAGCTGAAGTTCAACACCATCGGCGGCGTCATCCAGCCGGGCGATCCGATTCTCGAGATCACGCCCTTGGACGACACGCTCCTGGTCGAGGCCCGGGTGCGGCCGGCCGACATCGCCTTCCTGCGCCCCGATCTGCCGGCGATGGTCAAGATCACCGCCTACGATTTCTCGATCTTCGGCGGGCTCGAGGGCCGGGTCGAGCAGATCAGCGCGGATACGATCACCGACGAGCGCGGCGAGAGCTTCTACCGGGTCCGGGTGCGGACCGACGAGACGGCACTCGGCACCGCCGCCGAGCCGCTCGAGATCATTCCGGGCATGACCGCCCAGATCGACGTCATCACCGGCGAGAAGACCGTCCTCGACTACCTGTTGAAGCCGATCTTGAAGGCCCGCGACGAAGCCCTGCGCGAACGCTGAACCGGGTCCGGCGCCCAAGTCCGGCGCCTCGGGTCCGGCGTCGAACCGCTGGCCTGCTAGGCAACGCCGCCGGGCTCTGTTACCACCGGTGCACCAGCGTTCGACGCTAGCTGGAGGCCAGCATGCTCTACCTGACGAGGCGACCGGGCGAGGCCGTCATCATCAATAACGCGATCGAGGTGCGGGTGGTCGAACTCAAGGGCAAGACGGTCAAGCTCGGCTTCACCTTTCCCGCCGACGCCACCGTGCTGCGCGAGGAGGTGTTCTTGCAGATCAAGGCGGAGAACGAGGCGGCGGCGCAGGCCAGCATCGAGGCGCTGCGCGACGTGGTCGGGCCGAACCGCCCTGCCGTCGCCGTGCCCCGGCCCGAGCGCCAGTCCCAGTCCAAGTCCCAGTCCCTGCCCCGGTCCCAGCCCCGGTCGCTGCGCCAGTCCGGGGACGAGTGAGCACGAAGTCGGCCGTCGATGTCAGCTGTCGCCAAGCCGCCGGTCGCCATCGTAATGGGCAGTCAGTCCGACTGGCCCACCATGCAGGCCGCAGCTGCGGTGCTCGACGCGCTGGCGGTCGGCTATGCGGCCCGGATCGTCTCGGCGCATCGTACCCCGGAGCGGCTCTACGGCTTCGCCCGCGGGGCGCGCGAGGCGGGGTTTCAGGTGATCGTCGCGGGTGCCGGCGGCGCTGCCCACCTGCCCGGCATGATCGCCGCACTGACGCCGCTGCCGGTGCTCGGCGTGCCGGTCCATAGCCGGGCTCTCTCCGGTCTCGACAGTCTATTGTCGATCGTCCAGATGCCGGCCGGCGTGCCGGTCGGCACGCTCGCCATCGGCACCGCCGGGGCCACCAATGCCGGGCTCATGGCGGCTTCCATCCTGGCGCTTGCGGATGTCGACCTCGCCGCCCGGCTCGACGCCTGGCGCGCCGCCCGCAGCGCCGCGGTCGCCGAGGCGCCGGCAGCGACCGCTGATGCCGGCAGCCCGCCTTGACCATTCCCCCGGGTACCGCCATCGGCATTCTCGGCGGCGGCCAGCTCGGCCGGATGACCGCCCTTGCTGCCGCCAGGCTCGGCTATCGCTCGGTGATCCTGGCGCCGGAAGCAGCGCCGCCGGCAGCCGATGTCGCCTGGCGCCACCTGCGGGCCGACTACGCCGATCCCGGCGCCATCCGCGCGCTCACGGCACTGGTCGAGGTGGTGACCATCGAATGGGAGAACGTCCCGGTCGGCGCCCTGCAGCGCATCGCCGCCCGACGCCCGACCCGGCCCGGTGCCGGCGTGCTCGAGGTCACCCAGGACAGGCTGGCCGAGAAGCGCTTCATCCGCAGCCTCGGCATCGCCACCGCCCCCTTCGCCGCCGTGGACGACCTCGCCGGACTCGTGGCGGCGTATCGCGCCTTGGGGCCCGAGGCGATCCTCAAGACCCGGCGGCTCGGCTACGACGGTAAGGGCCAGGTGCCGATCGACGCCGCGACCAGGCTGCCCGAGGCGGTGGCTTCGCTCGCCGGTGCGCCAGCGCTGCTCGAGGGTTTCGTGCGCTTCGAGCGCGAACTCTCGGTGATCACCGCGCGCTCGCCAAGCGGCGCCGTCAGGAGCTTTCCGCCGGTCGAGAACCGCCATGCCGAACAGATCCTGATCGAGACCAGGGCACCGGCGGCGCTCCCGGAAGCGGTGGCGACGGCGGCGGTGGCGATTGCCGAGCGGATCGCCGCGGCACTCGACCTCGAGGGACTGCTCGCGGTCGAGCTGTTCCTCGGCGCAGATGGCAGCCTCGTGGTCAACGAGCTGGCACCGCGGCCCCACAACTCGGGCCACTGGAGCATCGATGCGGCGGCGGTGAGCCAGTTCGAGCAACTCGTCCGCGCCATCTGCGACCTGCCGCTCGGCGATCCGACGCCGCTGGGCGTTGCGGTGATGCGCAACCTGCTCGGCGACGATCAGCAGCAATGGCCGGCACTCCTGGCCGAGCCCGGCGCGCGGCTGCACCTCTACGGCAAGCACGCGGCCCGGCCCGGCCGCAAGATGGGCCACGTGACACGGCTGCTGCGCGACGGCTAGGGGCGGTCGGCGGTGGCGGCGATCATCGAGCCGGTGCGGCGAAGCTCGGGGCTGCACGGGCACCCGTTCCGACCGTCGCGGTCGCGCGGCGGTCGCCCTTGTCGTGACGCCACCGTCGACCTATGGAAGCGTCGTCCCGTCCCCGCCTGCCAGTGAGTGTTGATGCGTCGTGCTGTGGTCGGTCGCCATTCGGCGGTTCTCGTGCTCGTAACCCTGCTGCAGGCCTGCGGGCTCGGCACAGCACCACTCGCCGAGCGCCTCGCCCTCGATCCCTTGACCCTCGAGCGGACCGGCCGCCCCAACGACTTCCTCGTTTGCCCGGAGGGCCGCTGTGCGGCGGCGCGCGACCGGACGGCGCCGCAGCTCGACCTGCCACCCGGGCAGCAGCTGCAGCTCTGGCAGGAGGTGGTCGGCACGAGCCCGCGGACGCAGATCCTCGCGACCGACACCGAAGCACTGCTGATCCATGCCGAGCAGCGCTCGCGTCTCCTTCGCTTCGTCGACACCATCGTCGTGCGCGTGCTGCCGCTGCCCGACGGTCGCAGCAGCTTCGCCGCCTACTCGCGCGCCGAGCTCGGCTATAGCGACATGGGTGTCAACCGCGCCCGCCTCGAGGACTGGATCGCCCGACTGCAGGCCGCCGCCGGCGGGTGAAACGACCGGCGCCGACCGCAAATTGATGTTGCGTGTGGCGAAGAACCCGGCCAATCGTAAGTCGTAGAGCTTTGCCCGCAGCTTTGCCGGCAGGGAAAAAACCATGCAGTTGAGCCGATACCGGGCGTTGAAGACCTTGAAGTGGACAGCGTTGCTCCTGGCGTTTCCTTGCGTGGCGATCGGCCTCGGCTCGCCGCCGCGTGATGCGGCAGCCGGCACGCAGCCGCCTGCCGATTACCGTCTCGTCTGGAGCGACGAGTTCGAGGCACTGCACCTGGGCGACCGGGCGAACGCCTGGTTGCCCTACTGGTGGAGCTGGAACGTCCGCCATCTCGCCGGCAATAACGATCAGGCCGCCAAGTACGCCGATGACGAGATGCTGGAGGGCGGCCTCACCGCCGGTGCCATGCTGGGGCGCGAGGGCCGCTGGGGCGCCGGGCCCTATCTCCACGAGGTCTCGACCGGCACGCTCAAGCTTCGCGCCTATCCGCTCGGCAGTGCCGGGCGGGCCAGGACCAGCGGCTTTCCCTTCATCGCCGCGATGATCAGCGGCGAGCGCCAGCCGGCGCAGCATTTCGGCTATTGGGAGACCCGCCTGCGCATCAACCGACTTGGTGACGGCCTGCACCTCGCCGTCTGGCTGCTGAGCGACGCGCACCAGTGGCCGCCGGAGATCGACATGCTCGAGGTGGTCGGCCTCGATCCCGCCAGGTTCCACGCCAATAGCCACCGCAAGGCCGGCAATGCCCCCGAGATGTCGTCCTATACGGCACCGAACGGTGCCACCGGGTGGCACGTCTTCGGCTTCGAATGGACGGCGGAGCGGATGCGCTGGATCGTCGACGGCAAGGTGGTCCGCGAGCACGGCAATCTCTTCGGCGACGACCGCCTCTATTTCCTCGTCTCCTGGGAGGTCGGTGGCAACTGGGCCGGCATGCCGACCGGCAACACGCCCTGGCCGGGCGAGGTCGAGATCGACTATGTCCGGCTCTACCAGAAGGCACCGCATGGCCAGGAAGCGCCCGGGCAGGCGGGTGTCACTGGGCCAGGGCCGGCCGGCGCGAGCGAGCCGGTTGCGGCAACGCCGCCCGCAACCGAGCAGCCGCAACCCACTGCCTCGGCGACGACCGACCGCGTGCCGCAACTCGCCACCCCGGCGACGCCGCCGCAGCCCGCATCGATGCCACCCGCCGAGCCGGCGGCGGCAGTCGACACCTCGCTCCCGCCCGCAGCGCGGCCAGCCTTGCCGCAACCGAGCATCGCCTGGCGTCAGGCCAGACTGCGCGAGCTCAGCGGCGGCGCCCCAGCCAGCCCTGGCACAACGTCGACCGAACCACCAGCCGGCCCCGAGGCCGCGCCGCCACCCGCGGCACGACCGATCTTCGGCCAACGCCGCGGCGCCGACCGGCCGACGCTGGGCGATCGCGCCCTGCTGCCCGGCACCGTCGACTAGGCACGGCCTCCCACTCCGACCCGTTCGCGGGCCGAGCTTGACCGCCCGGGCCGGAGCCGCCAAGCTCCGTCGGAAAACGCGTCGGAGAGGGAGGCACGGCACCTTGGTGCCCGAGGGGACCGACACAACAGCGCGCCCGGTCGTCGAACTGGAGCGCGTCACCAAGCGCTACGGCAAGGTGCAGGCCCTCGACGGCGTCGACCTCGCGGTCGGCCAGAACGAGATCCTCGGCCTGATCGGCGACAACGGCGCCGGCAAGTCGACCATCATCAAGATCCTGACCGGCGTCGAGCGCCCCACCTCCGGCAGCATGCGGATCAAGGGCGGGGCCGTCGACTTTGCCAACTATGGCGTGCGCGAGGCGCACGCGCACGGCATCGAGACCGTCTACCAGCAGAAAAGCCTCGGCGACAAGCAGCCGCTCTGGCGCAACTTCTTCGTCGGCCGCAACCTCACCAACCGCTTCGGCTTCATCGACGTCAAGCGGCAGAAGGCGCTCGCCAACGAGGTCTTGAAGGGTGCCATCGGCTTTCGCGGCGTCGGCATCGACGTCGACGCCACGGCGGGCAACCTCTCGGGTGGCGAGCGGCAGGGGATCTGCATCGGCCGGGCGATGCATTTCGACGCCGACCTCATCATCCTCGACGAGCCGACCGTGGCCCTGGCCGTCAAGGAGGTCGGCAAGGTCCTCTCCTTCATCGAGAAGATCAAATCCTCCGGCCGCGCCTGCCTCTATGTCGAGCACAACCTGGCCCACGTCCACGCCATGGCGGACCGCATGCTGATCATCGACCGCGGCCGCATCGTCGCCGAGGTGATGCGGGACCAGCTGAGCGTCTTGGAGCTCACCGAATATTTCCTCGAGCTGCAGCGCGCCGGCGAGGCGGCAGTCGCCTGATGCTCGCTCGGCTCAACAGCGTCGAGGGCCTGCCGATCATCCTGGTCTTCGCCGTCGTCGTCGGGATTTTCATGTACTTGGCCCCCGGCACGTTCCTCTCCGACCGGATCTACGTCTCGCTCTTGATCACCATGGCGCCGCTGTTGCTGGTCGCACTCGGCCTGACGCTGGTGATCGCATCCGGGCAGATCGACCTCTCCTTCCCCTCGATCATCGCCCTTTCAGGCTTCGTCTTCGCCGCCTGCTACCGCTTCGACCAGGTCCCGCTGCTGGCCTTTCTCGCCGATGGTGCCGATCCCGAAGCGGTGACCGCGATGCGCGCCTGGCTGATCTGGCCGGGGGCGATGCTCGCCGTCCTGGTCGGCGCGGCCGCCGGCTGGCTCAACGGCGTGCTGATCGCCCGGCTCAACATTCCGTCCATCATCCTCACCCTCGCCACCCTCTTCCTCTGGCGCGGCGTGGCGGTCGTGCTAGCGGGTGGGCTCAGCTACAATCTGCGCGGCGTGCGCGACACCGCGCTTTGGCAGGTCACCACCGGCCGCCTCTTCGACTGGCTGCCGCTGCAGGCCGTCTGGGTGCTGCTCATCGCGGTCGCCCTCTGGTTCATCCTCAACCGCCACCGCTTCGGCGAGGCGCTGCTCTTCTTGGGCGACAATGTCGAGGTGGCCCGCGTCATGGGCATCGACGTGGCCAGGACCCGGATTCGCCTGTTCACGCTGATGGGCGCCCTCTCCGGCCTTTCCGGCGTCTTCCTGACGGCCGAGAACATCACTTTCTACACCAACCAGGGCCAAGGCTTCCTCCTGCTCGCCATGGCCGGTGTGTTCATCGGCGGCACCTCGATCTACGGCGGGGCCGGCAGCATCACCGGCACCGTTTTCGGCATCCTCATCGTCCTCGTGGTCCAGGCCGGCATCGTCGCCGCCGGGGTGCAGGGCTTCTGGAACGACGTCGTGATCGGGCTCATCTTCATCATCGCCGTCGTCTTCCACCTCTGGCTGGAGCGAGCCGAGCGCTTCGGCGGGAGCGGCAGCAACACTCGGTAACCATCAGGGAGCGAACGCCCATGCTGAAACATCTTGTCTGCGCAACCGCCGTCGCCGGCCTTGCCGGCATCGCCCAGCCCGCGGCCTCCCAGGCCCTGCTCGGCGAAGGCATGACCATCTACATGCAGATGGGCGGCCCCCCGGGCGGCCCCGCCACCCTGCCGCGCGCCAATGGGGCCAAGGACGCCGCCCGCCACCTCGGGGCCGAGCTCGTCGAGCAGTACTCGGGCTGGCAACCCGACGTCATGGTCCAGCAGTTCCGCGAAGCCATGGCGGCCTCCCCCGACTGCATCGGCATCATGGGCCACCCCGGCGTCGACGCCTTCCAGGACCTCGTCGACCAAGCGCAAGCGGCCGGCATTCGGGTGACCGTCAACAACACGCCGCTCTCCTCGCTGCAGCAGCAATACGGGGCGAGCGGCATGGGCTATGCCGGCGTCATCCTCTATGACGGCGGCTACCTCACCGCCCAGCAGATGGTCCGCGAAGGCGACCTCCAGCCCGGCGACAAGGCCCTCGTCTACGGCCTCTTGGGCCAGGCCGAGCGCGGCGAATCCACCCGCGGCCTCAAGGAAGGCCTGGAAGAAGCCGGTGTGGTCGTCGACTATCTCGAGATCAGCCCCGAGGTGAATGCCGACACCTCCTTGGCCGTGCCGATCCTCGTCGCCTACCTCGAATCCAACCCCGACCTCAAGGCGTTCGGCACCCAGCACGGCGGCGTCACCGGCCAGATCGCCCGGGTGATGGAGCAGGCCGGCAAGGAACCGGGCGAGATCATCGTCGGCGGCATCGACCTCGCACCCTCCACCATCGACGGCCTCGAACAAGGCTACATCTCGGCCTCCCTCGACCAGCAACTCTATCTCCAGGGCTTCCTCCCCGTCCTCCAATGCGTCCTCTCCGGCGCCTACGGCTTCGCCGGGCTCACCGTCAACACCGG
>CAZNWE010000022.1:0-53043 GCA_964576715.1 uncultured Geminicoccaceae bacterium | reverse complement strand
GCCGCCCGCCTCGACGCACATCACGCCGTTGTAGCCCTCGTAGACGAAGTCCTCGACGGCGAGTTCCTCGGCGTGGAAGTTCACCGATTCCAGCACGTCGATCACCGTCGGCATCAGCTTCTTGGTGAGCGTGAAGGTCGAATCGTGCTTCGGATCGCAGCCGATCTGCAAGACGCGCTTGCCAAGCTTGGAAAAGGCCACCGAGAGATTGGAGGAGGTCGTGCTCTTGCCGATGCCGCCCTTGCCGTAGACGGCGAAGACCTTGGCCCCCTCGATCTTGACGTTGGGATCGAGCTTGACCTGCACGCTACCCTCGCCGTCCTCCTGCTTTTGTGCCGTCGGGTGGAGCCTGTGACGGGGCATATCCAGGGTAAGCGTGCTCACGCTGCCATCTCCTTGGTCATCGCGCCGGACGCGATCGAGTTGCTTTGGGCGGGGGTGGTGGTCGGCTCGGGGACGATGCCCTCGAGCCGGTCTTCCAGATCGTCGCACGAGTCGCGCAAGGCCTCGAGCGTCGCCGAATCCGGCTCCCAGTAGTGCCGCTCGTAGGCCTCGAGCAGGCGGTTCGCCACCTTGGCCGAGGCCTTGGGATTGAGGGCGGCGAGGCGCTCGCGCATCGCCGGGTCGAGGACGAAGGTCTGGGTGATCTCGCGATAGACCCAGGGTGCCACCTGCCCGGTCGTCGCCGACCAGCCCATGGTGTTGGTGACATGCGCCTCGATCTGCCGGACACCCTCGTAGCCGTGCTCGAGCATGCCCTCGTACCACTTGGGATTGAGCATCCGGGTGCGGGTCTCGAGCGCCACCTGCTCGCCGAGCGAGCGGACCGTGCCGCCGCCTTTGGTCTGGTCGCCGATATAGACCGGCACCGGTGGCGCGCCGTCTTTCGTCTGCGTGCCCTTGGCCCGAGCGACGGCGCGGCTGATGCCGCCCAGATTGTCGAAATAGTGGTCGACCGTGGTGACCCCGAGCTCGACCGATTCGAGGTTCTGGTAGGCCAGCTCGACGCCTTCCAGCACACTGCGGAGCAGCTCGGCCTGCCGCACCGGCTTGCCGGAGCGGCCATAGGCGAAGCATTTGCGCTTGGTGTAGGTCTCGGCCAGCTCGTCCTCGTCGTCCCAGCAGCCGCTGTCGATCAGCTGGTTGACATTGGAGCCGTAGGCGCCGTCGGCGTTGCTGAAGACACGCAGTGCGGCGGTCTCCAGATCACAACCATGCTTGGCCATGTGCGCCAACGCGTTGCGGCGGATGAAGTTCATCTCGGCCGGCTCGTCGGCGCTGGCAGCGAGGAAGCAGGCCTCCGCCAGAAGCCGTGTCTGCAAGGGCAGGAGGTCCCTGAAGATGCCGGACAGCGTCACCGCGACGTCGATCCGGGGCCGGCCCAGCTCTTCCAGGCCGACCAGCTCGGCGCCGGCGAGGCGGCCGTAGGAGTCGAAGCGCGGCCGGGCACCGACGAGCGCCAGGACCTGGGCGATCGGGCCGCCCTCGGACTTGAGGTTGTCGGTCCCCCAGAGCACCAGCGCCACGGTCTCGGGCAGGCCGTTGCCGTCGGCCATGTGCCGCTCGATCAACCGCTGCGCCTGCTTCGCACCGTCGGCCACGGCGAAGGCCGAGGGCAGGCGGAAGGGGTCGAAGCCGTGCAGGTTGCGGCCGGTCGGCAGGATGGCGGGCTGCCTGAGCAGGTCGCCGCCCGGCACCGGGCGGACGAAGCGCCCGTCCAGGGCCTTGATGATGGCCGGCAGCTCGTGATCCTCGACCAATAGCCGGTCGGCCTTGGCCAGCAGGCGCAACTGCTCGAGCATGGCCGTCGCGCGCGGCGTCTCGGTCAGGGCCAGCGCCGTCTCCGGTGTGGTGCCATCGGCCAGTGCCTCGACGGCGGCACGCGGCGGCACGGGACCGTCATTGGCCTCGGCCATGGCGATCAGCATGTCGACCCGGCCGGCGATCGAAAGCGGCTTGCCGATAACGTGCAGGCCGTGCGGGATGAGGGTGTATTCGAGGTCCAGAACGGCCCGGGTCAGCTTGTTGATCTCGGCGGTCTCGTCACCCCAGGCGGGGGCGGGCACCGCCAGCTCCAGCTCGGACGCCTGCAGCTGCACCAGCTCGGCCAGCTTGTGCCGCTCCTCGCCCGCTTCCGGGGCCAGGCCACGCCAGCGATCGAGGGAGCTCTTGAGCTCGACCAAGCCCTTGTAGAGCCCCGCATGGGTGACCGGCGGGGTCAGGTAGCTGATCAGCGTCGCCGCCGCCCGGCGCTTGGCGATCGTTCCCTCGGACGGGTTGTTGGCGGCGTAGATGTAGAGGTTCGGCAGGTCGCCGATCAGCCGCTCCGGCCAGCAGGCGGCCGAGAGCCCGGCCTGCTTGCCCGGCATGAACTCCAAGGCACCATGCGTGCCGAAATGGAGCACCGCATGGGCGGCGTAGTCTTCCCTGAGCCAGCGATAGAAGGCCGAGAAGGCATGCGTCGGCGCGAAGCCCTTCTCGAACAAGAGCCGCATCGGGTCGCCCTCGTAGCCGAAGCCCGGCTGGATGCCGACGAAGACATTGCCGAACTGCTCACCCAGGACGAAGAGGCTCTGCCCGTCGGTGAGCTGGCGGCCGGGGGCAGGGCCCCAGGCGCCCTCGATCTCGTCGAGATGGCGCTCGCGGCGGACGTGATCGTCGACCGGGATGCGGTGAAAGACATTGGCATCGGCGCCGAAGCGCTCGGCATTGCCCTTCAGGAGGCGATCGCGAAGCTCGTCCTCGGTGGCCGGCACCTCGACGGCGTAGCCCGCCTCGTGCATGGCGCGAAGCGTCCGGTGGAGCGAGGCGAAGACCGAGAGATAGGCGGCCGTGCCGGTGGCGCCGGCATTGGGCGGGAAGTTGAAGAGGACGACGGCGATCTTGCGCTCGGCCCGTTCGCTGCGGCGGAGCGCCACCAGGCGATCGACGCGGGCGGCCAGGAGCAGCGCGCGATCGGCATGCACCTGCATCTCACCCGGCTTCTCGCCCTGGCCGACGGCCGGCCGGCCGCCGAAGATCATCGGGCCGGTGGAGCCGTCGAGCTCGGGCAGCGCCACCATCATCGTGGCCTCGACCGGCTGCAATCCGCGATCCGAGCCTTCCCACTCGGCCAGGCTCTGGAACTCGAGCGCGTGAGCGGCAATGTAGGGCACATCGAGCCGGGACAGCATGTCCTCGGCTGCCTTGGAGTCGTTGTAGGCAGGGCCACCCACCAGCGAGAAGCCGGTGAGCGAGACCACCGCATCGACCGCGGGCGCCCCGTCCTTGAAAAAATACTTCTCGATGGCGGGCCGCGCGTCGAGGCCGGAGGCGAAGGCCGGCACGACCTCGAGCCCGCGGTCCTCCAGGGCGGCGATGACCCCGTCATAGTGACCGCTGTCGCCGGCCAGCACATAGGAGCGCATGACCAGGAGGCCCACCGTGCCGGTGGCCTTCGCACCCCTGGCCTTGACGGGCCGCGGCAGCCTGTTCACCTCCTCGGTCACCCGGCCCTTCAGCTTCGGGTGGTAGAGGCCGACATCGGGGTGGTCGACCGGCAGCTTCGCATCGAGCTTGCCCTTGAGCACGGCCCGCGGACCCGCCGCATAACGATTGACCAGCCACCGCACCATGTTGGCGATGTTCTCGTCGGAGCCCGCCAGCCAGTACTGCATCGAGAGGAAATAGGCGCGGAGATCCTGGGCCGGACCGGGCACGAAGCGAAGAATCTTGGGCAGCCGGCGCAGCATGGTCATCTGCCGCGCGCCGTCGCTCTGCTGGTTGTTGTCGCGCTTGGGCTTCAGGCGCTTGAGCAGGGCCAGGGGACCGCTCTGCTTCGCCTGCATGTCGAAGCGACCCATCCGGGTGAGCTTGACCACCTCGGTCGCCGAGATGCAGGAGACCATCGCGTCGCAGTTGTCCCGTCGCGCCTCGAGCCACGGCAGGACGGCCTGGATGTGATCCTCGAGGAAGAGCATGCAGGAGAAGACGATGTCGGCCTGCTCGATGTCCTGGCGGCAGCGCTCGAGTGCTCCGGCATCGCTGCCGAACTCGGTCGCCGCGTGCAGGCTCAGCTGGAGACCCGGCAGCTCCTTGCGCAACGTCATCCGGGCGCGGGCGAAGGCGCCGGCCGCATGATTGTCCAAGGTGACGATCGTCACCCGGACCGGAACACTGCAGGCCTGCGCCCTATCAGCGGCCGAAATGGGCTTTGGCATCGTACAAGGTCTCGACGGTGATGAGCGCCACACCGTGATCGGTGGCGAAGCGCTCGGTGTTGCGGCGGGCTTTGCCGCGGACGAAGAACGGGATCTTCTTCAGCTCTTTCTCGGCGTCTGCGGCCCAACTCGGCGTGCCACCGTTGCCGGTCGGGGCCGGGCCGGCGACCGCCGCCGCCGTTGCCGCCGGCTCGGGCTCGGGCATCGCCGCCGCGGCGAGCGCCGGCTTCGCCTGACCGTGGCCGAGATGCGAGGGGGCGGCATGGTCGCCGAACTCGAAGTCCTCGCGGAACATGCCGAGCAGGTGCTCCTCGAGGCCCATGTAGAGCGGGTGCACCCAGCTGTCCCAAAGGACGTTGGCACCCTCGAAGCCCATCTGCGGCGAGTAGCGGGCCGGGAAATCCTGGACATGGACGGGGGCGGAGATCACCGCGCAGCCGATGCCGAGGCGCTTGGCGATATGCCGCTCCATCTGGGTGCCGAGCAGGAGTTCGACCTGCGCCTCGGCGACCGCCGCCTCGACCTCGAGATAATCGTCGGTGATCAACGCCTCGAGGGCGAACCGCTCGGCTGCCTTGCGGACGTCCTTGGCGAACTCGCGGCTGTAGGTGCCGAGCCCCACCACCTCGAAGCCGAACTCGTCGGCGGCGACCCGGGCCGCGGCGATCGCATGCGTCGCATCGGCGAAGATGAAGACGCGCTTGGCGGTCAGGTAGGTCGAATCGATCGAGCGCGAGTACCATGGCAGCCGCGACTTGGCGGCGCTCAGAACCGGCGACGGGTCGATACCGGCGATCGCCGCCACCTCATGGACGAAGTCGAGCGTGGCGCCGTAGCCGATCGGCACCGTCTTGGTGCGCGGCTGCTTGAACGTCCGCTCGAGCCAGCCGGCCGCCTGGCCCGCCGTCTCGGGGTAGAGCACGACGTTGAAGTCGGCCTCGCCGAGCCTCGCGAGATCGGCCGCCCGGGCGCCCAGCGGTGCCACCACGCGAACCGCGACACCGAGCTCGCCCAGCAGCTTCTTGATCTCGGCCACGTCGTCGCGATGGCGAAAGCCCATCGCCGTGGGGCCGAGGATATTGCAGCTTGGCTGTTCGCCCTTGGCACGAACGAAGCCCGGAGCCGGGGCGTGCGGACCGGCGAGGTGGCGCACCATCTGGTAGAAGGTCTCCGCCGAGCCCCAATTCTCCTTCTTGGAGTAGGCCGGCAGCTCCAGCGGCACGACCGGGACCGGCAGGTTCAGGGCCTTGGCCAGCCCGCCCGGGTCGTCCTGGATCAGCTCCGCCGTGCAGGAGGCCCCGACCATCATCGCTTCGGGCTTGAACCGGGCATAGGCGTCGGCCGCCGAGGTCTTGAACAGCTCGGCCGTATCCGCGCCGAGGTCGCGGGCCTGGAAGGTCGTGTAGGTGACCGGCGGGCGCCGGTCGCGCCGCTCGATCATCGTAAACAGGAGATCCGCATAGGTGTCGCCCTGCGGCGCATGCAGGACGTAGTGCACGCCCTCCATGGCGGTCGCGATGCGCATGGCGCCCACATGCGGCGGTCCCTCGTATGTCCAAAGCGTCAGCTGCATCGGGTCACACCATCAGCCGGGCGCGGCGGTTGAGCGGGCGGGTAAAGAGCTCGGCCAGGTCGGCCGCCTGCTCGAACCCCTGGATCGGCGTGAAGAGCAGCTCGATCGACCACTTGGTGGTCAGCTCCCGGGCCTCGAGCGGGTTGGCGAGGCCGAGCCCGCAAACGATCATGTCCGGCCGCGCCGCGATCGCCCGATCGAGCTGCAGCTCGACGTCCTGGCCTTCGCTCAAGGCGGTGCCGGCCGGCAACATGGCGAGCTCGTGGGCGAGATGCTGGCGGTGCAGGTAGGGGGTGCCGACCTCGACCAGCTGCATGCCCATCTCGCGCGCCAGGAAGCGGGCGAGCGGAATTTCCAGCTGGGAGTCCGGGAAGAAGAAGATGCGCTTGCCGGCGAGCTGCTCGCGGTGGCGGCCGAGCGCCCTTGCGGCGCGCTCGCGGGGTGCCTTGGTCACCGCGTCGAGCCGCCCGGCGGCAATACCCCAGTCGCGCGCCGCGGCCTCGAGCCAGCCCATCGTCCCCTCGACGCCGAGCGGGAAGGGCGCATCGAGACGGCGACAGCCGCGGCTGTCGAGTGCCTTGCCGGTATCGGCGAGGAAGGGCTGGGCCAGGAGGTAGCGGGTCTCGGGTCCGACCGGTGGCAGCTCCTGGCTGCTGCGTGGCGGCAGGAAGTGGACCGGGCCGATGCCGAGCTCGTCGAACAGTCGGCGGAACTGGTCCTCGACGATGTCGGCGAGCGCCCCGACGACCAGCAGCGAGTGCCCGCCCGCCGGCGGCGCTGCGTCGGCTGCCGGCAGCTCCGGCACGAGTGCCGCGAGGCAGGCATCCTCGCCCTGGGTGAAGGTCGTCTCGATGCCCGAGCCCGAGTAGTTCAGGACGCGGACGCGCGGCTCGAACAGCCGGCTGAGCCGCTGGGCGGCACGGCCGAGGTCGAGCTTGATCACCTCCGACGGGCAGGAACCGACGAGGAACAAGAGCTTGATGTCGGGGCGGCGGTCGAGCAGCCGGGTGACGACGCGGTCGAGCTCGTCATTGGCGTCCGCCATGCCGGCGAGGTCACGCTCCTCGAGGATCGCGGTGGCGAAGCGCGGCTCGGCGAAGATCATGACGCCGGCGGCCGACTGGATCAGGTGCGCGCAGGTGCGCGAGCCGACCACCAGGAAAAAGGCGTCCTGGATCTTGCGGTGCAGCCAGATGATGCCGGTCAGCCCGCAGAACACCTCGCGCTGGCCGCGCTCGAAGCGGACCGGCGCATCGCTGCAGCCACCCAGCGCAGCCGGCGGCGGCGGCGCGACCGCGGTCATCGGGCGGGCTCCAGCGCGCCCGCGGCCGGCGCCTCCTCGGCGGCGGCAGCTTGGGTCGCGAGCCGTGCCTGGCGCAGCTTCCACAAGAACTGGGCGGCGTTGGCGACGTAGATGGCATAGGCTGCAAGGGCCAGGAGCATCTGTGCCGTGGGCGACAGCCAGCCGGTGAAGAGGGCCACGAGATAGGCGGTGTGCAGCGCGATCACGCCCATGCTCACCACATCTTCCCAGAAGAAGGGCCGGGCGAACAGCCAATGGTCGAACACCACCTTCTCCCAGATCGAGCCGGTGACCATGATGGTGTAGAGAACCAATGTCTTGACGACGATCGACACGGTGGCGGCGGTGAAGCCCTCGCCGGTCCAAAGGTAGCGCAGGACCAGGGCGAGGCTGACCAGAAAGACGACGAACTGCACCGGGGCCAGAACGCCCTGGACCAGCGTCCAGACCGTGGCGTCGCGCCGCCGCCGCTCCTCGGGCGTGTAGAGCGGCCGCGCGTTGCCGCCGCTGCCCTGCCCGGGTCGTCCCTGCCGCATCGTCCGTCTGCCCTCCCTTACGGCCTTGCCAACGATGCAGAGGCTAACCGGCTTCGGGCGCGGCTGTCAACAAGACTACACGTCAACCAACCTTGACAGCTGCGGCTGACCGACCGATCGTGGCGCTTGCGTGGCAACGGCAGGCGAGGCGACAGGTTCAGCGGTGCGCGACGAGCTTGCCGGCGAATGGCCGGGCTGTGCCGACCCTGTGACAAAACATCCATGCGACCAGTGGTAGGGGGTTGAGGTCGAGCGAGTTTGCGGTGTAAGCGTCGGAGAATTTTGGGAGGGTCGGCATGACATCGTCCGAGTGGCAGGCCGGTTTGGAGCCCGATGTGCAAGATGTCGACGGGGTGGCACCCACGAGCCCGGTCGGTGGGCCGCGCCGGCGCAAGCGCGGCGCCAACGGGCGGAGCACTCACCTGCTGCAGACCATCGAGAGCGAGATCATCCCACGTCTGGTTCTGTCGCGCCGTGCCGTCGGCAACGCGCCCGCTGCCGTCACCGGTCTCGCCTGGGCGCCGGACGAGTCCATGGTGGCGGAACTCGCCGACCTCGTCGTGGCCCAGGATGTCGGTGCCGCGGCCACTCGCATCGAGGCGCTGCGTGGGCGCGGCATTCCGATCGAGACCCTCTATCTCGAACTGCTGGCGCCGACGGCGCGTTATCTGGGTGAGCTCTGGGAAGCCGATCTTTGCGACTTCACCGCGGTCACGCTAGGCTGCTCACGCCTGCAGCAGTTGCTGCACGAGTTGAGCCCCGCCTTCTTCCGCGAGATCGAGCACCACGAGCACCGCCGCCGCGTCCTGCTTTCACCGGTGCCGGGCGAGCAGCACACCTTCGGCCTTTACATGGTGGCCGAGTTCTTCCGCCGCGCCGGCTGGGATGTCTGGAGCGGCTGCATGCCGGCGCGCGAGCTGGCCGAGCTGGTGAGCAAGGAACCGTTCACCTTGGTCGGCTTCTCGCTCAGTGCCGACAGCCGCCTCGACGCGCTGGCCTCGAGCATCCGCGCCGTTCGTCGCGCGTCCTGCAATCGCGGCATCGGGGTGTTGGTCGGCGGCCCCGTCTTCGTCGGCCATCCCGAGCTGGTCAGCCTGGTCGGCGCGGATGCCACGGCTCTCGACGGCCGACAGGCGACCCAGCAGGCGCAGAACACCCTGGCCTTGCTCAGCCGCTCGAGCTGATCGCCTGCGGGCGGCCTGCTCGAACGCATCGTATGGCGCCGCTGCGGCCGCTGCAACGCGACCGCGCCGGCGCCTGGCGATGACCAAATCTGTAAGATTCTTTTGACACAAGATCGAAAATCAGCTCACGTTAACTAGTTTTAACACCAGACTATTGCATTTATGTAAGGACTGATTGACATCAGCGCGAAAGATGCCCATATCGTCCTGGTGCTGTGGGCGCTCATCCACGGGATTGGAGGGGTCGTGTCGAGCGTGCCAAGGCTGGTGAAGACGCCTGGCAGGGGAGCTCGCCACAGGTGATGCGGTTCAGATTTCCCCGGGATTCGGTCGGCGATCTCGACGCCGACATGGCGGCCACCTTGATCGCGGCGATGAGCGACATCGCGCTCGTCGTCGATATCGACGGCGTGATCCGGGATCTCGCCTTCGGCAGCGACGACTGGTCGGTCGAATGGTACGGCAAATGGCTCGGCTTGCCCTGGGTCGATACCGTCACCGGCGAGACCCGCGGCAAGATCGAGGCCCTGGTCGAGGAGGCGGCGACCAGCCACCCGTCGCGCTGGCGGCAGGTCAACCACCCCTCGTCCTGGGGTGCTGACGTCCCGGTCATCTATTGCACCATGCGGCTTCGACCGGAAGGCCCGATCATCGCCTGCGGCCGCGATCTGCGCTCTTCGGCGGCGCTGCAGCAGCGCCTGATCGAGGCGCAGCAGTCGATGGAGCGCCACTACTCGCGGCTGCGCAACCTCGAGACCCGCTACCGCCTGCTGTTCCAGATGAGTGCCGAAGCCGTGCTGATCGTCGACGCGGTCAGCCGCAAGGTGGTCGAGGCCAACCCGGCCGCCGGGCCGCTGTTCGGCGAGGCGGCGCGCCGCGTCGTCGGCCGGGTCTTCCCGGACGGCTTCGATCCCGACAGCACCACCCAGCTGCAGTCGCTGCTCGCCAGCGTGCGCGCCACCGGGCGTGCCGAGGAGGTTCGCGCCCTGCTGGCCGACGGCCGGCGCGAGTTCCTGGTCTCGGCGTCACTGTTTCGGCAGGAGAATACCGCCCTCTTCCTGGTTCGCCTGGTCCCGGCCGAGGCGCCGGCAATCGTCGCGCACGATGCGAAGGGGCGCTCCAAGCTCACCGAGCTGGTCGAGAACTCGCCCGATGCGATCGTCATGGCCGACCCGCAGGGCCGGATCGTCACCGCCAACCCGGCCTTTCTCGACCTGGTCCAGCTCGCCACCGACGAGCAGGTGCGGGGCGAGCCGCTCGAGCGCTGGCTCGGCCGGCCGGGCGTCGACCTCAACGTGCTGCTCGCCAACCTGCGCCAGCACGGCTCGGTGCGCCGTTTCAACACCCTGATGCGCGGCGAGTACGGGGCCACCGCCGACATCGAGCTCTCCGCCACCTCGATCCTCAACGGCAAGGAGCCCGCCTTCGGCTTCACCATCCGCAATATCGGCGACCGTACGCCGACCGAGACCCATGCCGGGGTGCGCGAGCTGCCACGCTCGGTCGAGCAGCTGACCGAGCTCGTCGGCCGGGTGCCGTTGAAGGACCTGGTGCGCGAGACGACCGACGTGATCGAGCGGCTGTGCATCGAGGCGGCGCTCGAGCTGACCGGCGATAATCGCGCCTCGGCGGCCGAACTGCTCGGACTGTCGCGGCAGAGCCTCTACGTCAAGCTGCGCCGCTACGGCCTCGGCGACCTGGGCTCCGACACTGCGGAGGCCTGACCGTCAACCCCCGACAAAGCCGCGCAGGGCAGCGTTGAAGACAGCCGGCAGCTCGAACTGCGGCAGGGCGCCTGTCGGAAAGGCCTCGAAGCGCCAGTTGCCGCGCGCCTCGGCCCAATCATTGCCCGAGAAGTCCTTGAAATCGCCGCGGGTGCCGTGCGGCACCCAGATCGGCATGGCCAGCTGCTCGTAGACATCGCGGATGTCGGCGCTGAACAAAGCCCCCGAAACGAAGGCGAAGGGGGCGTGTCGGGCCCCCGGCTGGTGCGCCGACCGCCAAGCATAGTCGACGAGCTCGTCGGGCACCGCATCGCTGCCGAAGGTGCGAACCAAAAAGTAGCGGATGCTGCGCCGGCTGACCAGGAGATCGAACAGGCCCTGCCGCCAGGGCGGGCCTTCGAAGAGATTGTAGAGCCAGCGCATCTCGCGGGTGTCGCCCGGCCGGCCGCGGCGGCCGGCTGAGCGCCGGTCGAAGCCGGTCGGGGTCACCAGCACGAGGCGACGAAAGGCCCGGGGCTCGCGGCTCGCCGCCCGCGCCAGAAATTCGCTCGACAGCGACAGGGCGAGCGCGTCGAGTGGCCCGGCGCCGCCCGTCTCGACCCGGATCAGCTCGACCATGTCCTCGATCGCGGCAGTGTAAAGCGCCGGATCGTAGCGGCGATTGGCGCGGTCGGAGAAGCCGAAGCCCGGCAGATCCGGGGCGTAGACCCGGCGGTCGCGCTTGAGGTCCTCGAAGATCGGGCGCACCTCGAAGGCCGAGGCGGTGGCGTTGATGCTGTGGATCAAGAGCAGCGCCGGGCCGTCGCCGGCGACGTAGTAGCTGAGCGGCCCGGCGCGCCCGTCGACCAGGCGCCGTTCGCCGCCGACCGCCGGTGGCAGGCTCGGCGCCGCCGCCGCCAACCGGGTAGCGCCGCCGGCGAGACCCGTGCTGCCGTCACTGACGACCAGGGACGCCGCGGCGCCCCGCAGCACGCCGCGCCGGCCACTCGTCAAGGGCCGCATGCGGCCGCCGAAAGAAGTGTAAACGTTGATTGACACAAACCCAACCCAGGCATAAGCCGGACCCATGGCTACGACGATTGCGCGTCCGACCCTGCCAGCCTTTTTCGAGCTGCTCAAGCCGATCACCTGGTTTGCGCCGATGTGGGCGTTCGGCTGCGGTGTGGTCTCGGCCGGGGTGCCGCTGGCCGAGCGCTGGCTGGTGGTCGTCGCCGGCATCGTCCTCGCCGGGCCGCTGCTCACCGCGATGAGCCAGGCGGTCAACGACTGGTACGACCGCCACGTCGACGCCATCAACGAGCCCGACCGGCCGATCCCATCCGGCCGCATCCCGGGCAATTGGGGCTTCTACATCGCCGTCGCCTGGACCGTGCTGTCGCTGCTCCTGGCGGCGCTGCTTGGTCCATGGGTGCTCGGTGCCGCGGTGATCGGCACCATCCTCGCCTGGCTCTACTCGGCGCCGCCCGTCCGCCTCAAGCAGAGCGGCTGGTGGGGGCCGGGCGCGGTGGGCCTGTCCTACGAGGGCCTGCCGTGGTTCACCGGTGCCGCGGTCATGGCTGCCGGTTTTCCCGACTGGCGGATCGTCACGCTCGCGGTCCTCTACAGCATCGGTGCCCACGGCATCATGACCTTGAACGACTTCAAGGCGGTCGAGGGCGACCGCCAGACGGGGATCCGCTCGCTGCCGGCCGTGCTCGGTGTCGACGCCGCCGCCCGGCTCGCCTGCTGGATCATGGCGGTGCCGCAGGCCGTCGTCATCGTGCTGCTCGTCGGCTGGGAGCGGCCCTACCATGCCGGCATCGTCTTCCTGCTGCTCGCCGCGCAGGCAGCGCTGATGGTCCGGCTGCTGCAGGCGCCGCGCGAGCGCGCCCCTTGGTACAACGCCACAGGGACGACACTCTACGTGCTCGGCATGCTGGTCAGCGCCTTCGCCGTGCGCGCGCTGGTCGGTGCCGTACCATGAGGCCACGCCGGCGATGACGGCACCCACGCTCGGCTGGCTCGACATCTTCCGACTGGGCCTCGTGCAGACCTCGCTCGGCTCGATCGTCGTGCTCTGCACCTCGCTGCTGAACCGGGTCATGGTGGTCGAGCTGATGCTGCCGGCGCTGCTGCCGGGGGCCCTGGTCTCGCTCTACTACACCGTGCAGCTGCTGCGGCCGCGCCTCGGCTACGGCTCCGATGTCAGCGGCCGGCGGACGCCCTGGATCGTCGGCGGCATGGCGGTGCTCGCTGCCGGCGGTGCGCTCGCCGTGGTCGCCACGGTCTGGATGGCCGAGGCCACCCTGCCGGGCGTGGCACTCGGTGTCGTCGCCTTCGTCCTGATCGGCATCGGCGTCGGGGCCGCCGGCACCGCCCTCCTGACACTCGTCGCCAAGCGTATCGAGCCCCGCCGCCGGCCGACCGCCGCCACCATCATCTGGCTGATGATGATCGCCGGCTTCATCGTCACCACCGCCTCGGCCGGCCAGCTCCTTGATCCGTTCTCGCCGGGACGGCTGATGGCCGTGGGCTGCGGTGTCGCCGCCGCGGCCATGCTGATCACCATCGTCGCCGTCTGGGGGGTCGAGGGCGACCATCTGCCGAGTGCCGATCCGGGCAGCCTGGCTGGCGGCCCGCCGCGCACCGCCAGTGCCCCCTTCAAGGCGGCGATCCGCGAGGTCTGGGCCGAGCCCATCGCCCGCCAGTTCACCATCTTCGTCTTCGTCTCGATGCTTGGCTACGGTGCCCAGGATCTGGTCCTCGAGCCGTTCGCCGGCGCCGTCTTCGGCTTCACCCCGGGCGAGAGCACGACGCTCTCCAGCTTCCAGTATCAAGGTATCCTGATCGGCATGCTGATCGTCGGCGGCCTCGGCCCGCGGCTCGGCACCTTGCGCGCGTGGATGGTCGGCGGCTGCGCCGGCGCGGCCGTGGCGATGCTGTTGTTGACGAGTGCCGGCTTCGTCGGCCCGACCTTTCCCCTGCGCGTCGCCGTCTTCGCCCTCGGCGTGGCCCTCGGGATCTTCGCCGTAGCCGCGATCGGCTCGATGATGAGCCTGGTCGATGCCGGCCGCGAGCGTCGCGAGGGTATCCGCATGGGGCTCTTCGGCGGCGCTCAGGCGATCGCCGTCGGCCTCGGCGGCATCGTCGCCACCGGGCTCGTCGATCTGGTGCGCTGGATCATGGAGACGCCGCTCTACGCCTACGCCGCGGTGTTCATGGGCCAGGGCGTGATCTTTCTCGCCGCCGCCGTGCTCGCCGCCCGGCTCGGGCGGATCGCCGAGGCGCAGCGGAAGCTCAACGTGAAGGACGCCGGCGAAGGCTATGCCGCCGGGCTGGGAGGAGGGTGAGACGATGCAGACACCGGAGACCTACGATTGTGTCGTGGTTGGCGGCGGTCCGGCCGGCGCCACCGCGGCGGCCGACCTCGCGCGCAAGCAACGCCAGGTTCTGCTGCTCGAGCGCGGCGGGCGCATCAAGCCTTGCGGCGGCGCCATTCCGCCCCGGCTGATCGACGAGTTCGCCATCCCGCCGCAATTGCTGGTGGCGCGGGTCACCCAGGCGCGCATGGTCTCGCCGACCAGCCGGCATGTCGACATCCCGATCGACGGCGGCTTTGTCGGCATGGTCGACCGCGAGGTGTTCGACGAATGGCTGCGCAACCGTGCCGCCGCCGCCGGCGCTTGCCGCCGCACCGGCACCTTCACTGGCCTCGAGCGGGACGCCGACGGCACCGCTATCGTCCACTTCGAGGTCAGGCAGCCGGATGGCGAGACCAGCCGCCACGCCGTCCGCACGCGGACCGTGATCGGCGCCGACGGCGCCAACTCGCTGGTCGCCAAGCAGGGCAACGTCCCCGGTGCCGAGACCATGCGCAAGGTCTTCGCCTATCACGAGATCGTCCGTTCACCCGAAACCAGGACCGAGGTCTTCGATCCGACCCGCTGCGACGTCATCTATGATGGCCACTATTCGCCCGATTTCTACAGCTGGGTGTTCCCGCACGGCAAGACGACGTCGATCGGCATGGGCACCGCGGTCAAGGGCTTCTCGCTCAGGAAAGCCACGGGCGAGCTCAGGGAGAAGCTCGGCCTCGGCGGCGCCGAGACGATCCGCACCGAAGGCGCACCGCTGCCGCTGCAGCCGCACAAGCGCTGGGACAACGGCAAGGACGTGCTGCTCGCCGGCGACGCCGCCGGCTGCGTCGCACCGTCCTCGGGGGAGGGCATCTTCTACGCCATGACCGGGGGCCGGTTGGCGGCCGATGCGATCGACGAGCTGTGCCGGACCGGCAATGCGAAGGCGCTGAAATCGGCCCGTCGCCGCTTCATGCGTACCCACGGGGCGGTCTTCTGGATCCTCGGCATCATGCAGGACTACTGGTACATCAATGATGACCGCCGCGAGCGGTTCGTCACCATCTGCAAGGACAAGGACGTGCAGGAGCTCACCTTCGACGCCTATATGGACAAGGAGCTGGTCAAGGCGAAGCCGCTGGCGCATATGCGCATCTTCCTCAAGAACCTCGCCCACCTCTCGGGACTGGCCAAGGCTTGACCACCCGGCACCGCCGCTGGAAACCGATCCTCATCGCCTTCGGGGCGGCCCTGGTGGTGGCCGCGCTGGGCGGTGCGGCGACTGATATCGGCCCCTGGTACCAGGCCCTGCAGAAGCCGTCCTGGCAGCCGCCGGACTGGCTCTTCGGCCCGGCCTGGACGCTGATCTACGCCTGCACCGCCCTGGCTGCGCTCGAGGCCTGGATCAAGGCGCCCGAGGGCTGGCCGCGCACCCGGATCATCGGCTTTTTCGCCTTCAACGCCTTCTTGAACCTGCTCTGGAGCCAGCTCTTCTTCGGCCTCAGGCGACCCGACTGGGCGCTGGTCGAGGTGGCGGCACTTTGGGCCTCGATCATCCTCTTGATGCTCGTCGTCCGTCCCTATTCGAGGCGTGCCGTCTGGCTGCTGGTCCCTTATCTCCTCTGGGTCAGCTTCGCCGCTTTCCTGAACTTCACCGTGGTCGGGCTCAACGCGGGGTTCGGCGGCTGAGGCCTTGCCGCCCGGCCGCCGGTCGCCGGTGTTGCTCGAGCCGATGACAAATCGCTACCTCGCCTGACGCCTCCACCCACCACCCCATGGACGATGCCGCGATAGGCGGTCGGTGGGGTTTTGACCGCCTGCCGGGTCAGCCTCGCGCAGCCGTGGCTGATGGCCTTGGCCCTCCTGCGGTCGATGCGTCCGAGAGGCGCGCCTCGATCAGCCGTTTCTGATGGCTCCTGGCCGCGCGATGGCGGTGGCCGCCACAGCGAGACCGGTGCGGCCAGAGCGCCTAGACCAACCAGGCGCGGCATCGGGCGTCCGTGGCAAAGCGGCCCCATGACGGCCGGTAGCGGCCGACATCGCGACCTCCAGCACACGGTTCTTGCCATGTAAGCTCCGGGCCCGAGCCGCCTTGCGATGAATCCCGGCTGAGCGTGGCCAAGGGATCGTTGAACATATTCCCGGTTCCATCGCCAACACCTCCCAAGCTATTGTTGGCTTGAGTCGTTCGATCGTGAAACGGCTCGGACACCTGTACGGAGGGAGACACGAATGTCCGCAACCAAGAGTGCCGCATCGGACAACCCGGCCGATGCCGCTGGTGCCGGCCGCGAGACCCTGCCATTCGGCGCCTTCGATCCCAACCTCATGGGCGCCGCCTACAGCCAGACCGTGCTGGAGATGCAGCGCGAATGGCTGATCGGTATGGGCCAGCTCCAGCGCGACTACCTCACGTTCATCGGTGAGCGGATGCGCAAGGACGTCGAGATCGCCAAGCGGATAGCTGAGTGCCGCGACATGAAGGCAGCCGTCGAGCTGCAATCCGCCTTCGCGGAAACAGCACGCGAGGACTACATGAGCGAGGCGCAGCGAATGCTGGCAACGGCGCGCGAACTGACCGAGCATTGCGTCGAGCGCTTGGCCGAGGTGCCACGCAAGGGCAGCGGCAACGGCGCCTGATCGGCAAAACGGGCGCCACACTCGAGGCTGCCGCCGGGCGGTCGGCGGCCTCTTTGTTCATCGACGTTTCTGGCGGGCGTTACGGTCGACGCTCTGCCGCCAGCGACCAAGCCGAGCCTAAGGGGTCGAGCGCGAACCGTCTCCCCGCGGCGCCGGCTCGCGCGACCGCAATCCCTGAACCGCCAACTCGCTGCCCATCGCCGCTGCCAAGCAGCCCTGATCGTTCGAGCGTTGCGGCGACCGCCAGCCCTGCTTGCCGACGCCCGCAATTGGCCAGAGCGAGGCCTTGTCGCGCCGCGCCGCAGGCGAGGGTTGTCCGATCGAGATCCAGGGGCTTTCCGACCCGGCCGATGGTCGGGCGGGGTGTGCTCGACGCCTTTTATCGGCGGCACCTCGGCTGGCGGTGCTGCACTGGCCGGTCGCTCGAGATGGCACGTGTCTGCCGCATGCGTTGCGCCCTGCGTCAGCCGAGAACGGCCGATCGGCGCGGCGCGTTCATCCGCCACCACGGTCAGATGGTCCGGGCTCGCCAATCGTTGGAGCACGCGCTGCGGGGGAAGGCCGGTGCACGGCGGCGGGTAGCGGGTTCGCCGCCGGTCGGCTGACGATACGGGCGCGCGCGACGCGGGCTGCGTTTTCGGGCAGGCGGTGTTCGTCCGACGCTGTTGGCCCTTTCTGCCGGGGCCCGTCGATCGCGTATCCGTGGCCAGCGCGCGCATCCCGCCGAACGACCGCGCGCAACCCTCGGCGTGGCGTTCAGGCGGCGCTGCCGACCGCGCGCACCGAGCCTGGCGGGTAGACGAGAAACAGCCGCTCGCCCGGTGCCGAGCGGTTGGCGAGATTGACCCTGGCGCCGGTGAACGCCGCTTCGATCGCGCTCGAAAAGGCGAGCGTCGCTGGGGCGTCTTCGGCCGGGAACAGGACGGCGATCACCGGCTTGTCGGTCCCGTGCTGGCCGAAATCGATCTGCGTCGGCATGACCCCGTGCGGTGCGCAGGCGCGGGCGATCCGGGCGATGCAGTCAGCCAGGCTGAGCGCATCGGTATACGCATCGAGCCTGCCGACCTCGTCGACGGCCAGCGAGCGCCGCTGCCGGCCGATCCGACTAGACCGCGTGATGCGGGTGACGATCGCACTCGGCCCGTCATGGCCGCGGACCAGCCGCTCCAGGCGCTCGAGTGCCAGCTGCCGCTCGCTCGTCGGCGTCCCGTCGTGGGTGATCAGGGCACGCAGCTTGTCGAGTAGCGCAATCGTCGCCGACATGATGTCCCCGGGGCTGGCGCCATGCTGCGGCGCGACACGCCAGCCATCATGCCGGACAGTCGTTAAGAAAGGGTCAATGTCGCGGGGTCAGTGGATGTCCTCGGCGGCGGCGAAGGCCGCCTTGAGCTGCTCGATGTCGAAATGGCCGCTGCGCGCCGCATCGAGCACCGGCTTTTCCTTGCGGATGCAGAGATCGATCGCCTCGGGCAGCTGAAACGCGACATCGCCCGGGATGACCACCGCACCGTGCCGGTCGGCGTGCAGCAGGTCCAGCGGCCGCACCTGCATACCGAACACCTCGACCGGCACATCGATCGCCTCGACGTGGACATGCGCGTGGCTCGGGCCCACCTTGCCGGCGAGCAGCTGGAAGCGCGGGTCGATGGCATCGAGGTCGCGAAACGAGCCGTTGGTGACGCAGCCCAGAACGCCGAGCCCGCGATGGACGGCGGTGTTCACCTCGCCCCAGAAAGCGCCGAAGCCGGGCTCCGGATCGAGATCCTGGATCACCGTGATCGCCGGCATCGGCCCGCTCACGAGCTGCTCGTAGTAGCGGATGCGCAACGCCTTGGCCTCGGCCGGCGGCAGCGGCGAAGGTGTTGCCGCCTTGATCTGCGCCGTCCGGGCGAAGCCGACGATGGGTTGCAGATCGGGAAAGGCACAGACCATGTGCGCCGTCGTGAAGCCGGTCGTCAGCCGGGCGCCCGTAACGACCTCGAGGGCATTGCAGATGGTCGGCGTATCGAATGCTCTGAGGTGATCGAGCAGTTCCGTTCCGATCGACACGAGCCGCGCTCCTCCCTGTTCGTGGTGCTGTTCCGACGTCCGGCGGTGTGCTTTGGATACCATCGGCAGCTGGCGATTGCACGTGTCGCTGCCGTGCCGCTCAGCCGATCGTCTGCACGACCTCGAAGCCCTCGAAGCGTGGCGCCTCGAGGTAGAGATCGCCATGTTCACCGGCGTTGCGGTGGGCGTCGCGGAACGCCTGGCTGCGCGTCCAGTCCTGGAAGGCCTCGCGACTGGCCCAGATGGTGTGCGACGCGAACAAGGTGTGATCGTCCGCGGCAGGCCCGCGCAGGAGGCGAAACTCGACGAAGCCCGGCACGTCCTGGAGATGCGAGTCGCGGTTTTGCCAGACGGCGGCGAACGCGTCCTCGGCGCCCTGGCGGACCCGAAAGCGGTTCATGGCGATGAACATGCAGTGGTCTCCCGAAAGCGTGTCATGTGGATACTGTACCCAAGGTGGATTGGCCACGACCGGCGGCGGCGATCAAGCGGCAATTCGGCCCGACGGGGTGGCCAGCCTGATGGGTGGACACTTCTCGAACTGGCGACGCCGTTGGCTCGCCGTTTGCAGCACTGCTCAGTCGATGCAGCAGAGCAGCGAGATCGACACCTGATCGACCGTCGCTTCGGGCGACGGATTGGCGGGTGCCGCGAAGCCGGCGTTGAAGCGGATCGCCAGACGTTCCGCCGGTAGACCCTGTGCCAGCAGCTCGTCGAGCACCGTGGCGAGCCGCAACAGCGCCGGCTCCCAGCTCTCGACCGCCACCTGCTCGGCCAGGGCCGCCCGCGCCGCCCGCGCCTCGAGCACGATCAGCCAGGCACTCTCGGGCGGCAGCTGGTCGATGTGCCGGGCGATCTCGACCAGCGCCCGCGCCAGGTCCTGGGCGGCGCCGTCGTCGAGGTTGAAGCGGTCGCCGGCGAAGCCGATGTCGAAGCGGTAGGCAGCGCGCCCGGTATCGGCGGTGAAGCGCGCGCTCGGCGACACGGTGCCGCGTCGCACGGCGCGTTCGAGATCGAGAAACGCCAGGCTGCGGTAGCGCATGCGCAGATCCGCCTGCTCCTCGCCCAGTTGCGCCAGCCGGTCATAGAGCTCGGTCACCACCCCCTGTCGGTCATCGAGTTGGCGATATGTCGACCACCAGGACCCCATGACCACCAGCAGCAGCAGGGCGAGCCCGGCCGAGACCAGCGGCCACAGGCGGCTGTCTGCCGACCGCACAGTCCGCCGTCGTCGCCGGCCATCCCCGGCACTGCTCGCCGCGGCGAAGCCCGTCTCGTTGTACTGCCCGGGGCCCGGGCCGGACCCGGCTGCCATTCCCGGGCGCGGGCCGACGCCAACGCCGGACCCGGCCCGCGGGTTCGGCGAGGCGCTGTCGGCCGGGCGCCATGCGGCTGCCGCCGTCGCCGCGAATGGCGGGTCGCCGACGCCGGCAGCAGTGCCCGACGCCCGGCCCGGGGCGCCCCGGTCGAACCCGTCGGGCCAACCGCCGCTCGCCGCGGGTGCCCGCTCTGGGGCAACCAGGCCGGACGCGTCGTAGGCCATCCGCCGGCGGGGATCGCGCAACACTTCGTAGGCTTCGCGGATCAGCCGAAACCGCTCCGAGTCACCTCGACCGTCCGCCTGGTCGGGATGCGAATCCATGGCACGGGCGCGAAACGCCAGGCGGATCTCGTCCGCTGTCGCCCGGTGCGACACACCGAGGACCCGATAATAACCCTGAGGGTCGCTCCTGGCCGACACGCTGCTCATATTCCTAGAATTGACAGTTGATCATCGAAATGGCGTTAGACACCATGAGCTGCCGCTGGGGCCATCGCCAAAAACCCGGGAAAAGGCAAGCCATGTCAGTTACGGATGGCACTGTGTCGTGATCGCCAGGCTGCTTCGCCTCGCCCGCGCCCTGACCCCGCCGCCTCGGGCACGCCCGGCAAGCGCCGCCAAGCTCGCGCCGGCGACCGCAACCGCGCCGGCGACCGCTACCAGACGGCCCCGCGATCAGCAACGCCGACGGGTTTACGCCTGGGAGGCCGCCACGCTGGCGCCGACCGCCGGCCGCAAGCTCAAGCTGCACGCCTGCGCGCGGCTGATCGACGAGGTCTTCCGCTGGTACGAACGACCCGGGCCGAACGACGACAGCTGGCAGCCGCCGGCCCTCGGCGACGGCCGCGGGCGTCGCCATGCCTGCGGCTCGCGGCAGGTCATCAAGCTGCCGCGCTGGGCCCGGACCCGGATCATCGTGCTGCACGAATGCGCGCACGGGATGAGCAGTGATGGCCACGGGCCCGATTTCGTGCGCGCCTACGTCACCCTGCTCGACCGCTTCACCCGGCACGACCGGGCCGCGCTCGAGGCCTCGCTGCGGGCGCACCAGATCAAGATCGCACCGGCTGATCGATCGTGACCGCCGCCGCGGCACTTTCGTCGTCGCATCCGGTTGGCGCTTTGGGCACATCCCGAGCATCACAGCGTGCCGGGGAAGCCATGCCGACCACCCTCAACGACCTGCTCGCCGCTGCCAACGCCGCAGTGCCGACGATTTCGCCCGCGGACGCCCAGGCGCTCGTCGGCGCCGGCCGGGCCCTCGTCGTCGACGTCCGCGACGCACCCGAGCTTGCTGCCTGCGGCAAGGTCGAGGGGGCGCTGCACATCTCCCGCGGCATGCTGGAGTTTCGCGCCGATCCGGCCTCGCCCTTCCACGACGACCGTCTCGACCCGACGAAGACGGTGATCGTCTACTGCGCCCTCGGCGGCCGTTCGGCGCTGGCCGGCCAAGTGCTCGAGACACTCGGCTACCAGGACGTCCGCAATCTCGGCGGCTTCAAGGACCGGGTCGAGAGCGGCGGTACGGTCGATCATCCGATCGACGCCGGCATGTAGCGCATCACCTCGGCAGTCGTGGCGCGGCTGGATCGATCTCCAGGCGGTGGAGCGTCTCGATCCAGAAGCGGGCGAGTGCCACCGTGTCGATGGTCCGATCGGCGGCCTCCTGGCTCAGCGCATAGTCGCCGATATGGGCCACGGCGTCGCGCAGCGCCTCGATCGCCGCGAAGTCCTCCTTCGCCCGGTTGCGGCTCACCGGCAGTGCTGCGGTGCGCTGAACCACCGCCCGCTTGTCCGCGAACAGCGTGGCGGTGAGCCGGTCGACGGCGAGCCGCGCCGCGGCGAGGCCGCGATAGCGTTGCTCGACGGCCCGGCGGCGGCTCTCGGTCAGAACGCCGAGCCACGCCGCCTCGTCCGGGAAATGGCGGCGGATCCAGGCGGCCATCGCCAGCTCGAGATGGGTCACGATGTGGAACAAGAGCGAGCGCACCGGCAGCTTCTGCAGATCGGAGCGGCTGACGAGGCCGGTGATCCGCCCGCCATCAAGGATCAGCCGGCAGGGATGGGCCTTGGCCTCCAGAAGAAACGCGAGGATCCCGGCATCGGCGGCGATCAGCACCGTCTCGTCGAGCCGATCGAACACCTCGCGCACCGCGGCCGTCGCCGGCGCGGCCAGCAGCCGGCTGCGGCGCACGAGCCCGACGATCCGGCCGTCCTCGACCACCGGCAGCTGGTCGAACGGCTCGATCTCGGGGCGCGCGGCAACGGCCTCGAGCCGGTCCTCGATGCCGCAGGTCACCAGCCCGTCTAAAGTGCCGATCAGCCGGACCGGAAAAGCGCGCTCGAACGCTGCGGCCATCGCCGCCTCGCCGGCATCGAGCGCCGCATCGTGCAGCACCTTCACCTGGGCCGAGCGCTCATCCCCGCTTGCCGCTGACATGCGTGTGCCCTATCCGCCGTACCTGGTGCCCGAGGTGACCAGGGCCGTGCCCACCTCGGGCGATGCCGACCGGTAGGCGCACCGCCGCTCGAGCGACCCGGTACCTGGAATATCCGCCGCACGTCGCCGGTTCATCGCCCCGAACACCACCGCCCTGGCGGCGACCGCGTCCTGCCGGTCGCTGCCCCTTCCTCGAAAGACAAGCTTCATGCTTTCCCGTTGGCAGTGGCTCCTGTTGCAGTTCAGCCGCCGGCTCTGGGTCAGGGTGACCCTTTTCTCGATCGCCGCCGTCGTCACCGCCCTCGTCGGCACCGTCCTCGAGCCGTTCATTCCGTCCTACGTGCCGGGCCAGGTGGGCGTCGACGCGCTCGACAACATCCTTGGCATCCTCGCTTCCAGCATGCTGGCAGTGACCACCTTCTCGCTCACTACCATGGTGACAGCCTATACGGCCGCCACCAGCAATGCCACGCCACGCTCCAGCCGGCTTTTGATGGACGATCCGACGACGCAAAACACGCTCGGCACCTTCATCGGCTCGTTCATCTTCAGCCTCGTCAGCATCGTTGCCCTGACCACGGGGGCTTACGGCGAGAACGGACGGCTCGTCCTCTTCCTCGCCACCATCGGCGTCATCTGCCTGATCGTCGTCACCATGTTGCGCTGGATCGACTACCTGTCGCGTGTCGGCCGGGTCGGCGAGATCACCGACAAGGTGGAGCACGCCGCCGCGCGCGCCCTGCAGGAACGGATGGACCGGCCGTTCCTCGGTGGCCGTCCGTTGCGCGATCCCGATCGGGAGGTGCCGGCGGACGCCGAGCCGCTGCACCAGGCGCGGATCGGCTATATCCAGCACCTCGACATCGTCGCGATGAATGCATGCGCGCGCGAGCATGGCGGCGAGATCTTCGTTGGCGTGCTGCCCGGCAAGCTCGTCGATCCGACCTCGCCGCTCGCCATGGTCCAGGGCATCACCGACGACGCGGCGCTCGCCAGGATCAGGGATTCCTTTACCATCGGCGGCGACCGTTCCTTCGACCAGGATCCGCGCTTCGGCCTCTGCGTGCTGGCCGAGATCGCGTCCCGGGCACTGTCGCCGGGCGTCAACGATCCGGGCACCGCCATCGACGTCATCGGCAGCGGCATGCGCGTCCTCGCCCTCTGGGCGTCCCGTGACCGGTCGCATGGCGAAGCCACGGCGGCCGCCATCGAGTACCCGCTCGTCCACGTGCCGCCGCTGGAGACCGCCGACCTGTTCGACGACTTCTTCGCGCCGATCGCCCGCGACGGAGCGGGCCTCCTCGAGATCCAGATGAGGCTGCAAAAGGCGTTCATGACGCTCGGCGCCCTCGGCGATAAGCGCATGCGCGAGGCCGCTCGCCGGCATGCAGGCCTGGCACTCGCCCGCGCCGAGGCCGCATTGACCCTCGAGGACGACAAGGCGGTCTTGCGGCAGCTCACCGACGGGCTCGCCTAGCCCTTGGTCGCACCCGAAGTGAGCCCAGCGATATAGTAGTCCATGAGGAAGGCGTAGACGAGCACCGGCGGTGCGGCGGCGAGGAGGGCGCCGGCCATCAGCCCGCCCCAGTGAAAGACGTCGCCCCTGATCAGCGAGGTGACGGTGCCGACCGTCAGCACCTGCTGGTCCTGGCTGTAGAGGAAGGCCAGGGGATAGATGAAGCCGGCCCAGGAGACGGTGAAGGCGAAGATGGTGGCGGCGATGATCCCCGGCAGGGCCACCGGGATGAAGACGAGCCACAGCATCTGCCAGTGGTTGCAGCCGTCGATCAAGGCGGCGTCGTCGAGCTCGTGCGGGATCGAGCTGAAATAGCCGATCATGATCCAGGTGCAGAACGGGATCGAGATGGTCGGGTAGACGACGACCAGCGACCAGGTGTTGTTCAGGAGGCCGAGCCAGCCGATCATCTTGAACAGCGGGATGAACAGCAGCGTCTCGGGCACGAGGTAGGTGAGGAAGATGCCGAGCGCCAGGATGCCGGCGCCCCAAAAGCGCAGCCGGGCCAGGGCATAGGCGGCGAGCACGCTCACCAACATGGTGATCGCGACGACCGTGAGCGTCACCAGCACCGTGTTCCGAAAGAACGTCCCGAAGCCGGTCTCGGTGAACAGCTTGCGGTAGTGCTCGAAGGTGATGCCGTCGGCGACGATCCAGGGATTGGTCGCGAGGCTAGCGATCTCCTGGTTGGTCTTCAAGGAGGTGACCAGCATGTAGTAGGGCGGAAAGAGGAAGAAGATCATGAAGACGAAGAGCGCGAGGTAGGCGAAGACCAGCGCCCAGCGCCGCTTGTAGCGCAGCCAGGCGAGGGGGCTGGTGGCAAGGCGCGGGCCTGCCGCTACGGTCGCCATCAGACCCGCTCCGCCCGCTCGCGCACGTTGCGCAGAATGAAGTAGGCGAGCACCGCCAAAAACGGGAACATGAACAGCGAGACGGCAGCACCCAAGGGCACGTCGCCCGTCTCGATGCCGACCTTGAAGGCATAGGTGGCAAAAAGATGCGTCGCGTTGCGCGGCCCGCCCTGGGTCAGCACCCGGACGATGTCGAAATTGGCGAAGGTGACGATGGTCGAGAACAGGACCGTGATGGCGATGATGTTGCGCATCATCGGCAGGGTGACGAACACGAACTGTTGCCAGGCCGAGGCGCCGTCGACCTTGGCGGCGTCGTAGAGCTCGCCCGGGATCGACTTGAGCGCCGCCAGGTACATGATCATGAAGAATGGGGCACCGTACCAGATATTGACGAGGATGACGGCGAACCGTGCCCAGATCACGTCCGAGAGCCAGGCCACCGGCTCGAGGCCCAGCCCCTCGAGCAACCAGTTGAAGGCCGAGTAGCGGGGCTCGAACAGCCACCACCAGCCGAGCGTGCCAAGCGCCGGCGGGATCACCCAGGGCACCAGCGCCAGGCCGCGCCAGAGCCGCTGGCCGCGCGCCGGCAGCGCGTGGATCAGATGCGCCACCGCGAGCCCGATCAGCATCTTGAACAGGACGGCGAGCACGGTGAAGACGATCGACTGGCGGACCACCATCCAGAAGGTCTCGCGGCCCCAGAGGAAGACGAAGTTGCCGAGCCCGACGAACTCGGTCTCGGCCTTGTTCAGCATGCTCAGGTAGATCGAGAAGAAGAACGGATAGACGACGAGGATGCCGATGATCAGGATCACCGGCACGCACATCAACACGCCGACCGTCGAGCGGCTGGCGAGCCAGTCGAAGAAGCCGCTGAACGTGCCATGGTGGCGCCGGCGCCGCCGCCACGGCGCTGTCGGCTCCCGGCTCATGCGCCCCTCCAGCCTGCGGCATCACCCCGGGCAGGAGGGGCGGCACCGGGGCCGGCGCGCCGGCCCCCGGCAGCGGCGGCGGCCGTCAGTCGCGCCACCGTCGACCGCGCCACCATCAGCCCCGCATGTAGCCCTCGAGCTCGCTCGTCGCCCAGCCGATGGCGTCGTCGTGGCTTTCGCCGTCGACGGTGACGCGCGCGATCAGGTTGGGGATCAGCGCCTGGAAGTAGATGTTGGCGGCGATCGCCGGCGGTGCCGGCCAGCCGGCGACGATCAGGCTCTCGTCGCCCTGCACCGGGTAGTTGTAGAGCGTGCCGGCGGGCGGCCCTTCCTCGGCCCAGGTCTTGAAGTCGTCGAAGCTTTTCAGCATCGGCATGTCGAAGCCCTGGCTGGCGGCGACCAACGCCTCCTGCTGCTCACGCCGGGCGAGATGCAGCATCAGCTCCTTGGCGGCACTCTTGTTCGGCGAGAAGCCCCACAAGCCCCAGAAATAGGGGAGGTTGCCGCGGTAGTGACCCTTGGGGCCGCGCGGCGTGTCGTGATGCCAGACCTGGGCCGCGACGTCCGGCGCGTCGCGCTTGGCGACGGTCCACGGGCTCGGCGGGTTGTGGATGCACGAGCCTTCGCCCGAGATCAGCCAGCGATTGTTGCCGCCGTCGTCCCAGGCATAGACGTCGTCCGGCATGTACTGGGTCAGCTCCTCCATGTAGGCGAGCGCTTCGCGCGTCTCGTCGCTGTCGACGGTGATGTTGCCGTCGGCATCGACCATCATCGCGCCGAACGAGAGGAAGAGCGGGCCGGTCCAGTCCTGGCTGTCCGAAGTCTGGCCGATCGGATCGCCGAACGGGTGCCCGGCGGCATGCAGCTTCTTCGCGTGCTCGAGGAAGTTGGCGCGGGTCCAGTCGGCGGCCTTGGCCGGATCGCGCTGTCCCGCCGGGAACATGTCCTGAAGGTCGATGCCGGCGATGTCGCGGAAGTGGTCGAGCCTCGAGCACATCGGGTAGCTCTGCGAGCCGGCGCAGGTTGGTACCGCCCGCCAGCTGCCGTCGAGCTTGGCCAGATAAACGGCGTTGTCGGCGAAATCGCCGTATTCGGCGATCAAGGCCTCGCAGACGTCGTCGACCGGCTCGAGGGCGTCCTGGTGCACGGCGATCTGGAAGGTCGGGTGCGAGAGGATGTCGTGACCGGCCTGCGCCCGCGCCTCGGCCGCCGCGGTCAACAGGTTCTGCTGGCCGACCGAAGTGATGAAGTCGATCTGCACATCGACATTGTTGGCGGCACCCCACTCGGATGCGAGTTCGACCATCCGGTCGTTGGCGCCGGGCACCCAGTGATCCCAAAGCCCGAGCGTCACCGTTCCCGCCGAATGCGCCCGCTTGACATAAGGTGCCGCGAGCGTGCCCACGGCAGCCAGCGACGTCGCACGGACCAGCCGACGACGAGTCCAGGTCGTATGCATGCCGAACCTCCCCAGGTCGCATCGGCCATGCGCTGTCGCTGGCCGATTGTTTTCGGTCATTTCACCAGCATTTCGACGCTGACAGTATCACCCATGCGTGTCAACCTCTCAGCTTGCCGGAGATGGCTGGCGAACGGCCACCTAAGCCGGACGAAAAGGCGTTCCACCGCGATGAGCCCCGCCTTTGCAGCGCTCGACGACCGACCGACTGCAACGGTTCCCATGAGCGTGCGGCGCCGGCACGATCCGCCGACCGGGCTTGGGGCCTTCGAGGGCAAGCTCGTCGAGGCCTTCTCGCTCTCGAGCCGCTTCACCGCGTCGGAGGTGGCGCTCGTCCGGCTGCCGGGCCATCGCCGCCCCGGCGGCGTCCTCGGGCTGTGGTCGAACGACCCGCCCGATCCCGCCTTTACCGCGCGGCTGCCCACGGTCTTCGACAAAGCGCGGGCCGAACCCTTCACCTTCGACAAGCTGCTGCAGGACTTCAGGCAAGTCACCGGGATCGACCACCTCGCCATCGTCCTCACGGCATGAGCGAGCCGGCCTGCCCGGTCTGCCGGACTCCCACGAGCCGCGCCTTCGCCTTGGTCGAGGCGCACCGCTACTGGCGCTGCGACAGCTGCGCCGCGACGTTTCTCGATCCGGCGGCGCGGCCGAGCCCCGCAGCCGAGCTCGCCCACTACCGCCACCACCGAAACGACCCCGCCGATCCAGGCTACCGCCGCTTCCTAGCCCGGCTCGCCGACCCGCTCATGGCCCGCCTGGCACCGGGCTCGACCGTCCTCGACTACGGCTCCGGCCCCGGCCCGGCGCTGGCCCGGATGCTCGAGGAAGCCGGCCATCGGGTCAGCCTGTTCGACCCGTTCTTCGCGCCCGACCCGGCCCCGCTCCAGCGCCGCTACGACGCCGTCACCTGCACCGAGACGGCCGAGCATTTTCACGCGCCGGCTGAGGAATTCGACCGCCTTGGGACGCTCGTGAAGCCCGGCGGCTGGCTTGCCTTGATGACCTGCTGGCAGACCGACGACGCCCGCTTCGCCGACTGGCACTACCGGCGGGACCCGACCCACGTCGTCTTCTACAAATCGTCGACCCTCGAGCACATCGCCCGAAGCCGCAGCTGGCGCATCGAGCTGCCGGTCAAGGACGTGGCACTGATGCGCCTGCCGGCATGACCACGGCCTTGCACCAAGCGCGCTTCGCCGCCGTCCGCGATGTCATCCGCAGCGCCGGCGCCAGCCGCGTGCTCGACCTCGGCTGCGGTGCCGGCGCCTGCCTCTTGCCGCTGGCCCGCGAGCCCTGGATCGAGCGGGTCGTCGGCGTCGATGTCAGGGCAGCCGCCCTGGCCACGCTCGAGGCGGGTCTGGCGACGCTGCCTGCGGCGATAAGGCAAAAAGTCGAGCTGCGCCTGGCCTCCTACACCGATCCCGATCAAAGGCTTCGGGGCTTCGATGCGGCGGTCATGGTCGAGACCATCGAGCATGTCGACCCGGACCGCCTGTCGCTGGTCGAACGCTCGGTCTTCGCCACCCTGGCCCCGCCGCTGGTCGTCGTCACCACGCCCAACGCCGATTTCAACGGCCTCTTGGGTGTGCCCGAGCATCGCTACCGCCACCCAGACCACCGCTTCGAATGGGGCCGCGAGCGGTTTCAACGCTGGGCCGACGGCGTCGCCCGGCGCAACCGCTACGCCGTCACCTACCACGACCTCGGCGGCAGCCACCCAACCTTCGGCGGGCCGAGCCAGATGGCGGTCTTCCGGCGAAGGCCGGGCGTCAGGCCCGCTTCACCAGCCTGATGACGAAAAGCAGGATCACCGCGCCAATCGTCGCGTGCACGATGGCGGCGAGCAGGCCGCCGCCGAAGGCGAGGCCCACCGCCGGCAGGATCAGCCCGGCGAGGAAGGCACCGACGACGCCGACGACGATGTTGCCGATGATGCCGAAGCCGTAGCCCTTGACGATGAGGCCAGCGAGCCAGCCGGCGACCGCGCCCACGAGAAGAAAGACGATCAAGCTCTCGATGCCCAAGACGTTGCCCTCCACGACGCGCAGTTCACTGCGCTGCCCATGCATTCAGACTACCGAGCCGAGCGGCTGCCGTCCATCGTCTGCAACGTCCGGCAGCGTCGAAATGCTGATCGGCGCCGAACGGCGGACCAGCCGCCGCAGCACTTGGCGGGTATCGAAGACGCGTTCCTTGTCGGTGCTGCCGACCACCATTGCTTGGATGGCTTCCACTTGGCCAACGGTCGCGGGCGGCGCAGCTTGTGCCCGTGGACCCCGTGGGCGAGGGACGTGGTGAGACGGTTCATCGCGATGCTGCGCATTATAGTTGAGATCATGCGCCGCCCACGCTCAACTCACATCGTGACGCAACACTCGACCGACCGCCCTGGAGCAAACTGGGCTGCCGCCGTGATCGGTTCCCAGGGGAGAATTTGATGTCCGCTTCGACGTCAATGGCACTTCGCACCGTCGGCGAGCTCGCCGCGACGCTGCCCGGTGCGATAGCCGTTTTCCGCGATCTTCGGTTTGACTTCTGCGGCATGCTCGACCAGTCGCTGGCCGAGGCGGCGGAGGCGCATGACACCCCCGTCACCGAGGTTATCGCCGCCCTTCAGGCGTTGCCGCCAGCGATCGACGATACCCAGCCGCATAGTCTGGAGCCGCTGATCGGCCACATTCTCGCCCGCTACCACATGGTCCATCGCACCGAGCTGCCGGGCCTGATCACGCTCGCCGAAGCGGTCGAGCAGCGGCACCAGGGCCATCCGGACGTGCCGTTCGGCCTCGCCGGCGTGCTGCGCGAGCTCGCCGCCGCCCTCGATGACCACATGGCGCGCGAGGAGGTCGAGCTGTTCCCGCGCCTGCGCCGGGTCGAGCCGGGCAGTGGTCTGGCACTGCAGCAGATGCGGATCGAGCATGTGCGGCTCGAAGCCTATCTCTGCTGCCTGGAGACCCTGACCGCCTGTCACCAGCCGCCGGTTGACGCCTGCGCCGAGTGGCGCCGCCTCTATGCCGGCACCGCCAAGCTGGTGGAAGACCTGGTGCGCCATCGCTATCTCGAGAGCGAGGCCCTCGACCAGTGCTGGCGACACGGCTCCCGCGCCACGCCAGCACAGCAGCCGAGTTTCAGGCTCAACTGAACCCGGCATCGCCGCCCCGAAGGGCCGCCCTGAAGGTCGGTGGCTGCCAGCCTCGAGCCGAGAATCATGCCCGCGACCACCGCCGACCGCATCCGCCGGCACACTGGCCCCGCCCTGCTCGGCCTCGGCTTTCGGCCGTTCTTTCTCGCTGGCGCCGTCTGGTCGGCGCTCGCCATGCTGGCATGGCTCCTGGTCCTCGGCGGCGCGCTGTCGCTGCCGAGCCTGCTCGACCCCGTCGACTGGCATGTCCACGAGCTGCTCTATGGCTATCTGCCAGCCATCGTCGCGGGCTTTCTGCTGACCGCCGTGCCGAACTGGACGGGCCGCCTGCCGGTCACCGGCGTTCCGCTCCTGGTCCTGGTCATGGTCTGGGTCCTCGGCCGGCTGGCGATCGCCTCGAGCCTTTGGCTCGGCCCCGGGCTCACCGCCCTCTTCGATCTTGCTTTTCTCGCCGCGCTCGCCGCCCTGATCGCCCGCGAGCTCGTCGCCGGGGCCAACCGCCGCAACCTGCCGGTGCTGATGCTCGTCGTCCTGCTCTTGGCCGGCAACGCCGTGTTCCATCTCGAGGTCCTGCAGCAGGGCCGGGCAGTGCTGGGCACGCGCCTCGGCATTCTCGCCATGCTCATGCTGGTGATGCTGATCGGCGGGCGCATCGTGCCGAGCTTCACCCGCAACTGGCTGGTCAAGCGAGCACCCGGCCGGCTGCCGGCATCGACCGACCGCTTCGACGGCTTTGCCATCGCCTTTGCCGGTCTTGCCTTGGTGAGCTGGCTGGCGAGCCCGCTGACACCGGTCACGGCCACGGCCTGTCTGATCGCCGGGCTCCTCCACCTCGGCCGGCTCGCCCGCTGGGCCGGTGACCGCACACTGGCCGAGCCCCTGGTGACCATCCTTCACGTCGGCTACGCCTTCGTCCCGCTGGGATTTCTCCTGGTCGCGGCGTCGTTCGCCGTGCCCGCCAACGTCTACCCCATCGCCGCCGTCCACGCCTGGACCGCCGGCGGCATCGGCACGATGACGCTCGCCGTCATGACCCGGGCTAGCCTCGGCCATTCGGGCCGGGCACTCACCGCCGATCGCTGGACGTCGCTCATCTACCTCCTGGTGATCGCCGCCGCCGTCGCTCGCATCCTCGCCGGCACCAGCCTGGGCTCGACCGGCCTGCAGCACCTCGCCGCCACATTCTGGGTGGTCGCCTTCGCCGGCTTTGCCGTGCACTACTGGCCGGTCCTGACCCGGCCGCGGTCCCGGGCTCCATGACCGCCGCGGACGGCGCATGACGCGCGAGGCGGCGCGTCCGGCCGTCGGCAGCGGCCGACGCCGCCTCGCCGCGGCGGTGCTGCTCGTCGCCTGGCTCGCCTGCGTCTGGTACGGCTTCGTCCGCTATCAGCAGCTCAACCCAGAGCCGCTGGGACTCGGCCCGTTCTTCGCCGGGCTCGGGGTGTTCATCATCTGGCAGCTGGTGGCGCTCCTGCCGGCCACGGCGGCCTGGTTCGTGGTGCGCCCCTGGCCGTGGCGCAGCTGGTGGAGCATCGCCCGGCTGCCGCTTGTCGTCTCCGGCGGCGGCTGGCTCCTGCTGCTCACCGTGGTCCTGGCCTTGCGGCTCAGGGCTGTCGGCTAGGCATTTGCAAAGCGTCGGGTCATTTTCGCCGTGGTGGGCACCTGCCGCGGCGGGAGACGACCGGGTCCGCGCGCGCCGCGGCACGCGCGGACCGCCGGCTCAGCGCAGCTTCTCGAAGTAGGTGACCGTGCCGTCCGCCTCCACGTCGCAGACGTAGTTGCCGTCCGAGAACTCCATGATGAGCTCGTAGGCGCCGGGCTTCAGGCCCGTGGTCTCCACGATGTCGCCCGTCCCCAGCAGCATGTCGTTGCAGGCGGAGACCTGCTTCCGGCTCGGCTGACCGCTGTCGGCGTCGGCGTTGTCCGCGCTGCGCACCCACTTGAAGCGGCCCTGGGGATCGAAGCGGCATTTGAAGGCGACGTCGCCGCTGTTCGACTCGTAGGTTCCTTCAGCGGTGTGAGCACCGTGCTTGATCTTGCGCAGGTCGCCCATGGAAATGTAGCGCGGGCTGACGTCGAACTCCGCCGAGGCCTCGCCCTGGCAATAGCGCAGCATGTCGCGCTCGGCGACCTTGTCCTGTGCCACGGCGGGAACTGCCGCCGCGGCGAGAACGACGCCGACGAGGCCGGCGACGAAGGTGTGATGCATCATTTCGCTTCCTTCGAGTGATGGGGTGGACGCAGCTCGGCGGCATCGAGGTGCCAAGGTGGCGCTGGAACGGGGACTTCGGGTGATCTGTCTCGGCACGAGCAGGCTCCTTGTCGTCGGGGCTGGTGGCGGGATCGGCGGTAGCGGCGTTACGTCCGTGGGAACACAGGTCCTGGCAGAAGGGCTCTGCGTCGACCCTTCGGCCAACGCAGCGGTGCGACCGGGCCGTTCACGGACGCTAGCCAACGCGAGAGCCTGCGCGGTGCTTGCGGCGCAGGAAGCAGAGCGCCCAAAGGATCATCATGTTGAGCGCCGGTGCGACGGCGGCGAGCCAGGGGAGGAGCGGTGCCGGAGCGCCGCCCAGCAACCGGTTCCACGGTATGCCGAGGACCAACACGAACACCCCGCTCAAGGGATCGCGCGGCTGGGCGAACAGCCCGAATGTGCCGACCGCCAGGATCGCCAGGGCGACGACGTAGGCGACCGCGAACAGAATCAGGACCCATCGGCAGACGCCCCGGCCAACAACGCCCATGGCTCTCGACCTTCCAGCGGCCCGACGATCCGGCCCACTTACCGGCTCGCCGCCGCCTTCAACTCCTCGACGACCTTGGCGCACTCGGCATCACCGGCCGAGAGCGCCGTGGCGTTCTCGATCTCCGTCGAGGCGATCGTCTGGATCGCCGCGTTCAGCACCTCGCCGACCTGGTCGGCGGTGATGAACCCGGCCTCCTTCGCCGCCTCGACGGTCAGGCAGGCGCCCGCCTTCAGTCCGGTGGCGACGCCGACCCCGGTGCCGATCCCCAGGACGAACGGCGACAAGAGAAAGACGCCGGCAATGGCCCCGATCACCAGGCCCAGCAGAATCAAGAGAAAGCTCTTCACGATCGTCTACTCCATCACATCATCAGGTCTGTCATCAGCCGCCGAGGACGATCGCATCGATGATCTCGTAGCGCTCCACGCCGATCCGCACACGGGTGAGATCGCCGTCGCGCTCGGCGCTGAAGTCGCCCGGATCGGCCTCGCTGGTGTCGGCGCCGATCGCCGTCCCGTTGGCGAAGTAGATCGCTCGCGTCCGGCCGTCCGGCCGCGTGACGATCACCGTCGCGGCACCGCCGCCGCCGCGGGCGACGCCGAACTCGCACTGGCCCATCGGCTGGTCCGGCGCCTGGGCGCAGGGGAGTGGCCCGGTGGCGTCGAAGTCACCCTGGCCGGCGCGGAGCGCCGAATCGTCCGCACCGTAGTGCGCACTGCCGTCGGGCGAGATGGCCGGCGTCAGGAACTCGGCGGCGACGTAGCCGCGCGGCCCGCCACCCAGCTCCTGCACGTCGCACCAGACCCGGCCCTCCGCCTCGACGCAGCCGAGATTGTCCAGAACAGTGCCGGGAGCGTAGCTGGCAACGGCGCGCGCCGAGGTCGACGCCTCCTCGCGCAGGTTGAGCGCGCCGGTGACGCCGGTGACCTCCCAATGGCGCGGCCCGCCATCTTCGGGTGCGAGGGGAACCTCGCCGCCGGCCGCCGTCGTGCCGCCGCCGCCCGCGGCGTCTTCGGTCGCCGCGATGATCATCTCGAGCCGGTAGGTGGCGACTTCGTCGCGCCTCGCGGCGTTGCGCATCAGGTAGACGCGAACGGTGTAGTCGCCGCTTTCCGGCAGGACGCCTTCGTATTGGTTGCCCTCGGTCGAGCCTACGAACATCGCGACCTCGGTCTCGCCCGGTGCCAGGATATTGAAGGAGTTGGACGGGTTGTCGGTCGCCATGCTGACGTTCATGGCCTGACCGGCGCTGGCACCGAGCAGATAGTCGACCGTCTCGTAGCCGGTGATCGAGCCCTCTACCGTCGCACTTTCGGCACCTCTGGCGAATTGCACGCGCTCTGTGCGGATGTCGTCCTGGGCCACAGCCGCCGAGTTGATGAGCAACAGGGCCAGGGCCAATGTCCGGGCAAAAGGGCCGAGATACATGTTGTCCTCGTCGATGTCATGGCGTGCCAGGGTGCTTGGCGGCGATCGGCTCAGCCGCGGTCGATATCGAGGTCGGCATGGCCGTTCTCGAAGCGGCAGACGCCGACATAGGCGCGGTCCTCCCGTCTGAGTTCCATGTTCAAGCGAACCACGTGGTTGCGGACCCGCTCGTTGCTGATCTCGCGAACGCGATAGCCGCGCAGATCGGCTTCCTCCGTACAGACCTCGCGGGCGCGGGTATGGCTGTCCTCGTCACTCCCGGAAGCCGGCTCGAAGGTGACCTCGGCCCGGCGGCGATCCTTGTCGAACACGCAGGTTCCCGTGTAGTCGCTGCCGTGCCGGCGTGCCGACATGCCGAAGTCGATGACGTCGCCCATACCGATGGCACCGGTCGTCACCGAGATGTGGCGGTAGCCGTCATGGCGCGCCTCGGCCCGGCATTCGTCCTCGGCCCGACGCGCATCCTCGCGCGATACGGGCGTGCAGCCGACCAGCATCACCGTGGCCAGGAGCGAAGCGTTGAGAACGAGCTTCACGGTGTCTCCCTTTCCTGTTCGTTCATCGTGCAATCACCCGCGATGTGCTGCCGGCTGGCAGGCGACAGGTCCGATCTCGAGCAAGGCGCGAACCGAGCCAGCACACCTCACGCGCCCTGCCTCGCCGATCGAATGACCGCCGTAGGGAGACCCGTTCGCCGGGCTTGAAACAGGTGTGGTAGGCGGCGCGAAAGCCGCTTTGCGCAGCGACCTGGCCGGATTGCGCAAATTTTGCCGATCGGCTCCCGCCGGGGCGCAACAGCCCGATGGCGCGTGACCGCAGTCTAGCGGTGGACGCGGCGTCGCGTGTCGGATGGCCGCTCGCCGAAGCGCGCGGCGTAGGCGGCGGCGAACCGGCCGAAATGGGCGACGCCGCAGGCCAGGGCCACCTCGGTCACCGTGCAATCGTCATGCGGATCGCCGAGGCGCTGGCGCGCCCGTTCGAGCCGCAGCTGGCCGAGTACGCTACGTGGGCTGGCGCCGCGGACCTGCTGAAACGCGTATTGCAGCCGGCGCACGCTCACCCCGAGCCGGGTCGCCATCTCGGCAACCGTCAGCGGCCGGTCGAGCCGCGCCAGCATGAGATCCTCGGCCGAACGGACGAGCCGCGCTTCCCGCCCCGAGCTGCTCGAGCCCCCAGCGATGCGCGAACCCGAGGCATCGGCATCGTCCAGCCGCTTGATCAACTCGCTCACAAGCTCCTTGACCAGGATGCTCGCGCTGTTGCGCACTGCGTCCGCGGCCAGCAGCGAATCCGCGAGCATCCCTTGGCTGAACAGATAGTCGAGGATGCCCCTCAAGGGTGCATCCGGGCGCCCTGCGAGGCTGCCCGAGAACACCTGCTCGCGGGTGTGCGGCTGCAGCCGGTCGGCATTCTGGCCATCGGCCTGCGTAGCGGTCGGGATCAGCAGGCAGTCGCATTCGTAGACACCGGCGCCGTCCGCGACGACCGAGGTGTTCCGTCTGTTGGGCGCGAACATCAATGTCTCGCCGGAACGCGCGACGAAAGTCGCGCGTGGTGTCCGAACCTCGATCGTGCCGCGGCGCGGTATCAGCACCGAGGTGCATTCTGGCTCGACCAGCTCGATCCGATGCCCCGTGGAGCGCACCCGAAACAGTCGACTGTCGGCCAGCTGCGCCCGCCGCACCGAAAGATGCGGGTTGGCCGCCGCTGTGAACGCGAAATGCAGCGCCAAGGCAAACATGCGCCGCCGCTCGTAGGGCAGCTGGTCAGCGTGCAGCCGGCTCGTCTCCTCGAACATTCTCGGCGTCGTCCCACCCCGCCCGTGCCGGCCGCCAAGGCAAAGGCCGTCCCACCACCGTCGAGCTTATTGTGGCGCTTCGCCGCTCAATGTCGAGGGCGGCGCCCGGACGATCATGGCGCCGGCATACGACGCCGCAAGCCGGGCCGCCAGATGCGCGCTCAAAGCCGGGCGCGGAGCCGCCCCGCCGCGGCGGCGAAGCCCACGCTCGTCGGGTGGAGTTCGTCGGCCCATTCGCCGGTCGGCACCGAGCCCCTGAGATCGGCGAAGACGGCGCGCGGGCAGGCGGCGCAGCGGCGGGCGGTAAGCTCGTTGACGTGGTCGACCACGGCGGCGACCACGCGGCTCGCTGCGGCGTTGTTGGGAAAACCGAGCCGGCCGAGCGGCGTGCCCGTCCAGTCGCGGGCCCAGACCGGACGGTCGGGGTCGCCGTCTGGCAAGCTGCGGGTCGGCGCATGGTCGTAGCCGTGGATGACGACCCTGAGCTCGGGAAAGTGCTGCTCGGGGAAGTGCCGCTCGACGTCGTCGAGCACTTTGGCATAGGCCCGCTCGATCAGCGCCAGGGTGTCGATCAGCTCCGGCGTGGCGATGTGCCAGGCCGTGTCCCGCGCCGGGTCGTAGGCGCGGACCACCCGGCCGAGCGCCGCCTCGCCAGCAGCATCCTCGCCGACCACGTCGTTGCCGGCACCCGAGAAGAGGAAGGTGCCGACCGGCAGGCGGCGGTCGATCAGGAGGTGGTGCAGCTGCTCGAGGTACTCGGCCCCATCGCGGTCGAAGACCATGTTGGCCAGCGTGTCGCCGGGCTTCGAGGTGCACCAGACGAGGTGGTCGGTCGCGAGGTGGTCGACCAGGTCCTCGATCAGGAACGGGAACTGCAGCCAGCTGTCCCCCTCGGCATAGACGATCGGCCGTGGCGCTTCGGCAAGCCCGCGCTCGAAGCGGCGCTGCCGGCGCCAGCGGGCCCAGCTCGACAAGAGGTTGGTGCCGACCGCCGCCTGCGCCTGGAAGGCATCGCGCGGCCCGTCGAGCGTGACCTTGGCGGGATCGGGCACCGCCACCGGGCCGAAGGGGGACGAGATGTCGGGACGGCCGGTGAGGAAGGTTGCGATCCGTGCGTCCGGCACGTCGATATCGCCGAGCATGTCGTGCAGGTCGGCCATCGAGATCCGCGCCACTGCCCTGCTCCCGTTGCTGCTGCAGAATGCCGGGTATAGATTATATTCCTATTATTGGCAAGCTGGAAATAGCCTGCAAGTCGGGGTACCGCCGTCGACAAGCTCGAGCAGGGCACGAAGGTCAGCGATGGCGAAACCGAGCTCGCGGGCGCGCGGGCTTCATGACGCCGGTCTCCTTACCCGTGAACACGCTGGTGGGCGGCCTGGGTAATTACCGCTTCGGGGATTTCATCCGGATCGGCGTGTCGTTCAGCCTGATCTCGCTGGGCATCTGCGTGTTGCTCGTGCCGGTGTTGCTGCCGTTCAAGACAGTACGCTCGTCGCGGGTCAGCCGTCGCTGGTCCGTGTCGCCGATCCAGCCATTGCGCTTGAACCACCAGAGGAGGCCCGCGGCCACGACGGTCATGAGGGCGAGCGCGAAGACGTAGCCGAAGGGCCAGCCGAGTTCGGGCATGTTGAAGGGGTGGCTGGTGTCGAAGTTCATGCCGTAGACGCTGGCGATGAAGCTCATCGGCATGAAGACGGTGGCGATGATGGTCAAGACCTTCATCACCTCGTTGAGCCGCGCACTCTGGCTCGAGAGGAAGACGTCGAGCAGCCCCGACGCGATCTCGCGATAGGTCTCGACGATGTCCATGAGCTGGACCGTGTGGTCGTAGGCGTCGCGCAGATAGGGACGGGTGGTGGCGGTGATGACGCCGCTCTCGTCGCGGAGCAGGGCGTTCACCAGCTCGCGCATCGGCCAGATGGCGCGGCGCAGCACCAAGAGGTCGCGCTTGAAGTGGTGCAGCGCCTCGGCCTGGCGCTGCTCGGGGTCGGTGACGACGCTGTCCTCGAGCCTTTCGAGCGCTTCGCCCAGGCCCTCGAGGACGGGATAATAGCCGTCGATGGCGGCGTCGATCAGCGCGTAGGCGAGGTAGTCCGTTCCGGCGCTCCTGAGCCGCCCCTGGCCGTGGCGCAGCCGTGCCCGGACCGGCTCGAAGCAATCGCCGGGCTTTTCCTGGAAGGTGAGCAGGTGGCCGTGCCCCACGATCATCGACACCTGCTCGCCGTCGACCGGGGCGTCGGTGCTCACCATGCGGAAGACGACGAAGAGATGGTCCCCGTAGAGCTCGACCTTGGGCCGCTGGTGGGTATCGGTGATGTCCTCGACGATGAGCGGGTGCAGGCCGAACTCGGTGGCCACCGCAAGGATCGCCGCATGATCGGCGAGGCCCACGATGTCGACCCAGAGCCGGGTCTCGGGCGTGCGCAGCTTCGGCAAGGCCGCGGCGGCGAGGGACCGGGTCTCGCTGAAGCCGGTTTCCGGAGTCTCGGGGCAAAAGGTGACGGCGGCGATGGTCGTTGCCGTGGCGGTCGGATCGACGACGAGTTCGCCGGGTGCCGCACCGGGTGCCGCCCGCTTCTTCAGGACCAGTCGGGATTTCCTGCGCATCGTTTGGTCCTCGACAGCGGGGGCAATTTTCGGCTTTGGGCAACGCAGCCGGATCCGGCAAGCGGTCTGTGGCCGGCTCCTTGCGACCCGGCGCTGATGCTAACGCTGCCGCTGGTCGCTGGCTAGCGCCGCAGGGCATCGAGGATCGGGCAGTCCGGGACCGTGTCACCCGAGCATTCGGCCGCGGTTGCCTGCAGCACGGCCGCGATGCGTTCGCGATCGGCGATCTTGGCGCGCCCGTCCGCGAGGTGTCGTTCGGTCTGTCCCTTGACCACGGCACAAGTCTGGGTGCCGCCGTCGACGAGGTCGAGCAGGCCGCGACCGTCGGCGATGGCGAAACCGAGCGCGCGGGCGCGCGGGATGAACCGCAGGCGGTCGACCTGGCGTTCGTCATGGAGACGGTAGCCGGCTGTGAGGCCTGCCGCACGGGCCGCTCTTTATGCGGTGTTGTGGGCCTGCTATCCCTGGCCTCGGTCATCAGGGAGGCAGGCTTGACGGCGCTCTTGAACGTCCGGCTCGACGACAAGTACACCAAGGACCGGGGCCGGATCCATCTCACCGGGGTGCAAGCACTGGTCCGGCTGACCATGGCGCAGCGGCGGCGGGACCTGGCGCGGGGGTGGCACACTGCAGGCTACGTGACCGGCTATCGCGGCTCGCCGCTCGGTGCTTTCGATCAGCAACTGCAGGCCGTCCGCCCGCTTCTCGACACGCATCATATCCACCATCAGCCGGCGGTGAACGAGGAGCTGGCGGCAACGGCGTGTCAGGGCACCCAGCAGGTCGAGCTGATCGGCGGTTCGCCCTATGACGGCGTCTTCGCCCTCTGGTACGGCAAGGGCCCGGGGGTCGACCGGTCGGGCGATGCGATCCGCCACGGCCATCTCTTCGGCACCCACCCGAAGGGCGGAGTGCTGCTGCTCCTGGGCGACGACCATATCTGCGAGAGCTCGACCACCGCGCATCAGTCCGAATACGCGATGGTCGATGCGCAGATCCCGATCCTCAACCCGTCCGGCGTGCGCGAGATCCTCGACTATGGGCTCCTCGGCATCGCCATGTCGCGGTTCACCGGCGGTTGGGTGTCCCTGAAATGCGTGCACGACACTGTCGAGTGCACGGCCTCCATCGAGGTCGATCCGGCCGCACCCTCGATCGTCGTCCCGCCCGAGCGCGAGATCGGCGCCGGGTCGCGCCACCTCGACCTCGACACCACGCAGTCGCTGCCGCTGCTCGCGGGCGAACTCGAGCGGCGGGTGCACACGACCAAGCTCGAGGCGGCCAAGGCCTTCGCCCGGGCGAACGGGCTCGACCGGACGACGCACGGCACGGCGCGAGCGCCCCTCTGCGTCGTCACCACCGGCAAATCCTGGGCCGACGTCGTGGCCGCCCTCGAACTCCTCGGTATCGACGAAGCGCGGACCCGGGCGCTCGGGCTCAAGGTCTTCAAGGTGGGCATGCCCTGGCCGCTCGAGCCGGTCGGCGTCGCCGCCGCCATGGCCGGGGTCGAACAGGTGCTGGTCGTCGAGGAGAAGCGCGGGCTGATCGAGGCGCAGCTCAAGGAGCAGCTCTATGCCGCGGCGCACCGGCCGCGGATCGAGGGCAAGACGGACGCCACCGGCGCCCCGCTGTTCCCCAGCCATGGCGCCCTCGATGCGGTGCAGATCGCTTGTGCCATCGCCGAGCGACTGGCCGCGCGCACCGGTGACGCCGCCCTTCGCGACCGGCTCCCCGACCTGAAAGCGCAGGCCCGGGCCGCCGCCGGCTTCACCCCCGCCATGGCACGACTGCCCTATTTTTGTGCCGGCTGCCCGCACAGCAGTTCGACCAGGGTGCCCGAGGGCAGCCGGGCGATGGCCGGGATCGGCTGCCACACCATGGTCAACTGGATGGACCGACAGACCTCGGGCTTCACCCAGATGGGCGGCGAGGGGGCGTCCTGGCTGGGGGCGGCACCCTTCAGCACGCGCCGGCACCTCTTTCAGAACGTCGGCGACGGCACCTTTTACCATTCGGGCTCGATGGTCGTCCGTGCCGCCGTGGCCTCGGGGCAGAACATCACCCTCAAGATCCTCGTCAACGACGCCGTCGCCATGACCGGCGGGCAGAAGATGGAGGTCGGCAATCTCGATACCGCGCGGATCACCCGGCTGCTCGAGGCCGAAGGGGTCAAGGAGATCGCGGTCGTCTCGGACGAGCCGGCGAAATATCCGAGCGGCACCGCCTTCGCCCCCGGCGTGCGCCGCTACCACCGGGACGATCTCGATGCGTTGCAGCGGCGGCTGCGCGAGATCGACGGCGTAACCGCCATCGTCTACGACCAGACCTGTGCTGCCGAGAAGCGCCGGCGCCGCAAGCGCGGCAGCTTGCCCGACCCGGACGAGCGCATCCTGATCAACGAGCTGGTCTGCGAGGGCTGCGGCGATTGCGGCGTCGCGTCGAACTGTGTCGCCATCCAGCCACTCGAAACCGAGCTCGGCCGCAAACGGCGGATCGATCAGTCGGCCTGCAACAAGGATTTCTCGTGCATCAGGGGCTTCTGCCCGAGTTTCGTTTCGGTCAAGGGGGCGAAGCTGCGCCAGCGCGTCGCCGGCCGCCTCGACACCCTGGGCGAGCTGCCGGAGCCCAGCCTGCCCATCTTGACGCAGAGTTTCGGCATTCTGGTCACCGGCATCGGCGGCACCGGGGTCATCACCATCGCGGCCCTGCTCGGCATGGCCGCACATCTGGAAGGCAAGGGCACGGCCGGGCTCGACATGATCGGCGTGGCGCAAAAGGGCGGGGCGGTGACCTCGCACCTCAAGCTCGCCCCGAACCAGGCTGCAATTGGCGCACCCAGGCTCGCCCCGGGCGGTGCCGATCTGGTGCTGGGGTGCGACATGGTGGTGGCGGCGGGCAGGGGGGCCGTGCCGCTGATGGCACGGGATCGGACCAGGGTCGTGGTCAACACGGCCGAGCAGATGACCGGCGCCTTCACCCGCGACCCCGATCTGCGTTTTCCGGCCGATCGATTGATCGCCGACATCGAGGCGGTGGCCGGGACGGTCGATCGTCTCGACGCCTCCGGGCTCGCCGAGCGCCTCCTGGGCGATGCCATCGGCGCCAACCTGTTGCTGGTCGGCTTTGCCTGGCAGCGAGGCTGGCTGCCGCTCACGGCCGAGGCCATCTGCCGCGCGATCGCGCTCAACGGGGTCGCTGTCGCCACCAACCAGCGCGCCTTCAGCCTCGGCCGACACTATGCCCACGACCCGGCTGCCGTCCTGGCATTGGCGGACGGCGGCGCGGCGCAGCCGCCGCTCGGCGACAGTCTCGAGGCCATGGTCGCCCACCGCACCGCCTTGCTCACCGACTACCAGGACGCGGCCTATGCCGAGCGCTACCGCATCGCCGTCGAGCGGGTCCGCACCGCCGAGACTGCGGTCGTGCCGGGCAGCGAGGCGCTCGCCCGGGTCGTCGCCCGCTATCTGTTCAAGCTGATGGCGATCAAGGACGAGTACGAGGTGGCGCGGCTCTATTCGGGCGACGTGTTCGAGCGCCAGCTCAGGGCTGAGTTCGAAAGCTGGGAGCGGCTCGAGCTGCATCTCGCCCCGCCGCTGCTCGCCGGCCGCGATCCGCGCACCGGCCTGCCGAAAAAGCGCCGCTACGGGCAGTGGCTGCTGCGGCTGATGCCACACCTCGCGCGCCTCAAGCAGCTGCGTGGCACGCGATGGGATCTCTTCGGCAGGACCGCCGAGCGCCGCCTCGAGCGCCAGCTGCTCGCCGACTACGAGACGCTGCTCGTCGAGCTCGCCAGCCGCCTGACGCTCGAGAACCATGCCCTCGCCATCGAGCTCGCCTGCCTGCCCGAGTACATCAGAGGATTCGGCCCCGTCAAAGAGCGGCATGTGCAAGAGGTCAAGGCCCGAGAAGCGCGACTGCGCGCCCGGCTCACCGCAGCGCCACAACCAGCGGCCCCGTCCGAGGTCGCGTCAACCTTCCATTAAGGGCTAACCTCGTATCTTTCGCCAATGGCGGAATAGCCAAATCTGCCGATCGTGACCGACAAGGTCGACCCGTCCGCGATCATGGCTCGGCTCGCCCGACGCGGCACCTGTCGGGCGGCGCCGGCGAGGCGGTGCCGGCGTCGCCGTAGCGGGGACGCGCTACAGGAGATCGGCCAGATCATCGACGACGAGATCGGCGCCGGCGGCCCTGAGTGCCGCCTCGGTGTTGCTGCGGCGCACGCCGACCACACAGCCGAAACCGCCATCGCGCGCGGCGGCCACACCCGCCTCGGTGGCTTCGATGACGCAGGTCCAGGCGGGGTCGATGCCGAGCCAGGCGGCGGCGAAGAGAAACCCGTCCGGCGCCGGTTGCGCTGCCAGCCGCTCGCGTTCCAGCACCAGCCCATCGACCACCACGTCGAAGCGGCTGGCGAGACCCGCCCGCTCGAGGACCCGCCCACCATTGCGGGAGGCGGTGACGAGACCGGTCGGCCGGGTCAGCGCGTGCAGCTGGTCGAGAAACTGCAGGCTGCCGGCGAAGACAGTGACGCCACGCTCCTCGACGATGTGGCCGAAGAGCTGGCTCTTGCGCCGACCGAGCTCCTGCACGGTCAAGCCGTCCCGGCAGCCGGCAAGGCTTTCGTCGGGCAGCTCGATCCCCCGCGATGCCAGAAAGGCGCGCACCGCCTCGGCGTGACTGCGGCCGCGCATGTAGCGGCCGTAGTCCTCGCTTTGGCGAAACGGCTGCACGCCGTTCGGCCGGTGCCGGCTCGCGAAAAAGCCGTCGAACAGCATTTTCCACGAGCGCGCGTGCAATGTCGCGGTGTCGGTGACGACACCGTCGAGATCGATGATGTAGGCGTCGAAGCCTAGGACAGATCCCGACATAGCGGTTCCCAGAAGCGCAAGACGTCGACCTTGCGGCAAAGCTCGGTGCCCGAGGTCAGTACCGTCGCCGTTCCGGCGGCAACGCCGAGGGCAAACGCCCGATCGATGGTTTCGCCCTGCGACAGTCCCTGCACCATCCCGGCAACGAAGCTGTCGCCGGCACCAACCGCGCTCTTCACCTCGATCTCGGGCGGGACCAGCCACCTGACACCTTCGGCACTCGCGAGCAGCGCACCGTCATGGCCCAAAGTCACGGCGAGCAGCTGCACCTGGCCGCGGCCGATGAGCTCCATCGCGGCCTCCTCGAGGCTGTGCAGATCGTCGAGCTCGTGGCCCATCAACGCGGCGAACTCGCCGCGGCTGGGCTTGGCGAGAAAGACCCCTTCCTCCAGCGTCGCCGCCAAGGCCGGGCCGGAGGTGTCGAGCACCAGCCGGCCGTCCCGGCGCCGCACGTCGGCGGCCAGCCGCGCGTAGACGTCGACCGGCACGCCGCGCGGCAGGCTGCCGCTAGCGCAGACGAAGTCGACGTCGAGGAGGGCCAGGAATGACAGTGCCGCCTGCCATTCATGCTCGGAGATGCGTGGACCTTCGGGAGTGAAGCGAAATTCACGCTGGGTCGACTCTTCGAACACCACGTGACTGACCCGGGTCGGCTCGTCGATGTGGATCTGGTGCGATAAAACGCCAGCGTTGCGGATCAACTCCTCGAGCACCGCGCCGGAGCGACCGCCGGCGAGGTAGACCGCGAAGCTTTCGCCACCGAGCGTGTTTATCACCCGGGCGATGTTGATCCCGCCACCGCCGGCATCGAACCGCTCATTGGTCGTGCGCACCTTGTGCAGTGGCCGAACGCGATCCGTGGCACACGACGAATCGACGGCCGGATTCAAGGTCAGGGTAACAATTCGCTTACCCATCGTCTTCCCCCTCTTGCAGTCACACCCCTGGCGCCCTTCTTAAAGCGAAGCGGTTCGTCGTCCAAGATGCGTCGCCGCGCTGCGGCACGCTATACGTGTCAACGTCGGTACGCAGCACTGACGTCAATGGATCTTTACCAGTGAAAAAATGGGAGAAACGTGATGACGCTGCTGATCGGTGAGACAGCCCCCGACTTCACCGCCCAGACGACCACAGGCGATATCCAGTTCTACCGGTGGCTCGGTGACAGCTGGGGGGTGATCTTCTCGCATCCCAAGGACTTCACCCCGGTGTGCACTACCGAACTCGGCACCATGGCGCGCCTCAAGCCCGAGTTCGACAAGCGCGGCATCAAGGTCATCGGCCTCAGCGTCGATCCGGTCGATGATCACCTCCGCTGGTCGAAGGACATCGAGGAGACGATGGGGGCTGCCCCCAACTTCCCGATGATCGCCGACCACGACCTCAAGGTCGCCAAGCTCTACCGCATGCTGCCGGCTGACGCCGGCGACAGCGCCGCCGGCCGCACCCCTGCCGACAATGCCACGGTCAGGAACGTCTACGTCATCGGCCCCGACAAGAAGATCAAGCTCGTGCTCTCCTACCCGATGAGTACCGGCCGCAACTTCGCCGAGATCCTGCGGACCATCGATTCGCTGCAGCTGACCGCCAAGCACCAGTTGGCCACACCCGCCGACTGGCAGCCGGGCGAGGACGTGATCATCACCGCCGCGGTCTCGGACGAGGACGCCAAGGTCCGCTTCCCCGACGGCTGGCGCAGCCCCAAGTCCTACATGCGCATCGTCGCCCAGCCGAAGGACTGAGGGGCGCAAACCAAGCGGGCGGACGGCTACCGGCCGTTCGCCCGCCGCCATTCGGCAAAGCGGGTGCGACTGGCGGCGGTTGCCGGGTAGAGGCCGACGATCGAGCCGCCGGCCTTGACCTCGGCCGTGACGAAATCCTCGTACGCGGTCATCTCGACCGCCTCACCGGCGAGTTCGGCCGCGAGCCGCGCCGGCAGGCAGACCACGCCCTCGCCGTCCCCCACCATGATGTCGCCCGGATAGATCGCGACGTCGCCGCAGGCGATCGGCAGCCCGAACTCGGTCGCGTGGTGCAGGATCGGCCCGGTCGGTGCTGCCGGCCGCTGATGGTAGGCCGGGATGTCGAGCGTGGCGATGGTCGGCGCATCGCGAAACGCGCCATCGGTGACTACCCCGGCCACCCCACGCATCATCAACCGGGTGACCAGGATATCGCCGGCCGAGGCGGCGCGGGCGTCCTTGCGGCTGTCCATGACCAGGACATGACCGGGCGGACAGGTCTCGATCGCCTGGCGCTGCGGGTGCTCCGGATCCCCATAGAGGTCCATCGTGTCCAGATCTTCGCGCGCCGGGATGTAGCGCAGCGTGAACGCCGGGCCGGCCATCGGCCCGGCGTTCGGGTTCAAGCGGTGCACGTTCTGCAGAAAGGCGTTCTTGAACCCACGCTTGAACAGGCAGGTGGTCAAGGTCGCGGTCGATACCGCCTCGAGCATCTGTCGCACGCTTGCATCCATCGCCCGCATCCTCGCTACCCCCTCTTGCGGTGGCTCCTCTTGCAGTGCAGCGTAGCCGCGCGCACAACCTTCGAGCGCCCGGAACAACAATGGGGAACCGCCTGATGGAAGACAAATCGGCCGAACAGCACGAGCTGCCCAGCGCCAAGGAGCTGGCGGCGCGTATGGCCGAGCTCGGCGAGCGCAGCAACCGCATCGTGCGGCAGTTCCTCGAGCGTCAGGACGACGAGATCTTCCAGGTCCCCGACCCCAGGGTGGTCACCAACGCCTTCAGCCAGTTCGCCGGGCACCTGCTGGCCAGGCCCGAGGATCTGGTCGACGCGCAGCTCGCCTACTGGAAGGACATGGGCCAGCTCTGGGAAGGCTACATGCGGCGCCTGCTCGGCGAGGAGGTCGAGCCGCTGGTCAAGCCGGCCGCCGACGACCGCCGCTTCAAGGACGACGCCTGGAGCGAGGAGCTGGTCTTCGACTACATCAAGCAGGCCTATCTGGTGACCGCGAGCTGGATCCACGGCACCGTCGCCAAGGCCGAGGGGCTCGATCCGACGCTGCGCCAGAAGGTCAGCTTCTTCACCCGCCAATATGTCGACGCCATGGCACCGTCGAACTTCGCCGCCACCAACCCGGTGGTGTTGCGCCGCGCCGCCGAGACTCGTGGCGAGAGCCTGTTCGAGGGCCTGCGCCACCTGCTCATCGACCTCGAGCGGGGCCGGGGCGAGCTCAAGATCAGCATGACCAAGGAGGACGCCTTCGTCGTCGGCGAGAACATCGCCGCGAGCGAAGGCAGCGTGGTCTTCGAGAACGAGCTGATGCAGCTCATTCAATACCAGCCGCTGACCGAAACGGTGCAGCAGCGGCCGCTGCTGATCATCCCGCCCTGGATCAACAAGTTCTACATTCTCGACCTCAAGCCCAAGAACAGCTTCATCCGCTTCGCGGTGGCCCAGGGGCTCACCGTGTTCGTGATCTCCTGGGTCAACCCGACCAAGGAACTCGCCCACAAAAGCTTCGAGGACTACCTCGAAGAGGGGCCGCTCACCGCGATGCGCGCGATCGAGCGGCAAACCGGCCAGCGTGAGCTCAACGTCATCGGCTATTGCCTCGGCGGGACGCTTACCGCCTGCCTCCTCGCGCACGAGACCGCCAAGGGGCAGGACCGGATCAAGTCCGCCACCTTCTTCACCACCATGTTGGATTTCAGCGAGCCCGGCGATCTCGCCGTGTTCATCGACGACGAGCAGCTCGAGCTCCTCGAGCAGCACATGGCCAAGAAGGGCTATCTCGAATCCCGCCACATGCAGCAGGTGTTCAACCTGATGCGCGCCAACGACCTGATCTGGTCGTTCGTGGTCAGCAACTACCTCATGGGCCGCGAGCCCATGGCCTTCGACCTGCTCTACTGGAATGCCGACAGCACGGCGATGCCGCACATGATGCACAGCTTCTATCTGCGCAACATGTACCAGAACAACCGCTTGACGGTGCCGGGCGGCATCACCCTCGACGGCGTCCCGATCGACCTCGGGACCGTCGACGTCCCGGCCTATTTCCTCTCGACCAAGGAGGACCACATCGCTCCCTGGAAAGCCACCTACCAGGGCAGCCGCCTGCTCGGCGGCCCGGTGCGCTTCGTGCTGGGCGGCTCCGGCCATATCGCCGGCGTCATCAATCCCGCCGACTCCGGCAAATACGGGTTCTGGACCGGCAGTGGCGAGAGCTGCGACCCGGAGACCTGGCTGGCCGCGGCCGAGCGTCACGAGGGCTCGTGGTGGCCGGACTGGCGCCGTTGGCTCGAGGCCTTTGCCGGCGGCAAGGTGCCCGCCCGCGATCCCCAAGCGGGCCCGCTGCCGGTGATCGAGCCGGCACCCGGCCGCTACGTGCGGACCCGCAGCGGCGAGTGAGCCGCGGGCCGCGTCGGGGCCGGCAGGTGGCGCGATGGAAGGTCGGGAATTCTTGTGGATAAGTCGGGAATAATCGAGCCGCCAGGGCGTTCATTAAGGTGTCTTGACCGGCTCTGTGGCCTTTCGGCCTGACGCGGTCCAAGGCTTTACCGCCCAATGCTCGTCCGCCGATCACGCGGTCGGCGGACATTTTTTTCTTGCCGGGGTGCTGGCAGCGAGTGCCCATCTGCTGTTTCATGTGCGGCGTCGTCGGTCGGGTGTGCATGACGTGGTGGAACGTGATTCGATCGGGTCCTGGTGAACGAAAGTGCTCGCTTCCTCGAACGCGCTCTCTAGAATGCTGCTGCAGCTAGCCCAACTGGAGCGCGCATGATCTGGGACAGCCAAAGCGACGGCGGCACCTTGCCGAGCCAAGCGATTGCCGAGGAACTGGTCGTGCACGTGACCAGCCTGCGCCGCTACGCCATGCTGTTGATCGGTAACGCGACCGACGCCGACGATGCCGTCCAGGAAACCCTGACCCGCGTCCTCGCCCGGACCCGAAGCTGGCAGGGGATCGACGATCTGCGCGCCTATCTGTTCTCAACCCTGCATAATGTGTTCATCGATTCCACCCGCCGGGAAAAGCGGATGCCGAGCGATTTCCTCTCCGAGGAATTGCTCGCGTCGCTCACCAGCCCGGCCAACCAGCAAAAAAGGCTGGAGTTGCGCGACACCGTGGTCGCCTTGGCAAAGCTGCCAACGGAGCAACGGGAAGTCGTGCTGCTCGTCGGGCTCGAGGGGCTGAGCTACCTCGAGGCGGCCAAAGCCTTGGATATTCCCATTGGCACCGTGATGTCGCGATTGTCGCGTGGGCGCGAAGCGCTGCGTGCCATGACCAATCGCGACGAAACGCGCAAGCTTCGAGTCGTGAAATGACCAATGATCGAACCTCTGGACGAGAACCACCCCGCGCTGACCAGGTCGTCGTCAAACCCGACTTTGGCGCCGCGGCGAGCCGCAACCAACCCATCAGCAACGAGGATTTGCTGGGCTTCGTCGACGGCGCCCTCGACGATGACGGCCGGGTGCGGGTCCTGACCAGCATCGCGGCCCATCCAGCCGCGCTCGAGCGGGTCGAGGACTACCTGCAGCAGAACGCACGGCTCAGGCAGCTGCGCGATCATCTCCCGCTCGCCGACAGTCGTGCGTTCGCAGCCCCGCTGCAGGCCGCGATCGCCGCACGTCTGGCGCAGCGGCGGCAGCACGCCGGCTGGCGGCGATTGGCAGCGGCGGCAGCGATTGCCGCGGCGGTCGTGGGCAGTGCGGCGGGGCTGGCGCTGCTGCCCTGGGACGATCCGGTGCAGACCGCGCGGCACGAGCCGGGTCCGGGAGCCGCGCAGGCGGTCTTCCTGTTCGGCGATGCGACGCTCGACATGCCGCCTAGCCAGCCGCCCGAGGGCGAGACGCTGCCGCGTGTCGACACCGCCGACCATGCATCGGTCGTCGCGCTCGAGGGTGACATCGGGCTCACCGTTCCCGAACTCGATCATCTCGGGCTGCAGCTGGTCGACGACGACCTGCTGGATCGGGACAGTGCCCGGGCGATCCGGGCGGTCTATCGCGGTGAAACCGGCAAGCCGATCGTGCTCTTCGCCGGCATCGGCAAGCCCGATGTTCGACATGCCTTCTGGCTGGAGCGCGAGGGCTACGTCTCGCTGCAATGGCGCCGCGGCGCTTTGATCTTTGCGCTCGTCGCACCGACCGACACGCCGCAGCTCTCGGCAATCGTCGAGCAGGTGGGCGCCGCCGTGGCGCGGATCCAGCTGCCCGACACCGCCGCCGTGCCGACCGCCGTCAACCCGGAGCCGGCGGCGATCGTCGAGCCCGAGCAAGCGGCAGCCGAGGGCGGGCCGGTGCAGTCGATCGCCGTGCCGGTCACCGCGCCGGCAACTGCGTCGACCGACCCGGTGGCGACGGCCGCACCGGAGACCATCTCTCCGGACAGCCTGTCGCAGAGTGTCGAGGGTAACGCACCCGAGCCACTCTGAAATGCGATTGCGTGCACCCACCGCCCGGTTCGGGCCAACGCGCCGGGGCGGAGCTGAGCCGGCGCGGAAGACGTGCTACGGCAACCCCGAGCCTGCTCGACCTGCCAACGGAGCCACGATGCCACGATCACGCAGCGTCTTGCCTGGCCTCGCCGCGAGCTTGGTTTGCGCGGTCCTCGCCGGTTGCGCCAGCTTCGGCGAGGGTCTCGGCCGCGCCGTGCTCGGCCAGATCGGCGAGGACGGGGAGGACACCCGCGCCTGCGAGATCGAGGGGGCCGCCTTCACCGGCATGCTGCAGGCGCTCGATAGGCAGCGCGGCGAGCCGCCGATCGGTGCCGTGCCCGGCGACGAGCGGGCACTCTTGAAGGTCATGATGGTGCACGGCATCAGTCGGCACGAACCCGGCTACTCCGGCACGGTGAGCGCCAATCTGGCCCGCAGCCTCGGCCTCGACGTGGTGTCGCCGCAGACCAAGACCACCGAGATCGTCCACCCCGACTTCCCGGACGAGACGCTCGGCACGTTTACCGTCCGCCGCTTCACCGACGCCGAACGCGAGCGCGAGATGCTGTTCTACGAGCTCACCTGGTCCGGGCTGAGCGATCCGTCGCGAGAGCGCCTCGCCTTCGACAACAGCGAGGTCTTCGCCCGGCAGCGCGCCACCTTCAACCGCGCCGCCAAGGCCTTCGCCAACGACGCCCTGGTCGACCCCCTGGTCTATGTCGGCCAAGGCCGCGAACGGATCCTGCGCGCGGTGCAACAGGGCCTGTGCTGGAACTACAGCAGCGACTGGAACAATTTTCCAGAGACCGATACCACCTGCGAGGTCGGCTCACCGGCGTTCGGCAGCCGCATCGATCTCGATTCGTTCTTTTTTGTCACCCACAGCCTCGGCAGCCGCATCGTCCTCGATGCGCTGCAGAGCACGGCCGAACAGATCGACGCCGCCCTTACCGCCAATCCGGCCGCCGCCGCTCTCAAGGCCGACCTGCAGGAGCAGCCGATGACCGTCTTCATGTTGGCCAACCAGCTGCCGCTGCTGCAGGCGGGCTTCGCGCCCGTGCCGGTCGCCGGCGAGGTCGGCGCCTATTGCCGCCCGGGCGGCGAGCATCTCGACGACCGGCTGTTCCAGGAGACCGATCTCATCGCCTTCAACGACCCCAACGACATCATGAGCTACCCGATCCCGGACGATTTCACCCAATACGACATCGACTCCCGCCTTTGCCCCAGGGTCGTCAACGTCACCCTCAACGTCGCCAACGTGATCAGCATCCCGGGTGCCGGCACCTTCGCCAACCCGCTCGCCGCGCACAGCGACTACGAGGCCGACGAGCGGGTGATCGCTCTGATGACCGCCGGCCTCGGCCAACCGCAGACCCTGCCCATCATCAGCGAGCGCTGCACCTGGATTCGGGCCGAAGAGGATCTGCGCTAGGCAGCTCGAGCCTGGCGCGCCGCTTGCGCGCGCCGCAGCGTCTCGCTCGGCAACTCGCCGAACTGCCGCCGATAGGCGCCGGCGAACCGGCCGAGATGCTCCACCCCCTCGTCGCGTGCGAGCGTCGTTACCGCCGCACCCGGTCGAGCTGCAGCGCCCGCTGGAAGGCCAGGGGTGACATCGCGAAGACCGCGTTGAACAAATTGAACACGGTGCGCTGGCCGACGCCGAGGGCTGCCGTCAACGCCGGCAGGCTCAATGGCGCCGCGGCGCTGTCGATCAGGAGATCGCGGGCGCGCCGGGCCAGCCGATCGGCGGCGCCGGCTGCGAGCGGTGTGCCGGGGGCGGCGAGCCGGTCGGCAACCGCACCGACCATGAGCGCATCGAATGCCGCCGTGGACCGCGGCCGCGGATCGTCCAAGAGGCATTGACCAGCAGATCGAGGTCGCCTGCGGTCCAGACCGTGGCCCAGCCCTGGGCGAGAGCAGCCGCCAGCGAGCAGTGGTGGACCAGGCGCAGCTGCGTGGCGAGGCGTCCCTTGTCGACGATGATCGCCCAGGAGATGCCGGGTGCGCGCGACGCGAAGCAACCCTCGCGGCCGGGCGGCAGCAGCATGGTCCGGGTGTCGCCGAGCGGCCGGCCGAGCAGTCGGGCTTCGGGGTCGAGCCGGAACGGGCCTGCCAGATGCCCCCGATCGTCGGTGACCATCCAGTTCAGGATGATGGGTGCGGCGCGAAGCTGCGCGTGTTGATGTCGATCACCGCCGTCTTGAGGTAGCGCAACCGCCCGGCGAAGCGCCCGCCAGCAACGTGCAGGCCAAGGGCCTCGGGCCACGTGTACCGCCTGCCCAGGAACGTCTCGATGTCGGCAGCGGTGAGATCGACCACGGAAGCCGCGTCACCCGCCGTGGCCATCTGCCGACCCATGCCCGTTTCGCCTCCATAGTCCTTGCCGAAGGCGGTGCTCGCCACCGGCACCGACCGATCTGCAGTAATCGGATAGCCCACCCCGCCGGTGCCAGCTACCAGACATCGACGGCCGCGCAGTACGCGTTTCCGGGCGACATGAACGGTTGTCGTTTGGTGGGAGCGAGAAACAGGGCAGCACTTTGCGACCGGGCAACATGAGGATGACTGAAGTTGGCTTGCCGTCCGGGTTCAACATCCTCTTCACGGTGCCCACCGTCAGCTTGCCGATCCTGGTGACCGTGCTCAGCCTCGACGGCTGAGCCGAACAACGGCCGTGGCTGCAGCCGACACCAGTCCCGTCGCCGGTCCCGCCCCGATCCGGCGCCTGCATCGCTCTCGTTCGCGGCGGTTGCGGCCGGCAGCGGCATTGACGCCGACGACGGTGAGCGTAGCCTCGGTCGCCCCGGAGCATCCCGCCTGGATCGGGCCTGTCGACCGGTCCGGCGGCGCTGGGACGATCCGGCGTCGCAACTTGGCGGGCCCGGATAGGGACACCTCGACCGGCAACCACACCAATGAAGGGACGACAGCATCATGACCGCCGTTCTCACCCCGGCCGACATCAG
>CAZNWE010000021.1:47394-55633 GCA_964576715.1 uncultured Geminicoccaceae bacterium | reverse complement strand
GCATATATCAGCCGGCAAATTTTTCTGAGACTTGTAAGTAAGCCGGCGCTGCAAGAACAATAAAAAGTGCTGGCAGAATAAATATAATCATAGGGACGGTTAAAATTGCGGGAAGTCGTGCCGCTTTCTCTTCCGCTGTTAAAAGTCTATGATCACGAAACTCCGAAGCCAGGGTACGAAGCGCTTGAGCGAGCGGTGTCCCATATTTTTCGGTTTGGATTAGCGTCGCAACTACGCCACGAACTGCAGGCAACTCAACGCGGGCGGCGAGATTGGTCAAAGCCTGTCGGCGATCAGGAAGAAAATTCAACTCTACTGAAGTTAGCAACAATTCTTCTGACAATTCGGGTACCACTCCGATAAACTCATCGGCCACGCGCTTCAGAGCCGCGTCAAGACTCAATCCCGCCTCTGCGCAAATTACAAGCAAGTCGAGCCCATCAGGAAGGCTTCGGCTCAGCCGGGTTAAACGAACTTTCTTCTGCCGTTTGATGATAAGATCGGGCAAGAAAAAGAAAAGTGGAGAGAACCAAACGAAGAAAACTAATTCATTTGAAGCTTGAGTTTCCGATGGCACGAAAATTTGAACAAAAAATAGCATCACAATACAAAAAAGCAGAATAATAGTCTTAGTGGACCAAAAAAAAATCAGAGCACCAGGGCTACAATATCCGGCCGAGCGCAGAAGTTTATGACTGTAGTTTTTCATTTGCGTTGGCAGTAGCGCCATCAACGTCGCGAGGCGACGCGCAACGGAATGTGACCTGTCGAGTTGCGAAGTCCGAGTACGACGCAACGACGCCGCCCGAAGCTTGTTACGGTGTCGTTCGATCATCGTCCGCCGAAGGCGTGCAGCATGTGAGCGCGCCTCGAGCGCTAGCGGTGCAAGGAGAACGAAAAGTACCATCCCTCCCACGACGAGCGCCAACAGCATGGGCGGGGCCTCGCCCAACATTCCGACGTCCAAGATACCACTCATATTTCAAACCTTATCAACTTTGCCATGACAGCCGCACCGAGCCCAATGGATGCAATCGCAGCAAAGAGAAAAATTCGCCCAGATTCATCCAGCCACAACACCTCGATGTAAGAGCGATTCAAAAAATAGATTGCGAAGCCAACGATAAACGGCAGCGAGCCAATGATGAGTGCCGACGCGCGGGCCTCGGATGACAGAGCGCGAATTTTCTTTCCGATCTGAAGGCGTTTGCGCATGATGGCCGACAAATTGGAAAGAATTTCGGCCAGATTTCCGCCCGTTTCTTGCTGAATTGTCAAGCTTATCGCGAAAAACTTGACCTCTGGCAGGGGCATTTTTTGCTGAAGAAGAGCAAGCGATTCCTCAAGCGACAGGCCAATCGTGAGATTGGCACCGACCTCCCGGAAAGATGAGCCAACCGGTTCGGCAACCTCCGTGCTGATCATTTTAATGGACTCACTGACTGGCAATCCAGCGCGGACGCTACGCACGATGAGGTCCAGCGCTTCTGGAAAGATCGCCTGAAAACGCCGAAGCAGCGCGGCCCTACGGCGAAGTAACAACTGAACGGCCAAGAAAGCTGTAGAAGGCGCTACGATCAGCGCTGTCCTGAAAAAACCAAAAGCACCGATCTGCTCGACTGCGAAGATGACTGCCGTCATAGCAGCAAGAACGATGAGGCCGAACTGCAAGAGTGAAATTGGAAGGCCGCTGGCTTGTACTAAATGGTCAGCCCAGATAATAAAGCGGAGTGGTGAGTATTGACCGCTTCCTGATTTACCCGGTTTCATGAAGCCGTATTGTCTGCGAGCGATCGAAGGTAGGTCCGCGATCGGCTTGCCGATCGGGTTGCCCGCACGCGCTGCCCGGTTCATCCGATGCTTCGGTAGCGCACGATCAAAGCCAAGTGCCAGTACAAGCACCCCGCCGAACAGCACGACTAGTGCAAACGCTGTGGCAAGCATCGGTTCTACGACAACACCTTCCATCGCCGACCACCTGCTATGATGTCACTGCCGCGAGCAAAGCTCTTTCGAGGCCGAAATAGGCAGCGCGTTTCGAGAAGAATGGACGCACTTGACTTGATTTAAACGAACCAAGCAACGTACCATCGCGGTTCTCACCCTGGTATTCAAAATTAAACAAATCTTGCATGGTAATGACTTCACCTTCAAGTCCAACGATTTCGGAAATATGGGTTACACGGCGGATACCGTCGCGCATCCGGGAAACCTGGATCACGAGATTGACCGCACCAACGATTTGTGTGCGGATGGCTTTTTGCGGCAGGCTGCCGACGGCCATGGTAATCATGTTCTCAAGGCGGCTCATTGCTTCACGAGGGTTGTTCGCATGGAGCGTGCACATCGAGCCGTCGTGGCCGGTATTCATGGCCTGCAACATATCCATTGCCTCTGGCCCACGCACCTCGCCACAAATGATTCGGTCTGGCCGCATACGCAGTGCGTTCTTTACCAAGTCGCGCATCAAAATTTCGCCATGGCCCTCAAGATTAGCCGGCCGCGTTTCAAGGCGAACGACATGTGGTTGCTGTAGCTGCAACTCCGCCGCATCCTCGATCGTGACGATGCGCTCACCCTCGTCGATCAACTGGGACATGGCGTTGAGCATGGTGGTCTTGCCCGAGCCGGTACCGCCGGAAATCACCACATTGAGGCGGCAGGCAGCGGCGATCTTCAAGACTTTTGCCATGCTGCCGCTGATGTTGCCCTGCCGCTCCATGAGGTCGAGGGTGATTTTCTTTTTCGCGAATTTGCGGATCGAGATGCTGCAGCCGTCGATGGCGAGCGGGGGTGCGATGATGTTGACACGGCTTCCGTCTTCGAGCCTGGCGTCACAGATCGGACATGTTTCGTCGATGCGTCGGCCGACACGGGTGACGATTCGTTGTGCGATGTTCATCACGTGATGGCGATCACGGAAACGAATGTCGGTGAGCTGCAACTTGCCGCGCCGTTCGACATAGATCTGGTCCGGACGATTCACCATGATGTCAGTGATCGTTTCATCGTTCAGCAGTTCCTCGAGCGGGCCGAGGCCAATCATATCGTCGACGATTGCGCGGCCGAGGACGGACTGCTCGCTGCCGGTCAGCGAAAGACGCTGTTCAAGGACGATCTCACCAATCAGCTCCAGAACCTGATGCAGCAGTTCGTCTCGCGGCAGCCGGGCGGCAGCCGCGCCATCGATCCGCTCGTACAGCAGATTGTGGATGACCTGCTGTGACGCGAGAAGGGTTTGGCCCCGGCGCTGGTTGACGCTCGCCTCCGAACGCTCCGGTTTGACGCTGGTGATTGCCGTCGTCTCAATTGCTTGGGTCGATCCATGGGGAACCGGAAGCGACGCTTGGGCGGCTCGATCGTTGTCGAGCGGCGATGTGGTCGGAGCGACAGTGGGGCGTTTGCCGAACATCGTCGCTGCTCAGCGGGCCCACAACCGGTGCAGCAAGCCGGGTTTTTGCGCGACCGCTGTACCGGAAAGCATGTCGATCAGGCGATCGACCGCTTCGGCCACGCTCTTGCTCTGACTGGCGACGGGTTTGCCGATGTTCATGGCGGCGGTCACGCTCTTCGGATCGAAGGGGATGAGCAGATCGATCTTCCGGCCCACTGCCTTCTCGAACTCCGCAATGGCGATCTCGCCCTGCCGGTACTCGCCCATGCGGTTGGCGACGATTGTGACGTGGCAGGCCGTGTTTCCTTGCAAGACAAGCTGCACGAGGCGCAGCGTGTCGCGCATGCCGACCAGCGACAGGTCGGTCACCAAGACAAGATGGGTGGCCGCGAGCAGCACGTGCTGTGTCTCGTTCGTCAAGGCGCGTGGCAGGTCGACGATCAGATAGTGGAACTTGCTGCGCAACTCGTTGACGAGCAGGGCCAGTGCCTGCGGGTCTTTCGGCATGTCGTCGACCAGCTCTTCCTCGCAGCTGAGAACGAAGAGCGATTCCGAGTGTTGGGTCATCGACCGCTCCAGGTAGAGCGCATCGACCCGATTCGCATTCTCCAACACGTCGCGCAGGCCGTGGGTCGGTTCCAGATCGAGAGACAGCGCAACACTGCCGAATTGCAGGTCGAGATCGAGCAGCGCAACGCGGCGCTGTCTGCGATTGGCGATGGTCCAAGCCATGCTGGTCGCGAGCATCGTGGCGCCCACGCCGCCACGAGCGCCAACCGTCGCCACCAAGCGACCGAGCCGCGTCGTCTGCCGGCTACGGCTGTCATCGTCCGCCGATGCCAACAGCGCGCGCTGGACCAGGGTTGGCGTCAGCGGCTTCACCAGATAGTCACTGACGCCGCTGTTCAGCAGCTCACGGAACAGGCCCACGTCGTTGCGGTCGCCGATGGCAATAACCGTGACGCCAGGCTCGCAGACTTCGGCAAGTTCGTTGATGTCCGATAATGGCAGCTCTGACTTGCAGAGGTCGACGATCAAGGTCTTCGGTGAGCGCTTCTGGCCAAGCGTCTTGATCGCGGTCCGGACCGAGCCCTTGACCACTGAAGCGTGGGCGATGACCAACTCCCGAACCACCTGCTCGACCACCGCTCGCGACTCGTCGTCCTCCACATAGGCGCAGAACTGCGGGCTGTCGCTCTTGGCGGCGGCACTGGCGGCTTCAACGTGCAGACTCATCGGCTTGCCCCATCGGCGCTGAGTGGCTCGATGTCATCGGTCCGGTAGCGCAGGATGGCGGCTGCGGCATGCGAGCCATCGGCCGCTTCGAGTGCCTGACCGCGCACCAGATCGCGTGGATCATCGACCATGCGGATCAGGTTCACAGCCGTCGCACAACCGAAGTTGCTGGTCGGCAGATTGGCCGGGTGCGTCGCGGATGGGCGTGACCAATCCGGGCAGCCGGGCTCGGTGATCACGATCCCTCGCGCCACGACCTCGACCCGGCGACTGAGCTGCCAGCTCGTCTCGCGGTCCGCGGCGGTGACCGGAAATCGCCGCCCGACACCGTGGCTGCTGATCCGCTCGACGGGCAAGCCTTCCGCCGCCAGGAGCTGCTCGACGCTCGCCGCCCGACGTTCGGACAACGGGTCGTTGTGGGCGTCGCTGCCGCGCACGTCGGCGTGACCGATGATGACATGGTCGAGCGCCAGGCGGTTCGCCACGTCTCGCGCGAAGCGACGCAACGCTTCAGCCTCGGCTTGGCCGAGCTGCGCATCGTCGGTGTCGAAATAGACCGCATGCACCAGCTCGACCGCGGTGAGCTGCGGTTGGTTCGCGCGTGGCGTCGCCGGCGGCGGCTCCAGCCCGGTGCACCCGGCGACCGCGACCAGACAGCCCGCGCGGATCGCCCGGCCCCACCATGAATGCTTGGTCCTCGACATGATCCCTGCCTCTCAATCGATGGCGAAGCCGGCGGGTCCGGCGAGCCGCATGGTGGAACCGCCAACGCCCGCACCGAGCCCCGGGCGCGGCGCGGCGGCGGCGAGCTTGCCCTCAAGAATAAGCTGGAGCTGGCTCGCCGGCCGAAACCCGTCGGTCGGCAGCGCCAGATCCGGCTCGCTGCGCGGCGTCACGAGATAGGGTGTGACGATGATCACGAGCTCGCTCTCGGAGCGACGGAAATTGGTCGAGCGAAACAGGGTTCCCAGGATCGGCAGGTCACCGAGCCCTGGCAGCTTTTCGACGTTGGTGCGGGTGCTGTTCGAAATCAGACCACCAATCGCGAAGCTCTGCCCGCTGCCGAGCTCCACCGTCGTCTCGGCGCGTCGAGTGGCCAGCGCCGGAATGGTCAGCGTGCCGATGCGGATCGAGCCATTCTCGCTAAGATCGCTGACTTCCGGGCGAACGCGGAGGCTGATCCGGTTCTTGTTCATGACGGTCGGCGTAAAGGCGAGACTGACGCCGAACTCCTTGAATTCGATCTGCACCTCGCCGTTCTCGGTCCCGACCGGCACCGGGAATTCGCCGCCGGCGAGAAAGCTCGCCGTTTCGCCGGAAAGGGCCGTGAGATTGGGTTCGGCCAACACGCTCACCAGGCCTTCGCGCTCGAGGGCCTCGATGATGCCGGCAATGTTCGCATTGCTGTTCTCGAAGCTGCCGACCAGGCTATCGGCACCCTCGAGCAGCCTGCCGGTGTTGAAGCCCAGAGCGAAGTCGCCGAAGCTCAAGGCGGCGTCCCAGCGAATGCCGAACAGCCTCGTCACCTCGCGCGACATCTCGGCGACCCTGACGCGCAGATTGACCTGGGTCGGCGCATCGACGGCAAGGCGATTGATCAAGACCTCGTTCTCGCCGACGAACTGGGCGACGAGCTCGCGCAGGTTCTCGGCCGTGGCCGGGTCCGCCACGCTGCCGCTCAGCAGGAGGCCGCCATCGATCGACTGAACCGAGACACGGTTCGCCAGACCGAGCTCGCCGATCAGCTGCTCGATGCGCGAGATCGGATGGTGAACCTGGACGGCGCTGCTGAACAGCAGGTTCTCGGCCTCGTCGACCGCGAAGATCGTGGTGCTCCCGGCCTTTCGACCAAACACGTAGACCAGCGTCGCCGAATGGGCCTGGATGTCGGCTGTTTCCGGGTCGGCGACGAAGACCGAAGCGGCTGGCCCCTCGAGGCGCACCAAGCGACCCTGGCCGATCTCCAGCGACAGGGTCGAGCCGGCGGCGATGACGGCCGATTCATCGGCGGCAGCGCTCGGCAGCAGCACCCCGGCTACCGTCAACGTCACCATCGCGAGGCCGAGCAGGCCGGCAGCCAGCCGCCGCCACGGCGCCGGACGATCCGCGGTAGTCATTGCGCATTCCTTTCGGATGCCTGCAGCTGCTCACTCGCAGCGCCACGCATGACGGTCAGGGTGGAGGTCGGTCGACCGGTCTGGCCGAGCACCTGGCTGATGTCGCTGTCCCAAGTGACCGGTCGGCGGGTCGACGCGGTGGTCAACGCCGGCCCTGCCGCACCGGCGATGCTGCGCAAGCTGAGCGACAGCTTGCCGAGCTCGGTGACCAGTGCAACCACCTCCGCAGCCTCGGGACTGACCTCCAGCGTCGTGGTTCGGATCGGACCGGTGCCCAGCTCGTCTTCCGGGTCGGTATGCAGGCGCCGCCCCATGGCGATCACGCGCAGATCCTCGAGTACCGTCTCGCTCACCCGGCGTGATGCCGCCCGATCCACCGGGCTGCTCACCGCCTGGGTCAGGATGAGGTCGACCCGATCGCCCGGAAAAATCAGCCCGGCGTTGCTCGAGGCCTCGTCGACCGGTACCGAGACGGCGCGCATCCCGGGATCGAGGACGGCGGCGAGGAAGCCGCGTTCGCCCGGGCGGATCAGGTTCTCGGCGAGGATCGGGTCACCGGTCGCCACGACCTGGCGCACGGCCGAGCCTTCGAATGCCGTCGCATCGTCGCGGCCGCGCACGAGGTAGCTCTCAGGGATCTCGACGTCCGGCCATTTCTGCCAGCGCAGGGCACCAGGCTTCACGAAGCTGCCGGGCGTCAGGCGCTCGGCCGCGACCAGCACCTCGATATACTCGGGCTCGGCGAGGATGGTCACCGGCTGCACGCCGGCGAGCGCCGCGCGCTTCTGGTCCTCGAGCCAGGCATTGACGAGAAGAGCCGCCGTCGCGGCCATCGCCACGGCAAAGACGGGGAACAGCAATCGCCGCATGGTTGGGCCTCTAGCCGATCACGGGTGGCAGGGAGGGAACGATGGCAAGAGCGGCGCCGGTGGCGATCGCCACACCATAAGGGATCGAACGCGGCGTCCCGGCGGCACCGGAGACCAGCTGCGCAGCGGCCGGCGGCATCATCGACAGCGGCAGCATCGGCGGCAGCTGCCGCAGCGCCACCGGCCAGATGAGCAGGACCAGGGCCAGCACGCCGCCAGCGAGCACCGTCCCGACCAGCAGCGTGGCAACGCCTTCGACACCGACGAAGAAGGCCGCGGCGACGAGCAGCTTGACATCGCCGCCACCGAGACCGCCGGCCCGCCAGAGCGCATAGCCCGCGAGGAGGAGGGTTGCGGCGACGCACCCGGCACCGCCGCTGATCGCCAGCCATTGCAGCGGCCCATCGGCGATGGAAACGTGGTGAATTGCGGCGAGCACGAGCAGCATCAGGGAGAACCGGTTGTCGATCAGCCGCTCCCGGACGTCCTGCAGCGCGGCACAGCCGATGACGGTCAGCGCAACACTACCGGTGATCAGGGAGACGACGGAAAGCAAGGCACTGGCCCTTCGCTGGCTCGGGGGGACGGGTCGTCTGCTCGACGGGCGACGCGGAGGCCGGCCG
>CAZNWE010000021.1:0-47294 GCA_964576715.1 uncultured Geminicoccaceae bacterium | reverse complement strand
CCGCCGCCGCCGATCGCGCCCGCGATGGTATTGAACTGGGCGGTGATGTTCTGGCCCAGCAACTGCACGGCGCCGATGATGACGACCGCGATGAGGGCAGCGATCAGCCCGTACTCGATTGCGGTCGCACCGTTTTCGTCCTTGAGGAAGCGCTTGAGAGAGGTCAACTGCAGTACTCCTTCTGCTGCATCGATCGAGGGTGATTTTGCCCTCGATTCGTTAGGATTCGGTAAAGGCAAGGGAAAATCTCGGGGTTCGCTGCTCGTTTCGCCGTCAGAGGCGGATCGGCGCGCAGCTGTCGACCACCGCGGCGACGGCCCGGCAAAGGGCCTCGGCCTCGTCGGCGGTGTCGAACGGGCCGACGATGAAGGCGGCGTCGCCGTCGCCGCCGGGGGCCAGGCGATAGAGGCCGGCGGTGGCGGCGCGCTGGCTTTCCCGCAGGCCGCGCCAGTCGGCCTCGCTGAGGCTGCCGAAATCGACGAACCAGCTACCGACATGCGGCACCTCGACGCCGACGCCGCCGAGCGCTGCATCGCCTGCGGCAAGGCCGGGGCGCGGCCTGACGGCGGCCGGCAGAAGCTCGCTCGGCGCCGGCGGGGCGGGGGCGACGACCAGCGGTCGTGGTGCCGCGACATCGGCCGGCGGCAACGACGCGCCAGCGTCATGCGCCGGGGCGCTCGAGCGCGGGGTCGCGGGCGCTGCTGGCACGGTCGCCGCCGGTGCGGTGGCCAAACGCGGTGACGCCGGGGCTTGCACGACTGCCGGCTCGACGAAGTTCGGCTGCAGCGATGCGCTGCGCGCGGCACCCGGGGCGAGGCTTCGCATCAGGCGCAGATAGCGCATATTGTTGTCGACCTCGGCCGCACTCAGATCCAGCCGGCTCCAACGTTCGGCCTCGGTGAAATTGCCGGTGAGCCCGTAGGCGAGCGCCAGATTCTGTCGATGGCGCGGCGACGCGACGTAGCCTTGGGCAAGCGGCCGGAGCCTGGCCAGGGCTTCGTCATGGCGGCCGGCCAGGGCGAGCGACAGGCCGAGATTGCTTTCGATGCCGGCCGCCTCGGGATCGACGGCCAGCGCGCGGCGGTAGCTCTCGATCGCACGCTCGTGCTCGCCCTGCAGGTCGAGGGCCACGCCTTCGAGGTTGAGTGCCTCGGCGTCGCCCGGATTGCGGCGGGTCAACGGCTCGACGTGGGCGAGGGCGGCTTCGCTGCGACCGATGGCGAGCATCGCCTTGGCATAGCCGATGCTGGCGTCGCGATCGGCCGCGTCGCGGCGCAGAACACGGCCGAACGCCATGCCGGCATCCTGCGGAGCGCCGGCCGCGAGATGCGCATAGCCCAGCAACAGGGCAGCGTCGCGATTATCGGCATCGCGGGCCAAGGCCTGCTCGAGCAGGCCGCTCGCCGTCGCCGCGTCGCCGCTCGCCAGACTGCGCTGGCCCATGCGCACCAATTGCTCGACACCTTGCTCGCCCGACGCTGGCGTAGTGGCCCCGGTCGCGGCCAGTCGCGGGCCCTCGACCGGACTGACGGAGCAGCCGGCAACGCCCATCAACAGCAGCAGCGACAAGCGCCGCAAGAGCGGGTTTCGAGCGTGTTCAGCAGGCATGCGACCTCACCATCGGCAGTGCCGCCGACCACCGTCCGGCCGAGGCCAGGGCATGTCGGCAAAGGGTCGGTGCCATCGCTTCGGATCGACACCACCAGCGATCATGCCATGATTTATTGAAGGATCGGTTAATGCTGTGCGGGGCGCTTAGCGTATCTGAGGACGCTTCACGGCAGAACGAGTTTGCCCAGACGCACCCGATGCCCGGCACCGGTGAAGGACCCCGTCGCCACCGGGTCGCCGAAGATGGCGATGACCGCCAGGGTGGCAAACGCTATCGCTTCCTTGAAGTCCGGATCGAGGCCGATGCTCGCGGTCGATGCGACCTCGACGCCCGGCAGCGACAAGGCGATGCGCCGCATCAGGCTGGCATTGTGGACGCCGCCACCGCTCACCAGGACCTGTTCGACGGCGATGCCGCGGGACGCCACATGGGCGGCACAGGCGTCGGCCAGCGCTGCCGCGGTGAGCGCGGTCGCCGTGGCGATGAGCTCGCCCCAGGCGGCGGCCGTCGTCGGTACCACCCGGGCGACGAGGGCATCGACGAAGGCGTCGCCGAACTCCTCGCGACCGAGCGAGCGCGGCGGCGGCCGCTGCAGCTCGGGGCGACCGGCGAGCTCGTCCAAGAGCGCCTGGTCAATGCGCCGATTGGCGGCAAGGGCGCCGTCCTCGTCGTAGTTCAGGCGGCCGCCGGTCATTCGGCTGACCAGACCGTCGACGATCATGTTGCCGGGACCGCAGTCCATGGCGATCGGCGCGCCGCCGCCGGCCGGCAGCACGGTGAAATTGGCGATGCCGCCGATGTTCAAGGCCATCACAGTGGTGTCGCTGCGGGCCATGAAGAGCTGATCGAAGATCGGGACCAGCGGGGCACCGGCACCACCCGCGACGACATCGGCGCGGCGGAAATCGGCGACCACGGGACAGTCGAGCTGCTGCGCGATGCAGGCCGGCTCGCCGATCTGCAAGGTGGTTACCCGATGCTCGTGATAGGCGGTCTGACCATGACTGCCGACCAGGTCCGGCCGGTTGATCCCGACCTCGTCGAGCAGCGCAGCCAGCGCTTCGGCCTGGAACTGGCCGAGCTCGAGGTCGGCCCGGGCCAGCTCCGGCACGCTGTCGTCCTTGGCGGCGAGCAGCCGCTGTCTGAGGGTTGTCGGCAGCTTCACGGTGCGGCCGAAGAGCAGTTCCGGCATCCGGTCGAGGGTCCGGCGGATGCGACAGATGGCGATGTCGAGCCCGTCGACCGAGGTGCCGGTCATCAGGCCGGCCACCAGGAGCTCGGGCTTGTCGGCCAGCTGTTGCAACCGCTCGAGCGCGTTCACCCCCAGCCGGCCCCCGGACAGGTGCCGCCGTCGCTCAGGACGGGCTGGCCGCTGACCACCCGGCCGCGGCGGCGCGCCGCCATGCCGTCACCCTTGGCCCGGATGGGCGCCAGCGGGGCCGGCGTGTTCGCCTCGAGGACGGGTGGGCCACGCCCGTTCGAGCCGAGATCGACGCCGTTCTCGGCCAGGGCCACGGCACAGCCGCGGCCGAACGTCTGGCTGCCGGCCCCGGTGGCGGTGTTGCCGCTGCTTTGCAGATGCATGTCGGTCGGTCTCGCTCGGGGCTAGAGGTCCTGGGCTTGCGGTGTCGGGCGGTTCGCCTCGGCCGCCAGCACGGCCTTGGCAAGCGGCAGCGTGATCGGCCGCCGGGCGCAGAGCGAGGCGCGGTCGAGCTCGCGCACCAGCCGTCGGGCAGCAGCGAACGACCGCTCCATGTGGCGGGTCAGGTAGCTGACGACCCCGGGCAGGACGGCGAGCTGGCGATCCTGCAGCTGCTTGACCAGGAGCGCCTCGAGCAGGGCGTCGTCGGGCTCGCTGATGCGACAGCTCCAGGCGGTGCGCAGCCGCGAGATCAGGTCGGGCAGTGCCAGCCCCCAGGCGCCGAGCGGCCGGCTCGCCGTGAGCAGCAGCTGACCACCCTGGCCGGCGATCAGGTTGTAGAGATGAAAGAGGGTCACGTCGTCGTGCACCCGATCGGCGTCGTCGACGACGCAATAGCGGGCCGCGCCGAGACGGTTCAGCAGGCGGGGGGCGGCGCCGAGGCGATTGCCGTCGAGCATGCGGGCACCCGTGCGCTTCGCCCAGATGCGGGCGAGGTGGGTCCGACCGCTGCCGGTTGGCCCCCAGAGCAGCAAGGCCGGCGCCGGCCAGTCGGGCCAGGCCAGCACCGCATCGAGGGCCGCGGCATTGGCGGGCGAGCGCAGGAAATCCTCGAGCCGATCGCCATCGGCGAACGGCAGGTCGAGGACGAGCTGGGTCGCCGCACTGACCGCCGGCCGCACCCTGGGGTCTTCGAGGCGCTCAGATGTCGACGCTGAGCGCATCGGCACCGAACCGGGCAAAGTACAGATAGGCGGCGATCGAGGCCATGGCGGTGAGGACGACGAGCGCTGCGGTGAGCTGGTAGAGCAGGCCGTAGGCGATGATCCCCGCGGCCTCGGCCAGCAGCACACCATAGAACACGAACTGGCTCATCGTGCAGAGCTTGCCGATCACCAATGGCTCGAGCCGGCGCGTCTTGCTCAGGACCTGCAGATTGAGCGCTCCGATGCCGAGGGCGAGATCACGGCCGACGATCAGCGCGACCAGCCAGAGTGAGGTCCAGCCCAGGGTGCCGGCGATGATGAAGAGAAAGCCCAGCATCAGCTTGTCGACCAGCGGATCGAGAATGGCGCCGAAGGTCGACGCCGTGCCGGTGGCCTTGGCGACGGCACCGTCGACGGCGTCGCTGGCGGCGGCGACGACGAAGACGACGAGGGCGGCGACGAGGGCACCGGCATCGATCAGCAGCCAGATCGGCAAGACGGCGACCAGCCGTGACAGAGTGACGATGTTGGCCAAGTTGCGCCGGAGCAAGGCGGCGACCGACATGACGAGCCGGCGTTTGAAGCTCAGCCCGCGGGCTGACCCGCCATTCGCTGCAGCCGCCATGATTCTCCTCCTTCGGACAGGCGCAAGCCGCGGGCCTCGAGGGTTCGCTGCAGCTGACTGACGCTGCCGATATGGTTGACGACGAGCTCGGCCTCGGCTTGCGAGAACAGCTCCACATCCACCCGCCGGATCGCGCCGACCTGCGCCAGCTGGCGGCGGATCTCGGCCCAGTCCTCGAGACTGCCGAGCGGCACCGCCACGCGAAGCTGCGTCAGCTGGTCCATGTCGACGAGGTTCTGCGCCTTCCAGTCGTTCTCGAGCGCCGTGATCACCCGGCGCACCGCCGCCCGCCAGACGGTGTCGGCGTCGCTGTCCATGGCGAGGCTGTCGCCGGTGAAGGCCGGCTGCCAAGCGTCGCTGCCGGCCATGGTGACGGTCACCCGGGTCGGGCTGAAGGGATCGTCCGGTCGCGCGATCAACAGCATGCCGGCTGCCGCCCCGTGGCGGTCGGCAGCCACCGCCAGCGCTTCCTCTGGTTCAGTCTCCAGCGCCTGAGCGCTCAGCAGGCGCAGATCGCTGAGATCACCCAGTGGCAGGCGGATGTCGAGGAGCGTGTTGCGGTCGGCCTCGGCCGCCCAGGCGTCGCGCCAGCCCGCCGGGCCGGTGAAGACGGCGAGCGTGCCAGCGTCGTCGAGCGCCGGGACGACGAGCAGCGACGGGGGCAATTCGACGACGATCGGCACGCCGGTTCCTTGCAGCAGGCCCTGTACCGCCTCCTCGTCATAGACCACCGACAGCCGGCCGACATAGCGCGTGCCGGACAGGCTCTCTTCCTCGACCTCGTAGGCGCTGACCACCCGGGTCAGCGCCTGTTGATCGGCTGTGGGCAGCTGATCATAGTATTGGGGCACGGTGAGCCGCTCCAGCAGCTCACGCAGCCCGTCCTGCTGGGCCTGCTCGACCGCCTGTTCGCGCGCGGTCACGGCATCCTCCGCCTCGACGTCGACGGCGATCCCGCGGACCGTGTAGGCATCGGCCAGGGCGACGGCCGGCAGCAGCAGCAGCCCGGCGAGACCGACCAGCCGACCAGCACGGCGAGCAACCCCGGCTGCGCGCTTTGCAAGAAGCATGTTCTCTCCTAGATTGCCGGACGCGGCGCTCGGCGGCGACCGGCCATATGCCGCAGAGATAAGGTGCATCCCTGGTGTGACACAAGAGGAACGCGGCGGCGACACCTACGCGCGGGCCGGGGTCGACATCGCCGCCGGCAACCAGCTCGTGCAGCGCATCGCCCCGCTGGCAATGGCGACGGCCCGGGCCGGCACGCGGGCGAGCCTCGGCGGCTTCGGCGCCGTGTTCGACCTCAAGGCCGAAGCGTTCACCGACCCGCTGCTGGTTGCCGCCACCGACGGCGTCGGCACCAAGCTGCTGGTTGCCGAGGCCTTGGGTCGGCACGATACGATCGGCATCGACCTCGTTGCGATGTGTGTCAACGATCTCGTCGTGCACGGCGCCGAGCCGCTGTTTTTCCTCGACTATCTGGCCACCGGCCGGCTCGAGCTCGAGCCGGCGGCGGCACTGGTAGCCGGCATCGCCAAGGGCTGCGCCGTCGCCGGCTGCGCGCTGATCGGCGGCGAGACGGCGGAGATGCCGGGCGTCTACGCCCCCGGCCGCTTCGATCTTGCAGGCTTTGCCGTGGGTGCCGTCGAGCGCACGGATCTCCTGCCGCGGCCGGTCGTGGCGGGTGACCGGATCGTCGGCCTTGCCGCCTCCGGGCTGCACAGCAACGGCTATTCCCTGGTTCGTCGGATCGTCGCCGACGCCGGGCTCGACTTGACTGACCCGGCGCCGTTCGAACCCGGGCGCCGGCTCGGCGAGGTGCTGCTCGCGCCGACCCGGATCTATGTCCGAAGCTGCCGCGCCGCCCTGCGCCACGGCGGCGTTCGCGCCCTCGCCCACATCACCGGCGGTGGTCTGCTCGAGAACCCGCCCCGGGTGGTCCCGGACGGGCTCAGGGTCCGCCTCGATGCCACCGCCTGGCCGTTGCCGCCGGTGATGCGCTGGCTCGCCGAGGCCGGCGCCCTCGACCACACGACGCTGGCCCGCACCTTCAATGGCGGGCTCGGCATGCTGCTCTTCGTGGCAGCCGAGGAAGCCGACGCCATCGTCGAGATCCTCGAGAGCCAGGGCGAGACGGCGATGCTGGTGGGCATTGTCGAGACCGGTGCCGCAGGTCCGGCCGAGGTCGCGATCGACAACAGGGAGACGGCATGGCCGGCCGCCGCACCGCCGTCCTGATCTCCGGCAGCGGCAGTAATCTCGAGGCCCTTTTGGATGCCAGCGAAAGCGGTCGTTGTGCTGCCGAGATCGCACTCGTCGTCAGCAACCGGGCCGACGCGTTCGGCTTGGAGCGGGCGCGGCGTCACGGCGTTGCGGCAGAAGTTCTCGACCATCGCGGCTTTGCCGGCCGTGCTGCGTTCGAGAACCGCCTCGACGGCCTGCTCCGCGCGATGGACATCGAGCTGGTCTGCCTCGCCGGCTTCATGCGTGTGCTGACGCCCGGCTTCGTCAAGGCGTGGCGCGACCGGCTCTTGAACATCCACCCGTCGCTGCTGCCGGCGTTTCCTGCCCTGCGCACGCACGAGCGGGCGCTCGAGGCCGGCTGCCGGGTGCATGGCTGCACGGTGCATCTGGTTCGCCCGACCCTGGATCAAGGGCCGATCCTGGTCCAGGGTGTCGTGCCCGTGCTGGCCGATGACGACGCGGCCAGCCTCGCTGCCCGGGTGCTCGAGGTCGAGCACCGGTGCTATCCGTTGGCGCTGAACCTGGTGGCGCTCGGCCGGGTGCGGATCAGCGGCGACGCCGTCATCCTGCCGGCCGACGCCGAGCGGTTGGTGGTGCATCCATCGCTGCGTGGCGCCGGCTAGAAAATCGCGGCTTCAAGTCCGGCGGCCATGAAGCTGCCGAGTTGCTTGGCATCGTCGAGGAAGGCATCGTTCCACTGGCCGCGACAGACGACGGGCTCGTGCACGGACTTCCAGCGCAAGCCGCCGGTGATGCCGGCGACGGCGCGGCACGTGCCGGTGCCGTCCTGGCCGGCGCGGACCAGAAGCGCGCAGGGCAGGGCGTCGGTGTGGTCGAGCAGCGGGTAGTAGCAGCGGTCGAAGAAGTCTTTCATCGCCCCGCTCATGTAGCCGAGATTCTCGGTCGTCAGCAGGACCACGGCATCCGCCGCGAGCACCACTTCTGCATCGGTGTCGAACGGGCTGAGCGCGCTCGCCGCCACGCCCTCGATCTCGGGCAGGGCGGCACCCTCGAGCACCGCGTCGCGCAAGGCAGCGGTGTTGGGCGACGGCGCGTGGGCGATGACGAGAAGCCGCTTCAGCCGACGATCTCGATGCCGCTGAAGAAGAAGGCGATCTCGATCGCGGCGTTCTCCGCACTGTCCGAGCCGTGCACCGAGTTGGCCTCGATGTTCTCGGCGAAGTCCTTGCGGATCGTGCCGGCCTCGGCCTTGGCCGGATCGGTGGCCCCCATGACCTCGCGGTTGCGGGCCATCGCTGCTTCACCTTCGAGCACCTGCACGACGACCGGACCCGAGGTCATGAACGCCACCAGATCCCTGAAGAACGGTCGCTCGCGATGCACGCTGTAGAACGCTTCGGCCTGGCCCTGGGTCAGCTGCAGGCGCTTTTGCGCGACGATGCGCAGGCCCGCCTCCTCGAAGCGCTGGTTGATGGCCCCCGTCAGATTGCGGCGGGTCGCATCGGGCTTGATGATCGAGAGCGTGCGCTCCACGGCCATGGGATGAACTCCTGTTCTCGAGAGGCAGAGACAGACCACCAAGGGCCTCTTAGCAGCCAGCACCGGGCTTAGGAAGACGCGGCGCGCTGCCAGCCGCCGCGCTCGCCCTCTTGCCAGTAGACGCGGCTCATCCCCTGGCCTTCGGCCCAGCGCCAACGTGCCCGTGCCGCGGCGACGGCGTCGGCATCGCGGCCGTCGAAGAGCTCGAGCACCCGCGTGAAGCTGGCGGCATCGTCGGCCCCGGCCGCGTCGACGACCACCAGCACCTCGGCATTGTTCGGCCGGTCCGAGCCGGTGGTGAGCCAAATCGGCTGCCGCTCGGCGTGACCGTCGGCGGCACTGCCGTGCGGCAGGAAGGAATCGTTCTCGTAGGTCCAGAGGAGCCGGTCGAGCTGGTCGAGACGTTCCGGGTCGCGGCAGCGCAGGACCACCCGCTTGCCCCGCAGATGCGCCTTCTCGAGCAGCCGCGGCAGGGCCTGATCGAGGCCGCTCTTGGTGAGGTGGTAGAAGCTGTACTCGCTCAAGACCGGGCTGTCACGCCTCGCGGGTCCGGCGCACCAGCTCATCGAGCAGCCGGACGCCGAAGCCGGTCGCCCCCTTGGGCGCCAACGGCAGATCGCGGCTCGACCAGGTCACGCCGGCGATGTCGAGATGCGCCCAGGGAACGTCGCCGACGAACGCCTGCAGGAACACCGCCCCGGCGGTGGCGCCGGCCTCGCGGCCGCGACCGACATTCTTGATGTCGGCGATCTGCGACTTGATGTGCTTGGCATAGGCCTTGCCGAGCGGCAGCCGCCAGAGCCCCTCGCCGACCGCCGTGCCGGCCTCGAGCAGGGCCGTGGCCAGCGCCTCGTCGGTGGCGAACAGGCCGCCGTTTTCATGGCCGAGCGCCACGACCACAGCGCCGGTCAGTGTCGCCAAGTCGATCATCGCCTCGGGCTGCAATTCCTCCCTCGTGTAGTGCAAGAGGTCGGCGAGCACGAGCCGGCCCTCGGCGTCGGTGTTGATCACCTCGATGGTCTTGCCCGACATCGCGGTCACCACGTCACCAGGCCGCTGCGCGTTGCCCGACGGCATGTTCTCGACCAGGCCGATGACGCCGACCACGTGGGCCTTGGCACGGCGGGCGGCGATGCTTTGCATGGCGCCGACCACGGCAGCGGCACCGCCCATGTCCCACTTCATCTCCTCCATCCCGGCGGCGGGTTTCAAGGAGATGCCGCCGGTGTCGAAGCAGACCCCCTTGCCGACGAGTGCCAGCGGCTTCTCGGCCGCCGCACCCCGCCAGCGCATCACCACGACATAGGGCTGTCGCACGCTGCCCTGGGCGACGCCGAGCAGGGCCCGCATGCCGAGCCGCTCGAGCTCGGCCGGACCCATGACCCGGACCTCGACGCCGAGCTGCTCGAGCTCGAGGCAGCTTTTGGCGAAGCTTTCGGGATAAAGCACGTTGGCGGGCTCGGCGACCAGGTCGCGGGCCCTTGCGACCGCAGCCGCCGCACCCTCGATGGCGGCGAGATAGCCGTCCTCCGGCGGCTCGGCCAGCTGCAGCAGAAGGTGCTCGAAGCGCGGCTCCTCGTCGGCCTCGGCCTTCTGGTATTTGCGAAACGCATAGGTGGCGAGCGCCGCTCCCCGTGCCATGTCGGCCGCGGCCTCGGCTGGCGGCGCCCCGAGTTCGAGCCCGCCGAGCTCGGCCAGCACCGCCTCCTTGATGCCAAGGCCGTCGAGCTTGCGGGCCAGGCCGGCACCCAGCTCTTCCCGGTCGAGGCGCGTCAGGCCCTCCGGCTTGCCGATGCCGAGCAGCACCACGCGTGCGCAGTCGATGCCTGGCGGCAGGATCAGCTCCACCGTCTTGCCGTGCTTGAGCTTGTTGACGGCGTCGAGCGCCTTGTTGAGCGTACCCCCGCTCGCCGCGTCCAGGGCCGCGGCTGCCGAACCGAGTCCTGTTGGCACGCCGATGCCGACAACCACGGCGCCGCCGGCGGGCAACTCACCGGAAAGCAGGCTCACATCGATCAACGCTTTCTCTCCTCTTGGGCGGGACGCTGTGGTAGCAGCGCACCAAGGCGGTCGCATCGACCGACCGCCGCGACAAAAGCGTCGGCCAGGCGGTGCCCGCAACGCGCCAAAGGCTCCAAATGGCTTTCGAAGGCGGCAAGCGCAAGCGTGCAGGTGGCTGAGCATGGCTAGGCGGCGGACCGGGTCTGGAACGACCGTCCTTGCCGTCGCGCTGCTCCTACAACTCTCCTGGCTGGCGCTGCCCGTGCAGCCTGCCCGAGCGCAGCCGGCCGTGTCCGGCACGCAACCGCTGGTGCTGACCGCTGACGAGATCGTCTATGCCGCAGAAGCGGAGCGGGTGACCGCGCGCGGCAATGTGGAGCTGGCCCAGGACGGCCGCTCACTGCTCACCGACCTGATCACCTACGACATCGCCGCCGGCACGGTGACCGCCCGCGGCAATATCATCCTCATCGAGCCCTCCGGCGACGCCATCTTCGCCGACGAGCTGAAGCTCGACGATCGCCTCGCCGACGGCTTCGTCGACGGCATCGGCGTGCTGCTCGCCGACGACACGCGGCTTGCCGCGGTGCGCGGTGTGCGCAGCGACGGCGCGCGCACCACCCTCGACCGGGCCGTCTACAGCCCGTGCGAAATCTGCGAGGACGACGGCCAGCCGCTATGGCAGATCAAGGCCGAGCGCGTGGTCCATGACCAGGCGACGCAGACGGTTGCCTACCGCAATGCCAGGCTCGAGCTTTTCGGTGTGCCGGTGCTCTACACGCCCTATTTCTACCACCCGGATCCGACGGTCGAGCGGCGCACGGGTTTTCTCGCTCCTACCTTCGGAACCGACACCGAGCTCGGCTTCACCGTCGAGACGCCGTTCTTCATCGACCTTGCCCCGAATCGCGATCTCGTCCTGAGCCCGCTCATGACCACCAATGGCGGTGTCCTGCTCAACGCCGAATACCGTGAGCTGCGGCGTTTCGGGCTGACCGAACTCGGCGGCGGGGTCACCTACACCGATGCTGCAGGCGAGCGCGAAGGGCAGAACAACGTCCGCCAGAGCGGCAGCGAGGTGCGCGGCTACATCGACTCGCGCGGCCGATACACCCTGAGCGAGCAGGACAGGGCCGGCTTCGATCTGCGCCTCGCCAGCGATAACAGCATCCTGCAGCGCTACGACATCGCCAACGACGACGTTCTGGAGAGCCGCGCTTTCGTCGAGCGCTTCGGCAACCGCGATTTTCTAGCGCTCAACGCCTACGGCTTCCAAACCCTGCGCGACGAGGAGGATCAGGACCAGGTCCCGATCGTGCTGCCGCTCGCCGATGCCGTTCTCTACGGCCCCCGCGACCGCTTCGGCGGCCAGCTCGACTGGCGCACCAGCCTGCTCGGGCTGACCCGCGAGAACGGGCTCGACACGCGGCGTTTTTCCACCCAGGTCGGCTGGCAATTGCCCCATGTCGGCGAGCTGGGCGACGTCTGGTCGCTGCGCCTGGCCTTGCGCGGCGACCTCTACAACACCAACGGCGACCCGGAGACCCGCGCTGCCAGCGACCAGGAAGACACCACGGCCCGGCTGGTGCCCACCGTCAGCCTCGATTGGGGGCTGCCGATGATCGGCGAGACCGGCAGCTGGTCGCACATCATCGAGCCCCGACTTGCCCTCAACTATACGCCGAACGGCGTCAACAAGAACGACATCCCGAACGAAGACAGCCTGGACTTCGAATTCGACGAGACCAACCTATTCGCGACCAACCGGTTCACCGGCATCGATCTCGTCGAGACCGGCACGCGTCTCGCCTACGGTCTCAACTTCGATTCCCTCGGGCCATCGCCATGGCGGGTGGCCGGGCTCATCGGCCAGAGCTTGCGCAGTGAATCGGAGCGCCGCTTCCCCGACGGATCGGGTCTCGAGGATGAGGTGTCCGACATCGTCGGGCGTGTCGACCTGCGGCCGGCCGAGCTGCTCGATATCGGCTATCGCTTCCGGGTGGACAAATCCTCGCTCGACCTTCGCCGCAGCGATCTCACCCTCGCCTTCGGCCCGCCCCGGCTGCGCTTCGACATCCAGTACCTGCGGCTGGCCAAGGAGGAGGAGGAGGCGGCCGTCGACGATCTCGAGCGCCGCGAGGAGATCGTTGTCGGGCTGCGCTACCAGATGCTCGACAGCCTCGCGGTCGGCGTGCGCACGCGCCGTGATCTCGAGGCGGATCGGACCGTGACGACGCAGTACGGTCTGGTCTATACCAACCCGTGTCTGGTGCTCGTCGCCGGCCTGGAGCAGAACTTCACGCGACGCGGCGAGCTCGATGACGAGGTGCGCTTCAAGGTGCGGGTGACGTTCAGTGGGCTCGGCGATCTCGGCGCCAGCACCAACGTGTTCTGAGCAGCCAGCCAGCACCGGCATGCCGCCCGCTCGATCCATGCAAGACAGGTGAATGGTGCGACGATCGATCCTTGCCCTCCTGCTGGTCTTCGTTGGCTTCGTGCCCGCGGGCACGCTCTCGATGTCGGCGCTGGCACAGACCGCGGCAGTGAGTCGGATCGCGGCCGTCGTCAACGACGACATCATCTCGACCCAGGATCTGCGCGAGCGGCTCCGTCTCGCCATCTTGCTCTCGGGCTTGCCAAGCGACGCCGAAACCCAGCGCCGCCTGGCCCCGCAGGTATTGCAGCGGGTCATCGACGAGCGGCTGCAGTTGCAGGAGGCGCGTCGCCAGGGGGTCACGCTGCAGCCGCGGGAAGTGATGGCGGCGGTGCAGAACACGGCCGCCGCCAACAGCATGACGGTCGACCAGCTGACGGCGTTTCTTGCCGAGCAGGGCATCGACCGGCGGGCGCTCGAGCAGCAGATCGAGGCCGAGCTGACCTGGCTGCGCCTCGTGCAGCGGGACTTCAGCGACCGCGTCGTGGTGACCGACCAGCAGCTCGACCTCGCCGCTGCCGCCGCCGCGCAGAGCGGCCAGACCGAGCTGTTGCTGTCGGAGATCCTCTTGCCGATCTACGACCCGGCGGCCACCGACCAGGTGCTGGCCGACGCGGAGGAGCTGCGGACCACGATCCGCGAGGGCGGCGACTTCGCCGCGCTGGCCCGTCAGGTCTCAGCAGCCGGCAGCCGCAACGACGGCGGCGACCTCGGCTGGGTGCCGCTCAACGCGGTGCAGGCGGCACTGCAGCCGGTCCTGTCGGGCTTGGCTCCGGGCCAGATCTCCGATCCGGTGACGACTCCCTCCGGCGTGCAGCTGTTCTACGTTCGCGACCGGCGGGTGGCCGGCCCGCAGGTCGCCTCGGATCTCCGACACGTTGCCCAGCTCCTGTTTCCGCTGGACCCGAATGCATCCGAGGCCGAGGCGCAGAGCGTCCTGGCGACAGCACAGGATGCGATCGCGGATATCGCCGACTGCCGGGACATGGAGCGGGTGGCCCGGCAACGGGTGCTGCCGACATCAGGCGACATGGGTTGGCTACGAGCCGCGGAGATGCCAGCCGACCTGGCGTCGGTCGTCGGCGACTTGCCACTGGAGACGGTCGGTGGGCCGGTGCGCAGCGCGTCGGGCATCCATTTTCTGATGGTCTGTGCCGATGGTCGCAGTGCGGGCGACGCAGCGGTGCGGGCGGGCCTGCGCCGCAGCCTCGAGCAGGAGCAGCTGGAGCGCATCGCCGGGCGCTATCTGCGCGATCTGCGCAAGGAGGCCTTCATCGACGTCAGGATCGGCGGCTGAGCATCAGCCAGGAGCAGCCGCGTCTCATCGCGGTGATCCGCGACCACGGGCTGGCCCCCGACAAGCGGCTCGGCCAGCATTTCCTGCTCGATCCGGCTATTCTCGGCCGCATCGCGGCGGCCGCCGGCGATCTTGCCGGTCGCCCGGTGCTCGAGATCGGGCCGGGGCCGGGCGGGCTCAGCCGCGAACTGCTCGACCGCGGCGCCCGGCTGGTCGCCATCGAACGCGACCCACGTTGCCTGCGGGCGCTGCAGCCGCTGGCGGCGGCGGCCGCCGGGCGGCTGACCCTGATCGAGGCGGATGCCCTCGAGGTCGATATCGGAGCACTCGCCCAGACCCTGGCGATCGACGGCCACTGGGCGATCGTCGCCAACCTTCCCTACAATATCGGCACCGAGCTGCTGGTCCGCTGGCTGCATCGCCTGGATTGGGTCGCGGCCATGCATCTGCTGCTGCAAAAGGAGGTGGTGCTGCGGATCACGGCAGACCCGGGCGGCGGAGACTATGGCCGGCTCGCCGTGCTCTGCCAGTCGCTTTGCCGGGTGCGCCGCTGCTTCGATCTGCCGCCCGGCGCCTTCCTCCCGCCGCCCAAGGTGAGCTCGAGCCTGGTCGAGCTGCTGCCGCGGCCGGTTGCCCTGCGGCCACAGGGTCGGGATCTCGCCGCCCTCGAGGCGGTGACCCGGGCGGCGTTCGGACAACGCCGCAAGATGTTGCGTTCGAGCCTGAAGGCGCTCACCGTCGACCCGATACCGCTCCTGGTCAGCGCCGGGATCAACCCCGAGCGCCGGGCCGAAACGTTGACGCTCGCGGAGTTCGCGGCGCTGGCGGAAGCTTGGCGGTCGCTCAAGCGGAGCCGCGGAACTGCCTGACGAACTCGCCGAGCGCCGGCTGCCGGACGCGCCGCAGCCGCTCGGCGGCGAGGATGGCGCGGACCGCGGCGACGCTGTTGGCGAGATCCTGGTTGATCAGCACGTAATCGTACTCCGGCCAGTGGGTGACGTCGTTGGCGATTTGGGCGAGGCGGTAGCGGACGGTGTCCTCGCTGTCCTGTGCTCGGGTTCGCAGACGGGCGGCGAGCTCGGCGGTCGACGGCGGCAGGATGAAGACCCCGACCATGTCGTCGCCGGCAGCTTCCCGCAGCTGCTGGGCACCCTGCCAGTCGATGTCGAAGAGGACGTCACGACCCTCGGCCAGGGCCGCCTGGACGGGCGCCTTGGGCGTGCCGTAGGCATTGCCGTAGACCACCGCGTGCTCGAGCAGCTCGCCCGCCTCGACCATCGCCGCGAAGCGCTCGGCGCTGATGAAACGGTAGTCGCGGCCGTCGATCTCGGCCGGCCGCCTGGTCCGCGTCGTCACCGAGATCGACATCGCGAGCTCCGGCTCCTCGCGCATCACCGCCCGGGAGATCGAGGTCTTGCCGGCGCCGGACGGCGAGGACATGACCAGCATCAGGCCGCGACGGCGGCCGGGAATGAGACGGTCGAGGGCGATCATCGAGGGGCCCGGGAGCTGCGAGGATGAGATGGGATCCGCGGCACGTGCTGATCACCGGTGCAAGTAGCGGCATCGGTGCGGCGCTGGCAAGGCGGCTCGATCGCCCGGGCCGCCGGCTGACGCTGATGGGTCGCGACCGCACCAGGCTCGCTGCCCTCGCCGCTGGCTGCACCGGCAAGGCCGTGACCGTCGCCTTGGACGTGCGCGATGCGGCGGCGATGCGCCGCGCCATCGAGGACGCCTTCGCCCGTGCCTCGGTCGACCTGCTGATCGCCAATGCCGGGATTTCGGGCGGTGATCCCGCGGCCTTGATCGCGGTGAACGTCCAAGGCGTCGTCAACACGGTGGAGCCGGCGCTGCCGCTGTTGCGCGACCAGGGCCACGGCCAGCTCGCCCTGATGAGCTCGCTCGCCGGGTTTCGCGGCATGCCCAACGCGCCCGCCTATTGCGCCAGCAAGGCGGCGGTACGGCTCTACGGCGAGGGCCTGCGCGGTCGGCTGGGCAAGGCCGGCATCAAGGTCAGTGTGGTCTGCCCGGGCTTCATCGCCACACCGCTCACCGCCCGCAACCCGTTTCCGATGCCGTTCTTGATGGCGCCCGAGCGGGCGGCCGACCGGATCGTCGCCGGGCTCGCCCGCAACCGCGCCCGCATCGCCTTCCCCCGCCGGCTCTACTGGGCGACCGTTCTCAGCAGTCTGCTGCCGGCGGCGCTCATCGACCCGCTGTTCCTGCGCTTCGGCACGAAGGAGTGAGGTTCAGCCGCCGTCCCTGAGCCGTCGCCAGCGCGCGACATTGCGGTTGTGCTCGTCCAGAGTCCGGGCGAACGCGTGGCCGCCGGTGCCATCGGCAACGAAATAGAGATAGTCGGTCTCGGCCGGGTCGAGCGCTGCCGCTAGGGCTCCAGGGCCTGGATTGGCGATCGGGCCCGGCGGCAGGCCCGGGTAGCGATAGGTGTTGTAGGGATCGTCGATCTCGAGATCGCGGCGCAGCAGCTGGCGGCCGAGCGGGCCCTCGCCTTTGGTGATGGCATAGATCACGGTCGGGTCGGTCTGCAGCAGCATGCCGCGCCGCAGGCGATTGACGAACACCCCGGCGACAACGCTGTACTCCTCCGGCAGAGCCGTCTCCTTCTCGATGATCGACGCCAGGATCAGCGCCTCTTCGGGGCTCTCGAGCGGCAGGCCCGCCTGCCGGCGCTCCCACAGCTCGGCGAGCAGCGCGGCCATGTCGCGCTGCATGCGCTCGATGATCTCGGCCCGGCTGGTACCGCGGGCAAACAGGTAGGTTTCGGGCAGCAGCTGGCCCTCGCCCGGCAGGCTCTCCGGCATCGCACCGACCAGCACCGGATGCCGTTCGATCACGGCCAATGCTTCGCGCGTGCTCAGGCCCTCCGGGATGGTCACCGCATGCAGCACGATCTGGCCGCTCTCCAGGATATCGAGCACGCCCCGCGCGGTGACGTTCGCCGGCATGCGGAACTCGCCGGCGCGCAGCCGGCGGTCGCGGCCGATCACCCGGGTGGCGACGCGAAAGAGCCTGGCATCGTCGATCACGCCGGCAGCCTCGAGGCGGCTGGCGATGGCCGCGAGCCCGCTGCCGCTGGGCAAATCGATCACCCGGGCCTCGGCCAGCGGCCCAGGCTGGTCGAGATAGCGCTCGAGCAGCCACCACGCAGCACCCGCCGCGAGAACCACCAGGAAGGCGAGCCCGAGCAGGCCGGCGGCGAGGCGGCGCAGCCAAACCACGCGAACGGCCCGTCGGCTCAGATCATGTCCGGGTGGGTGAGGATGAGGGTGGCGTTGGTGCCGCCGAAGCCGAACGAATTGGAGAGTACTGCCTTCACCTTGTGCGGCTTGGCCTCGTGCGGCACGAGGTCGATGCCGTGGCAGTCGTCGGACGGGTTGTCGAGATTGCGCGTCGGCGGGACCACGCCGTCGCGCATGGCGAGGATCGAGAAGATCGCCTCGACACTGCCGGCTGCCCCCAGCAGGTGGCCGATCGCGGACTTGGTCGACGACATCTTGAGCCCGGCGGCCGCCGGGCCGAACACCCGCTTCACGGCGGTAAACTCGAGCTCGTCGCCCATCGGCGTCGAGGTGCCGTGCGCATTGACGTAGCCGATAGCCTCGGGATCGAGCCGGGCGTTGCGCAGGGCATTGCGCATCGAGCGGAAGGCGCCGGCGTGCTCCGGGGCCGGGGCGGTCACGTGATAGGCGTCGCCGGAGACGCCGTAGCCCTTGACCTCGGCATAGATCTTGGCGCCACGGCGGCGGGCGTGCTCCAGTTCCTCGAGTACGACGACGCCGGCACCCTCACCCATGACGAAGCCGTCGCGATCCTTGTCCCAGGGGCGCGACGCCCGTTCGGGTTCGTCGTTGAAGTGGGTCGACAGCGCTCGCGCGGCACAGAACCCGGCGATGCCCAGCCGGCAGATCGCCGCCTCCGCCCCGCCCGCCACCATGACGTCGGCATCGTCGAGGGCGATGAATCGGGCGGCGTCGCCGATGGCGTGGGCGCCGGTCGAGCAGGCCGTGACCGCCGAATGGTTCGGGCCCTTGAGCCCGTGCCGGATCGACACCTGGCCGCTGACCAGGTTGATGAGCGCCGCCGGGATGAAGAACGGGCTGACCCGGCGGGGGCCCTGCTTTTCCAGTACCAGCGTCGTCTCGGCGATCGTCTGCAGGCCACCGATCCCGGCACCGATCTGCACGCCGGCGCGCTCCCGCTGCTCCTCGGTCTCCGGCTGGTAACCCGAATCGGCGATCGCCTGTGTCGCCGCCGCCATGCCGAAGACGATGAACGGGTCGTTCTTGCGAATGTCCTTGGCGGCCATGTAGTCGGTCTCGTTGAACAGACCCGGCCCGTCGCCACGCGGTACCTGCCCGGACACCCTCGACGGCAGGTCCTCGGTCGCGAAGCCGGTGGTCCGGCCGAGGCCCGAGCGCCCCTCGAGCAAATTCGACCAGGAACTCGACGCGTCGCCGCCCAACGGCGTGACCAGCCCAACTCCAGTGACGACGACACGACGCATCAACTCGATCCCGAACGATTGACGAATGGCCCGATCCGGCCCGGACCAAGGTGCCCCAGCAGTTCAGCCATGCGGCACCGTGGCCTCCCAGTAGGGAAGCGCTCCTGCTCCCGGCTCAGGCTGCGTTGGCCTGGATATAGTCGATCGCATCCTTGACGGTGGCAATCTTCTCGGCCGCGTCATCCGGTATCTCGCAGCCGAATTCCTCCTCGAAGGCCATCACCAGCTCGACGGTGTCGAGACTGTCCGCTCCGAGATCGTCGACAAAGCTCGCCGTCTCGGTGACCTTGTCGGCTTCGACGCCGAGATGCTCGACGACGATCTTCTTCACGCGTTCTGCGATATCGCTCATGTTCTTGACCTGCTCTTGATGACCGACCCGATGCCGCGGGCCGAGGCCGTGCGGCACATACTCTCGATTGTCGTCGCTTGATGACCCGATTCGGCGGCTCGTGCGGCCGAGAAGCGGCAGCGGGACCCTTCACCCATCCACGAAGCGCCGGCCTTTAGCCGACCTGCACGCGCTTGACTAGGCGAAGCGGCTGCGGCCGGTCAATTCCCAACCCGCTCGTTGCCGCAAGACCGCAAGGCGCCCGTGTTCCAGCGCTCGGCTCAGATCATCGCCATGCCGCCGTTCACGTGCAGCGTCTGGCCGGTCACATAGGCTGCCTCGTCGCTGGCCAGATAGGCCACGGCCGCCGCAATGTCACTCACCGTGCCTAGCCGGCCGGCCGGGATCCGCGCCAACAACACTTCACGCTGCTTCTCGTCCAGCGCCTCGGTCATCGCCGTCTGGATGAAGCCCGGGGCCACGCAATTGACCGTAATGTTGCGGCTCGCGACCTCCTGGGCCAGCGCCTTCGCCATGCCGATCAGCCCGGCCTTGGCCGCCGCATAGTTGGTCTGGCCCGGATTGCCGGTGACCCCGACGATCGAGGTGATGTTGACGATCCGCCCGAAGCGCCGCTTCATCATGCCTTTCAGGAGTGCCCGCGACAGGCGGAAAGCGGCGCCGAGATTGGTGTCGAGCACCGCCTGCCAGTCCTCGTCCTTCATCCGCATGGCGAGCTGGTCGCGCGTGATCCCGGCGTTGTTGACGAGGATGTCGGCCTCGGCCGCCTCGGCGCCGAGGCTCGCCATGGCGGCGGGATCGACCAGATCGCCGACGAGGATGCGCGCCCGCTCGCCGAGTGCCGCCTCGAGTTCGGCCAAGGGTGCCTCCCGCCGGCCTGCCAGAATGACCGCCGCCCCCTGGCGGTGGAGGGCCGTGGCGATCGCCGCACCGATGCCGCCCGAGGCACCGGTGACAAGAGCGGTCCGGCCCGAAAGATCGAACATCTGCGTGGTCCCCCCGGTTCAGCCGAGCGCTGCGGCCAGCGCGTCGAGATCGCCCGGCTCCTGGATATTGAAGAGTGCCGCCCCCGGCACCGCGCGCTTGGCGAGCCCGGTCAGCACCTTGCCGGCGCCGAACTCGGCGATCTCGGTGCAGCCCGCGGCCGCCACGAGCTGCATTGTCTCGCGCCAGCGCACCCGGGCCGTCACCTGCTGCGTCAACAGGCCGGCAAGTGCAACAGGATCGCGCACCGGCTCCACCGTCACATTGGCGATCACCGGCTTGGCTGGTGCGAGAAAGCGCGTCTCGGCCAAAGCCTCGGCCAGGCGGTCGGCCGCGGGCTGCATCAGCCGGCAGTGGAAGGGAGCCGAAACCTGCAGCAGCATGGCCCGCTTCGCCCCTTTCTCCTTGGCGAGCGAACAGGCCGCCTCGACCGCGGCCTTGTCGCCCGACAGCACCGCCTGGCCGTCCGCATTGTCGTTGGCGAGCTCGCAAACCTCGCCGGTCGCAGCCTCGGCCTCGGCCGCCACCGCCTCGGCCACCTCCGGCGCGAGGCCGAGCACGGCCGCCATGGCCCCGGCCCCTGCCGGCACCGCCGCCTGCATCGCCTCGCCCCGCAGCCGCAAGAGCCGTGCTGCCGCACCGACGTCGAGCGCGCCGAGCGCTGCGAGGGCCGAATATTCGCCGAGCGAGTGCCCCGCCGCGGCGTCGATGCAGGCGGCGAGCGGCTTGCCGACCCGCGCCTCGAACGCCCGCACGGCCGCCAGAGACGTCGCCATCAAGGCCGGCTGGGTGTTGGCCGTGAGCGTCAGTTCGGCCGCCGGCCCCTCGAAGATCAGCGTCGAGAGCTTCTCGCCCAAGGCATCGTCAACCGCCTCGAACACGGCTTTCGCCTCGGGCACGGCGCCGTGGAAGGCCCGCCCCATGCCGACTGCCTGCGCGCCCTGCCCCGGGAACACCGCAATGCGCTTCATCTCGTCCGTCACCCATCAACTCGTGAAGTGCCGGCGTGGGTGTCACGAGCGCTCGTCGACTGTCAAGTCGGCTCACGACGCCCGCTACGGCACCGCCGCCGGCCTTTGCGGCGAGCCGCTGCGCCCGGGCCGATAGCGCTTGCCTCAGCGGCGAAACCGGGTATAAGCCAATGATCCTCGCGGTGGGTCGGCAGTCCGGCCGACGGCAGCGAACTCGATATGACGGTGGATCGTCGCGCAGAGTTATCCGCGGCGGTCCCTGTTGTCGTCCAAATCCAGAGGAGCATCGGCAGACATGCCGCTCTACGAGCACACGTTCATTGCCCGTCCCGACTTGTCGGCACAGCAGGCACAGACCCTGGCGGAAGAGCTGGGCGCGATCGTCACCGCCAACGGCGGCGAGGTGAAGAAGCACGAGTACTGGGGGCTGCGGTCGCTCGCCTACCGGCTGAAGAAGCACCGCAAGGCGCACTACGTGCATCTCAATCTCGACGCGCCGGCCGCCGCCGTCGCCGAGCTCGAGCGCAACGAGCGTATCCACGACGACGTCGTTCGCTATCTGACCGTCAAGATCGAGGCGATAGACCCCGAGGCCTCGATCGTCATGCAGGTCAAGTCGAGCCGCGACGACCGCCGTCGCGACCGCTCCTGACCGCCGTCGGCCCGCGCCGACCATCCCTCTCGACAACGGGTTGAACGACCATGGACACGACTGAGCGCCCGCAAGGGCAGGGTTACGGCGATCGCGATCGCGATCGCGGCGAGCGCGCCGAACGCGGGCCGCGCGGCGGCGAGCCACCGAACATCACCATCCGCCGCCCGTTCTTCCGCCGCAAGAAGGCGAGCCCGTTCGCGCATGCCGATGCGCCACCGATCGACTACAAGGACGTCAAGCTGTTGCAGCGTTTCGTCTCCGAGCGCGGCAAGATCGTGCCGCGACGGATCACCGCGGTTACGGCCAAGGAACAGCGGCAGCTGGCCAAGGCGGTCAAGCGGGCTCGCGAGCTGGCGCTCTTGCCCTACGTCGCCGGCTGAAGCGGCAGCGACCGGCTAGCGCCTCGGGTGAGAGTGGCAGCATGCGACGGGATCTCTGGATCACCGCCCTCGCGGCAGCGGCGAGTGCGGCCCTCTACCTCTCGCTGACGCTCGGCTTCCTGGGCGCGCCGTTCTTCGCCTATTTCGTCCAGCTGCCGCTGCTGTTCGTCGGTTTCTCGCTCGGGCTGGCGTCGGCCTCGCTTGCCGGCCTGGGCTCGCTCGGCATCGTCATCATGTTCGGCGGCAGTGTCGCAGCGCTGGTTTTCGTGATCGTGCAGCTCGGCCCCTTGCTGTTGACGGTCCGGCAGACGCTACTCAATCGTCGGGATGCCGGTGGCACCCTCGAATGGTACCCGCCGGGGCTGATACTCGTCCAGCTGGTGCTCTACGCGGCAGCGACGATGGTGCTGGCGCTGCTCTGGGTGCGGTTTGCGACCGGCAGCATCGAAACCACCTTCGCCGATGCGATCAACGAGGTGATCGGCGAACTCGGGGCACCCGGCAGCGAATTGGCGGCGATCGGCCAGCAGCTCGCCGATTATGCGGCGTTCGTCCCCGGCGTGGTGGCCGTCTCCTGGGTGTTGATGACCGTCGTCAATGCCGCGATCGCCCAGCTCTTGGCGGTCAAGGGCGGGCAGTCGAGGCGGCCAGCCGTCCATTTGGCCACGCTCTGGCTGCCGCTCTGGTGCTGGCCGGCCCTGGCGGCGGCGATCCTCGCCGCGCTCCTGGTCGGCGGCGATGCGGCGTTCTTCGCGCAGGGCTTGGCGGTGCTCTTCGCCCTGCCCTACCTGATGCAGGGTCTTGCCGTGGTGCACGCCGCCGTCGAGCGGCTGCCCGCCCGGGGCCTGGTGCTGGCCGGCTTCTACCTCGTGCTGCTTCTCTTCAGCTGGCCCCTCGTCGTCGGCGTCGTGCTTCTCGGGCTGCTCGAGGACTGGGCGCATTTCCGTCGCCGTCTGGCCTAACGTAATCGGAGTTCCGTACATGCAGATCATTCTCCTCGAGCGGGTGCCGAAGCTCGGCCAGATGGGCGAGATCGTGAAGGTCCGTCCGGGCTTTGCCCGCAACTTCCTGATCCCGCAGGGCAAGGCGCTGCGGGCGACCGAGGCGGCGCTAGAAGCCTTCGAGGGCAGGCGCGCCCAGCTCGAGGCCGACAACCTCGAGCGCAAGAGCGAGGCCGAGGGGGCGGCGCTGACCATTCAGGGGGCGTCGGTGGTCATCCTGCGGCAGGCCAGCGAAGGCAGCCAGCTCTACGGCTCGGTCAGCGGCCGTGCTATCGCGGAGGCGTTCACCAACGCCGGCATCCGCATTGGCCACCAGCAGATCCGCCTCGACAGCCCGATCAAGACGCTCGGCATTCACGACGTCATCGTGGCGCTGCATCCCGAGGTCGAGGTGATGGTCCACGTCAACATCGCGCGCACCCAGGAAGAGGCCGATATTCAGGCGGGCAAGGCCGCACCCGTCGTGGCCGAGGAGGCGATCGACCCGGAGAGCGACGAGTTCACCCGGGGCAGCGGCTTCGACGAGCTGGATATCTGAGCCCCGCGGTCGCGCCGGACCGGGGCGGGCACAGGGCTGCGCGCCACCGCCGAGCGGTGCTCGGCGTCGGCAGCTGGTGCGGTTCGAGGCGCCGCAGCCGGCTCGACGATGGGGCGGAACTGTTGGCGTTGCGCCACAGGGATCGTTAAGTTGATCCTGGGGTGTTGATCGAGGAGACCGAGATGGCGGCGCGGAAAACCCGCGGAGAAGAGATGCCGGCGGCTGGCGAGGGTGACGACCCGAGCTCGGACACCAAGGTGGCGGTCGTCAAGAAGTACGCCAACCGACGGTTGTATAACACTGCGTCGAGCAGTTACGTAACCCTCGACGAGCTCTGCCAGATGGTGCGTGAAGGCGACGAGTTCGTGGTCTATGATGCCAAGACCGGCGACGACATCACCCGTTCGGTGCTGACGCAGATCATCCTCGAGGAGGATGCCAAGGGGCGCAACCTGATGCCCATCGGCTTCCTCCGCCAGATCATCGGCCTCTACGACGACAACCTCAAGGCCGTGGTGCCGCGCTACCTCGAGGTCTCGATGGAGAATTTCGCCCGGCATCAGGAGCAGATGCGCGAGTATATGGAGGAGACGGTCGGCCGGTTCTTCCCGCTGAAGCAGCTCGAGGCGATGAATCCGTTCGAGGATATAGCCCGGCAGAACATCGCCATGTTCCAGAAGGCGGCCAGCATGTTCAATCCGGCTGTCTCTTCCGACCGGGTCAACGAGAAGGCCGAGAAGGCCGAGGCGGCGGCGCAGCAGAGCTATGCGGAAGCCGAGTTGCTCGGCCGTCAGGTGCGCGATCTCAAGGCCGAGATGGAAGCCCTGCAGCAGCAGATGAGCTCGCTGCAGAAGGGCGAGCCGCCAAAGAAACCCTAACACGTCCCCGGATTTCGGCTTCGGGCCGAACGGCACAAGTGATCGCGCAACGAGAGCGGCCGAAAAGGTGCGGCTGCTAGCGGGTCAGTCGATCCAGCCGAACCCGTCGTCGAAATAGCTGCCGTCGTCGAACGGCTCACCCCGCTCGGCGGGCCCCGACCCATCGCCGGCGAGTGCCCCTGCGGGCGCGGCCAGCGATGCCGTGGCGACGAGCATCGCGGTCGTCGCCAGCATCGCCCGCCGGGTCTGCGCGAGCGGGGCCACCGCCGGATCGGCGGCGATCGACCTAGCGGGTGAAGTTGACCAGCCGGCTCCAGTAGCGTTCGAGACCATTGAGCACATTATTCAGATCCCTGAGTTGCTCGGCGGTCACCACGCCCTCCGCCAACGCTTCCGCGTTGCGCTGGTAGAGCTCGTCGATCTTGGCGGTCAGCTCGAGTCCCTTGTCCGACAACCTGACTCGGGTCATCCGCCGATCGTGACTGCTTCGCTCCTGGATGAGGTAACCGTTCTCGACCAGCTTTTTCACGTTGTACGACACGTTGGAGCCTAGATAGTAGCCGCGTATCGTCAGTTCGCCCACGGTCAACTGATCCTCGTTGATGTTCGAAAGGATCAGCGTCTGTACGTTGTTGATGTCCTCGACACCGAGGCGGTCCAATTCGGTCTTGATCACATCGAGGAAGCGCCGGTGGAGGCGCTCGATCAAGCGGATCGTTACGAGATAATCATCTTTCACTTTGGCGCCCGCCCGCTGTGCTGACTTTGCTGCGTTGGCCCTCGTTCCCGCTGAACCTGCCCATCAGTGACGGGCAATCGGTCAACTAGAGGTTCCCCGCATCATCTTTATAATTGCCGAAAAATCTAGTCCCTCGTTAGCCTCTCGCGCGAATAGGCTGTAGAGCTGGCAGGCTTGCGCGCCCAGGGGCGTCGCCGCACCGGCGGCTTGTGCCGCACTTTGTGCCAGCCGCAAATCCTTGAGCATCATTGCTGCGGTGAAGCCTGGGGCGTAGTCGCGATTCGCGGGCGAGCTCGGCACCGGGCCTGGAACCGGACAGTAGGTCGTCAATGACCAGCACTGCCCGGAAGCGTTGGCACTGACGTCGAAGAGTTTTTGCTGGTCCAGCCCCAGCTTCTCGGCCAGCGCCATCGCCTCGCACACCGATATCATCTGAATGCCGAGCATCATGTTGTTGCAGATCTTGGCCGCTTGCCCGGTACCGGGTCCGCCGGCATGGACCATCGTCTTGCCCATTGCGGCGAGGATCGGCGCCGCACAGCCGAAGGCCTCGGCACTGCCGCCGACCATGAAGGTCAGCGTCCCGGCCGTGGCCCCGCCGACACCGCCCGAGACCGGCGCGTCGAGCATGGCATGGCCGCTCGCCTCGGCAAGGGCGGCGACCGCACGTGCCGTCTCCACATCGATCGTCGAGCAGTCGACGAGGAGTGCTCGCTCGGCCGCACTGGCCAGGATACCGTCCTCGGCCGTGTAAGCCACCCGCACTTCCGCTCCGGCCGGCAGCATGGTGAGCACCAGTTCCGCTTCGGCCACCGCCGCCCGCAGGTCGTCGGCGAGGGCGAGGCCGGCTGCCTCGGCGGCCGTTCGGGCGGTCGCACTGAGATCGAAGCCGGTTACTGCATGGCCGGCAGCCATGAGGTTCCTCGCCATCGGCAGACCCATGTTGCCGAGGCCGACAAACCCGATCCGCGCCATTCCCAGGACCCTCCAGCTTAGCCGTCAATCCGCCCAGTCGAGCACCAGCTCGCCGCTCGGCGAGGCAGCGAAGCACGCCTCGATCTCGGTCGCCGTCACGCTCTCGATGGCCGCGTGCCGCCAGCGCGGCCGCTTGTCCTTGTCGATCAGCAGTGCCCTCACCCCTTCGGCGAAGTCGCTGGCAGCGAGGAAATGTTGGACCATCCGGTATTCCATCGCCAAACATCCCGCGAGATCTATCGACCCTCCCCGCTGCAGCTGGGCCATGGTCACGGCGATGCTGAACGGCGACTTCTGCCGGAGGGTCGCCAGCGTTTCGCTGGCGAACCGGTCGTCGGCGGCAGCAAGCGAACCCAGAATGCTGGAAATCTCATGGTGTGCGAAATGCCGGGTGATGGCTGCCGTATCGAAACCCGCAGGCGCCGGCACGTCGGCGTGGATCGCTAGTGCGGCGTCGATCGACGGGCCATCGAGCAGGTGCGCCTCGAGGTCGGCGAGTGTCGTCGACCGGACGAAATGGGTGGCGATGCCGAGCCGCGTGATCGCGGCGCCGTCGAGGCGTGCACCGGTGACGCCGAGATAGAGCCCGATCGGTCTGGGCAGGCGCGGCAGAAAGTAGCTGCCGCCGACATCGGGAAAGAAGCCGATGCCGGTCTCCGGCATGGCGAACAACGTGTTTTCGGTGGCGAGCCGATGCGTGCCGTGCACCGAGATGCCGACCCCGCCCCCCATCGTGATGCCGTCGAGCAGTGCGATGAAGGGCTTGCCGAAAGTGCCGATGCGCCAGTTCATGCGGTACTCGTCGAAGAAGAAGCGGGCTGCCGGAGCCACCCCCTTGCGCTTGGCCGTCTCGACGACGAGGCGAATGTCGCCGCCGGCACAGAACGCGCGGCCGGGCACGGCCTTCACCACAACCGCCCGGATCGTCGGATCGTGACGCCAGCGGGCGAGTTGACGCGCGACCGTCTGCACCATGCGATGGCTCAAGGCATTGAGCGCCTCCGGGCGGTCGAGGACGAGGACGCCCAAGCCGTTGCGTTCCTCGACGTGCACGCGGCCACTCATCGAAGCTTTCGCCGATGCTGGTGTCGGGGTTCAGGCGTCATGACGATCCGCACCGCCGATGGTGGTTGCAGTTGCCCGCGACTTGCGGGCGTTATAAGCCTTCCAAGGTAGCGGACTGAAGAGAACTCTAGCGGAAAACCATCGTGAGCCAACCTCGCCACCTGCCACCTCTGCCGCCCTTCCCGCACTCGCGGCCGCGGCGCCTGCGACGCGCCGCCTGGAGTCGCCGACTGGTGGCGGAGCACCGGCTGAGCCCGGCCGACCTGATCCTGCCGGTTTTCGTCTGTCCGGGCGAGGCGAGGAGCGAGCTCGTGTCGTCGATGCCGGGCGTCGAGCGGCATTCGGGCGACCGGCTGTTGAACGTGGTCGAGCAGGCGCTCGAGTTCGGCATTCCGGCCATAGCCCTCTTTCCCGTGACCCCGCTCGACTGCAAGACCGAGGGCGGCGAGGAGGCCTGGAATCCCGAGAACCTGACCTGCCGTACCATCCGTCAGATCAAGCGCCGCTTTCCCGAGATCGGGCTGATCGCCGACGTCGCCCTCGACCCCTACACGACGCATGGCCAGGACGGGCTGGTCAAGGACGGCATCGTGCTCAACGACGAGACGCTCGAGGCTCTCGCCCGCCAAGCCGTTTGCCAGGCCGAGGCCGGCTGCGACGTGGTGGCGCCTTCCGACATGATGGACGGGCGAATCCGGGCCATCCGCGAAGCGCTCGACGGCGCCGGCCTCCATGATACCCTGATCCTTTCCTATGCCGCCAAGTTCGCGTCCTGCTTCTACGGTCCGTTTCGTGCGGCGGTCGGCTCGGCGAGTGCACTCGGCGCCGCCGACAAGAAGACCTACCAGATGGACCCGGCCAACAGCGGCGAGGCGATCCGCGAGGCGGCACTCGACATCGCCGAGAGCGCCGACATGCTGATGGTCAAGCCGGGCATGCCCTATCTCGACGTGATCCGCATGCTCAAGGATGCCTTTCACCTGCCGACGATGGCCTACCAGGTTTCCGGCGAATATGCGATGATCAAGGCTGCCGGGCAGCAGGGCTGGCTCGACGGCGAGGCGACGATGCTCGAGAGCCTCATCTGCTTCAAGCGCGCCGGTGCCGACGCTGTGCTCAGCTATGCCGCGTTGGAGGTCGCCGCGCGTCTGCGGCGGTAGGCACTATTTGCCCGGACCAGGATCTGGCTGCTCGCGAGCGATTTTTTCGCGAGCGAGCCACTGGGCAAATGCGGAAAGCCCGTTAGAGTGGCGGCTATCGACGGCGGAATTGCGGCTTGCCGGAGGCTGGTTGACCCGATGCCGACAGTCAACTCCAACCCGAAGCGGATCGCGGCCGTCGACGCCGACATCGGCGCTGTGCCGACTGGAACCGCCGAAACCCGAGCGAAGGCCGGCGCGCGCGGTGGGCTCGCCCTTGTTCTCGGCATCGAGCGCAACGGCGACTTTAAGGCGCTCTGCGAAAGCCGGCACGGATGCCGCGGTAGCATCCTTCGCGGCCATCGCTCTAGCCAAGGGGAGGACTGAATGCGCGACCGTCTCGATCTGCCCGACGCCTTCGCGGTGATCCAGGAACTGCACGACCAGGCCGGACGCGACGGCCCCGACGTTTGTCTGTTCCTGGACTACGACGGCACGCTGACCCCGATCGTGCAGCGGCCTGAGGATGCCGTCCTCGATCCGGAGATGCGCCGGCGGCTGCAAGAGGTCGCAGCCCGATTTCGCACCGCAGTGATCAGCGGCCGCGGGCTCGACGACCTCGTCGGCAGGGTCGGGGTCGACGACATCTTCTATGCCGCCAGTCACGGCTTCGAGCTGCGCCACCCGTCCGGCGAGGAGCAGGCCAACGAGGCCGCAGCCACGGCGGCAGGTCGGCTGGAGGAACTAGTCGGCGTGCTCGAGGCCAAGCTCAGCGAGATTCCCGGCACGCAGCTCGAGCGCAAGCGCTTCGGGCTCGCCGTGCACTATCGTCGCGCCGCCCCGGACGCCGGCCCGGTGGTCGAGCAGATCGTGCGCGCCACCGCCGCCGACTTCCCCTCGCTGGCGCTCAAGACCGGCAAGATGGTGTTCGAGTTCGTCCCGGCCCTGGACTGGCACAAGGGCAAGGCGCTCGAGTATATCCTGGAGACGACCGGCCTCGGGCACGGCAGCGCCTATCCGATCTTCATCGGCGACGACGTCACCGACGAGGACGCCTTCGGCACGATCGACAGCTGGGGCTGCGGCATCGCGGTCAGCGCCGACGGCCCGAGGCAGACCCACGCTCGTTTCTTTCTCGACGATGTCGAGGCAGTCGGTCGTTTTCTCGAGGCCCTCGCCAAGACGCCCTGAAGCATTCTCCAGCCGGGTTGCAGCATTTGGCGGCAGAGAGAATGCGGCGGGCCGTTGACGCGACTTGCGTCGTGAACCGCGAGGCAGATTCGCTGCGTCCGCCGCGTTCGGGGGGGAGTGTAGCTCTCGGCATCGAGCTCGCAGTGGCCCGTCGGCCGGGCCGTTGCCCAGTCGACGACTGCATTGACGGTCATTCGGCGGCGTGGTGCGGTCTCGGCCATCGCTCTTCCTCCACAGCCGCTGCGTGGCAGGGCCGCGGCTGCTCGCGCCATCCGGTCGATCAGGTCATCCGGTCGATCAGACAGGCGTCGCCGTAGCTGAAGAACCGGTAGCGCTTGGCGATGGCGTGCGCATAGGCCGCCTGCATCCGCCCGAGCCCAGCCAGGCCCGCCACCAGCATGAACAGGGTCGAGCGCGGCAGGTGGAAATTGGTCAAGAGCCGATCGACCACGCGAAACCGATAGCCGGGTGTGACGAAGAGCGCCGTCTCGCCGCTGCCGGCGACAAGCTCGCCCGTTTGGGCCTGCGCCTCCAGGACCCGAAGCACGGTGGTGCCGACGGCGACCACCTTGGCGCCTTGCGCCCGGGTGCGCCGCACCGCCGCCACCGTCGCCGCCGGCAGGTCGAAGCGTTCGCCGTGCATCCGATGATCGGCCGTGTCCTCGGCCTTGACCGGCAGGAACGTGCCCGGCCCGACATGGAGGGTGAGGAACGCCCGCTCGATGCCGCGCATCGCGAGCTCGTCGAGCAGCCGCTCGGTGAAGTGCAGCGACGCCGTGGGTGCCGCGACCGAGCCCTCCGCCCGGGCGAAGATCGGCTGGTAGCGCTCGAGATCCGCCGGATCGCCAGCCGCCGGCCGCTTGATGTAGGGCGGCAACGGCATCATCCCGGAGGCCCGGATGGCGTCGAGCACGGTGCCCTGCGCGGCCTGCAGCCAGAGCGTGAACAGTCCGGCCTCGTCCTTGCCCTCGACGCGTGCCTCCAGCAGCGGCCCAAGCGCCACGACATCGCCGGCCACCAGCCGCCGTCCGGGTCGAACGAAGGCGGACCAGCGATCGCCCCCTCGATCCATGACGAGCGTGATCTCGACCGGTGAGCCGCCCCGCCGCCGGGTCGCGGCGAAGCGGGTCGGCAGCACGCGGGTCTCGTTGAGGACGAGCAGGTCGCCCGGCTGCAGCAATGTCGGCAGATCGCGGACCCGGCGGTCGGCCAGCGCCTGACCAACCACCAGCAGCCGCGCCGCGTCGCGCTCCGGCAGCGGTGCTTGCGCGATCAGCTCGCTCGGCAGATCGAAGTCGAACGCATCGACTCGCACCCTAGCTCGGACCCTTGGTCCGCAGCTGACCCATCACGTTGTCCGACACGAAGCTCGAGACGTCGCCGCCGAGGAGATGGATCTCCTTGACGAAGCGCGACGAGATGAACTGGTTGGTTTCCGACGCCATGAGGAAGACGGTCTCGATCTTCGGGTAGAGCCGCTTGTTGTTGGCGGCCATCTGGAACTCGTACTCGAAGTCGGAGACCGCGCGCAGGCCGCGAATGATGAAATCGGCCTCGTTCTGCGCGGCGAACGCCATCAACAGGTTCTCGAACGGGCGCACGGTGACCTTCGCCCCGTTGTGCTCGTTGGCCGCCATCATGCCGTCGATATCCGCCTCGACGAGGCGCGTGCGCTCGGCAATGGTGAACAGCGGCTCCTTGCCGACATTGATCGCGACCGCGACGATCAACTGGTCGACTAGCACCGTAGCCCGCCTGATCACGTCGAGATGGCCATTATGGATCGGGTCGAAAGTGCCGGGATAGATCCCGGTTCGCAAGCGGCGCAACGGCGCTTCCCCCCAAAGGTCGTGTTGCGGCGCGGCAAAATACCCTGAACGCCGATTTTAGCAAGCTTCGGGCGGTTGCCGCTCGGCCTGCCGGCTTCGCCGCCGCTTCGCGAGCGCGCGATAGAGGGCTTCGGGCGTCACCCCGAGTTCGCCGGCGAGCAGTGCCCAGCTACCGCGCTCGGGCAACCGTCCTTGCTGCCAGGCGAGCCAGGCATCCAGCCGTTCGCCTACCGTCCGAAGCCCGAGGAGCTCGGCCCTGAACCGCGCTCTCTGAACCTCGCGGGCAAGATGACCGGCGACGGCCCAGGCGTCGGCCGGCGTGGCGGCGAGCCGCGCGCGCAACGCCCGGGCGGGCACCGCCCAGAGCCGACCGGCCGCCACCGCCACTGCGTCGCAGTGGTAGTGCTCGGCGAACAGCGACGCCTCGGCCAGGATGTCGCCGGCAAGCGCCCGCTGCAGGACGACGAAGCCGCCGGCGGCCTGCTGCCGGCGGAGTTGCACGGCACCAGAGCACAGCCGATAGACCATGCGCACCGGGTCGTTCTGGTGGAACAGACAGCCACCCTTGGCGAAGTCGTGCGGCACGGCATCCGGCACTGCGAACAGCTCATCGATCCCAGGCATGATCACGATCATGTCGCAGGCGGCCCGTCTGCGCAAGAAAGGCCGCAGGATCACCAAGGAGGTCGCGAATGAAAACCAGGCTGGCGCTGGCGTTGCTCACCCTTTTGCTGCCGGCTGCGTCAACGGCGCAAATCTCAGGCCCTTCGCCCTACGCCGGCGAGCAAAGCCGCGCCATCAAGAGCCTGTCAACGGAAGATATCGCCGAGCTCAGGCGTGGCGGCGGCTGGGGTTTGGCGAAGGCGGCCGAGCTCAACGGCGTGCCTGGTCCGGCCCACCTTTTGGAGCTCAAGGACGACATCCCACTCGATGCCGACCAGGTGGCGAGGCTCGAGCGGCTGTTCGCGACCATGCAGGCCGAGGCGATCGAAACGGGCGAGCGCTTGATCGCGCTCGAGGCCGCGCTCGAGGCCGGCTTTCGGGCCGGCACCGTGACCGAAGCCGACCTGCGCGCCCGGCTCGACGACATCGCGGCTGCGCAAGGCGATCTGCGCTTCATCCATCTGCGCACCCACCTCGAGACGCCGTCTCTTTTGAGCGCGGCCCAGATCGCGCGCTACAACGAGCTGCGTGGCTATGCGGCCGATCCCTGCGCCAGCGTGCCAGCGGGGCACGACCCGTTGATGTGGCGGCGGCACATGGGCTGCGATTGAGCCCGCCGCTCAGGCCTCGTCTGGCTCATCGCTGTCGTCCTCCTCGCCGTTCTCCCCGGCATCGGCAAGTCGCGCCACCGAGACCACGTGCTCGCCCGCCTCGATACTGAAGAGGGTGACACCCTGGGTCTTGCGCGCCGCGATCCTGATGCCGTCGACCGGGATGCGGATCGTCTTGCCCTTGTCGGTGACCAGCATCAGGTGGTCGGTGGCGCCGACCGGGAAGGTGGCGGCAACCGCACCGTTGCGCTCGGAGGTCTCGATATTGATGATCCCCTGGCCGCCGCGGTTGGTCACCCGGTACTCGAAGGCCGAGGTCCGCTTGCCGTAGCCGTTGACGGTCACGGCGAGGATCAGCTGCTCCTTCGCCAGCATCGCCTCGACGGTCTCGGACGCCAGGAGATCGGGCGAGTCGGAACCCGCCTCCTCGCCGTTCTCCTCGAGGGCTTCCTGGGCGGCTGCCCGCCGTCGGGCGTTGGCGATGCGCACCAGTTCGTCGCGCTCCTCGGTGGTGAGCGTCATGTGATCGAGGATCGACATCGAGATGACGGCATCACCCGACGCCAGATCGATGCCGCGCACGCCCTCGGAAGTGCGCGAGCGGAACACGCGCAGGCTCTCGACGGCGAAGCGGATCGCCTTGCCGGCGGTGGTGGCGAGCAGGATGTCGTGGCTGTCGTCGCAGACGTCGACCCCGATCAGCCGGTCGCCGTCGTCGAGCCCCATGGCGATCTTGCCGTTGACCGGCACCCGGGTGAAATCGGCCAGATCATTGCGGCGGACCTTGCCGCGGCTGGTGGCGAACACCGCCGACAGCTCGGCCCAGGAGGCCTCGTCCTCGGGCAGCGGCAGGATCGCGGTGATCCACTCGCCCTCGGCGAGATGCGGGAAGAGGTTGATCATCGCCTTGCCGCGAGCCTGCGCGTTTCCCAACGGCAACTTGTAGACCTTGAGCTTGTAGACGCGCCCTAAGCTGGAGAAGAACAGCACCGGGGTGTGGGTATTGGCGACGAACAGGCGGGCGACGAAATCGTCTTCGTGGGTGCGCATCCCGGCCCGGCCCTTGCCGCCGCGGCGCTGGGCGCGGAAGGTCGAGACCGGCACGCGCTTGATGTAGCCCTTGTGGGTGACGGTGACGACCATGTCCTCGCGCGGGATCAGGTCCTCGATGTCGATGTCGAGCTCGGCATCGAGATCGATGAAGGTGCGCCGCTCGTCGGCGAACTTGCCCCTGGCCTCGAGCAGCTCCGCCTTCATCACCTCGAGCAGCCGTTCGCGGCTCTGCAGGATGCGCAAGAGCTCCTCGATGGCCCTGGCGATGTCCTTGAGTTCGCTCGTGATCTTGTCGCGTTCGAGGCCGGTCAGGCGCTGCAGGCGGAGATCGAGGATGGCTTGGGCCTGGCGCTCGGAGAGCCGGTACTCGGCTCGGGCCGCCGCCTCCTCGCCCTCGACCAGAACGAGTAGCGGCCGCACCGCCTCGGCCGGCCACGCCCGTTCGAGCAGCCCGGCCTTGGCGGTCGCCGGGTCGGGGGCGGCGCGGATCAGCTCGATGATCTCGTCGATATTGGCGACCGCGACCGCGAGGCCGACCAGGATGTGGGCGCGTTCCCGGGCCTTGGCGAGATCGTAGGCCGTGCGGCGGAGGATCACCTCCTCGCGGAACGTGATGAAGGCCTCGAGGACGTCCTTCAAGGTCATCTGGATGGGGCGGCCGCCTGAGAGGGCCACCATGTTGACGCCGAAATTGGTCTGCAGCGGGGTGAACTTGTAGAGCTGGTTCAAGACGACGTCGGGGTCGGCGTCGCGCTTCAGTTCGATCACGACCCGAACCCCGTGGCGGTCGGATTCGTCGCGCAGGTCCGAGATGCCCTCGACCCGTTTCTCGCGCACCACCTCGGCGATCCGCTCGACCATCCGCGCCTTGTTCACCTGATAAGGCACGTCGTCGACGATGATCGCCTGGCGGTCCTTCCTGATCTCCTCGGTCCGGCAGCGGCCGCGGATCGTGACGCTGCCGCGGCCCGTCATGTAGGCCTGCTGGATGCCGGCCCGACCGAGGATCACCCCGCCCGTCGGGAAATCCGGCCCCTGGACGATCTCGAGCAGGTCGGGCAGCTCGAGCCCGGGATCGTCGATCAGGGCCACCGTGGCGTCGACGATCTCGCCGAGATTGTGCGGCGGGATGTTGGTCGCCATGCCGACGGCGATGCCGCCTGCGCCGTTGACCAGGATGTTCGGATACTGGGCCGGCAGCACCTCGGGCTCGAGAATGCTCTCGTCGTAGTTCGGCCGAAAGCCAACCGTGTCCTTGTCGATGTCGTCGAGCAGGGCGGCCGCGGCCCTGGCCAGCCTGGCCTCCGTGTAGCGCATCGCCGCCGGCGGATCGTTGTCCATCGAGCCGAAATTGCCCTGACCGTCGATCAGCAACAGCCGCATCGACCAGGGCTGCGCCATGCGGACCATGGCGTCGTAGATCGCGGTGTCACCGTGCGGGTGATACTTGCCCATCACGTCGCCGACGATCAGCGCTGACTTGCGATGCGGCCGGCCGACATCGTAGCCGGCCTCGCGCATCGCATAGAGAATTCGCCGCTGGACGGGCTTCAGGCCGTCGCGGACGTCGGGCAGGGCCCGACTGACGATCACGCTCATGGCGTAATCGAGGTAGGAGCGTTTCATCTCCTCCTCGATGGGGACGATCTCGAATCCCTTGGGCGGCAGTGAGGCGGCCAAGTGTCAGGTTTCCTGGGCGATGCGCCTGGGCGACGCGTCCGGGCGGTGCGCCCGGGCAATGCGGAACCGGCGGGTGGCTCGTTAAGCGAGCGGCGGAACGACCATTTCGCGTGTCCCGTGATGTAGCAGATGGCCGCTTTGGCGACAAGTTCGTGCGCTAGCCGCAGCGATCGTCCAGCGTCGCAGCACCGTAGAAATGCCAGAGCAGGATCGCCCCGGCGCCGCGCCAGGGCGCCCAGCCTTCGGTCATCGTTCGAAGCGCCTTGGCCGGCGGCCGCTCGGGCAGGCGTTTGAGGCGCTGCAGACCGACCTGCAGGGCAAGGTCGTCGGCGGGCAGCACGTCGAGCCGGTCGAGTGCGAACAGCAGGTAGATCTCGGCACTCCAGCGGCCGAAGCCGGGGAGTGCGGTGAGTGCTTCGATGACCGTCTCGTCCGCTGCCGCCGCGAGCTTGTCGAGGTCGAGCCGGCGCTCGACGATCGCCGTCGCCAGCGCCCGGCCGTAGACCATCTTGCGGGCACTCAGGCCGCAGCCGCGCAAGCGCGTGTCGTCGAGCGCGAGATAGGCGAGCGGCTCGACCGCCGCCCCCATCGCCGCCTCCAGCCGCCCATGGATCGCTGCCGCAGCCTTGGTCGAGAGTTGTTGGGCGGTGATGATGCGCAACAGGGTGGCGAAGCCGGGTGGCCGCGACCGCGGCGCCGGCTCGCCGACCCGAGCCAGGGCGCGCGCCACATCCGCGTCCCGCTGCGCCAAGGCGGCGAGGCCACGGCGCAGCCGCGCCGCAGACACGTCTGACGGGTCGACCGTTGCTTCTGGCATGCCCCGACCCCTTGCCGCATTCAGGCCCGGCCGGCAAGCTTGTCGCCGTGCCCGAACCCTTTGCCGAATCGGCCCGAACCCTTTGCCGAACCGGGGAGTGTCGCCGATGGAAGAGCCAGTGCAGCGCGCGACCAGCCCGAAGCGACAGAAGCGCCGCACCGGCCTGCTGATTTTCGGTCTGATCCTGGTGCTCGCCGGCAGTGCGGGGTTGTTCTGGAACGAATGGCGCTCGGCGAGCGAGATGGCGACGCTGCGCGCCGCCGGGCGGAGCGTCATGAGCGTCGATCCCGGGCGGGTGCCGGGCGATGCCGACGGCCGGCTGGTGCATGTCGCGGCCGAGGCCCGGCCGAGCGGGATCGTCGAGGATCCGGTCTTCGGGCTCGGCGATGTGGCGCTCAGGCTCGATCGGATCGTCGAGATGTACCAGTGGCGCGAGCATACCCAGGGTGCTGGCGACAACCGGACCACGCGCTACGAAAAAGTCTGGGCCGAGGGACGGATCCCGTCGGAGCGCTTTCGCGAGCGCGTCGGCCGCAGCAACCCGCCGGCACCGCCCTACCAGAGTGCCCGATTCCAGCCACCCGAGGTGGCGATCGGTGCCTACGGCCTCACCCCGGCACTCGTCGACCTGCTGCCGGCCGACCGGGCGATCGCCGTGCCGCGCGGCCGCGAGCTCTTCGTCCGCGGCGGCGTGCTCGCGGGCGACGGCACGGGCTTTTTCTCGGGCGATCCGCGCCGCCCCGAAATCGGTGACGTGCGCGTCCGCTTTCGTGTCGTGCCGGCGGGCGAGGTCAGCGTGCTCGCCGGGCTCGACGGGGCCAGGCTCGGCCCGTGGCGGGCAGCCAATGGCGGCGAGGTCGCCATCGCGGTGCCCGGTCTCGAAACGGCGGAAGCCATGCTCGGTCACGCCCGGCGCGTTACGGCTCTGCGGACCTGGGGCGTTCGTGCCGCGGCCACGCTCGGTGTCTTCGTCGGCTGCTCGCTGCTGCTCGGCAGGGCCGGCGAACGGGTCGCGAGCCTGGCAGCGCTCCGGCGGCGGCTCGGTCCGGCGGCTGCCCCGACCGTGGCACTCGGCTGGGCGCTCGTGGTCGTCGCCATCGCCTGGGTGCTGTTCCGGCCGCTCGCCAGCCTCGGCCTCGTCGTCGCGACCAGCGTGCTGTTGGGCCTGCTCTACCGCGTGCAGGAACGCTGGCCCGAGCGCATGCCGGGATCGGGCAGGCGCCGCGGCAACTGAGCGCCGCAGGCGCGCCGCCCATGGCCATTCGCCGGCGCCGCCGCTAGGTAATTGAAGGTTGTCAGTTTGTCCGGAAGAGCTGTGGAGAAAGGCTTTGGAACGCGAGGCGATGGAGTTCGATTGCGTGATCGTGGGCGCCGGCCCGAGCGGCCTCGCCGCCGCCATTCGGCTGGCGCAGCTGGCGCAGGAAAACGATAAAGAGCTCTCGATCTGCGTGCTGGAGAAGGGTGCCGAGGTGGGTGCCCACATCCTCTCGGGTGCCTGCTTCGAGCCGCGTGCCTTGAACGAGCTGATCCCGGACTGGCAGGCCAAGGGTGCCCCGCTCACCGTGCCGACGACCGAGGATCACCTCCTCTTCCTCACCGCTGGGCGATCGTTCCGCCTGCCCACGCCGCCGCAGATGCAAAATCACGGCAACTACATCATCAGCCTCGGCAATCTCTGCCGCTGGCTGGCCGAGCAGGCCGAGGCCCTGGGCGTCGAGATCTACCCGGGCTTCGCCGCGGCCGAAGTGCTCTACGACGAGAACGGGGCCGTCAAGGGGGTCGCCACCGGCGACATGGGGATTGGCCGCGACGGCCAGCCCGGCCCCAACCATCAGCCCGGGATGGAGCTGCTCGGCCGCGTCACGCTCTTCGCCGAAGGCTGCCGCGGCTCCTTGACCAAGACGCTGTTCGAGCGCTTCGAGCTCCGCCGCAATGCCCAGCCGCAGACCTACGGCATCGGGGTCAAGGAGCTTTGGGAGGTCGACCCGGCCAAGCACCAGCAGGGCAAGGTGGTCCATACCATCGGCTGGCCGCTCGACACACGCACCTATGGCGGCTCCTGGCTCTACCATTTCGAGAACAACCAGGTCTCCGTCGGCTTCGTCGTCGGTCTCGACTACCAGAACCCGCACATCTCCCCATTCGACGAGATGCAGCGCTTCAAGACCCATCCGGCGATCAAGCCGCTGTTCGAAGGCGGCCGGCGGGTCGGCTACGGGGCCAGAGCACTCACCGAGGGCGGGCTGCAGTCGCTGCCGCAGCTGGTGTTTCCGGGTGGTGCCCTGATCGGCGACACCGCGGGCTTTCTCAACGTGCCCAAGATCAAGGGCAGCCACACCGCGATGAAGTCCGGCATGCTCGCCGCCGAGGCCGCCTTCGAGGCGCTGGCCGCGGGTGCTGAACGGCCGATCCTGGAAAGCTACCCCGAACGCTTCGAGCAGAGCTGGCTCAAGGAAGAGCTCCATCTCGTGCGCAATGCGCGCCCGGCGTTCAAATGGGGCTTGTGGCCGGCAATCGCGCTCAACGCGGTAGACACCTACCTCCTGCGCGGCCGCGCCCCCTGGACGCTCGCCCACCATGGTCCGGATCATCGCAGCCTGAAAAAGGCCAAGGATGCGACGCCGATCGTCTATCCCAAGCCCGACGGGGTGATCACCTTCGACCGCCTGAGCTCGGTCTTCCTCTCGAACACCAATCACGAGGAGAACCAGCCCTGCCACCTGCAGCTGGTCGACCCGGCCGTGCCGATCCGCATCAATCTCGAGGACTACGACGCACCCGAGCAGCGCTACTGTCCGGCCGGTGTCTACGAGATCGTCCGTGACGACGACGGGCAGAACCCGCGGCTGCAGATCAACGCGCAGAACTGCGTCCACTGCAAGACCTGCGACATCAAGGACCCGACCCAGAACATCAACTGGGTGACCCCGGAAGGCGGCGGCGGGCCGGTCTACACCAATATGTAAGGGCCGTGCGGGGCTGTTTGCTCAGCGGCGAGGCGCGTCGCCGTTCGCTGAACGGTTGTGACCGGGCCGGGGCGGTTCCAACACCATGAGCGTGTCGTTCGCCATTTTTCTTCTACCATAGGTAGGCTTGTGATATGCCTGCGTAAAATTCCGACTGCTGAGCGGGCCGGCGCCCGGATCAGCCCGTCCAGGTGCGAGCTTCGACATGCGTTCATTCGGTCTCCAGGAGGCCGCCCCAGCCGGTGCTCTTACCTGGCTAACGGAGCAGCGCCTGCTGCATGCCTTCGATTGCTTGGCCTGCGGAGTGATGCTCGTCGACCCGGCGGACCGGCTGGTCCACTTCAATAGCGCCTGTCGCGGTTTCCTTCCGACCCTCAAGGACGAGTTGAAGAGCGGCGCCTGCGTTGCCGAGCTCCTTCGCGAGGCGGCCAAGCGGCACGACATTCGCGCCGAACTCGGGGTTATCGACCGCTGGCTCGAGGATCGCGCCGCGCTCGAGCCGCCACCCCTGACCGTCAGGCTCCGCGACGAGCGCTGGCTCAAGCTGGAGATGCGGGCGACCTTCGACACGGCGGGAGTGCTGACGCTGGTCGACGTAACCGAGTTCAAGCGGCGCGAGGTCTGGCTGACCGAACTGCACGACCGGCTGGCCGGCGAGGGCGAGGACCTCAAGGTGTTCGCCCGCCACCTGGCGACGGCCAAGGCCGAAGCGACCGAAGCCCTGCGCAAGGCCGAGCAGGCCAACGCGGCTCTCGCCCACGAAATCGCCGAGCGCAAGCTGCTGGAGGAACGGCTTTGGCTGCTGGCCAATACCGACCCGCTGACTGGTGCCTTGAACCGGCGACGTTTTCTCGAGCTGCTCGAGGGTGACGCGCGTCGCCCGGCCGGCCGGCTCGAGACGCTCGCCGTCTTGATGCTGGATCTCGACCACTTCAAGACGATCAACGACCGTTTCGGGCACACCGTCGGCGACGAGGCACTCAAGCATTTCACCGCGATCGCCAAGGCCGAATTGCGTCAGAACGACCATTTCGCGCGGCTCGGCGGTGAAGAATTCGCCGCCATCCTGCCGGCAACGTCACTCGATGCCGCACTGGTCGTCGCCGAGCGCATCCGCGCTGCCACCGAGCGGGCGGCGTTCGCGGACGAGAACCAGGTCACGGTCCCGCTCAGCGTCAGCATCGGCGTGACCGACCTCGAGCCCGACGATGATCGGCCGGTCGCGGTCCTCGGCCGCGCCGACAAAGCCCTCTACCTGACCAAGGAGAGCGGCCGCAATCGGGTGGCAAAGGTGAAGCCCGGGTGCCCACCGGAGCTGGTCGAGAGCTGAGACGCGGCCGCGGGGCGGGGCGCCAAGCGAGCCCGGGTCAGCCGCCCACGTGATAAGGCGGCTTCTCGTAGCCGGCGGGCGAGCCGGTGAAGATCTCGTAGCCGTCCTCGGTCACGCCCACCGTGTGCTCGAATTGGGCGGAGAGCGAGCGGTCGCGGGTCACCGTGGTCCAGCCGTCCTTGAGGATTTTCACCTTGTGGCCGCCGGCATTGATCATCGGCTCGATGGTGAACAGCATGCCGGGGGCGAGGACCAGTCCGTCGCCGGGCTTGCCGTAGTGGCGCACCTCGGGTGCGTCGTGGAACACCCGGCCGATGCCGTGGCCGACGAAATCGCGGACCACAGAGAACCGCGCCGCTTCCGCCACCACCTGGATCGCATGCCCGACATCGCCGAGCGTCGCCCCTGCCCGTACCATCTCGATCCCGGCCCACATGGCCTCATAGGTGACGTCGATCAGCTTCAGACCCTTGACCGGTACCTTGTCGCCCACCGTGAACATCCGGCTGGTGTCACCGTAATAGCCGTCGAGGATCACCGTCACGTCGATGTTCAGGATGTCGCCGTCGGCGAGCCGCTTGTCGTCGGACGGGATGCCGTGATTGACGACATGGTTGACCGAGATGCAGGAACTCTTGGTGTAGCCACGATAGCCGAGGGTCGCCGGCACGCCGCCGTTATCGCGCATGAACAGCTCGATGCGCCGGTCCAGGGCACCGGTGCTGACCCCGACCTCGACCAGCGGCGTGATGTGGTCGAGGGCCATGGCCGCGAGCCGCCCGGCCGCGCGCATCGCCGCGAAGTCCTCGGGGCCGTGGATCGCCACAAGCCGACCCGTGCCGGCCTTGTCGATGTGTGTCTGTCGCTTGTCTTTCATCATCCTGGGTATCGTGCCGGTTCGGCGGGGTTCGCGGCTTTGCGACCGGACGGCCAGCTTGCCACGATGACGAGACCCGATTCTACTGGTCAACCGGTCAGGTAATCCAGCGCATTGTCGACGCATGTCGTGGCCGCGCCGAGAAGCGCCCACCCCGTCATCGTCAGGTGGGGTCGGCACGCGGCCTTGTCCAACCGGCGCGGGCGCGATGCCCGGCATCATCCTGGCCCGGCATGGGGCGGTGCGCCGAGTTCGAACCCGGCGTGGCGCTCGAGGTGATGCGCCAGACGCAACAGCCGCGCCTCGGCGAAGGGCGGGCCGACGAGCTGGATCGCCATGGGCAGGCCGTTCGTGGTTCGGCCGATCGGCAGGGTCAGTGCGGGCAGGCCCAGATAGTTGAACGGGCAGATGAAGTGGCCCATGCCGTTGACCAGCCGCACATAGGCCGCGGTGTCGTGCGCGGCATCGAGCCTCGGCACCGGCTCGGCCAGGGCCGGCAAGACCAGGACGTCGGCCGCGCCGAACACCTCGGCGCAGAACCGCCGCACCGCTGCCGCACGGTAGCCGAGGGCCCGAAGGTAGGTCGTGGCCGAGATCTCGAAGCCGGGATCGAGACGGGCAAGGGTATAAGGGTTGTAGGCGGCGCGCCTCGCCGTCACGAGGTCCTCGTGCCGGGTTGCGACCTCGGCCAGCATGACGACTCGCCGCAACGCGTTCAACGGCTCGATCGGTGGCAAGGTGAGCCGACTGACCGCCACGTCGACCGCGCCGAGCCCGGCGATCGCCCGGTCGTAGAGGCCGCCCACCTCGGGGCTGAGCGGCAGCTCGAACGGCGCTTCGGCGCAAGCCACGCGCAAACCGCCGAGCGGTCGGTCGACGAGGCGGCTGTAGGGCGGCACCCGGCGATCCACCGTGGTCGGGTCGCGCGGGTCGGGCCCGGCGATCACCTCGAGCAGCAGGGCGAGGTCGCGGGCACTGCGGGCCAAGGGGCCGATGTGGTCCAGGCTGTGCGACAGGGGCAGGGCACCGGCCCGGCTGACCCGGCCGTAGGTCGGCTTGATCCCGGTGATGCCGACACAGGCCGCGGGTACGCGGATCGAGCCGCCGGTATCGGAGCCCAGGGCGGCGAAGGTCAGCCGGGCGGCGATCGCCGCCGCCGGCCCACTCGACGAGCCGCCGGTGATATGCTCGGTGTCCCAGGGGTTCCTGGGGTGCCCGGTGATGTCGTTGTGGCCGGTAAGGCCCAAGGCGAACTCGACCATGTTGAGGCGGCCGAGATCGACCGCACCGGCCCGGTCAAGCCGCAGGATCGCACTCGCGGTGACCCCGGGAACATAGCCCGCCCGTGCGAGGCTGCCGGACGCGCAGACCTTGCCCTGGCGGTAGAACATGTCCTTGTGCGCCAGCGGCACCCCGGCCAGCGGCCCGAGTGCCGCCCCGCCTTGGCGCTCGGCATCGATACGTGTCGCCGTCGCCAGCGCTTCGTCGGCCCAAAGCTCGACCACTGCGTTGAGGCCGGGCCCGTGCGCCGTCAGCGCCTCGAGCGACGCCTCGGTCAGTGCCACCGACGTCACCGCACCCGCCGACAAGGCCGTCGCGGCGCGGGTAAGGTCGCCTTGCAGCAGCGCGACCGCGCTCACGCCTCGTCGTCCAGGGCATGCGCGTCGGCGAGCTCGACCAGGGTCGGCAGAAAGGTCGAGGGATCGTCCTCGAACGGCAGCTCCGGGACGATCTCCTTGACCTGCGCCGTCGTCGTCTCGGCGGCCATTGCCGGTTCCGTCGCCATGCTCGCTCCCCCAACGCCGGTCCCTGGACCCTGCCGCTGCTTAGCAGCCGGCGCTTGCCGGCGCACCCGCTTAGTGCGACATCTTGTGCGTGCCGCCGAGAGCCTGCCCTGCGAGACGGACATGCAAGCCCTAAAGCCACAGTCGACGCCTGCGTTCAGTGATCAAGACGAGCCGCACCGCATGCTCAAGGCGATCGAGAAGAAGCTGCTCTGGCTCGCCGCCTGGACCATCCACAACGCCAACCACCTCAGATCCAGTCGCGACAAGCTCAAGGTCGGCGGCCATCAGGCTTCCTGCGCCTCGGTCGCGACGATCATGACCGCGCTTTATTTCGACGTGCTTCGGCCGGGCGACCGGATCGCCGTCAAGCCGCACGCGAGCCCGATCATGCACGCCGCCCACTACCTTTTGGGCGAGCAGACCAGGGATGCGCTCGAGCGCTTTCGCGCCCTCGGCGGGGCGCAGTCCTACCCGTCCAGGACCAAGGACACGGCTCCGGTCGACTTCTCGACCGGCTCGGTCGGCCTCGGTGCCGCGATGACGCTCTTCGCGTCGTTGACCCAGGACTACGTCCGGCTGCACGGACTGGTGCCGGAGGATCGGCCGCCCCATACCCCGCAGGGTCGGATGGTCGCCATCGTCGGCGATGCCGAGCTCGACGAGGGCAACGTCTTCGAAGCCCTGCTCGAGGGCTGGAAATACGATGTCCGTAATCTCTGGTGGGTGATCGACTACAACCGCCAGAGCCTGGATCGCGTCGTCCCGGAGCAGCTGTTCGCCAAGATCGAGCAGTTCTTCGGCGCTGTCGGCTGGACCGTCGTCACCATCAAGTACGGCAAGAAGCTCGAGGCCGCCTTCGCCGAGCCCGGTGGCGCCGTGTTGCGCCAGTGGATCGACGCCTGCCCGAACGACCTCTACGCCGCCTTGACCTTCAAGGGTGGGGCCGCCTGGCGGGCGCATCTCGAGAGCGATCTCGGTGCGAACAAGTTCGTCCGCCGGCTGCTCGACAGCCACGACGACACCAGCCTCGCGGCCCTGATGACCAATCTCGGCGGCCACGACATCGAAGCCGTGCTCGAAGCGTTCCACGGGGTGCAGGACGACCGGCCGCACTGCTTCATCGCCTACACCGTCAAGGGCTGGGGCCTGCCCTTCGCCGGCCACAAGGACAACCACGCGGGCCTTATGACCCCCGACCAGATGGCCGCCTTCAAGGCTCGGATGCGGATCCCCGACGGCGCCGAATGGGACGTCCATGCCGGGCTCGAGGTCGACCCGCAGGCCCTGGAGCGATTCGTCGCCGCCGTCCCCTATCGCCAGCGGACCCGCCGCCATGTCGCCGCCCCGGTGCCGGTGCCGGCCGCGCTGCCGACCGGCCGGATCGCCGCGACCAGCTCGACCCAGGAGGCCTTCGGCCGGATCATGGGCGAGCTCGCCCGCGGCGACAGCGAGCTCGCCGCGCGCATCGTCACCACCTCGCCGGACGTCACCGTATCGACCAATCTCGGCCCCTGGGTGACGCGGCGCGGCGTTTTCAACCGCCGGCCGCACGAGGACGTCTTCAAGTCCGAGGCCGTGGCCTCGCCCACCGTCTGGCGGGAGAGCCAGCAGGGCCAGCATCTCGAGCTCGGCATCGCTGAGAACAACCTCTTTCTCAATCTGGCGTCGCTCGGCCTGGCCCACGACATCTTCGGCGCCCGCCTCTTGCCCGTCGGCACGCTCTACGACCCCTTCATCAACCGCGGCCTCGATGCCCTGAACTACGCCTGCTACCAGGGAGCCCGCTTCCTCCTGGTCGCCACCCCCTCGGGCATCAGCCTGGCGCCGGAAGGCGGTGCCCACCAGTCGATCGGCACACCGCTCATCGGCCTCAGCCAGCCGGGCCTCACCTCGTTCGAGCCGGCCTATGTCGACGAGCTCGCGGCGGTCATGCGCTGGGCCTTCGCCCACCTGCAGGAGCCCGACGGCGGCTCGGTCTATCTTCGGCTGACCACCCGCCAGCTCGACCAGCCCAAACGCGACGCGGCACCCGCTGGCGTCATCGAAGGCGGCTACTGGCTCGTCCCGCCCGGTCCCGAGTGCGCGCTGGCCCTGGTCTACGCCGGTGCCGTGGCACCCGAGGTGCTGGCGGCGGCCGAGGCCATGGCCGACGACCTGCCCGGCCTCGGCATCCTCGCCGTCACCTCCGCCGACCGCCTGCACGCGGACTGGCTCGCCAGGGATGGCCAGAGCCATGTCGCCGGCCTGCTGGCAGCCATCCCGGCCCATGCCCGGCTGGTCACCATTCTCGACGGCCACCCGCTCACGCTCTCCTGGCTGGGTGCCGTCCGCGGCCAGCCGGTCAGGGCGCTCGGCGTGGAGGCGTTCGGCCAGTCCGCCGACATCCCCGACCTCTACCGCATCCAGGGCATCGACACGGCCGCCATCATCGACACGACGGCGGCGGCACTGCTCGCCGACTGAGGACCAAGTCACGCCGCTATCGCGTTGATCGCCATGCATCGGGCTTGTCGGCAGGCCGGCGTTTCGCCATAACGGCGGGGTGTCAAGCAACCGGCGACCGAGGCAGGCGGCAGACCTTTCTCGCGCATGGCCGGACAAGGTCGATCGGCGGTGCCCTGGCAGCGATCGGCCGCAAGAACGAAGGGAGTGCTGCCATGGACATGTCAGGCGAATACCGGATTCCGGCGCCACGCGATCGTGTCTGGGCCGCCCTCAACGATCCCGAAGTGCTGCGCCAGGCGATCCCCGGCTGCGAGGAGCTGACCAAGACCTCCGACACCGAGCTCGAGGCCAAGGTCACCGCCAAGGTCGGGCCGGTGAAGGCCAAGTTCGGCGGCAATGTCCACCTCGAGAACATCAACGCACCGGAAAGCTACTCGATCGTCGGTGAGGGCAAGGGCGGTGCGGCGGGTTTTGCCAAGGGCGGCGCCGATGTCCATCTCAAGGAGGACGGCAGCGACACCATCCTCACCTACCACGCCAAGGCCGAGGTCGGCGGCAAGCTCGCCCAGATCGGCTCGCGACTGATCCAGGGCACCGCCAAGAAGATGGCCGACGACTTCTTCGGCAAGTTCAGCCAGATCGTCGGCGACAGCCACGCGGCTGCCGGTGCCGCCGCCGCGGCAGCCCCGACCGGCCCGGTCGGTGAGCCCGCACCTGCCGCACCGGCGGCCGAGCCGGCGAAGCCGGCGCCGATCCCCGCCGATGCGGTGACCGAGCGGGCCGCGGCCGGCGCCCGGCCGAGCGAAGCGCCCAAGCGGGCGCCGGAGCCGGTCGGCAAGCGCCTGCTGGGCGGCCTCGGCATGCCGGCCTATATCGGGATCGGCGTGGTCGTGCTGATCCTGCTCTACCTGATTTTCACCTGAGGCCACGAGCCGGCATCCGGGCCGGCAACCGAGCGACACTACCGGCCAAGAAAGCCGGCAATGGGAGGGTTTCTGACGATGATGAATGTTTCGATGACCGTGAACGGCAAGGCTGTCTCCGGCGAGATCGAGGGGCGCACCCTGCTCGTCGAGTTCCTCCGCCAGAACCTGGGGCTCACCGGGACCCATGTGGGCTGCGACACGTCGCAGTGCGGTTGCTGCGTCGTTCATGTCGACGGCAAGAGCGTCAAGTCCTGCACGATGCTGGCCGCCCAGGCCGAGGGCAGTGCGGTGACCACCATCGAGGGCCTCGCCCAGGCCGACGGGACGCTGCATCCGATGCAGGCGGCCTTTCGCGAGCATCACGGCCTGCAATGCGGCTTCTGCACGCCGGGCATGATCATGTCGGCGGTCGATCTCCTGCAGCACAATGCGAGCCCGACCGAGCATGAGGTGCGCGAGTGGCTCGAGGGCAATATCTGCCGCTGCACCGGCTACCACAACATCGTCAAGTCGATCCTGGCCGCGGCCGACACCATGAAGGGCGGCATGCCGCGGGCGGCTGAGTAGAGCGTTTCGGACACGGGGGCTCGGTTGACTCGGGGGCGGTTTGGAAGAAAAGGAAGCACGTGAGATGGCAGAGAACGGCATCGGCGCCCGGTCGCTCCGCAAGGAGGACCAGCGCTTCATCACCGGCAAGGGCCGGTACACCGACGACATCAGCCAGCACGGCGAGACCCATGCCGTGTTCGTGCGCAGCCCGCACGCCCACGCCAGGCTGATCGGCGTCGACAAGGCGAGCGTGGCCGGCATGCCGGGCGTCATCGCCGTCTTCGACGGCACCGACGTCGCCGCCGACGG
>CAZNWE010000020.1:54933-56798 GCA_964576715.1 uncultured Geminicoccaceae bacterium | reverse complement strand
CCTTTTTAAGCATTCAGGCGGCGGGGACGGGCTAAAGGGACAGCTCCCTTTTTAACCATTCAGGCTGAATCGTATGGCTCGAACGCCGTCAGCCGGCCGCTATCTCGCGGGTTTTTAGCCATCGCTGCCAGCCGATAACGCGGCGTGATCAACGATATGGGTAAAAAGGGAGCTGTCCCCTTAAGCGGAGCCGCCGGCTCGAGCCGCTGGCGGCCGTGGCGCCGGGCGCGCCTCGGCGACGGCTCGGCGGCAGCCGTGCGGTGTGGTTGCCGAGCTCAGCTTTCGCGGAAGCTGCGGGTGATCGACTGGACGAACGGGCGGAGCAGGTAGTCCAGAAGCGTGCGCTCGCCGGTGAGGATCATCACCTCGGCGGGCATCCCAGGGGTCAGCTCGAGCTCGGGTGCGATCCGCGCCAGCTCGTCCTGATCGACGGCGACCTTGGCGAGGAAGTAGGGCTCGCCGTTGCGCTCGTCGATCAGCCGGTCGGCCGAGATCGACCGCAACCGGCCGGTGATCCGCGGCAGGGTGCGCTGAGCGAAGGCGGAGAGGACGACCTGCGCCGACTGCCCGGCGCGCACCGTGTCCATGTCGGTGGGCCTGACCCGCGCGTCGATGATCAGCTCGGCCTGCTGCGGCACGAGGTCGAGCAGCGGCTCGCCGGGCTGGACGACACCGGTCTCGGTGGTGACCCGCAGATCGACCACCGTGCCGTCGATCGGGGCGGTGATCACGGTGCGCGCCAGCACGTCCTCGCGCGACGGCAGCTGGCTGCGGACCGTCGCGAGCTCGCTGCGCACGCTGCTCAGTTCCTCGGAGACGCTCTCGCGCAGCTCCTCGTGCATGGTCAAGAGCCGGATGCGGGTCTCGCCGATCGCCTGCTCGTGGCGGGCGATGCTGGCCCGGTTCGCCGCCTGCTCGGCGCGGATTTCGGCGCCCTCGCGCTGGAGCGCCAAGAGGCGCGGCTTGTTGCCCAGGCCCTTGTCCAACAAGTCGGCGACGGTCGCGACTTCTTCGCTGATCAAGGCCAGCTGTTCATCCTGTGCCGCGATCACTTGGCGAAGGCCCGCGATTTCGGCTTCCAGCTGTTTGATGCGCTGGCCGAGGATCTGCTCTTGGCCCGCGAAGCTGGCCCGCCGACTCGCCAAGAGCCGCTGCTGGGCGAGCAGGGCCGGCCGGACGCTGGCCGCGGCGAAGCGCGCGAGTTCGGCCGGGCGCTCGATGCGCTGCCGTTCCTCGAGCTCGGCGAGCAGCCGCGCTTCGAGGGTCACGAGATGGACGAGGCGCTCCTGCAGCGCCTCGAACTCGGCCCGGGCTCGGATATCCTCGAGCGTCACCAGCATCGTCCCGGCCTGCACCGGCTCGCCTTCGCGGACGCCGATGGCGCGGACGATGCCGCCCTCGAGATGGGCGATGGTCTTGCGGCTGCCGTCGGGGCTGACCACGCCAGGTGAGACGGCGGCACTGGCGAGCGGCGAGAGTGCGGCCCAGCTGCCGAAGCCGCCGAAGAAGACGAGGAGTACCAGATAGCCGAGCAGTTTCGGGCGGCGGACGGCCGCCGCCAGCGGCGACGCCACCTCGCTGGCGAGCTCGCCCGGACGGCTGCGCGCCGCGAGCCGCCGGCAGAGCAGCAAGGTGCCGAGAACCAGGCAGAGGGCCGAAGCCGACACGATCAGCAGCACGACATGCTCCTCCAGATCGACCCCATGGGCGTGCAAGGTCGCGGTCAGCGCGACGATCAGGTTGGCCAAAGGTGCTGCCGCTGCGGCGATCAGCTCGACCAGGCGGTCGCGGAGGAGCTCGATCAGCCGCCACACCGCCTCGATGACAGCGAAGCCGTCAGCCATCGGCGGTCGCCCCGGGCAGCG
>CAZNWE010000020.1:52810-54833 GCA_964576715.1 uncultured Geminicoccaceae bacterium | reverse complement strand
CCGGGCAGCGCCCCGGGCAGCGCATCGGCGGCCACCGGTTGCCGGTCGAGGCGCTTCGGCTGCGGCCGGCGCATCAGCGTCCGCAGAATGTCCTCGCGGGCGCCGAAGGCAGCGATCCGCCCGTCGCGCAGCACGGCGACCTTGTCGACCGCGCGCAGCACGCTCGCCTGATGGGCGACGACGACCACGGTGCGCTGCCGCGCCCGCAGGCCGTCCAGCGCCGCCTGCAAGGCCAGCTCGCCGGCACCGTCGAGATTGGCGTTGGGCTCGTCGAGCACGACCAGCGGCGGCTCGCCGAACAGCGCCCGGGCGAGGCCCAGCCGCTGCTTCTGCCCGCCGGAGAGCCTGACCCCGCCGGGCCCGACCGGCGTGTCGTAGCCCTGCGGCAGGCGGAGGATCATCTCGTGCACATCGGCGAGGCGCGCGGCCTGGATCACCGCGGCCTCGTCGATCTCGCCCATGCGCGCGATGTTCTCGGCGATGGTGCCGGCGAACAGCACCACCTCCTGCGGCAGGTAGCCGACATGACGACCGAGCGCGTCCGCATCCCAGGTGGCGACGTCAGCGCCGTCGAGGCGGACATGGCCGCGGGTCGGCTGCCAGGCGCCGACGATCAGCCGGCAGAGCGAGGACTTGCCGGAGCCCGACGGGCCGATGATCCCACAGGCCTCGCCGGCGGCGAGCTCGAGATCGACCTCGGCGAGCGTCGGCTCCTTCGCGCCGCGCGGCTGGTAGCAAGCCTGCTCGAGCTGCAACCGGCCCGCCGGCGCCGGCAGCGGCAGGCGCGGTGTGGCCGGCTCCAGGGTGTCGAACAGGGCGTGCAGGTTGGCACGCGCACTTCGCGCCGAGACGAAGCTGCGCCAGGCACCGAGCGCCCGCTCGACCGGCGAGAGGGCCCGGCTCAGGATGATCGAGGCGGCGATCATGCCGCCGCCGGTGAGCTCGCCGCCGAGCACCAGCCAGGCGCCGCAGCCGAGGATCAGGACCTGCAGGGCCAGGCGCAGGGCCCGGGTGGTGTTGAGCAGCCCGTGGGTGACGGCGCCCGTGCCCTGCACCAGCCGGCCGATGCGCTGCTGCTCGGCCTGCCAGCGGCGCAGCAGCGGGCCGGTCATGCCGAGCGCCCGCACGGTCTCGGCCTGGTCCAGACATTGCTGGGCGGCGCGCTGGTTGCGCCGTTGCGCGGCCCCGGCGCTCTGCTCCCGGCCGCGGGTGACGAGGTCGTTGGCCAAGGCGAACAGGAAGAGCGCCACCGCGCCGAGCAGCGCCACCCAGCCGAGCATCGGGTGCATCAGCCAGATGACGAGGACGAAGATCGGGATGAAGGGCGCATCGAGAAAGGCGAGCACGGCATCGCCCGCGAGAAAGCCCTTGATGTCGCGCACGTCGGCGAGGCTCGCCGCGCCGCCGCCATCGGCCAGTCGGGCACCGATCCCGGCGCGGAGCACCGGAGCCGACAATTGCTGCTCGAACCAGTCGCCGGCGAGACTGAGCATGCGGCGCCGCGCGAACTCGAGGAAGCCATACGCCGTCGTCGCCAGAACGGCAGCGACGGTCAGCCAGAAGAGCGTGTCGAGCGAGCCGCTGGAGAGCACGCGGTCGAACACCTGCAGCATGTAGATGGAACCGACCAGCAGCAGCAGGTTGGCGCCGAGGCTGAACAGGGCGAGGGTGCCACCCTCGCGCCGCAACTGCCGCTCGCATGCCGCAAGCAGGGTCTGTCTCGCCAACGCTGCACTCCTGCTGTCGGTCGGCCGCACCGACAGGTGTCAAGCGGGATGGTGACGGTCGTCCCTGGAGCCAAGCCAGGGTAAGGCACGATCGGCCGCCAACCAGAGCCGCTGCCGATCGGCGGGGCGCGACGGCAGTGCTACCACCGCCTCACCCCGCCAGTCGACCAGCCCGTCTAGGCGATATCGATGGGCAGATCGGGCAGATCGGGGAGATCATCCGGGAGCAAATCCTCGGCATCCGCCGCTACATCGCCGCCGTCGGTTTCACCATCGGTCCCGCCGTCGGTCTCACC
>CAZNWE010000020.1:31745-52710 GCA_964576715.1 uncultured Geminicoccaceae bacterium | reverse complement strand
CGGTCTCACCATCGGTCTCGCCGTCGGTCTCACCATCGGTGCCGCCGTCGGTCTCACCATCGGTCTCGCCGTCGGTCTCACCATCGGTGCCGCCGTCGGTCTCGCCGTCGGTCCCACCATCGGTCCCGCCGTCGGTTTCACCATCGGTCTCGCCGTCGGTGCCGTTGTCACCGCCCTCGATCGGGATACCATCCTCGGGGAAGGCCTCGCCGTCGACGAGCAGGATCGGGCCGAGATCCTCGAAGGTAAGGCCGTCGATCTGGTCCAGGCCCTGGAACTCGATCGTGCCGCCCGGATGGGTCAACAGGACGAAGCCGTTCTCGCTGCCGCCGAGCTGCCAGTCGGGCGAGGCGTCGAAATCGGCGAGGGTCAGGCTACTGCCGTCGCCGTCGGCAGCGGGCAGATCCGGGGAGGCGGCGAGGACCTGCTCGGACGACAGGGCGATGAAATCGCCCGGCGTCTCCTGGCCGATCGCCGTGCTCGGCAGCTCGAAATCGCTGATGACGTCGTCGCCTTCCTCGGCGTTGCTCGGGTCGAAGACGAAGCTGTCGCTGCCCGCGCCGCCGGCCATGATGTCGTCGCCGGCGAGGCCGGTGATCGTGTCGTCGCCCTCGGAACCGATGATCACGTCGTCGTTCTCGGTGCCCTGAAGGTCGCCCGCGCCTTCGATCAGCCCGTCGAACACCAAGAGACCCGCGGTCTCGAGTGCCTCGAAGCTGAGGTTCTCAGGGTCGAGCCCGAGGGCCACGAGATCGACACCCTGCACGGTCGTCGTCCCGGCCGGGGTGGTGATCACGAGATCGACCGGGCCGGCCTCCGCCGCGGTGTCGTCCTCGCCACCATCCTCGGTGTCGTCGCCATCCTCGTCCTCGTCACCAGCCTCGGTGTCGTCACCGTTCTCGTCCTCGGCGAGCGCGATGGCGAACCCTTCGCCGGCGTCGAGGCCGGCGCCGGAAAGTTCGAGTTCCGGGTTTTCCCGCAGCAACGCCGCGGCGTTGAACGCGAGCACGTCGTCTGCGGCGAAATCGACGATGATGTCATCGCCCGTGGCCGCAGCGTCGCCGGCGAGGATGAAGGTGTCGGCACCCTCGCCGCCACTCGACACGTCGCTCCCCGCACCGCCGTCGAGCCGATCGTCCCCGGCGTCGCCGAGCAGGCCGTCGTCGCCCTCGCCACCGCTGACGGCGTCATTGCCGTCACCGGCCTCGATCAGGTCGTTGCCGGCGAGGCCGTCGATCGTGTTGTCCACCGCCGTGCCGAGGATCCGCTCGTCCGCATCGGTGCCGGTGATGGCCGGATCATTGCCGCCGATGATGATTGGTATTCCGCCAACCGTGACAGTCCCGCTCATGGTCGTCCGCTCCCAAGCTTGGCTCGCCGCGAGCCCCCTTTCTTGCTATAGTTGCGCGTACGCGAAAAAAACCGCAATTCGATGACAGGCCGGCTGGCGGGAAAGTTCCCGACGAGTTCAGCAGCCGACGTTCCCCGGGCGGCCTGTCGCTCGGGGCGAGTCTGCCTGCGCGCGCCCGCTGCTGAAGCGTCGGCAAGCTGCGCCGGCGATCTGCCGAGGAAGAGTGGTGCGGTGGTCGGCCGGCATGCGTGTGGGCGGATTTGCGCACCGTGCTTTGCCTTTCGCAGCGGCGCCACACGGTATAGACTCCACTTGGGGAATAGTAGGACTGGCTGTTCGGCAGTGGATCATCCGGTGGCGCTGTTTCCCGATTTTCGCTGATCGACAAGGGGGAACTACGATGCCTGATTTGATTGTCCGTCTTTACGGGGCCGAGCGGCGGGCGGCGGATGCCGTGGCCAAGCTGCGCGAGGCCGGCTTCGCCGCCGACAGCATCGGCCGGCTCGCGCCACCGCCCAAGGCGGCGGAGGAGGGGGCAGCGCCGCCGCCGGCGCCGCAGCCGAGCAACGAGCTCGAGCGTCGGTTGGCGGCCGACTACGCCGACACGGTGGCCAAGGGGCGCTGGCTGGTCGCGGTTGCCGCACCGTTCGGGCGCGGTGTGCTGGCGACCTCGATCCTCGAGGAGGCCGGGGCGTTGCCCGAGCCGGTACCGCAGCCGGCCGCCGCCGCGGCATCGGCGGCCCCGGCAGCGGCCGAGGCCTGGACCGACGGCACGCCGCTGTCCCGGGCCTTGGGCCTCAGGGTGCTCTCCAACGAGGCGGCACCGCTGTCGAAGGCCCTCGGGTTCGCGACCAAGTCGGGGCGCACGCATTTCCTCACCGGGGAGTTGTCCGGCGAGGCGGCGCCGTTGTCCAAGGCGACCGGCCTGGCGACCAAGTCGGAACGGACGCATTTTCTCACCTCGGAGTTGTCGAACGACGCCGCGCCGTTGTCGTCACGGCTCGGCATGCGGGTGCTCTCGGATGACGCGGCGCCGTTGTCGTCGCGTCTCGGCTTCTCCGTTTCGAGCAACGACCCGACGCCGTTGTCGTCGCGTCTCGGGCTGAAGGTGCTGTCCGACAAGCAGTGACCACCGCACTGGCGCGGGCCTGGTCCTGGCGGCCGGGCCCGCCGCGGCGGTTGCATCGAATGGCAGAAAGCCGGCCGCTTGGCCGGCTTTTTCGTGGCGGCGCACGGCTCGCTCGGCGACGGCGGCGGTGCTGCGGCCGGGCGGCAACGGCGGGCAGGCGTCAACAAGAATTGTCAGGCCGTTGTGTCAGGTTCTGTTGACAGCCGGGGGTGACCCTCATATGCTTGTCACGTGGAGGCAGTGGCTTGCTGCAAGGTTCAGCCACCGACTGCTCCGATCCCCGGCAGCGCCGGGATCGGCCGTGCCGCGCGGGCCTTGAGGTCATCCTCGAACGACCCGGGGGCGCGACAAGGAGCACCTCTGCCTGTGCGATTGTCGCGCAGTGTTGAAGTCGTTCGTGATCTCTCTGGGGGAGAATCCACATGGCCAAAGACTTGGACGATCCGGATCGGGTATGGCCGACCGGCTTGACGATCGGCGAATCGGAAGAAATCCACAAGCACATCATCGACGGTGCGCGGGTGTTCTTCGCGATTGCGCTGTTCGCGCATTTGCTGGCGGCGGTCTATTCGCCGTGGCTTGGCTGAGGAGCACGTCATGAATCAAGGTAGGATCTGGTGCGTGGTGAACCCGACCGTCGGGTTGCCGCTGTTCCTCGGCGCCGTTGCATTGATCTCGTTCGTCGTGCACTTCGCCGTGCTCAACAACACCGACTGGGTCGCGGCCTTCTGGGGCGGCTGACACGTCGCCGGCAGTTCGACGACTGACGACCGTAAGGGGGTCGGGCATCGTGACCCGGCCCCTTTGCTTGCTGTTCGATCCGTGAAGGGACGGGGGTGGGGGCTGCCGTCGGATGAACCGTCTCAGCCAAAAAGTGATGCGGACCTGGGCCTCGCTCGGCCCGCGCTACATGCCGTTCGCCGACGTCGCGACGCCGGAGGTGCCATTCCGCCGGCTGCTGCGGTTGTCACTGTTTCAGATCTCGGTCGGCATGGTGCTGGTGCTGCTGCTCGGCACCTTGAACCGGGTGATGATCGTCGAACTCGGCGTGCCGGCCTCGCTGGTCGCGCTGATGATCGCCCTGCCGGTGCTGTTCGCGCCGTTTAGGGCACTCATCGGGTTTCGCTCCGACAACCATCGCTGCCAGCTCGGCTGGCGCCGGGTGCCGTTCATCTGGAAGGGTACGCTTTGGCAGTTCGGCGGCTTCGCCATCATGCCGTTTGCCCTTCTGGTGCTCGCCGGCAAGGGCCAGGCGAGCGAGTATCCGGCGTTCATCGGCCACGCCTCGGCGGCCATTGCCTTTCTGCTGGTCGGGGCCGGCGTCCACACGGTGCAGACCGCGGGCCTCGCCCTGGCCACCGATCTCACCCCGGCCAAGTCGCATCCCAAGGTGGTCGGGCTGATGTATGTCATGCTGCTCTTGGGCATGCTGGCCAGCGCGCTGATCTTCGGCCTGTTGCTGGTGAATTTCTCGCATGGCCGGCTGGTGCAGGTGGTGCAGGGGGCGGCAGTCGCGACCGTGGTTCTCAACGGCATCGCGCTTTGGCAGCAGGAGACCCGGCGGCCACAGCGCGGGTCGGTCATCGACAAGCCCGAGCCCAGATTCCGCGCGGCCTGGGCGCAGCTCTGCCAGGGTGACGCCACGGTGCGCCGGCTGGTCATCGTCGGGATCGGCACCACCGCCTTCACCATGGCCGACATCCTGCTCGAGCCGTTCGGCGGCGAGGTCCTGGGCTTCAGCGTCAGTGCGACGACCAGGCTGACCGCCCTGTTCGCCGCGGGCGGGCTGCTCGGCTTCGCCTATGCCTCCCACGTGCTCGGCCGCGGCGGCGACGCCTACCGGATGGCCCGGCTCGGGGCGGTCATCGGCCTGCCCGCCTTCCTCCTGGTGATCGGGGCGACGCCGCTCGACCAGCCGGTCCTCTTCCTCCTCGGCAATTTCTTGATCGGCTTCGGTGGTGCCCTCTTCGCCCACGCCACCTTGACCGCGACGATGAGCCACGCGCCCAAGGACCAGGCCGGCCTCGCGCTCGGCGCCTGGGGGGCGGTGCAGGCGACGACCGCCGGCGTGGCGATGATCGCGAGCGGCGCCATTCGCGATCTGGTCAACGTCACGGCCGGTGCGGCGGATGCACTTTGGGGCATGCCGGGGGTGGCCATGGGCTACCTCACCGTCTACGCCCTCGAGATCGTGCTGCTGTTGGTCGCCATCCTCGCCATCCTGCCGCTGCTGCGACGCTCGACGGCGACCGCGGCCGACGGCTGGCGCGCCGAGGCCGAGCTGGTCCGCGAGGCGGTGCCGGGGCGCGCCTCGGTCGCCGGCTCGAGTGCTGGCGGGGCGGATTAGCGCGATGGCGGTGCTGGCGATCCTCGAATACCCCGACCCCCGCTTGCGCGAGCGATCGGCACCGGTGACGGCGTTCGACCAGGCACTCGGCCGGCTGGTCAATGATCTGCTCGAGACACTGGCGGCCAAGGGCGGCATCGGGCTCTCGGCACCACAGGTCGGGGTCGGCCAGCGGGCGGCGGTGCTCGACCTCTCGGGCGACCACACAGCACCCGAGATCTATGTCAACCCGCAGATCCTCGGGCGCTCGGCCATCGGCTTCGTCGAGGAGAGCTGCCTCTCCGTCCCGGGCGTCGTCGGCAACGTCTTTCGCGCCACCCGCCTCAGGGTCCGCGCCCAGGACTGCAGCGGGGCGCTGTTCGAGCGCGATCTCGACGGCATGCACGCCGTTTGCCTGCAGCACGAGATCGACCACCTCGAGGGCCGGCTGTTCATCGATCGCTTGTGGTTCTGGCGGCGCCTGATGATCGGCGCCCGGGCCCGGCGCCGGGCGACCATCGCCGCCGGCTGACGAACGAGCAGCGCCCGCCGCCCACGACGCTGGGTGCCAGCGGCAGCGTGCCTCTCCCCTGGGCTCTACTCGCGGGCGCCGATGGCGCTCGCCGCGCCGGTCTGCTATCCGCCCAATCTGCTCTGTTTCTGGCGAGGTCGTGGGCCATGCTGGCTGCTGTCTGCCGTGCCTTCTCGGCGCCTCTGGTGATCGAGGAGGTCGATCTTGCACCACCCGGCCCGGGCGAGGTCGAGGTGGCGCTCAAGGCGTGCGCCATTTGTCACAGTGACGTGCATTTCATCGAGGGGGCGTGGGGTGGCGCCCTGCCGGCGGTCTACGGCCATGAGGCGGCGGGCGAGGTGCTGGCGCTGGGCGAGGGGGTGCGCGACCTCACGCCGGGCGAGCCCGTGGTGGTCACGCTGATCCGCTCGTGCGGCCGCTGCCACTATTGCGCCCTGGGCGAGGAGACCGCCTGCGATCATGCCTACCCGCCGGCCGGGCACGGCCCGTTGCGGGACCGCCAGGGCCGGCCGCTGCACCAGGGAATGGGCACGGCCGCTTTCGCCGAGCGGGTGGTGGTGCACCGCTCGCAGCTCGTCGCGATCGGCCGCGACGTGCCCTTCGCCTCGGCCGCGTTGCTGGCCTGCGGGGTGATCACCGGCCTCGGTGCCGTGACCAACACGGCGGCGGTGCCGGCGGGGGCGGCCGTCGTGGTGATCGGGGCGGGTGGCGTCGGGCTCAACACGGTGCAGGGGGCGCGCATCGCCGGGGCGGCGCCGATCATCGCCATCGATCTGGTGGCGGAAAAGCGGGCCACCGCCCTGGCCTTCGGGGCCACCGCGGCACTCGATCCGCAGGCGCACGCGCCGGCCGACGCGGTGCGCGGGCTGAGCGGCGGGCGGGGCGCGGACTTCGTGTTCGTGACGGTCGGCAGCAAGGCCGCCATCGAGCAGGGCATCGGGCTGCTGCGGCGGGGCGGGACGCTGGTCATCGTCGGCTTGCCGGCGAACGGGGTGACCGTCGATCTCGATCCGACGAGCCTTGCCGCCGCGGGCCAGCGCATCCTCGGCTCGCGGATGGGCTCGAGCCGGATCGCCACCGACATCCCGCGGCTGGTCGAGCACTACCGCTCGGGTGCGCTCAAGCTCGACGAACTGGTCTCGAGCCGCTACCCCTTGGCCAGCATCAACGAGGCGATCGCCGACCTGCGTCGCGGGACCGCGCTGCGCAACGTCATCGTCTTCTGAACGATTGGAGGTGTCAGTTGGCAGGGATCAAGGGAGCCGTGCTGCCGGTCACCATGCTGCAGCAGAACTGCAGCGTGTTCTGGGACGATGCGACCAGTCGGGCGACGGTGATCGATCCGGGTGGCGATGCCCCGCAGATCGTGGCATTCCTCGAGCAGCAGGGCCTCAGCGTCGAGCAGATCCTGCTGACGCACGGTCATTTCGACCATGCGGGCGGTGTCGAAGACCTGAACCGTCGGCTTGCCGAGCGGCAAGGTGGACGGGTGCCCGTTGTCGGACCGCACCCGGCCGACGCGTTCCTGCTCGAAGCGCTGGCCGAGGACGGGGCGGCCTACGGCATTCCCGAAGCGGCCCCCGTGACCCCCGATCGCTGGCTCGACGAGGGCGAGACGATCCGCATCGCCGGCGAGGACTTCGCCATCTATCACTGTCCGGGGCACAGCCCGGGCAGCCTCGTCTTCGTCAATGCCGAGGCGCGCTTCGCGATCGTCGGCGACGTGCTGTTCAACGGCTCGATCGGCCGCACCGATTTTGCCTACGGCGACCACGCCGCCCTGATCAGCGCGATCCGCACCAAGCTGTTTCCCCTGGGTGACGACATCTCGTTCATCTGCGGCCATGGCCCCGGCTCGACCTTCGGCGCCGAGCGGGCGAGCAACCCCTTTGTCGGCGAGGCAGCGTAGCGACGCTCAGAAGATGCCGCCGATCGAGCGGGTCAGGCCATCGACCATGAACGGCGCGGCTTCCTCCCACTCGGCGTTGACCTTGTTGGCGGTGGCCACGATCCGGGTCTGGTAGTGCTGCCAATCGGTGATGGTGCTGGACGCCTGGGTGACGGTGCCACCCGAGCCCTGTTCCAGGGTCTGCTGCTCGGACTGGCTGACCACGACGCCGCCGGGCGCCCGCTCCGAGACGCGCAGATCGGTGATCACGGTGTAGGTGACATCCTGGACGTAGGCGTCGGCGACGGTGCTGATCGCCGCCCCGATCAGTGCTCCGGCGATGGTCAGGCCGACATCGCTGCCGCCGGCCTGGCCGAGCAGGTAGCCGCTGCCGGCACCCACCGCACCGCCGGCGACGGCGCTGCCGAAGCCGCCGGAGCCGGCCGCCTCGGCCGCGGTCTCGCTGCTGCGGCCGGCCTGCAGCACGTTGGCCTGGAGCATGAACTGCGCCTGGTCGGGGTCGTCGACGACGCGGTAGCCCGATGCCTCGAGCTGCTGGCGGATGGCGGGTTCGATCGTGAAATCGGGCTTGTCGGAGGTGTTGCGGACGCTGACGAAGATGGTCCGCTTGTCCGGGCCGACCGGCTCGATGAAGACCGAGTCGGTCATCTTGGTCTGCACGTCGAGATTGCGCTTGGACACGGCCGTGGAGGTCGCCGCACAGCCGGCGACGAGGCCGACGACGGCCAGGGCTGCGAGTGGTGCGCGCAGGGCCGACGACAAGGCTGGAACCATCAAGCTTTCCTCGTGGCAACGGGGCCGCCCGCCGGCGGCCCCTTGGTCGATGTCGACATTGGCTTCAGCCGAAGGGCCCGGCCGTCGCTCAGCCGACGGCGCTCTGCAGCTCCTTCTCGACCTCTTCCCAATTGACGAGGTTGTTGAGGAAGGCGGCGACGTACTCGGGCCGGCGGTTCTGATAGTCGAGATAGTAGGCATGCTCCCAGACGTCGATGCCGAGAATCGGGACCATGTCGTGGACCAGCGGGTTCTCGCCGTTCGGGGTCTTGACCACCTTGAGGGTGTCGCCGGCGACGGCGAGCCAAGCCCAGCCCGAGCCGAACTGGGTGGCGGCCGCGGTCTTGAACTGCTCGGCGAAGCTGTCGTAATTGCCGAAGGCGTCGTCGATCCGCCGGGCCAGCTCGCCGCCCGGCTTGCCGCCGCCGCCCTTCTTCATGATCCGCCAGAACAGCTCGTGGTTCCAGTGCTGGCCGGCATTGTTGAAGATGCCCTGCTTGGCGGGATCGCCGAAGCTGGCCTTGACGATCTCGTCCAGGCTCTTGCCCTCGAGGTCGGTGCCCTCGATCAGGTTGTTGAGGTTGGTCACGTAGGTCTGGTGATGCTTGTCGTGGTGCAAATGCAGGGTCTGCGACGACATGTAGGGGGCCAGTGCCTCGTAGTCGTAGGGCAGGTCGGAAAGCTTGAAGGTCATGCGGTCCTCACCTCTTGCTATCGTTGTTTGCCCCCACCACGGACGGATCGCCCGGACAGGAACGTGCTGAGCGCTACATAAGACCTCGGGCAAGGCAAAGGAAGGGCCGGGGTGGCAATCGCCGCCCGGCGACCCGGCTGCCGGCCGACCGCGGGACCGTCGCCCGCCGCCGGCGTGCCACGAGCAATCTCGAGGACTGGGTCCAAGCAGCATGGAGCTGATCGACGAAGCGCGCAGGCTCGATCCGGATCGCACGCTCGGCCTGGCGTTCGCGACGCCCGAGGACCGGCCGCTGCTCGCCGGGCTCGTGCTCTTCAACGCCGAGCTCGCGCGCATCCCGGAGGTGGTGCGTGAGCCGATGGCCGGGATGATCCGCTATCAGTGGTGGCGGGACGCGCTGGCACGCGCCGCCGAAGGACGCGAGACCGGCCAGCATCCGCTGCTGCCACCCCTGGCGGCCGGACTGCAGAGCGGGCGGCTCGAGCTTGCGATGCTGCTCGACCTGATCGAGGCGCGGGAAGGCGAGCTCGATCGGCTGCAGCCGGCCGATCTCGATGCCCTCGAAGCCTATGCCCAGGCTACCTCGGGTGCCTTGCACGCGCTCTTGGCCGGCGTCGCGGCCGCCGATGCGCCAACCCGCGAAGCCGCGCGCCGGGTCGGCACCGGCTTTGCCCTGGTCGGCCTCGTCCGGGCGATCGGCTTTCACCAGCGGCAGGGGCGGCTGCTGCTGCCGGCGACACTGGTCGAACGCGAGGCGATCGACACCGCCGACATCCTGGCCGCCCGCAACGCCGAGGCGCTGGCCCGGGTCACGGCGGTCATCCTGGCGCGGTCGCGGGCCCATCTCGAGGCCGCGGCGGCGGCCGGCCCGTTCCCGCGGCGGGTCCTGCCGGCCCTGCTGCCGGCGCGGCTCGCCCGGCGGCAGGCCCGGCTGCTCGAGCGGCACGGGCCAGCAGCGGCGGCAGCCCCGGGCCGGGACGTCTGGACCGTGCCGGATCTCGTCTGGTGCTGGCTGCGGCGGCGCCTCTAGTAGGCGAGGCGGACCTGCTGGGATCGACGGGCTTGCCGGGTCTCGCCTATGCTCGGCAGCCGGGGGTGCGCATCCGGAAGGGGGCGGCTGATGCGGCGCGAGGAACAGCCGGTGGCCCGATCGGCCGGCCAGTCGCCGGCCGGGCCGGCAATGCGCGAGCGGGCGCTGGTCGACCCGACCGTCACGCTCACCTTCCAGCGCGAGCTGCAGCGGGGCGTGGTCCTCGCCTGCTGGGTCCGGCTCACCGCATTGACCCTCATTGCGCTGTGGACCGCGATCAGGATCGAGCCACCGACGCTCTACCATTATCTCTGGCTGATCGGCCTCCTGGCCGTGGTCGGCTGGCTGCAGGTGCCGTTGGCGCGGCGGCGCGATCGGCTCGGCCGGGTGCTGCAGGCCCTGGTGATCGCGCTCGAGATGGCGTTGCTCGCTTTTGCGCTGGTGGCGCCGCCGCCGGGCGCACCGGCCGAATGGACGATGGCCTGGCAGTTCCGGCTCGGCAATTTCGCCTATGTGTTCGTGTTCATCGCCTTGACCGCGCTCACCTACCAGCCCCTGGCAGCGCTGTGGACCGCGTTCTCGGGGATCGTCGCCTGGCTCGCGGCGATGCTGGTGGCGCTGGCCGAACCCGGGGTCTACACGATCCCCGATCTCGGCCGGTTCCAGGCGATGGAGGTGGCCGAGCTGCAGGCGGTACTGCTCGATCCGCGTTATCTGAGCACCGTCGAGCGGCTGCAGGAGACGCTCTTGGCCGTGGTCGTCGCCGGCATCGTCGCCGTCACCTGTGCACGGGCCCGCGCCCTGGTGCGACGCGAGGTCCAAGCCTCGAGCGAGCGCGCCAATCTCGCCCGCTACGTCTCGCCGGATCTGGTCCACAGCCTGGCGCGGCGCTCGGACCTGCTGGGTGCCACTGCCCGGGCCGATGCGGCGGTGCTGTTCGCCGATCTGGTCGGCTTCACGCGGTTCGCCGAACAGCTGCCGCCGGAGACGGTGATCGAGGAGTTGCGCGCCTTCCACAGCCGGATGGCCGAAGCGGTGTTCGCGCATGGCGGCACGCTCAACAAGTTTCTCGGTGACGGGCTGATGGCCAGCTTCGGCGTCGCCGGGCTGGACGAGGGGCGGCTGCCGCCCGCCCGCCGGGCGCTCGATTGCCTGGTCGCGATCCAGCACACCATGCGGCAATGGAACGGCGAGCGGTCGCGCCGGGGCGCGCCGCCGCTGCGGGTCGCCGTCGGGCTGCATTTCGGCCCGGTGATCACCGGCGACGTCGGCGATGCGCGCTGTCTCGAGTTCGCCGTCCTGGGTGATACGGTGAACGTCGCTAGTCGCCTCGAGGCGCTGTGCCGGCCGCTCGATGCCGACGCCGTGGTCAGCGTGGCGGCGGCTGCCGCCGCCGGCGCGCACCCGGCGCTAGCGGCGTTCGAGCCGGTCGCCGGCGAGACCGTGCTGCGCGGCCGCGAGGCGCCGATCGGCCTGCTGCGACTGCCCCGAGGCACCCTGGCGTAGGGTGTTGGGTCGCGGTTGCGGTCACCTCATCAGTTGAGTGCTTGGCAGGGCTTACGGCTTGCATTAAGGCTCCTCGGGCGTCACCGGCGCAGCGCCGGGTGCGCCGCGAGGTGAAACGGGAGGCAGGCAGGCTTGGCACAGCTTCGTGTCAGCGACGTGGTGCGCCGCTTCGGCAGCGTGACCGCCCTCGACGGCATGAGCTTCGCCGTCGAGGCGGGCGAGTTCTATTGCATCCTCGGCCCGAGCTCGGCCGGCAAGACGACGACGCTCAGGGCGATCGCCGGGCTCGAGACGCTGGAGCGCGGAACGATCGCGTTCGCCGGCCGCGACCTGACGCGCGCCCCGGTGCAGGGTCGCGGCATGGCGATGATTTTCCAGACCTTCGCCCTCTACCCGCATCTGACGGTGCGCCGCAACTTCGCCTATCCGCTGCAGCGCGACGGGGTCGAGCGCGCCGAGATCAACCGGCGGGTCGGCGAGGTGGCCGAGCTGCTGCGTGTCACCCACACCCTCGAGCGCAAGCCGGACACGCTCTCGGGCGGCGAGCAGCAGCGGGTGGCCATCGGCCGGGCGCTGGTGCGCCGGCCGCAGCTGCTGTTGCTCGACGAGCCGTTGACCAATCTCGACGCCAAGCTCCGTCACGACACAAGGGCCGAGTTCAAGCGGCTGCATCGCGAACTCGGCATGACCATGCTCTACGCCACGCCCGACCAGCTCGAGGCGTTGACCATGGGCCAGCGGGTGGCGGTGATCAAGGACGGCCGGGTGGTGCAGATCGAGACCCCGCGCAATCTCTACGAGCGGCCCTTGAACACCTACGTTGCGGGGCTGGTCGGCGCGCCGGCGATGAACCTGGTGCGCGGCAGGGTGGCCGGCGGCGAGGGCGGGCCGAGGCTGGATCTGGGCTTTGCCGGGATCGATCTGGCCGAGAGTGCCATGGACCTGGCGCCGGGCGAGCCGGTAGTGGTCGGCATCCGGCCGCACGACATCAGGCTCGGCGCCGACAGTGCCCGAGGCCGCGTGGTGCAGGCCGAGGTTCACCTGCGCGAGCCCTTGGGCGATGTCACGGTGATCGATCTCCGCCTCGGCGCTGCGGCGCTCAAGATGGTGGTGCGCGAGGAGGTCGGGATCGGGCTGCCGGAGGGCACGGCGGTCGAGGTCACCGTTGATCCGGCCGATCTGCATCTGTTTCATGCCGAAACCGGGACGCGCTTCATCTAGCGCCCGGTCGAGGTATCGTTGTTGCCAAGTCTTGCCACTAAAACAGGGAGTTCAAGCAAGATGCGAAGGATCAGGGACAGGCTCGTTCTTGGGGTTTCGGCCGCCTCGTTGGCGGTCGGGCTGATGGCCGGCGGGGCCGTGCAGGCGGCCGACATCACGATCACCATGGCGGCCCCGGACTGGCCGCCGACCCGGTTCATGAAGGAGGAGTTCGACCGCTCCTACGTCTCGCCGGATGGGCATACCACGACCCTGGATATGGATTTCATCCCGTGGCCGAGCTTCTACGAGCGGGTCGCCGCATCGCTCGCCTCGGGTGAGCAGAAGTACCAGATGATCGTCACCGACAGCCAATGGCTCGGTGCCTTCGTCGAGGGCGGCTACTACATGGACCTGACCGACCTGATGATCGCCGACCCCGAGCTCACCGCGATCATGGAGGATCTGCACCCCGTCCTGGTCTCGGCCTACTCGACCTACCCGCACAAGACCAAGGAATACATCGCCGAGCACGGCTTTCCCGCCCCCGACACGCGGTATTTCGGCTTTCCCCAGTTCCCGGACACCTACGTGACCTTCTACCGCGAGGACCTGTTCTGCCACGAGGGCGAATCGGCGGCGTTCGAGGCGGCATACGGCAGCCCGCTGCCCTGCACCTACGAGGATTGGCAGGACGTCGACTGGGACATGTTCCGCAATATCGGCGAGCATTTCCAGCGGGCGGCCGGCGAGCCTTTGGGTGACGGGGTCGCCGACGACGACTTCTTCGGCATCGCCTATCAGGCCGGCAAGGGCTACGACTTCTCGACGATGCAGGCCAATGCCTTCATCTGGCAGTATGGCGGCTCGATCTGGGACGAGACCCAGGCCCCCGAGGCGCAGGCCGAAGGGGTCGTCAACTCGGACATCGCGGTCGAGGCGTTCGAGCACTATCTCGATTTGTTGCAGTTCATGCCGCCGGTGGCGCAGACCGGGCAGATGGACATCTTCGTCATCCAGGACCTGTTCATGCAGGGCAAGGTGGCGGCGATCATCGACTGGGTCGGCCTCGGCGAGCCGGTGCTCGATCCCAACACCTCGCTGGTCCACGAGAAATCGGCGTTCGGCCCGGCTCCCGGCCTGCGGCAGGCGGACGGCTCGATCGACCGCACCGGCAATATCGGCGGCCAGCCCTTCGTGCTCACCACCTGGAACAGCGACGAGGTGGTCCAGGAGGGCCTCAACGTCGTCAAGTGGTGGCTGGACCCCGAGACCCAGAAGAACTTCGTCGCCAATGGCGGTCAGTCCGGCCTGATGAGCGTCATGGCCGACCCCGAGTACAACGATCTCAGGCCCTGGAACCGGGCGCATGTCGAGATGCTCGATTGGCAGCGTGACGTCTGGCACGTGCCCGACTTCTTCGAGCTCCTGACCCAGCAGCAGGAGGAATTCGATCGCGCCATCACCGGCCAGATCGATGCCCAAACAGCGCTCGACAGCGTCGCCGAGTTCCAACAGGAGCTGCTCGAGGACGCTGGTCTGATCGAGTAGGACAAGGCGGCACGGGAGTCCGGGTCGACGGCTCGGGCTCCCGCTCATCGTCAGACGGGCAGCGGGACCGCCCGGTTCCGCCCGAGGCCTCGTGCAGCAGAGATCGATCCCCCATGGCAGCAGCACAGTCGCGCGACGCCAGCGGCTTCTTCGCCTGGCTGATGGCACCGGAACGCCGCGGGCCCTTGCTCGTCGCCCCGGCGCTCTTCGTCCTCTTCGTGATGAACATCTTTCCGCTGCTCTGGTCGTTCGGCCTCAGCTTCTTCAACTATCGGGCGAACCGGCAGAACGTGCCGGATTTCGTCGGCCTGCGCTACTACGAGCGGGTGCTGACCGACGACGATGTCTGGGAGCGCTTTCAGACGACGGCGCTGATCGTCGGCTCGAGCGTGCTGCTGCAGCTGATCATCGGCTTTCTCCTGGCGCTGATGTTCGCCCGGCAGTTCCCGCTGCGTCGCGTGCTGTTGATGCTGGTCCTGGCACCGATGATGCTCTCGTTCGTCTCGGTCGGCGTCTTCTTCAAGCTCTATTACGAGCCGACCTTCGGCCTGTTCAGCCAGGCCGTCCGCGTGTTCACCGGCGAGACCTATGCGATCCTCGGCTCGCCGACCAGTGCGGTGGTCGCCATCGTCATCGCCGATGCCTGGATGTGGGCGCCGTTCGTCATGCTGCTGGTGCTCGCCGGTCTGGTCTCGGTGCCGAAATACCTCTACGAGGCGGCGGAGATCGACCGCGCTTCCTGGTGGCGGCGCTTTCGCACCATCACCTTCCCCTATATCAGGAGCCTGTTGCTGCTCGCCGTGCTGTTCCGGACGATCGAGACCTTCAAGCTGTTCGACATTGTCTACATCATCACCGAGGGCGGGCCGGGCACGGCGACCGAGACCATCGCGGTCTATGTCTATCGGGTCGCCTTTCAGTTCTTCCGCACGAGCCAGTCATCGGCGCTCGCCTACATCATCCTCTTCGTCGTGATCGTGCTCACCAATCTCTATCTCTATGCGGTCAAGCAGCGTGAGCGGGAGGTGAGCTGATGGCGAGGCTCGGCAGCAGGCCACGCGAGATCGGCAAGGCGGGCTGGGGCTGGACGGCCTTTTCCGGCATCGTCAGCCTGATCTACTTCTTCCCTGTCCTGTGGATCATCCTCACCGCCTTCAAGACCCGGGCGGATGCGCTCGCCGTGCCGCCCAAGTTCTTTTTCACGCCCACCTTGCAGAACTTCACCAACGTATTCTTCCGGGAAAGCATCACCGCGCAGGCGGCGCAGGCGACCGAGTTCCCCCTCTATTTCTTCAACTCGATCTTCATCGCCGGGACCAGCGTGTTCCTGGCGTTGATCCTCGGCACCATTGCCGCCTACGGCTTCTCCCGCTACCCGTTGCGCGGCAACGACACCTATCTCTTCATCATCCTGACCACCCGGATGCTGCCGCCGATCGTCGTCATCATCCCGATCTTCTTGATGTTCCGGCTGACCGGGCTGGCCGGCACCTATTGGGGCATCATCCTGCTCTACACGGCGTTCAACATCCCGTTCTCGGTCTGGCTGGTCAAAAGTTTCTTCGACGAACTGAACCCGGAGATCGAGGACGCGGCCAGGATGGACGGTGCCGGAGAGCGGCGGGTGTTCTTCGCCATGTGCATCCCGCAGATCTTGGCCGGGCTCGCCGCCACCTTCGTCTTCGGCATGATCCTCACCTGGAACGAGTTCATCTTCGCGCTGCTGCTCACCGGGGTGGAGACGCGGACCGTGCCGGTCGCCATGGCGCGCACCATGGGCGGCGAGATCGGCGTCGACTACGGGCTGCTGGCGGCGATCGTGACGCTCTTTCTCATCCCGATCTTCGTCGTGACCTATATCCTGCAGAACCAGCTGTTGCGCGGTGTGACCTTCGGGACGGTCAAGAAATGACCATCGAGCTGAGCCAGGTCACCAAGCAGTTCGGCCAGCTGACCGCCGTGGACGCCATTGATCTCGGCGTCGGCGACGGCGAGGTGCTGTGCCTCCTCGGCCCCTCCGGCTGCGGCAAGACGACGACGCTCCGGATGATCGCCGGGCTCGAATATGCCACGGGCGGCGAGATCAGGCTCGCCGGGCAGGTGGTCAACCACCTCACCGCCAGGCAGCGCAACGTCGCCATGTCGTTTCAGTTCTACGCCCTCTATCCGAGCCTGTCCGTCGCCGAGAACCTCGCCTTCCCGCTTCATGCCGAGGCGCTCTCGGGCCGACAGATCAAGGACAAGGTGGCGCAAGTCGCCAAGGTGCTGCAGCTCGAGCCGATCCTCGACCGGCTGCCGGGCCAGCTCGCCGAGGGCGAGAAGCAGCGGGTCGCGGTCGGCCGTTCGATCATCCGCGAGCCCAACTGCTTTCTGTTCGACGAGCCCTTGTCCCGGCTCGACGTCCAGCTGCGCGAGGAGATGCGGGGCGAGATCAAGGAGGTGCTGCAGGGCCTCAGGCGGGCGACAGTGATCGTCACCCACGATCAGCTCGAGGCCCTGACCATGGCGGACCGGATCGCCGTCATGCGTGCCGGCGTGATCGAGCAGGTGGCGAGCCCGCACGACATCTTCCAGAAGCCCGACAACCTCTTCGTCGCCGGCTTCATCGGCACCCCGGGGATGAACCTCGTTCCCGCGGTGTTGACCGATTTCGGCCAGAACAACGTGGCGAGCTTCGCGGTCGAGGGCGGGCAGACCTTGACCATCGCCGTCGACCCGGCGGTGGGCGGGCTGGCCAGCGGCGCCGCGGTGACGCTCGGCATCCGGCCGCGCAATCTCGAGATCGTCCACGAATCGGTCGCCGACGGGCTCTCCTCGGTGATCGACATCATCGAGCCGATGGGTGCCGAGACGCTGGCGCATCTCAATGACGGCAGGCACGACATCCGCGTCGTCACCGATTGGCGGGTGCCACTCGAGGAGGGCGACCAGGTGCATGTTCGCTTCCTGCCCGGTGCCACGCATGTCTTCGACAGCCACGAGCAGGCGGTGCGGTCATGAGTGACGCTTCAGCACGGCCGCGGGGCGGGATGACCAGGGGCCAGGCCAAGGCGGTCGAGTATGCGATCATCGCCCTCGCCGTGGCCTCGGTGCTGATGATCTTTCAGCCGTTCTCCTTGACCTTGTTCTCCTGGGGCTGTGGCCTCGTCGTCGTCGCCGGGCTCGCCTTCAATCTGGTACCGTTCTGCCGCCCGGGCGTGCCGTTTCCGACCCTCGGCAAGGTCGTACTGGTGGTGCTGATCATCCTTGTGGTCGCCGCGCTACTCGGCATCCTCACGGCTCTGGCCTATGTCGCCTGGCTCGGGACGCTGCGCGGCTAGCAAGAGAACACAGAGGCACCGAGAACGAATGCGGGGCGGATGATCCTCCCTGCGGCCCCAGCGGCTTCTTCGGAGGAAGGACGTGCAGCAGGTCTACTTCATCGAGCTCGGCACCGGCGTCGATCTGCGCGGCCAGAGCCTGACCAAGGCGGCGCTGCGGGCGGTGCGCGACGCCATCGGCACCAACCTGATCCCCGCGGTGCCGCTGCTGACCGGCGGCGACCATGACAAGCTCAAGGTCAAGGTGCGGCTCGCCGTGCCCGACCCGGCGGCGGCGATCGATCTCGATGTCGTTCGCGCGGTCCTGCCGGTGGGCAGCGTCACCTTCGAACTCGTCCAGGGCGGCATGCTCACCGACAACGGCATTGGCGATCAAGCACTGATCGTCAACGCCGCGGTCGAGGTCGGGCTCTAGCCGGCGGCAGGATCGGCTTGTCGCGGGCGTGCGGCGGCAGGGTCATGCCGTCGAGCAGGGTCTCGAACGACTGGCTGCGATCATAGGCCCGAAAGCCCGCGGCCTCGTAGGTCGCCAGCGCCTTCGGGTGATCGAGGTCGCAGGTGTTGAGCGAGAGCCGCGTCGCCCCTTTGGCGAAGCCGTGGCGGATTGCCCAGTCGAGCAGATAGGGGCCGAGCCGCTGGCCGGTGAACTCCGGCACGAGGCCGAAGAAGGCGATATTGACCTCCGGCAGACCGGCGCAATCCAGTTCGACATAGCCGGCCGGCACACCGTGCACCCAAAGCACGCGAAGGTCGACGGTCGGCGCCTGGATCAGCCGCGCCAAGCGCGCATCGTCCATCAGCCGGCGGCGGTTCCAGAGCCAGGGCCGGCCCACCGTGTCGTACAGATAGCGGTAGAAATGCACGGTCGGGCGGTGGGCGCGGACGATCTCGGTGCCGACCAGGGGCGGCGGCAGCGGCGGCCGCCGCGGCGCCTCGAGCAGCTCCAGCCAGGTGATGGTGCTCGGGACGCGGCCGATGGGGAGATCCGGCATTGCGGGCAACGCGGCCTGGCCAGGGTGCGGGTTGATCGGGCGATCAGGCAACCCGCTCGCCGGCACCACTGTCAAGTGCCCGATGCACGCGAGCCGCGCTTCCGTCTTAAGGGTATTTTGACGTTTCGGGTCCATCATGCGGCGCTGTCCGTTTCAACCGGTCGAATCCTTGCCAAGCGGGGTGATGCTTGACCTCCCCTCGACGCCTGTTCTCGCTGAAGCAGCGGCCGGCGACGTTCGCCGAGGCTGGGGTCGCGGCACCGTTCACGACGCCGGCGATCAGCCAGGCGAGGCTGCGGCTCGACCAGCGCGGCCGGCTCGAGCTCCTCGCGCGCAACCCGACCGGCAGCGACGGCCTCTACGTCCTGCCGCTCAAGGCCGCAAGAGAGCTGTTTCGCCTGTCGATCCACGACCGGGCATTGGTCGAGAAGCTCGAGCCGATGCAGGCGGTCAGCCCGCTGTCGATCCGCGAACAGGCGCTCGCCCTGGCCCGCGAGGGACTGGCCGGCCCGGACGCCAAGCTGGCGGCCGAGCGTGCCAGCGAGGAGACCGAGGAACATAGCCTTTTGACCCTGCTCGTGCTTCTCGAGCGGCTGCTCGCGGAGGCTGGCCAGCCGCGGATCGACTGGAAGTCGATCGATACCGGCGACCGGGCGGTACGCGATCGTCTCAAGCCCTACTTCAAGCGGCTGGAGCCGAGCACCGGGATGAGTGGTGCCGATCTCGTCGCCGCCGTCGACGCGCTGAGTGCGGTGGTCGCACCGGTCGGCTTCGCGCAGGCGCCGTTCAAGAGCCTGGCCGCGGCCACCCTGGACGATCTGCGCCAGCTGCGGGACTCGCTGGCCGGCTGGGCCAAGGCCGAGAGCGACGACCTCGCCGGTATCGCCGAGCTCGTCCTCGACTGTGCGGCGCTCAGCATCCGCTGTGCCGAGGCGAGCCTGGCCAAGGCGTCGGCGCTCGTGCAGTCGGTCGGTCGGTTGCTCGATGCACATGCCACCGCGCCCGAGGTGGTCGCCGAGGTGCTGACCCGGCCGATCTGGCTGCTCTATGGCTGGCGGCACCTCGCTGCACTCTGGCAGTCCGTCGCGGAGCAGACCCGCGACGCCCAGCGCGACGTCATGGTCGAGCTCGGCGAACTGGTGCCGCTGGTGCCGCTGGTCGCCGACGGCTGGCTCGGCGCCGTCGGTGAGAAGCCGCGCTCGCAGTACGAGATCCATCGGCAAGTGCGTCTCCTGGAGGACTGGCGGACCGGCTTGATCGTCGAGCGGCAGGGCATGCTCGAGCAGCTGCAGGCGGCATCGCTGTGACCGAGATCCAGAAGCTCGACGGGGTGCTGACCGGCCTGCTCGACCGGACCGACGACGACAAGCTGCGGCGGGTCGTCAAGGTCATCGAGGCGACCGGCCAGCGGCAGGTCCTCGAGCCGTCGCTGGCCCCGATGCGAGCGCGGCTGCGCCAGCTCCGGCCGCAACGGCCGCTGACCCTGGCACGCCTCCTGACGGCACCGTTCGAGCTGGCGCTGGTCGACGACGACAGCCCGCATGCGCCGTTCGCGGTCTGCCGCGGTCGCCTCCGCCACTGGCAGGAGGTCATGCTCGAGCGCCTGGACGGGGCGGTGCTGGAGGCGGCGAAGCAGGCGGCTGCGGGACGGACCGCCGACGACCGGTTTGCCGTGCTCGAGGCGGGCGGCACCCTCTGGCCGGCAGCCGGCAAGGCCCTGGCTGGCCTCGCCCAACCTGATGCGGCACCCGGTGTCGCGGCCGAGCGGCTGCGCGTCGCCGACCTTCTGGAGCTGGGCCCGGTGCTGCTGCCGCTTCTCGACCGGCTGTTGCCGATTCCGCCGCGCCTCGACGCCGAGGCCCAGACCGAGCTCGCGGGGATCATCGATCTCGGAGCGGCGGGACCGCCGGATCGGCTGGTGACGCTGGCATCGGCATTGCTGCGCGCGGCACCGCGGCCCTGGATGCTGGCGAGTGCCCTGCTCGAGCGCGCGCCGGGCACGTTGCGCGATCGCTTGCGGGGCGTGCTCGAGCAGCTGCTCCCGGCACTGCGGAGCAGCCTCGAGCGGCTGGTCGATCGACATGCCGAGCCGGCGGCCGGCTCACCACCGCCGTCATGCAGCGATCTCGCCGCCGACCTCGAGCGGCTGGCCGATGCGCTGGTGCCGCCGGCCGGCGAGGCGATCGATGCGCCTTTCGCTCCGGGCGATACCGGCGACGTCCGCCGCCGGGCGGCGACCTTGGCGACCGCCCGTTTTGCCGCGGTGATCGAGGGCGTGCTGTTGCCGCTGCCGGCGGCCGACCTGCCTGAACGCGCCGCCGCACAGCGGTCGCGCGAGGCGGCCGCCCGAGGGCTCGCCAGGCTGGCGCGCACCGCTCTCAGACTGGATCCGGAGGCCGGGGTCAGGCGGCTGACCGAAGCGGCGATCGAGCGGCTCGTCAACGACGGGGCGGCGTGCCAAGAGGGCCGCCGGCAGCCCGTCGGCGTGGAGGACGCCCGGCTGATCGAGATCCTCGCCGGCCCGGACGTCGCCTGGCGCCATTTCCGCCCGGAGGCGCGGTCCGGGTACGACACGGGCGAGCGTCGCTGCAGCGGCTCCGAGGCGCCCCACTGAGATGGTGGCACCTGGCCGCGTCCCGGCGGCTCGTCCC
>CAZNWE010000020.1:18734-31645 GCA_964576715.1 uncultured Geminicoccaceae bacterium | reverse complement strand
GGCTCGTCCCGGCGGCTCGTCCCGGCGGCTCGTCCCAACGGCTCGTCCCGGCGGCCGCTCACGGCGGGTCGTCACGGCGGCCCGTTACGGCGGCCCGTTACGGCGGCTCGGCCCGGCGGTTGGGCAACGGTGCCTTGGCCGAGCGACGTCATTGGCCGGCCGCCCGAGCGGCCCCGCCGGGCTCCAGGCCGAGGCCCCGTCGGGGCGCTCAGCCGGTCAGTCGAAGCGCATGCGCAACGGCTCGCTCGGCACCTCGAGCGGCAGTGCCTGGAGCTTGCGCCGCACCTCGTCCTTGAACGCCTGTCGGCTCGCCGGGGTCGAGCTGTCCATCCGGTAGTGTGCCGCCCAGAAGGTCTTGGCCCGGGGGTGCACCAGCGGTCTGATGCCGCGCATCACGATGCGCCGCCCGGGATCCCCGACCCAGCGCGTCCACAGCCACGACGCACCATAGGTGGAGATGCCGCCGATGCAGCCGATGTGCTGCAGGAGCGGGCGCAGGGTGCCGTTGCCCGCGGGCAGGACGAAGGTGACATGCGGGACGAAGACGCGCTCGAGCCAGCCCTTCAGGATCGCCGGCTGGCTGTACCACCAGGTCGGATAAACGAAGACGAGCCCGGTGCACCAGGCGAGGTGCTCGAGATGCGCGCGTACGGGTGCGATGTTGCGGCCCTCGTCGTGATAGGCCAGCCGCTCGGCAGCGCTCAACACCGGGCTGAAGTTCTCCGCGTAAAGATCGAGATTCCTGACGTCATGGCCGGCATCCTCGAGTGTCGCGCAAACAAGCCGATTGAGTGCTCGGTTGAAGCTCTCGGGCACCGGGTGGGCGTGGACGACGAGCGCACGCATCAAAACCGCTCCATCGCCCGTTCGACCTCGGCGATGAACGCCGTGCGTCGCGGCTCGGGGGCCACGTTCATGTGGTAGAGGGCGAGATAGTGAACGGGTGCGCTGCGCGCCACGAACCAGCGAAGATAGCGTTTGACGATCTTGCGCGGCGGGTCGCCGACCAGGAATGCCCGTGACCACGGCCGGCCATAGGTCGAAACACCGACCAGCTTCCTGATGTGCCGCAGGAGGGGGCGGACACGGGCCGGATCGGAGATGTCGAAGGCGACCCCGGGCATGAAGAGGCGGTCGAAGAAGCCCTTGAGCATCGCGGGCGGGCCGAAGCACCAGGTCGGGAACTGGACGACCAGGCCCTCGGCCGCGCGCAGCCGCTCGACATAGCTTTCGAGGCCCTGCTGGTTGACGCTCTCGTCGTGGTAGCTGCGTCGGCCCGCGGCGGAGAGCACCGGGTCGAAGCCCTCGGCGTAGAGGTCCAAGAGATCGACCTCGTGGCCCGCCCGGGCGAGGGCGGCCGTGGCCGCCCGCTTGATGCCGCCATGAAAGCTTTCGTCGAGCGGGTGGCAGTAGAGATAGAGGACGCGCATCAGGCATCGCCGACCGCGAGCGCCTCGATCTCGATCAAGAAGCGCGGCTCGGCCAGCGCCTGGATGACGACCAGTGTGGAGGCCGGCCAGGGCTCGGCGATCCAGCCATTGCGGATCGGCATGTAGAGGGCGCGAAAGGCAGGGTCCGTCAGATAGGTTGTGAGCTTGACGATGTGCCGCCGCTCGAGCCCGGCCGCGTCCAGGATCGCCTGGATATTGGCGAAGACGACCTCGGTCTGCCCCTCGACCGTCGCCGCGACGGTCCCGTCGGCGGCCATGCCGACCTGGCCCGACATGTGGAGCACGGGCGGCGGCCCCTCGACCAGCAGCCCGTGGTTGTAGCTGCCGAACGGAGGGTGGATAGTCGGTGGCGTGATCGCTCTGCGTCGCATGCGCTCGTTCCCTTACCACAACGAAGGCCCTGGCCCGTGTCCTCATTGCCGCGCCCCTACTGGCACGAAATGCGTAGCGCCGATTTCGCCCGTGTCGATCCCGAAAGCTGGGTCGCGGTCCTCCCGGTGGGAGCGGTCGAGCAGCACGGGCCGCATTTGCCGGTCATGGTCGATGCCTGCATCAACCAGGGCATCGTCGGTCGCATGCTGGCGCTCAAGCCCGCGAGCCTGCCGGTCACCGTCCTGCCGATGACCTGGGTCGGGCGGAGCGAGGAGCATCTCGACTTTGCAGGCACGCTGACGCACACGGCCGAAACCTTGCGGCGGATGTGGTACGAGATCGGGGCGAGCGTCAGGCGGGCAGGGTTGCGAAAGTTGCTGATCCTCAACAGCCATGGCGGCCAGATCCAGGTGATGCAGATCGTGGCCCGGCAGCTGCGGATCGACCACGGCATGTTCACGGCCTGCCTCTCCTGGGGCCAGCTCGGCCTGCCGGACGGCGTCATCGACCCGGCCGAACGGCAACACGGGATCCATGCGGGCGAGCTCGAGACGGCGTTGATGCTGGCGCTGCGGCCCGATCTTGTCAGGATGGAACTGGCCGCCGACTTCGTGCCCTTGAGCAAGCGCGAGGCCAACCGTTTTCCGATCCTGATGGGCTTGGGTGCTGCCGGCTACGGTTGGCAGGCCCAGGACGTCGACGAGAGCGGTGCGGCAGGCAATGCCGCGGCTGCCGATGCCGAGCGGGGCCAAAAGGTGCTCGACCACGTGGCGGCGAGACTCGTTGCACTCCTGGACGAGGTCTCGCGCTACCCGCTCGCCAACCTGAAGGACGGGCCCGTGCCGCATGGGGTGGTGACGGGGCGTGCATGAGGGCGGGAATTGCGCTAGTTTACAGGTCATGAAGATCATCGAGAAAATCCTTCCAGCCAGCGAGTTGCCCGTCGCATGGCAACGTGAGGGCGAGTTCGCGGCTACCGATCGGGTTCGGGTGCGCATCGAGCCGGAAGACGTCGACTTGGCGGAGGCAGCAAACCTTATCGAGGTGATGCGCATCGTCGCGCGGCGTGCCAGGGCGCGCGGCTTGACCCAGGAAAAGCTCGATGAAATCTTGAATGAGAAGTGACCCGCGTGTCGTCCTCGACACGAATGTGTTCGTGAGTGCCTTGGCCTTCGAGGAGTCGGTACCCTTTCGGGTGGTAGAGATCGCCTTGATCTCCGGCAAGATATTGATCAGTGAAGCGACGCTAGCCGAAATCCATGACGTCCTTCGTCGGCCAAAGCTGCAGCGATACTTCAGTGAACGAGATGTGGAGAGATTTCTCGAACGCTTGCGGCGTGAGGGCGAGGTCGTGCCAGTCGAGCAGTCGACGAAACGTTCCCGCGATCCAAAGGACGATGCCATGCTCGATTTCGCCGTTGCGGGTCGTGCCGATTAGCTCGTGACGGGTGACCGAGACCTGCTCGTTCTGGGCTCGATCGGGCGAACGCGCATCGTCACACCGGCTGTGTTCGTCGAAGCAATGGGCCCGACAGCTACCCCGAAAACGTGAAAAAGCCTTTCGCCTTGGTCATCCGCTCCGGGTCGTCGAAGCTCAGCATCTTGCCCGGGTTGAGCAGGTTCTTGGGATCGACGCTGTGCTTGAAGGCGAGTTGTGCTTTGTCCACGTCCTTCCGGCCCATTTCTTCCAGCGTGAAGACGTGCGGGTTGAAGATCGGGCAGCCGTTTTCCTGGTGGTGGCGGATGATCTCGGCGAGGCGCTCTTCCGTGGTGAAGCGGACCAGCGGCAGGCCGGAGCAGGCGGTGATGCCGCGCATGCGGATGAATTCGATGTGGGCGGGGACCTCGTCGCCGAAGGTCCGCCACATCTGCTCGACGCGCTGCAGATGCATCGGCGGCGGGTAGGCGACCTGGAGGTAGGTGAGGCTGCGGTCGTGTTTCAGGGACTGCAGCGTCGTGTGGTTCCAACTGTATTCGTAGAGCGGTGTCTTGGCCTCGGCGGCTCGCTGGTCGTGGACGATGCGGCCGCCCGCCGCCTCGATCAGCTGGCGGGTGATCGGGGCGGCGAAGTCGGCGACCATCAGGAGGAGCACGCTCTGGCCTGCGTCGACGAGGCCCGGGAAGAGGTAGTGGCCGGGCACCGGAGCGGCGATCGCGGTCACCAGCTTCTTGGTCAGCGCGTCCTCGTGCGCGATCACGTCGCCCATCCGGGCTGCGGCCATGAAGGCGTCGAAGGTGACGATCAGTTCGACCCAGTCGTAGGCGGGGCCAAGCGGCAGCTCGACTTCGGTGATCACCCCGCAGGTGCCGAAGCAGTGCATCGCCTGGTGCACGTCGAGGCCGCGCAGTTCCAGGGTCCGGGGCTCGGCCTCCATCGTCATCAGCCGGAGGGCGTGGACGGCACCCCGGTCGCGCAAGGTGCCCCAGGTGACGGAGCCCACGCCGCCGGAGCCGCCGGCGACGAAGCCGCCGATCGTGGCCTGGCCGTGCGTCGACGGATGAAAGCGCAGCTCCAAGCCTTTGGGGTACAGAGCCTGGTCGATATCACGCAGCACCGCCCCGGCCTGAAAGCGGCCGACGGCACCCGCGACCCGGACGATGCGGTTCAGCGCCGAGAGGTCGAGGACGATCCCGCCCTTCAGCGGCATCGCCTGGCCGTAATTGCCGGTGCCGGCACCGCGGACCGTCAAGGCTGTGTCGGTGGCGTAGGCATGTGCCAGGACGCGGGCGACCTCCGCCTCGTCCCTGGGCGTGACGACCAGGTCGGCGGTGACGTGATCGAGCCGGCGCTTCAGGACCGGGCTGTACCAGTAGAAGTCGCGGCTCCGCCTGCGGACTTGGGCCGGGCGGGTCTCGATCTCGAGGCCGGCGAGGGCTGCCGGGATCACCGCCGTCATTTGTCGTAGAGAAAGCGGCGATCCGCGCTCTCGTCGTAGTCCGGGTTGGCCCAGCCGATCATCTTGCCGGGATTGAGCAGGCCCAGCGGATCGGCCTCACGCTTGAAGGCGAGCTGGGTCTGGTCGACCCGCTTCATCCCGCCGCCCTCGAGCGTGTACTCGTGCGGGTTGAAGATCGGGCAGCCCGACCGGTTGTGGAACGCGATGATCTCCGACAGGCGCTCGTCGGTGGTGTAGCGGACCAGCTGCAGGCCGAAGCAGGTGACCTCGCCGTCGAAGCGCACGAACTCCAGATGCAGCGGCACCTCGTCGCCGAAGTGGCGATGCATCGCCTCGACCTTCTCCAGATGGTTGGGCGGCGGGAACAGGCTCTGCAGGTAGGTGATCGTCCGATCGTATTTGAGCGCGTGCAGCGTGGTGTGGTTCCAGGTCATCTCGAAGACCGGGATGTCGCTGCCGTTCACCTCGTCGGCGAAGCGCTGCAGCGCGATCCGCCCCTCGCTGGCCTCCGCCAGGCTGGAGAACGCGTCCAGCGCATGCTCGGCGATCATCAAGATCACCATGCTCTCGGTCTTGCCGACGAGGTCGGGCCTGAGATACTCGTGGCCGACCGGCGCGGCGATCACCGAGACCAGCTTCTTCAAAAGGGCGTCCTGCCGGCCGAGCCGGTTGGCGAAGCGGGCGGCGTCCATGAAGTGGTTGAAGGCCATGACGATCTCGCACCAGCGATAGGCCGGGGCGAGGGGGACGACCAGCTCGGTGATGATGCCGTTCGTACCATAGGCGTGGTTGACCTTCTGGATGTCGGCGCCGCGAAGTGCCAGGATGCGCGGCTCGGCCTCCATGGTGACCACCCGGGTCTCGATGATGTTGCCGGGATCCCTGAGCATGCCCCAGGTGATCGAGCCGATGCCGGAGGAACCGCCGGCGATGTAGCCGCCGATCGTGCCGGTCTTGTGGGTCGAGGGATGGAGGCGCAGCTCCTGGCGGCCCTGTGACTGGCACTGGGCGTCGATGTCGGCGAGCCTGGCCCCGGCCTCGACCCTTACCCAGCCGAGGCCGATTTCCCTGACCCGGTTCAGCTCGGAGAGATCGAGCACCAGCCCGCCTTCGAGCGGCATCGCCTGGCCGTAATTGCCGGTGCCGCCGCCGCGCACGGTGAGCGGCACCCGGTGGCGGTGGCAGGCGGCGACCACCTTGAGCACCTCGGCCTCGTCCTGCGGGGTGACGATCGCATCGGCGGTGACGTGGTCGAGCTGGCGCTTGAGGATCGGGCTGTACCAGTAGAAGTCGCGGCTGCGCCGCCGCACCTTTTGCGGCTGCGTCTCGACCGCAAGGCCGCCCAGCTCGTCGATCAGTGCTGCAACCGCGCTCATGGTCGTCTCCGGCCGTTTGGGTTCCGTTGTGGTCAAGCGAACAGCGGATCGAGCTCGGCGTAGTCCGGCGGCGTCGGGTCGATCGGCTCGCCCTGGCGCAGCACCATACGCCGGCTCTGCGGCCGCGCCAGCACCTCGCTGAACCGGCGCCCCTCCATGACGACGAGATCGGCCGGTGCCCCCGTCCGGATCACGCCTCGATCCGCGAGGCCCATGATGTGCGCCGGGCTTCGACCGACGAGCGCCGGCCAGTCGCCGAAGGGATGATCGAGGTGCAAAATCCGCACCGCCTCCCGGAACACCTCGACGAGGTCGAGATCGCCATAGGCATAGAACGGGTCGCGGGTGTTGTCGGAGCCGATCGCCACCGCGATCCCGCGCGCCCGCATCTCGTGCAGCAGCGTCACGCCGCGCCAGCGCGGGGTGCGCCCGGCATGGCGGTCCTGCAGGTACATATTGCACATCGGCAGCGCCACGATGGCGATGTCGGCCTCGGCCAGGAGATCGAGCACCGCGGCGACGTAGCCCGGCTCCTGGACGGCGAGCGAGCAGCAGTGGCCACAGGTGATCCGACCCGTGTAGCCGGTGCGCCGCGCCGATCGGGCGACTTGCTCGAGCGTGCGCACCGCCGGGTCGCCGGTCTCGTCGACATGCAGGTCGCAGTCCAGCCCGTGCGCCCCGGCGAGTTCGAAGAACTGGTCGAGCTTGGCCGCGAGTTCCGGCTCCGGCACCGGCACGAGGCCCATGATGCCCCGATGCTCGGTCACCAGATCGGCGAGATAGCCAGGTGTGTCGCCGCTGAATTCGAGGGTCGAGACCAGGCTCACCGCCTGCAGCTCGATCCGCCCTGCCCACGCCGTGCGCAGCTCGCTGAAGACGGGCCAGGAGATCGCCGGCTGCGGCGGGATCGAATCGAGGTGGGTGCGAATGGCGCAGGTGCCGTGGGCAAAGGCCGAGCGTAGCGAGAAGTCCATGCGGGCCCGGACGTCGTCGGCCCGCCAGTTGGCCGTCCGGTCGATCCCGACGGTGGCAAGCGCTGCCATGAAGCTGCCGTCCGGGTTGGCGGCGCGCGGCCAGATGTGACCCTTGTCGAGATGGGTGTGCAGGTCGACCGGCGATGGCCAGACCATGCGCCCGCCGAGGGCCAGGCGATCGGCCGCGCCCGGCTGGCCGGCGGCAGGCGTCACCGCGGCGATCCGGCCGTCGGCGACGCCGATGTCGACGCGGACGCAGCCATCCGCGTCGACGGCATGGGGGGCCGACTCGAGCATCACCGCCGGCACGGTGGCATCGGCAAGCGTGAAGCGCCCGCTTTCGGGGATCGGCAGGTTCGCCATCAATTCTCCCGCTTCAGGGCACTCTCGTGCCACTTTCTGAGCATCAGGTGGGAGAGGAAGGTGAACGCAAAGAAGATCACGATGCCGGAAAGCGAGATCAGGATCAAGGACGCGAACATCCGCGGGATGTTGAGCCGGTAGCTGGCCTCGAGGATGCGGTAGGCGAGACCGGAGCCGGTGCCGGCCGTGCCGGCGGCGAACTCGGCGACGATCGCCCCGATCAGGGCGAGGCCGCCCGCGATCTTCAGCCCGCCGAGGAAATAGGGCATGGCCGAGGGCAGCCGCAGATAGCGCAGCATCTGCCAGCGATTGGCGCCGTAGAGCTGGAACAGGTTGACCAGGTTGTGGTCGGCACTGTTCAGGCCGAGCGTGGTGTTGGAGAGGATCGGAAAGAAGGCGACGATCCAGGCGCAGAGCAGGAGCGCTGCGTAAGTGCTCTCGACATAGATCAAGATCAGCGGGGCTATGGCGATGATCGGGGTCACCTGGGCGATCACCGCGAAGGGAAAGAGCGAAAGCTCAACCCACTTGGACAGGGTGAAGAGAATGGCCAGCCCGACGCCGCCGATGATCGCGATCGCCAGGGCCGAGACGGTGATCTGCAGGGTGACCAGGAGCGACGGGTAGAGGGTGTGCCAGTCGGTGATCAGCGTCTTGATGATCAGCGACGGTCCGGGAAGAATGTAGTGGGGTGTATCGTTGTACCAGACACCGACTTCCCAGATCACCAGAACGGCGACGATCAAGCCCACCGGCATCACCCAGCGCAGCAGCCGATCCCGCTTCTCGGCCGCGGCGGCGGCCTGGGCAATGGCCTGGTCCTGCAGGCCGATGATCCGGTCGTCCTCGATCATGGTCGACATGACGCGATCTCCCGAAAGGTGGGGCGGTAGCCCCTCCCCACGCCCCACCGGTACCAGGTCAGTGCCGGTGACACGGTACGAAGGGGCTTTTCTCTCAAGCCTCTCAACCGTCGCCCATCGCCCGGTGCAACGCGGCGGACGCTTCGCGGCAATAGGCGTTGTAGGGCTCCGACATCCGAAACCCTTCATCCCGCGGATAGGCGGCGTCGATCTCGATCTCGTCGACGATTCGCCCCGGCCGCGCCGCCATGACGACGATCCGCGACGAGAGGAAGACCGATTCGTAGACGCTGTGGGTGACGAAGATCACGGTCCAGCCCTGACCCTCCCACAAGTGCAAGAGATCGTTGTTGAGGCGGATGCGAGTGATCTCGTCCAGGGCGGCGAAGGGCTCGTCCATCAACAGCAGCTTGGGCCGGGTCACCAGCGCCCTGGCGATCGAGACGCGCATCTTCATGCCGCCCGAGAGCTCGCGTGGATAGGCCATCCGGAAATCCTGGAGCCCTACCATGGCGAGCGATTCCTCGACCCGGTCGCGAACCTGGCGCCGCCCCTCGCCCTGCAGACGCAGCGGCAGGTAGACATTGTCGAAGACTGTGGCCCAGGGCATCAGCGTCGGTTCCTGGAAGACGAAGCCGATATCGCCGACATGGCCGCCCTCGGGCCAGACCAGCCGCCCCGTCGTCACCCCGCCAAGCCCGGCGATGATGCGCAGTGCCGTGCTCTTGCCGCAGCCCGAGGGGCCGAGCAGGCTCAAGAACTCGTGCCGCTCGATCCGCAGATTGAGATTGTCGAGCGCTACCGTGCCGTTCGAGAAGGTCTTCGAAACCCCCTCGAGCGCCAGGATCCGGCCGGCGCGACCGGCCGGCGGTAGCCGCCGCGCGCCGGCCGCCGCCGTCACCCGCCGGTGAGCTCCTTCTTGAGGTCGAGGCCGACCCCCTGGTTGACGAAGTCCAGCGTGTAGGCGCGCGACAGGTCGAGATCTTCGGGATAGAGCCCGGCCTCGACGGTGAGTGCGAAGAAGTCCTGCCAACGCGGGTCGGTCATGGCACCGATGCCGAGCGCCAAGGCGTCACCACTGTCGGCGATGCCGTACTCCTTCAGCTTCTCGATCGAGTAGGCGATCTGCTGATCGGTCATGTCCGGGTTGTCGGCCTTGATCAGCTCGTTGCCGGGCGTCGGGTCGCCGTAGAGGTAGGAGTACCAGCCGAGGATGGTCGCATCGACGAAGCGCTGTACCAGGTCGGGGTTCTCCTCGACCAGCTGCCAGCTCGTCTCGATCGTGGTCGAGTAGGTGTCGTAGCCGGCATCGGCGAGGAGGAACACCGTTGGCGCCCAGCCGGCCTCGCGCTCGATAGCGAAGGGCTCGGAAGTGAGATAGCCCTGCTGGGCGATGCCGGGATCGGCGATGAACGGGCCGGGGTTGAAGGTGTAGGGGCGGATCTGGTCGTCGGTGAAGCCGTAGGCGATCTTCAGCCACTGCCAGTAGGTGGTCCTGGCCCCGGTGGAAATGAGGATCGGCATGCCCTGCAGGTCGGCCAGCGTCTCGATCCCCTGATCAGGGTGGGCCATGAGGATCTGCGGGTCCTTCTGGAAGATCGCCGCCACCGTGACCATCGGCACCTCGTTCTCGACGAAGTTGAAGGCGCCGAACATGGCCGAGCCCATGTTGAAGTCGATCTGCCCCGCGGCCAACAGCTGCGGATGGTTGACCTGCGGCCCGCCCGGCCGGATCGTCACGTCCAGCCCGTATTCCTCGTAGATCCCGGTGGCGACGGCCTGGTAGTAGCCGCCATGCTCGGCCTGCGCCTTCCAGTTGGTGCCGAAGGTCACCTCGTCCAGCGCCCAGGCGCTGCCGGTCGCCAGGAGGCCGATCGCGAGCGCGCTCACGGCCGTGCTGCAGAGCCTCGTCTTGGCGGTCATCTCGGTGCGTTCCCTCTCGTGGTCGATCTCATGGTCGATGCCGTCCCCCGGCCTCGTTTAGCCGCCCCAACAGTCAGCAACAAGCGTGCCAGTGAAGGGCTCGACCGTCGACTGGAGTTCGGCGCCAGGGCAGGGGTGCCGGGCTGACCCGGCATCAAGGTGCTGTTGTAGCGCCGGCTGGGCGCGGCCCTGGCGCGGGCGATCGGGCGGGGAGGGGATGGGGCGAGCGACCGGACTTGAACCGGCGGCCTCCAGGGCCACAACCTGGCGCTCTAACCGACTGAGCTACGCCCGCCACGCGACGCTGGTCATGTGGCTCAAAGCCCGGGCGGCGTCAAGCATCGCAGCGTGGCAGACAGTGCCCGTTCCTTGAGCATTCTGCCTAACGTTTGAGCATCTTGTGCCGGAGACCACCAAGCGATTCGGCACTGGCGCACCCGGCGTCATGAGCTGGCACGCTCCATGCATGTTTGGCCTCAATGGTTGGCTGTACCGCTTGGCGCCAGCAAGCGGCCGACGGCAACTCCGCCACCGTGAGGGCCGCCGGCGGTCCCCAAGGTGGGGCTGTGCAACACGCGGAGGGAGAACCCGAGGCATGAAGAAGATCGAGGCGATCATCAAGCCATTCAAGCTCGATGAAGTGAAGGAGGCGCTGCAGGAAGTGGGCCTCAAGGGGATGACTGTAACCGAGGTCAAGGGGTTCGGCCGGCAGAAGGGGCACACCGAGCTCTATCGCGGGGCCGAGTATGTCGTGGATTTCCTGCCCAAGGTGAAGATCGAGCTCGTCGTCGACGACGCGGTCGTCGACCGGGCCGTCGAGGTGATCCAGCAGGCCGCCAAGACCGATCGCATCGGTGACGGCAAGATCTTCGTCACGCCGATCGAGGATGTCGTGCGCATCCGCACCGGCGAGCGCGGCGCCGACGCCGTCTGAGCCAGCGCCCGGCTCGCACGCTCGACGATGCGCGCCGGCCGACCTTGGCCGCCAACTCCAGACCATCGCATCTGCCGGCGCCGGCCGCGCGGTGCGCGCCACGACCATCAAGCCATCCATGGCCGGGTCCAAACGTTTCAAGCAATGAGGTGAACGATGACTTTGGGATGCAAGACCGCTGCCGACGTCATGCAGGCGGTCAAGGAACACGCGATCGAGATGATCGATCTCCGGCTGATCGACGTCCCCGGGATCTGGCAGCACATCTCCTACCCGGCGGCCGTCTTCGGCGAGGACAATCTCGAGGAGGGGCTCGGCTTCGACGGCTCGTCGGTGCGCGGCTTCGCGCAGATCCAGGCCTCGGACATGCTGTTGCGTCCCGACGTCACCACGGCGTTCATCGATCCGTTCACCAAGCACAAGACGCTGGTGATGATCTGCGCCATCGCCGATCCGGTGACCGGCGAGCTCTACGGTCGCGATCCGCGCGGCATCGCGATCAAGGCCGAGGAATACCTGAAGTCGACCGGGATCGGCGACACCGCCTATTTCGGACCAGAGGCCGAGTTCTTCGTCTTTTCCGACGTGCGCATGGGCCAGGGGGTCAATTACGGCTCCTTCGAGGTCGACAGCCCCGAGGGCCACTGGAATTCGATGGCCGATGAAGGCCCGAACCTCGGCTACAAGATCCCACCCAAGGGTGGCTATTTCCCGTGCGCGCCATCCGACACGCTCAACGACCTGCGGGCCGAGATGGCGCTGGTGATGCAGTCGATCGGGCTGACCGTCGAGTGCCATCACCACGAGGTGGCGACCGGCGGGCAGTGCGAAATCGACATGAAGTTCGACAGCCTGCTGGCGATGGGCGACCACCAGATGAAGTACAAGTACGTGGTCAAGAACGTCGCCAAGGCGCACGGCATGACCGCGACCTTCATGCCGAAGCCGCTATTCGGCGACAACGGCTCGGGCATGCATTGCCACCAGTCGATCTGGAACGGCTCGACCCCGCTCTTCGCCGACGAGGCCGGCTATGCCGGGCTGTCCGACATGGCCCGCTACTATATCGGCGGCCTGTTGAAGCATGCCCCCTCGATCCTCGCCTTTGCCGCACCCACCACCAACTCCTACCGGCGTCTGGTCCCGGGCTACGAGGCGCCGGTCAATCTCGCCTGGTCGCTCCGCAACCGCTCGGCGGCCTGCCGCATCCCGATGTACTCCAACAGCCCGAAGGCGAAGCGCGTCGAGTTCCGCTGCCCCGATCCCTCGGCCAATCCCTACCTCGCCTTCTCGGCGATGCTGATGGCCGGGCTCGACGGCATCAAGAACAAGATCGACCCGGGTGCGCCAATCGACAAGAACATCTACGACCTGCCACCGGAAGAGGCGGCCGAGATCCCGACCGTGCCGGGCGAGCTCGCCGCCGCCATCGACGCGCTCGAGGCCGATCACGACTACCTCACCCAGGGTGACGTGTTCACGACCGATTTCATCGAGAACTACATCGCCCTGAAGCGCGAGAACGAGCTCGACCCGATTCGTCTCAGGCCGCATCCCTACGAATTCGTCCTCTACTACGATTGCTGAGTTTCTCCTGGACGACCGGGCCCCACGCTTCGGACAAGCCCGGTCGTCGCGTCGTCCAGCTGCTCCCCTGACTAGGGCGGCCCTCGGGTCGCCCGTTTTTTTTGCCGAGCGGACCAGCACGCGATCTTGCCGGCACGCGATCTTGCCGGCACGCGATCTTGCCGGCACGCG
>CAZNWE010000020.1:8814-18634 GCA_964576715.1 uncultured Geminicoccaceae bacterium | reverse complement strand
GCACGCGATCTTGCCGGCACGCGATCTTGCCGGCACGCGATCTTGCCGGCACGCGATCTTGATCGAGCGCGAGTGCTGTGGCGGTTGCTGACGGCGGTGCACGACCCGACTCTTGCGATTGGCGCGCCGGTGCGGCCCGCGACGCGCCAGTGAGCCAATTTTCGGCCAGTCGGCCGCAGGGTGCACCGGATGCGTCACGTTGCCGATCCCGCAAAACGTCGTCTTTGGCTGCCGGCCATGCTCTTGCTGGCGGCCGTGGTGTTGCTGGTGCAAGCCGGGGCCATCGCCGGGTGGCTGGCGCTGGCGCCAGCACAGCTGTTGCTGTTCGAGCGGGCGGTGCGCAGCGCCTTGTGGCTCGCCGCCACGTTCGCCGGCGTCACGCTCTTGACCAGCAGTCTCAACGCCGCAGCCGTCCGCCGCACCGGCCATCGCCTGCCGCGGCTGGTCACCGACCTCTTGGCCGTCATCGTCTGGCTGGTGGCCGGCATCGGCATCGCGTCTCAGGTATTCGATCAGCCGGTCGGCGGGCTGATCGCCACCTCCAGCGTGGCCCTCGCCGTCGTCGGCTTCGCCATGCGCGACACCATCGCCAGCCTGGTCGCCGCGATCGCCATCAATGTCGAGGGGCCCTACCATCTCGACGACTGGATCGGCCTGCCCGACGGCACGGTGGCGCGGCTCGACGAGATCGGCTGGTTCACCACCCGGGCGGTCACCCGCGACCAGGTGCGGCTGGTGCTGCCCAACAGCCAGCTCGCCGCCAGCGTCCACCAGAATTTCGGCGCTGCCGGCCAGTTCTGGCGCGACAGCGTCTATCTGCTGCTCGACGCCGCGCTGCCGCCGGCGCGGGTCAGACGGGTGCTCGAGGCGGCCTTGCTGGATGTCGAGCCGCTGCGCCAGCGGCCGCCCGGCCGGCGCGGCGACGTCGTGCTGCACGAACTGATCCTCGACGGTGCGAACTGGAGGTTGCGCTACTGGCTCGACGACTATGCGCTAGCGATCGAACTCAGGGATCAGGTGCTGCGCGCCGCCTTGCATCACTTGCACCATGCCGGCCTGCCGCTGGCCCGACCGGTGCGCCAGATCGCGGCGGCGCAGGCCGCTGGCGACCACCGCGAGCCCCTGGTGAAACAGCTCGCGCGGAGCGAGCTCTTTGCGAGCCTCGATCGGCAAGCCCTGCTGGCGCTGGCCGACAAGGCGGCGGAGCACCAGCTGCCGAGCGGTGCCGTGGTGATCGAGGCCGGCAGCCCCGGCCGCTCGCTGTTCGTCGTCGTCGAGGGCGTGGTCGAGGTGCTCGCACCGGGCGAGCACGAGGACGGGCTGCGCGTGTCGACGCTCGGTCCCGGCAGCCATTTCGGCGAGTACGCGCTGCTTTGCGGCGAGCCGCGCAGCGCCACCATCCGCACGCTCTGTCGATCCCGGCTGTTCGAGATCGACCGTAGTGCCCTCGCCCCGATCCTGCAGGCACAACCGCGCCTCGCCGCCAGTCTGAGTGCCATCCTCGAGCGGCGCCAGTCCAACATCCAGGACGCGGTGACCAAGCGGCGTGGCGACGGTACCGAGCCACAGCCGGCCCGGCGTGGTTCCGCCGATCTCGTCGGGACGATTCGCCAGCTCTTCGGCCTGGGCGATCAGCGCGCCGGCTAGCCCCCTTGGTTCAGGCCACGCCCGCCCGGCCGGCCGCGCCGATCAGCCGGGCCACGGCGGAACGTGGCCTCGCCGCTGCCGCTCAGCGGCTCATCATTTCCAGGACCATCGCGTTGACCTCCGGATCGACCTGGGCCACCTCGAAGATGAGGTTGTATTCATCGACGGTGAGACCCTCCTCTTCGACAGCGGCGACCATCTCGATATTGGCCTGCTCCTGCAAGGCGGCGAGCTCGGTCTGATCCGCTACGCCTTGCGCCTGGCTTTGCAACTCATTGCTGATCTCGTCGATCCGTGCTGCGGCGGCGGCGAACGATTCGAGTTGCGTCTGGGAAATGTCCGCCGGGTTGACGGTGGGCGGCTCGCTGCCGGTCTGCGACGCCACCGGCGACGGGGCCACGAAGACCAGGGCGGCGAGAGCGAGGGCGGGCAACGTCAAGGACGAAGAGCCGCTGATGATCGGCATCACATACTCCATCGATCGTTTTTGCAGAAGCGCGCGACAGCCAAGCCGTGTCGGCGTGACTGGTCGCCACGCCTTCAACCAACAGCGACGGACGCGTCCGGGTTCCAGAATTCACGCCGTTCGGCACCCACGACCCGCCCAGACGTGACCGCGCGGGAACCAACGCGGTGCTGAAACTGTCTACCGTGCAACTATGTCACGTGAGCGAGGGCAGGGAGCCCGCAGGAGGAAGCGTGGACGATCTGAAATGGGCGATCGCGCGGGAGATCCCGCATCTTCGCCGGTATGCGAGAACCCTGCTGCGCGATGCCGACGGTGCTGACGACCTCGTCCAGGATTGCCTCGAGCGCGCGCTCCGCAAGCGGCATCTCTGGCGCCGCACCGGCAGCCTCCGGAGCTGGCTGTTTCGTATCGTCTTCACGCAGTATCTCAACGGCAGTGCCCGGCGGGCACGGGCGCAGCGGACGGAAGGCCTCGAGGCGATCGATCGCGTGTTCGCGCTGCCGGCGTCGCAGGAGTACCACGCCGAGGCGGTCGAGGTGCTCGATGCGCTCTTCCACCTGGAGGAGGATCAACGCGCGGCCATTCTGCTCGTGGCGATCGAGGGCATGAGCTACGATGAGGCGGCGCATGCGCTGGGAATCCCGATCGGCACCCTACGCTCGCGACTGTGGCGTGGCCGCGAGGCGCTGCGGTCGATGCGGCCCGACCTGCCGGGGCGCAGCCGATCCGGGTTGGGCGGCCCCGGGCGGCTGCGGCGAGTGAAGTGAGGCGACGCGCATGAGTTGGCAGCACGATCCGATTACCGATCTCGACCTCATGGCCTATGCCGACGGACAGCTCGATGCGGTGCGGCGGCAGACGGTGGAGGCGCATTTGGCGGCGACGCCGGCTGATGCCCGGGTGGTCGAAGCGATCATGGCGCAGAACGCCGTGTTGCGCACGACCCTCGGCCCGATCGCCGAGGAGCCGGTGCCGCAGCGGTTGAAGGGCGTGCTCGAGCGCGAGCCCCGACCACTGCTCGTCCCGGCGCTCAAGGCGGCGTCGATCGTGGCGCTGGCCTTGGTCAGCGGCCTCGGCGGCTGGTGGCTCGGCGGTGCCGACGGGCGGTCGAGCGCGCCGCCGCCGGCTTTTCTGGCGGCGCTGCCGCTGGAGCCGCCGCTGGCGACGCAGGACCGCATCGAGGCCACGGGGGCGGTCGCCGCGGTGGCCGATGAGACGATCGACACGCCACCCTGGTTGCCCGAGACCGTGAGTCTCAAGCTCGCCGCCCCCGGCCTGGCCGCCGGCTTTTCCAGCCCCGAGCTGCACCGGCTGGTCGATGGCGACGGGCGGCCGACGCTGCGCTTTCGGCTGGCCGGGCCGGAGGGGCGCGTCCTGTCGCTCTATCTGCAGAGCCGATCGCCGGCCGAAGCGCCGACCGTGCGCCTCGTCGAGGCCGGGCAGGCACCACATCCGGGCCCGGCTGCCTATTGGCGGGACGGTGCCCTGGTCTGGGCGCTGACCGGTGATGCCGAAGGTGCCGAGCTGGTGGCCCTGGCCGAGCGCATCGCGCAAGCGATCGAGTTCGAGCCCAGGCTCGGGCCGCCCGACGCCGAGCACACCCGCCGCGATCGCGAGGCGGGTGCGGTGCAGCTGACCGCGGACGACGGCCAGCCGCCGGCAATGCTCCCGGCCTTGCCCGAAGTGCCGATCCCGCAGCCGCCGATCGAGCTGGCCGGCGGCTGAGCGCCGCCTAAGCCCATCCGGCGCCGTCCACCGCCTCGAACGACGGCCGACCGCTCCGCCCCCGCGCCGTCGTTGGAGACGTGCGTGCGCAACAGCCGGACGCGGCGCCGCCGGTTGCCCGTCAAGCGGGGTCGGCCACCCGATAGTGGTAGTCGGCGAGGCGCCGGAAGCCAGCACGCCGATAAAGGGCAAGGGCCGGGGCGTTGTCCGCCTCGACCTGGAGATAGGCGGTGGTCGCCCCCATGGCCCGGCCCCAGCCGAGCAAGCGCTCGAGCACGGCGCGGCCGTGCCCCTGTCGTCGTGCGTGGGCGGCGGTGCGCATCGCGAAGACCCCGACCAGCGGGGGCTCGACGACTGCCAGGCCACCCGCCACCGGCGTGCCGCGCACGCTGCGCACGGCGAAGGTCAGCGGTCGACGAATCCGCGTGAAGAGCCGGGCCCGGGCCGCGCGCTCGGTCGGCGACCAGTGCCGGTCGGCCACCGCCGCCATGACGAAGGCGGTGGGGCGGCCCTCGAGCAGGACGTCGGCAGGCTCTGGCAGCGGTGCCTCGAGGGCTGCCGTCATCACCTGGCTCGGCGCGTCCAGGCGGTAGCGGCGTGCCGCCAGGACGGCGTCCAGACCCGCCGGCCGGCTCGCCTCGGTCAGCTGAAAGCACGCCAGCCGGCCGAAGCCGGCATACCACGCCTCGACCCGGGCGATCGCGCACGCGAGCCCGACCTCGCCGGTAAAGGCCAGTGTCTGCACCGCGTTCTGCCGCCGGGTCGCGGTCGAGCCCTGCCGGAGCAGCCAGCCGCCCACCCCGGCCGTCCGTTCCGGCGGCCAGGCCCAGAGGCTCGCCCGCTCGATCGCCCGCCGCACCTCGTCTTCCAACCGGTCCTCCTCTATAGCGGTCGCGTCATGCAATTGAGCACGAGGCGAGGGCGATGCCCACCGGCTGGCAGTTCTGGATCGACCGCGGCGGCACCTTCACCGATATCGTTGGCCAGGCGCCGGACGGCCGCATCCGCATCCACAAGCTGCTCTCGGAGAACCCCGAGCAGTACCAGGACGCAGCGCTCCAGGGCATCCGCGATCTCCTGGGCCTCGGCCAGGACGATCCTTTGCCCGTGGCCGAGATCGACGCGGTCAAGATGGGTACCACGGTCGCCACCAACGCGCTGCTCGAGCGCAAGGGCACCCCAACGGTGCTGGCCATCACCCGTGGCCTCGGCGACTGCCTGCGCATCGGCTACCAGCACCGCCCGGACATCTTCGCCCGCCACATCGTGCTGCCGGAGCAGCTCTACACGCGCGTGGTCGAGATCGAGGAGCGGCTTCTGGCCGACGGCAGCGTCGACCGCCCGCTCGACGCTGCCAAGACCCGGGCCGATCTCGAAGCCGCCTTCGCCGACGGCTTTCGTGCCATCGCCATCGTGCTGATGCACGGCTACCGCCACCCCGACCACGAAACCAGGGTGGCCGCGATCGCCCTGGAGATCGGCTTCACCCAGGTCTCCGTCAGCCACACCGTCTCGCCGCTCATGAAGATCGTCGGCCGCGGCGACACCACCGTGGTCGACGCCTATCTCTCGCCGATCCTCCGCCGCTATGTCGACCGCATCGACCGCGTGACCGAGGGCGTGCGGCTGATGTTCATGCAATCCAACGGCGGCCTGGTCGACGCGCACAAGTTTCAGGGCAAGGACGCGATCCTCTCAGGCCCCGCGGGCGGTATCGTCGGTGCGGCCAAGACGGCGGCGATCGCCGGCTTTCAGAAGATCGTCGGCTTCGACATGGGCGGCACCTCCACCGACGTGACCCATTATGCCGGGTCCTTCGAGCGCGCCTTCGAGACGGAGGTGGCTGGCGTCCGGATGCGGGCACCGATGATGAAGATCCACACCGTGGCCGCCGGCGGCGGGTCGATCATCGTCTTCGACGGCCAGCGCTTCAGGGTCGGCCCGGAGAGTGCCGGCGCCAATCCCGGCCCGGCCTGCTACCGCCGCGGTGGTCCCCTGGCCGTCACCGACGCCAACCTGATGGTCGGCAAGCTCTTGCCCGCGTTCTTCCCGTCCGTCTTCGGTCCCGATGCCGACCAGCCGCTCGATGCCGAGGTGGTCAAGAAGCGTTTCGCCGAGCTTGCCGCCGAGGCCGAACAGGCGACCGGCACCAAACGGACGCCGGAAGAGATCGCGCAGGGCTGTCTGGCCATCGCCAACGACAACATGGCGAACGCGATCAAGGAGATCTCGATCGCCCGCGGCATCGATGTGCAGGACTACACGCTGGTCTGCTTCGGCGGGGCAGGGGGGCAGCACGCCTGCCAGGTGGCCGACCTCCTCGGCATCAAAAGTGTGCAGATCCACCCCTTCGCCTCGGTGCTCTCCGCTTATGGGATGGGCCTCGCCGACATCCGCGTCATCCGCCAGCGCGCCATCGACCAGACCCTGACGCCCGAGGTCGAGACGGTGCTGGACGACGCCAGGACGGCACTGGCTCAGGATGCCCGGGCCGAACTCGAGGAGCAGGGGGTGAGCGAGGAACAGACGCGCCTTTTGCCCCGGGTGCACGTCCGCTATGCCGGCACCGACACCTCGATCGAGGTGCCGCTCGCTGCCGCCGAGGCGATGCGCGAGGCCTTCGAGCGCGAGCACAAATCCCGCTACGGCTTCACCGTCGAGGGCCGCGACCTCGTGGTCGAGACCCTGACCCTCGAGGGCATCGGCCTGATGGCCGACATCGAGGAGCCGGAACGGCCCCTCTCGGACGCCGCACCCGAACCGGTCGGCGAGACCACGATCTTCACCACGAGCGCGCCGCACCAGCCGGCGGAGCGCCATCGGGCCGGCGTCTACCGCCGGGAGGACCTGCCACCCGGCTGTCGTCTCGCCGGCCCCGCCATCGTCGCCGGTGCCACCACCACCATCGTGGTCGAGCCCGGCTGGTCGCTGAAGGTAACAGCCCGCGACCATGTCGTCCTGACCCGGACCGAAAATCTCCCGGACCGGGTGGCGCTGGGCACCAGCTGCGATCCCATCCTGCTCGAGATCTTCAACAATCTCTTCATGACCATCGCCGAGCAGATGGGCGTCACGCTGCAGAACACCGCCTACTCGGTCAACGTCAAGGAACGCCTCGACTTCTCTTGCGCGGTGTTCGATGCCGAGGGCGGGCTGATCGCCAACGCCCCGCACATGCCGGTGCATCTGGGCTCGATGGGCGAATCCGTCCGCACCATCATCCGCCTGCGCGCTGGCACCATGCGTCCAGGCGACGTCTTTGCCCTCAATAACCCCTATAACGGCGGCACGCATCTGCCCGACGTCACCGTGGTCATGCCGGTGTTCAGCCCAGGCATGGAGGGGGAGGGCGGAGAGGTCCTGTTCTACAGCGCGTCGCGGGCCCACCACGCCGATATCGGCGGCATCACCCCGGGCTCGATGCCGCCCTTCAGCAAGCATATCGACGAGGAAGGGGTGCTCTTCGACAATTTCCACCTGGTCGCCGAAGGCCGCTTTCGCCACGACGAGGTGCAGGCCCTCCTCGAATCCGGTCCCTACCCGGCGCGCAACCCGCGCCAGAACATCGCCGACCTGCAGGCGCAGGTGGCGTCCTGTGCGAAGGGGGCAGCCGAACTCGATCGCATGGTCGGCCAGTTCGGCATCGAGACCGTCCAGGCCTACATGGCGCACGTGATGGACAATGCCGAAGAGAGCGTGCGCCGGGTCGTCGACCGGCTGACGGACGGCAGCTACACCTACGCCCACGACCAGGGCCCGGTGATCACCGTGAAGGTCACGGTGGACCAGCAGCACCGTTCCGCGACAATCGACTTCACCGGCACCAGCGAGCAGCAGGGCTGGAACTTCAATGCCCCTGCCGCCGTCACCCGGGCGGCCGTGCTCTACGTCTTTCGAACCCTGGTCGACAACGACATCCCCTTGAACGACGGCTGCCTGAAGCCCTTGGACCTCATCATCCCCGAAGGCTCGATCCTCGCCTGCAAGCATCCGGCCGCTGTCTGTGCCGGCAATGTCGAGACCTCGCAGTGGTGTACCGACACGCTCTTCGGGGCGTTGGGCGTCCTGGCCGCGGCACAGGGTACGATGAACAACTTCACCTTTGGCAATGCCACCTACCAGTACTACGAGACGATCTGCGGCGGTTCGGGTGCCGGGCCGGACCATCTCGGCACCGCGGCCGTGCACACCCACATGACCAACTCGCGGCTCACCGACCCCGAGATCCTCGAATGGCGCTACCCCGTCCTGCTCGAGGAGCACCGCATCCGCCGAGGCTCGGGCGGCAACGGCCGCCACAAGGGCGGCGACGGCACCCTTCGCCGCATCCGCTTCCTCGAACCGATGGCGGCAGCACTCTTGTCGAACCACCGCAAGGTGCCGCCCTTCGGCCTCGCCGGCGGCGAGCCCGGCCAGTGCGGCGACCAATGGGTCGAGCGGGCGGACGGCAAGACCGAAAGGCTCGAGGGTTGTGCCGCCACGGAGCTCGCCGCCGGCGAGGTCTTCGCCATCCAGACACCGACCGGCGGAGGCTATGGCCGAGCGGACCGCTGATCGTCGGCGTCTGCTGCTGATCGGCAACCCGCGGGCGCGAAGTGGCGAACAGGCGAGCGACCTCGTGGCGAAGCTCGAGGCGCTCGGCCCGGAGGTCACCTTCGCCACGCCCGACGGTATCGACGCCCTGCACGCGTTGATCCGCAAGACCGGGGCCACGGTCGACCGCATCGTCATCGCCGGCGGCGACGGCTCGGTGGCCGCGGCCCTGCCGGCCCTGCTCGACGTCGACGTGCCGCTCGCCGTCATCCCGCTCGGCACCGCCAACGACCTGGCGCGCAATCTGGACCTGCCGGCGGACCGCGACGCGCAACTGCGCCTGGTTGCCGAGGGGCCCGTGCGGCGGATCGATCTCGGCTCGGCCAACGGCCGGCCGTTCCTCAACGCGGCCAGTATCGGCTACGGTGCCGCGGTCGCAGCCCTGCACCGCGGCGAGGCCAAGCGCTGGCTCGGTGTGATGAACTACCCGCGCGTTGCCTATCTCGCCTGGCGGCGCATGCGCCCGTTCGGCGTCGAGATCACTTGCGACGGGATCCGGCATCGAGGCAGTTTCGTCCATCTCGCCGTGGTCAACGGCCGGTTCCACGGTGGTGGCCTGGAGCCGCGGCCGACCGGCACCATCGGAGACGGTGTTCTCGACCTCTACGCGCTCCGCGAGGGGCCGGTCTTTCGCTTGCTCCAGCTACTCGCGGCGTTGAAGCTCAGAGGTGCCGGGAGCGCGCAGCTGTTCCGCTTGCAGGGCCGCCGGCTGCGGCTCGAGACGACACGCCCGCGACGGGTCAATGTCGACGGCGAACTGGCGCTCGAAACCCCGCTCGACATCGAGATACGGCCGCTGGCCCTGGCGGTCGTCGTACCCGGCGCGGCGTCCCGACCGCCAGTCAGCTAGCGGCGACGTTCCCGCCGCGACGAAGGTCGGTCGGGCGGTGGCCCGATTGCCGCGGACCGGCAAAGCGTCGCACCTCGCGGGCTTGACTCGAATCGGGAGCCAAGACAGCATCATGACGTTGTTGTCACGTGGTCGCACGTGGCATTGACAGGTCGACAGCGGCGGGGCGTTGATCGGGGCCCGCCTGAGCGAAGCGAGGATGCGTGATGGGCGCCAGAGGGCCGCATAGTCCTTTGCAACCTGCTGCACCGTTTGCTGTGACGTCGATGGACCAGTTGCCGCTGGCCGTGATCGGGCCGATCGCGCAATGGTGCGGCCTCGCCGCGCTGACCCTGGCCGCCGCGCCGCGGCAATCGGCTCCCTGCGGCTCGCAGGCGCCGTGCGGCTGCCGCACGGCGCTTGATGGTGACGGGTTCCTGCCGTGGCTCCGACCACCTTGCGCCCAAGTCCGACAGTTGCTGCAAACCGGGTCGCTGGACCAGCCGACGCCAGTGAATGGCACATCGGTGAATGGCACATCGGTGAATGGCACATCG
>CAZNWE010000020.1:0-8714 GCA_964576715.1 uncultured Geminicoccaceae bacterium | reverse complement strand
CGGTGAATGGCACATCGATCGGCGCGCCCGTGGCGCCGCCGGGCAATCTGCCGGCCGCCGGCCACATGACCAACGGCCGACCACCTGCGGCGCGGCAGGCCGAGCCGGTGCTGAGCGCGCAACCTGCGTGCTGGCAATGCTTCAAATCGCGTGCCAAAGAGGCGTCGCCTCAGGAAAGTCGTGCCGTGCTCGAGCAGATCATCCGCCGTGACGTCCTGCCAACCTTGCGCCGCCGCCACCTCCCTGGTCAGGCCGGCATGCCGAACCCGGCCCAGGCAGCAGCTGCCGAACGGGTCGTTCAGGTGCTGCTCGCCCCGAGCTACAGTATCCCCGAGGAGATCGAGCGGATCGTGGCCATCGCCCGCCCGTTCGGCTGGACCGCCGTCGCCTGCGCCGACCTGTTTCAGGCCTCCGCCCGGCTGCTCGGCGATCGCTTGACGGCGGACAGCTGCAGCGAACTCGACGTCACCTTGGCCCTCGGCACGCTGCAGGCAGCACTCTACACGATGCACGACGTGCCGGCCACGGGCCTTGCCGGTCAGGGCAAGCCGCCCTCCGTGCTCGTCGCACCACTGCCGGGCGAGACCCATCACCTTGGGGCGGCCCTGGACCGGGAGGTGTTGTGGCTCATCGGGCTCGCCGTCGACTGCGAGCACCCGAATGGAACAGGCGAACTCGAGCAGATGCTCGCCGGGCAGTGGTTCGACGTCCTCGATCTCGGCCTGAGCTGTGTCATTCGACGCGAGCACTGGTTGCCGAGATTGACCCAGACCATCGCCCAGGCCCGCGCCGCCTCGTGCAACCCGCAACTGGCGGTGATGGTTGCCGGTCGGCTGTTCAGCGAGGATGCCGAGGCTTGGCAGGCCGTTGGCGCCGATGCCGGCGCGGTGTCGGCCGCCGATCTGCGCAGCACCGTCGACGCGGCGTTGCGTCATGCCGGAGCCTCGAAGCCGGCCGCGTAGGCGGATCGCTAGCAGCACCGAGCCCGCCGGCGGCTCGTCGGGCTCGGCCCCGATCAACGATCTCGCGCGGCCGCCATTCATCGATCTCGCCGCTCGCCGTCTTCGGCCGCGTGGCGCAGACGCGAAGCTCGGGCACCTCGAGCGACGCCAGTCTCGCCCGGCAGCAAGCCCCGGACCCGGCCTCGGGCAGCCGCCGCGAGCCCTGGACCACGGCCAACTTTTGCGGCACTAGCTCGACCGCACGACGCAAGCAAGCGGGGTCAAGGGCACGTGGTTGGCTGCCCTTGTGGTCAGGAACGTGTCGTGCCTCATGGCTCGGCCGCGCCGTCACCGGCGTCCGTCGGGCGATCGCCACCAAGACGACGCCAGGGCAGACGCCATGGATGATCCTTTTGTGGAGCGGGCGGATTGATGGGTTTCGGCAGGCTCGTCGCGGCACTGGTGGCTGCTCTTGTCACCCTCCTCGCGGCACCGCTCGGGGCGGTCGATGTCGAGCCTGACGAAGCCGGCCGGGCGTCGATCCTGCTGTTGCAGGCGAGAGCCCGGATCAACGTCGACGACCACGCCTATGCCCGTCACTTGCTACAGCAGGCCGCCCGCCTGCAGCCCGACAACGCCGACATCCACAATCTGCTCGGCTTCACCAGCCGCAAGCTCGGCCGCTACAGCGAGGCGCACCAGCACTACGCCCGCGCGCTCGGGCTCCATCCCGGGCATCTGGGCGCGCTCGAGTATTGGGGCGAGTTGCATCTTGTCGAGGACGACGTCGCGGCCGCCGACCGGCTGCTCGACCGGCTGATCGCGCTTTGCCCCCGGGGTTGCGAGGAGCGTGACGAGCTCGCGGCCGCGATGGCCGCGCATGCGGAACGGCGAAGAACCGGCGGCCTCGAGCGGCCGCATCGCACCTACCTGAGCAGATAGCGGGCGGTCAGCTAGCATGCGGTCCTGGCGAGCCGCCCCTTGCCCGTCTCGAACTCGGCTCCGGCCACGGTCGCCGAGTGCCGCGCCACGCCGCTGTGGGCCCGGTCGGCCAGCGGACGGCCGAGCATTGAGAATCCCCAGTGCAGCTCCACGAGGACGTGCGGCTCGGCCGGGTGCAAGAGACGATTGCCGCAACGGAGATCGCCGGGGACGATGCTCGCCCGTGTCGTCGGCCGGATCATGGTCGGGCAGGCAGCGGCCCGGCCGCTCGATCTCGGACCGGCTCCGAGCGCACCGGCGAGGTCCGGCAGCCGTTGCCCGAGCGCGCGCTCCAGCGGCGCCGTCGGCCAGTTCCGATATTCGCGCGCCGGCGCGGTTTCGCCCAGTCTTCGCCGTCCCGGCCGGCCCGTGGTGCTGCTGGTCAGCCGAGCCGCAGGGCGAGAATCACCGAGACCGTGAGCAGGGAGAAAGCGGTCGCGAGCAGGATGCTGCTGGCGGCCTCGGCCTCGGCGCTTTGATAGCGGGCGGCGAAGAGATAGGCGTTGACGCCGGTCGGCATGGCGGCGAGGAGGATGGCGGTGTCCGACCAGGGCGGCGCAATGGCGAAGAGGTAGTCGACCAGGAGCCAGACGACGAGCGGCTGCAGTACCGTCTTCAAGAGGACGATGGCGACCGCGAGGCGGAGCGCACCCGTGATCCGGTAGCCGGCCAGCGAGGCACCCATGGCAAAGAGCGCGGTCGGCAGGGCGGCGCGGCCGAGCAGCTCCGCACTCGCCGCCACAGGACCCGGCAGCGACCAGCCGGCGACCCCGAAGAGCAGCCCGCCGAGGAGCCCGATCAGGATCGGGTTCTGCACGAGGCCCTTGCCGGTCGCCGCGAGACGTCGCCGGGCCGAGGTGCCGCCGGCATCGCGCTCCAGGAGCACGGTCACCAGGGTCATCAAGACGGGCCCGTGGAAGCTGACCAGCACGAAGAGCGGCAGGCTTGCGGCGTCGCCCAGGGCCTGCAGGACGAGCGGGATACCGAGCAGGATCACATTGCCGTAGCCGGCCGAGAAGCCGGCGACCACCCGGTCCCGCCAGCCCTTGCGGCCGAGCCGGCGGGCGAGAACCGCACCCGCGGTCGCACTGACGACGACCCCGGCGAAGAAGGCGACGAGGTAGCTCGGGGCGAAGTCCGCCGGCCGGCCCTGGGCCGCAAGGCTGGCGAACAGCATGACCGGCAAGGCGAACTGAAAGACGAAGCGGGAGAGTGCCCGGGTTGCCGCCGGGTCGAAATAGCCGAGCTTCGCCGCGCCGTAGCCGATGCCGAGCAGGGCGAAGACCGGCAGCACGATATCGACGAAAGCGCTCAAGACGGTCGCTCCTGGCGCAGCCCGAGGTCCGGTTCGAAAAATGCTCGGCCGTTAACGAATTCTTAGGGCCTCGGGGGCATCATCCGGGTGTTGCCAAGGTGTCGCGACGGCATTCGGCACAACGAGCGGAGATGGCCCCGTGCAGCAGCAAGTCCAGAGCATCGACCGCGTGGTGATCGCCACGGCGAGCGAACGGCAGGGCAACGAAGAACGCTGGTCGATGCCCGCTACCACCCTGTTCGTCGGCGGCGCCTCGCTGGCCTTGTGGGGCGGCATCTACGTCGCGGCGCGGCTGTTGTTCGGCTGACGGCGGCGAGCCGTGCCGTCGGCCACCACCGTGGCCCGCCTAGTCGTCGAGCAGTCGCAGGCCTTCGGGCCCGGCGGCGACGTAGCCGCGGTCGGTCAGCTTGAGATGCGGGATCACCGGCAGGGGCAGGAAGGCGAGCTGCAACAGCGGCTCCTCGAGGGAACAGCCAATGGCCCGGGCCTCGGCGCGGAGCTTGACCAGCCGCTCGTCGATGAAGGCGAGGCTCTGGTCGGACATCAGCCCGGCCACCGGCAGCGGCAGCTCGGCGAGGATCTTGCCGCCGGCGACGACCACCGCACCACCCTGAATCGCGATCAGGTGGTTGGCGGCGGCGGCCATGTCGTCCGGGTTGTCGCCGACGGTGATCAGATTGTGGCTGTCATGGCCGATCGAGGTGGCGATGGCACCCTTGATCGGGCCGAAGCCCTTGACCCAGCCCTTGCCGATATTGCCGTTGACCCCGTGCCGCTCGAGCACCGCGAGTCGGGCTATCCCTGGGTCCCCGTCGGGCACCGCCTCCAGATGATCGGTGAGCAGCGAGAACGGCAGGGCACCGATCACCGGGACGCGGCGGCTGCCGTCGCGGGTGAGCTCGGCCGCCTCGACCGGCGGTCGCCGGACGCTGCCATAGCCGGGCGGGCTCGGGTGCGGCCGCGGCTCGGCCAGGGCCTCGGCGGCCGGGCGGCCGCCGACGATCACCTCGGCCACCCGGACCTCGCCGAGGTCGTCGAGTACGACGAGATCGGCACGCTTGCCCGGGGCGACGAGCCCCCGGTCGCCGAGGCCGAACGCCGTGGCGGCACCCAGGGTCGCCGCCCGGTAGGCCGGGATCACCGGTGCGCCGGCGCGGATCGCCAGGCGAATGGCGTGGTCGATATGGCCTTCCTCGCGGATCTCCAAAGGGTTGCGGTCGTCGGTGCAGAACGCGCAGCGCATCCAGGTGGCATCGGTCAGGAGCGGCGCCAGCGTGGTCACGTTCTTGGCGATCGAGCCCTCGCGCAACAGGATGTGCATGCCCTTGGCGAGCTTCTCCAGGGCCTCCTCGAGGCTGGTGCATTCGTGCTCCGTCGAGACCCCGACCGCGAGATAGGCGTTGAGCTCGGAGCCGCCGAGCAACGGGCTGTGGCCGTCGATGTGCCGGCCGAAGAAGCGCTCGAGCTTGGCCAGCATGCCCGGGTCCTTGTGGACCACGCCCGGAAAGTTCATCAGCTCGGCGAGGCCGATCACCGCCGGGTCGTCCATCAGCGCCGCCAGATCGTCCGCCTCGATCCTCGCACCGGCGGTCTCCAGGTCGGTCGCCGGCACGCAGGAGCTGAGATTGACCTTCAAGGTCATGGCCAGCTGCCGGCTGGCCTCGATGAAGTAGCGGATGCCGTCGAGGCCGACGACGTTGGCGATCTCGTGCGGGTCGCAGATCGCCGTGGTCGTGCCGCAGGGCAAGACACCCCGCTCGAACTCGGCCGGCAGCACCATCGAGCTTTCGACGTGGACGTGGGTGTCGATGAAGCCGGGTGCGACGATCCGGCCCCGCGCATCGAACTCGCGCTGGCCCTCGTACACGCCATGCGTGCCGACCACGACCTCGCCGGAGATCGCGATGTCCATCGGCCCCTCGACCCGCCCGGTCGCCGTGTTCAACAGTCGCGCGTTCTTGACGACGAGATCAGCGGGCTCGCGGCCGAGCGCCTGGTCGATGCGGGCGGCGAGCAGCTGAATGATGGACATCGGCCGATCTACTCCGGTGGCGGTGACCGAAGCGGTTTACCAGTCCCTCAGGCCGTCGTCATGGGTGCAGTGCCGGTGGATGGGCTCGGGGACGCCGTGTCGGTGGCTGCCGCGGTCGGCACCGGGCAAGTGACACCGGTGCCCTTGAGGCCGCAATAGCCCCAGGGGTTCTTCGCCAGATATTGCTGGTGCTCGTCCTCGGCGAAATAGAAGGGCGGTGCGGCCCTGATCTCGGTGGTGAGCGGACCGCCGCCCGCCGCTGCCAGCGCCTCGCCATAGGCTGCCGCCGTCTTGCCGGCGAGTGCCAGCTGCGCGTCGGTAGTGGTGTAGATGGCCGAACGGTACTGGGTGCCGACGTCGTTGCCCTGGCGCATGCCCTGGGTCGGGTCGTGGCTCTCGAAAAAGACCTTCAATAGCCCGGCGAAACCGACCTTTCGCGGATCATAGACGACCAGCACCACCTCGTTGTGGCCGGTCCTGCCGGTGCACACCTCGCCATAGGTGGGGTGCGGGGTTTGGCCGCCGGCATAGCCGACCGCCGTGGTGATCACGCCGGGCTGCTCCCAGAACCGCCGCTCGGCCCCCCAAAAACAGCCCATGCCGAACAGGACCAGCGCCGACCCCGCGGGATAGGGCCCCTCGATCGGCGTGCCCAGCACCACGTGCCGGCCACTGAGCGCGAACGGCCGGCTGTCCCGCCCCGGCAGCGCCGCCGCCGCCGTCGGCAGCTCCATGACCTGCTTTTTTGCGAACCACATGACCGTCTCCCCGCTCAGTCGCCGATGTCGATGTTGAGATGCTCCTGCAGGAGCGCACGTAAAGGGGCGTGCGGCACCGAAACCAGGCCGGCCTGCCCTGGCAGGACCATGTAGAGCCAGCCGTTGGTCCGCTCGCGCACCCAGAGCTCGGCGGTGTAGACGTCGGCCGCGGCCGGGTTGGCGCGGCTGAAATAGCGCTTCCAGTGGTACTCGATCCGCACCGGCCGGTCGGCCGCGTCGTAGCCGATCTCGAGTTCGCCCTCGGCGCGGTCGAGGCGTTGCCAATGCTGATGCTCGAAACGCACTGGCCGGGCCCCGGTCAAGGGCTCGGGGAGCAGCAGCCGGTCGTCGATCCGCCAATCCGTCATGCTTTTGGAACTAGCGGCCGGGCGTGACCGGTCAAGCCGTCAGGCGACGCCGAGGCCGGCCTCGCTGCGCTCGAGGATCAATGGAATGACGAGGTCCTCCTCGTCAGCCAGGTGCCGCTCGAGCCGCACGAGAAATGCGGGCAGGACAGTCGTGAGGCCGGCCGTCGCCGCCGGCAGGTCGGTCGGCGGCGATCGCAGCGCCGCGAGCAGGCCGTCGCTCGCCCGGGCCAGCTCGCGGATCGCCCGGTCGATGGTGCCGTGATCCGCCTCCAGCACCGCGAAGCCACGGCCCAGCCGGCGCTCGGCTGCCATGAACACCGGGAAATACTGGCGGTCCTCGATCAGGTGATGGTGGTGCAGCTGCTGCAAAAAGAACCGCATCCGCGGCGCGAACCAGGGCTGGAAGGCGGCGGCATCGAGGTGGCCCTCGCGCAACGTCGCCGCGCCTTCGGCCAGGGCGGCGGCGAGCTCGCGGAACTTCGTGTGCCGCTCGAGCCAAAAACGACAAAGGGCGCCCAGATTGGGATGCTCGGGCCAGCTGGCGCGCGGATGCCGGTCGAGCAGCACCCGCAGATCGGCGGGCCAGCCGGTGCGGCGGTCGAGGTCGAGGGAGGGATCGGTCGTCAAGCGGGCTCCGAGCCGTGCTGGGATATCGCCAAGTCTGTGGCATGGTCGCGCCGCCGGCAAGGAGGCGGACGGCAGGGGACGGACGGCAGGGGACGGACGGGCAGCGGGGCGGCGGCAAGACAATGGCGCTCAAGGGGCACAGTCGAGCAGCGGCCCGAGCTGGCCGATCCGCTTGTGGATCACAGCACTCCGCTCTGTCGCCCAATCGCCGGTCGGCTGCCGGGCGAGGGGTGCGGGGAGGATCACCGCGAGCCGTGCCGCCTCCCGTTCGCCGAGCTCGGCGGCCGGCTTGCCGAACCAGTGTCGGGCGGCCGCCTCCGCCCCGTAGATGCCGGGGCCCAGCTCGACCACGTTGACGTACAGCTCGAGGATGCGCCGCTTGCCGATGACCAGCTCGAGCTGCGGGGCGAGCCAAGCCTCGAGCAGCTTGCGACCGATGTCCCGGCCCGGCCAGAGGAACAGGTTCTTCGCCAGCTGTTGGGTGATGGTGCTCGCACCGCGCGGCCGCTCGCCGGCACTCGCCCGTTCGAGCTGAGTCCTGAGCGCCTGAAGATCGAAGCCGCGATGCTCGCAGAACAGGTTGTCCTCGGACGCGATCATCGCCCGGGCCAAATGCGGGCTGATCTCGCGCGTCGGCCGGAAGCGGTAGTCGAGGCCGTGGCCCTGCACCGCGCGGATCAGCATCAACGGCGTCACCGGGGGCGGCAGGAAGCGATAGGCGAGGAGCAGGGCGAGCGGCAGCACGACCAGCAACAAGAACGTCCAGCGCGCCAGGCGGCCGAGCAGGCGGCGCAACAGGCTGCGAGGCAGCGGGAGCTTGGCCGCCGGCCGGCGGTGCCGCACCACCATCCCGGTTCAGAGGCTGCAGCGGCCGGTGATGTCGAGCGTCGCGACGCCACCCTGGCGCAGTGCTTCCATTAGCTGGCGCGTGATCGCCTCGTCGTTGCAGGCGAGCGAGAGCTCGACCGGCGGCTCGGTCGCCAGCCAAATGGTGACCTTGTGGGCGAGGGTCTCGTCCCGGCGCGCCGTCACATGGCCGATTCGGCCCCGATCCACCAGGAGGAACGACGTGCCGGCGACCCCGCCGGGCAGGCTCTGTTGCAGGAGCAGCGTATCCGCGCGCACGATGGCGGCGCCGCCGAGCATGACGGCTGCGACCAGCAGCGCGCCGACCGCGGGTCGCCTCACCGGCCGATACCCCGATCCCGTGGCTGCGGCGGCGGGCTCTGACGACGAGCCTTCCCGGGACGACGGGCCTTCCTGGTCGGCCGAGCAGCGTCGCCTGTCCGGCCGATGTCGGTCGGTATTCCCGTCACCGCGGACGAGGGCTCGGTCGTTGCCATGGGCGGTGGGCTCGTCATCCTGCTGCTCGTCGGCTTTGGCTGCATCTGCGTGGCCGCGGAAGACCGGCCCGGGCGATTATGCCCGAGAACGATCTCGCGATGCCGGGCGGCGCACGCCAACCAACTTTGTACCCGAAGCTGGCCAACTGGTCGAGCCTACGCCGCCGGACGAGGACGACCGCACAGCGCCCGCTCTAGGTCACAAAGCCGAACCGGTCGCGACAAAAAAGGACGGAGCCCGGAACAAGCAGGGCGGCTGATCAGTTTGCCGGGTGACCGTCGCGCCCACTGCGCAGCACGAAACCTGGACCCAGTGCGCAGCACGAAACCTGGACCCAGTGCGCAGCAC
>CAZNWE010000019.1:26454-57472 GCA_964576715.1 uncultured Geminicoccaceae bacterium | reverse complement strand
GCGGCGACCAAAGCTGCGCGGCACTGGCCCAGAGCCGGATGGCGATCGTCTTGGCATCAACGTGTCGGCGTTGCATGGCAGGCTCCCGTGTCGCTTGGTCGACAAGGCGAGCATCCGCGAATTTGTACTAATACAATGTAGCGAACGTCACAAGGATCACACTTATTTCAAAAAAGCGTTTGTGGAGCATTAGTAATCGCGAAGACGTGATCTCTTGTTATAGTTCGACATGCTTGCCGGGGCGGAGGCTTAACGCTCGAGCACGTAGCGCCCGGGCGCTTCGTCCAGCGGCGGCAGGCCATGCTCCGGGGCACCGATCGGCGGCGGCGCTACCCGCTCGCCGCTGTGCTCGGCGAGCCAGGCCTGAAACGGCAGCCACCACGAGCCGGGCTCGGGTGCGGTGCCGACATACCACTGCTCCGGCGGCTCGTAGATCGCGTTGGCGGCCATGGTGGCGATGCGATGATGCCGGTGCGGATGGTCCGGCGGGCTGACGATCCCCGCATTGTGACCGCCATTGGTGAGCGCGAAGGTCACCGGGGCGTCGGTCAGCAGGCGGATCTTGTAGACCGATTGCCAGGGTGCGATGTGATCCTTCTCGGTCCCCACCGCAAAGATCGGGATGCGGATATCGGTGAGCGCGATCGCGCGACCGTCAACCGCATAGCGGCCGCGGCTCAAGCGGTTTTCCAGGAACAGTGCGCGCAGATACTGGCTGTGCATCCGCGCCGGCATCCGGGTGCCGTCGGCGTTCCAGGCCATCAGCGCGTGCATCTCCTCGCGCTCGCCCATCAGGTACTGGCGAACCATTCGCGACCAGACGAGGTCGTTCGAGCGCAAGAGGCGAAAGGCGCCGGCCATCTGCTCGGTATCCAGATAGCCCTGCTCCCACATCATGTCCTCGAGATAGGCGATCTGGCTCTCGTCGATGAACAGCATCAGTTCGCCCGCCTCGCTGAAGTCGGTCTGCGCGGCGAGGAGGCTCATCGAGGCCAGGCGCCGGTCGCCGTCGCGCGCCATGGTGGCGGCGGCGATTGCCAGGATCGTCCCACCAAGGCAGTAGCCGACGGCGTGGATTTTTGGCTCGGGCTGGATGGTCGAGACGGCGTCGATCGCCGCCATCACCCCGAGCCGGCGATAGTCGTCGAGGCTGAGCTCCGCTTCGGCCGGCCCCGGATTGGTCCAGGACATGCAGTAGACGGTGTGCCCCTTGGCCACCAGGTAGGCGATGAACGAGCGGCCGGGCTCGAGATCCAGCACGTAGTACTTCATGATCCAGGCCGGCACGATGAGCATCGGCTCGGGATAGACCGTATCGGTCTGTGGTCGATACTGGATCAGCTCGAAGAGGTCGTTGCGAAACACCACGCGACCGGGGGTCGTCGCCATGTTGCGGCCGACCTCGAACGCCTCGCTGCCGACCGGGCCCTGGCCGGCGAGCCACCGCTCGAAGTCCTCGGTCAGGTGATCGAAGCCGCGCATCAGGTTGCGACCCTGCTCGGCCAGCGTCCGCTCCAGCACCTCGGGATTGGTCCAGGGCAAATTGGAGGGGGCCACGCGATCGAGGGCGTTGCGCGCCATAAAGCTGACCTGCCGCTCGTGTTGCTCGGTCACCCCGCGCAACTCGGTGGTCGCCGCCGCCCACCACGCCTGGGTCGCGAGAAAGCCCTGGGCATAGACGTTGAAGGGGAAGCGGTGCCAAGCCGGATCGGTGAAGCGCGGATCGTCGCCCTCCGGCGGGAACGGTTCGCTGCTGCCGCCGCTCGCCGCCCGCGCGGCGAACAGCCAGAACTGCCAGGCGGCATGCAGGGCGGCCTGACCGAGCTCGAGCTGACGGCCCGGCGCGTTGACCAGATGCGAGGTCCAGTCGCTCCAGGCGGCGGCGACCGCCGGCAGCGATATGCCGGCGGTGAGCTTCGCCTGGCCGGCATGCCACAAGCGGTCGTATTGGGTGTAGCGCGGCAACAGCCGCCGGCCGATCGCCGGCTCGGTCGTCGCCGGGCGACCGGCCCCGGCCTGCCTCACGGTGCCGCGCCGCCCGCCTGCCACCGCCGCTTTCGCCATCTCTCCTCCGTTCGCTCGGGCATGGTGCGTTGCAACATGAGGTGGGGTGGCCAGGGCGCGGCACAAGACGGCCGACGGCCACGCCAGCCCGGCACCGTCGAGCGTGCTGAGCGATGGACAACCGGCAAGCGAATGCGTAGGCATTGTCGAACCGAACTGCCACGGGTGGACCAAGCGCATGCGTCTCTACGACTTCGGCATTCTCATCCTCGCCGCCGGTGTGGCGGCGGCCATCGCCTTGATCGTCGCCTCGCAGGTGGGCTGAGCCGGCTGCCGAAGCCAGCGACATCGATCGATTGCGGCCCGGCGCCAGGGTGCTGAGCGCCGGTGGGCCCAGCGCCTGGTCGTTGCCGGAGGCTGGCGGGCGGCTGGTCAGCAGACCCGAAGATCGACCGGGCGGCTGACCCCTTCGACCTGCCGGGCTGATCGCAGCTCCCAGTCGAGCCCGGCCGCGAAGCCCTGCGCCTCGGCCAGGCGGTAGGTATCGTCCATGACGATGCCGGCCACCGCCTCTGTCTTGCAATGTTTCTCGAGCTTGGCGGCGAGGTTCACGGTCTCGCCGAGGACCGTGTATTCCAGGCGCTCGGCATCGCCCACCGTGCCGAACATCACCGGGCCGGTGGTCACTGCCGCCGCCACGGCCGGGGCCGGCCGACCCTGCGCCAGCCGGGCCGCCGTCCACCGCTGGCCGGTCTCCAGCACGGCCTCCATCGCTGCTAGCGCGTCGGCCGCGTAATGCTGGCTCGGCCGCACCGCGCCGAAGCTGGCGAGGATGCCGTCGCCCATGAACTTGTCGATGCTGCCGCCCGAGGCGCGCACCGCCTTGGCCATCAGCGACTGGTATTCGCCGAGGAGCTGCATGACGTCGGCCGGCGGCAGCCGCTCGGTCAGCCGCGTAAAGCCTCGGAGATCGATGAACACGACGGCGGCGTCGCGCATCTCGGCGCTCCCGGCCATCAATTCGCCCTCGTTCTCAGTGATCCGCCCGGCGATCTCGGGTGCGAAGAAGCGCTTGAGGTCGGCCGCCGCCTGCCCCTCAACCGCCGCCCGGACCAGGAGCTTGCGTGCCCGATGCAAGGCCAGGGCGAGGATCGCGGTGACCATGAGGATCGAGACCACCTTGTCGACCTCGGCACCGATCAGGATGCTGTAGCTCGTCATGTATTTTGCGAAGTCGCGGGTCAGCAACATGCCTTCCTGCGTCCAGATCGCGTAGGCGACCAGCGTCAGCCAGCCGATCGCGGCGCTGATGCCGGCGAGGATGACGAAGCCGGGCTCGAAGCGCAGTGTTCGCAGCGCGATCAGGATGAAGACGTACATCAAGGTCGGCGCCTTGAGATAGATCGCCGGCGGCGCGCCATACTGCACGTGAAAGCTCCAGATGGTGACCATCAGGACGGTGATGTCGACGATCACCGAAAACGCGAGCACCGTCCGGGTCAGGCGCTCGCCGATGGCAAGATAGAGGCGCCAGAGGGTGAACCCGGCATAGACCCAAAGTGCTACCGGCACCGGCTCGAACGGCACGTCGGGCGGGAACGCCTTGGGCGTCAGGCTGTAGAGAAAGAAGAAGCCGATGATCGCGGCGATCTGAATGAGGCTGACCAGGATCTCGCTGCGCGCCTGCTCGCGACCGATGGCGGCGGCGATGCGCTGCGGCATCGCCGCCGGCAGCGGCGGACCGAACGCGAGGCGGGCGAGGCGCCCGAGCCCGTGGCGGACCATGCCGGCGACACCGCCAGCCGAGTGCGCCGCAGCGGCTGCCGGCAATCGGGCATTGGACAAGGCTGACGGTCGATCGGACAAGAGTGGCATGGCGGACATTCTCCTTGGCCAGTCTCCTCTACCCGCCGGCCGCCTGCGGGGCCAATGGCGGAGGTCCTCAAGGGCGGTCATATCGTCGTGAGGGCGGTGCTGCGGCGACCGTTGCTCTGGCGCGGCGAGGCCGACACTGGATCATCTCGAAGAGCAACGCTGCGTTGCAAGAACACGCGTGGTGCGGGAGTCCGGCCGGGTCCATATCCCGCTCGTCAGCAATGTTGCACTGCAACAGACAACAAGGACCTGTATCATGACCACGCAAACCGTCTTTCCGGTCGGCGGCACCGCCGGCACTTGGCGTGGCGATCTCCACGAGACCTCGCGCCTGCAGGCAGTCGTCGCCGGCCTGCAACGTCGCCTCGCCGCCTACCGCCTCTATCGGCAGACCTATGACGAGCTGCAGTCGCTGAGCGACCGCGACCTGGACGACATCGGCATCGCCCGTTGCGACATCCGCCAGATCGCTCGCGACACCGCCGAGGCAACCATCAATCCCGCCGCCAACCGCGGCTGAGCCGGCTGACGCGATGCCGGCACCGGCGACGGCCAGCCTGTCGCCGGTGCCGCGCTGCTGCTAGAATCCAGCCCACCGATGCTTTGGGGGGCCCATGGATCTCGACCGTTTTCGCCAGGAGGCCAAATGCCTCGCCGACTGGATGGCGGACTATCTCGCCACGATCGAGGCGCGCCCGGTCCGCTCACCTGCGCAGCCGGGCGCGGTCGCCGTACAACTGCCCGAGACCCCGCCCATCGAGCCTGAGGACTTCCAGGCGATCCTCGGCGACTTCGAGCGCATCGTGATGCCCGGTGTCACGCACTGGCAGCACCCGCGCTTCTTCGCCTACTTCCCCGCCAATTCCAGCCCGGCCTCGGTGCTCGCCGAAATGCTGACCGCGACACTCGCGGCGCAGTGCATGCTCTGGCAGACCTCGCCCGCCGCCACCGAGCTGGAGACCCGCGTTCTCGACTGGCTGGCGCAGATGCTCGGGCTGGGGCCCAGGCCGGGCGCGGAGGGCTGGCACGGCGTCATCCAGGACAGCGCCTCTTCGGCGACGCTCGCCGCCATTCTCATCGCGCGCGAACGGGCGACCGGCTGGCAGGCCGACGCCGCCGGCCTCGGCAACTGCCCGCCGCTCGCCGTCTATGGCAGCGAAGAGGCGCATTCCTCGGTCGAGAAGGCGGTCCGCATCGCTGGGCTCGGCAAGCGGGCGCTGCGCCAGGTGCCGACCGACGCCCGCTTCGCCCTCTGCCCGGAGGCGCTCGAGCGCCTGATCGAAGCGGACATCGCCGCCGGGATCGTCCCCGCCTGCATCGTCGCCACGCTCGGCACCACCGGCACCGGCGCCATCGATCCTTTGGCCGCCATCGGCAGGGTCGCCGAGCGCCACGGCGTCTATCTCCACGTCGACGCCGCCTGGGCCGGCAGCGCGCTCGTCTTGCCGGAATGGCGCTGGATGATCGACGGGATCGAGGCTGTCGACAGCTTCGTCACCAACCCGCACAAATGGCTCGGCGTCAATTTCGACTGTGCGGCGCATTTCGTTCGTCGCCCGGAGGAACTGATCCGCACCCTCACCGTCAATCCGGTCTACCTCACCGGGCGGCAAACCGGCCAGGTGATCGACTACCGCGATTGGGGCATCCCGCTCGGCCGTCGCTTTCGCGCGCTCAAGCTGTGGTTCGTGATCCGCTGCCACGGCGTCGCGGGCCTGCAGGCCATGCTGCGACGGCATATCGCCCTCACCGACGAACTCGCGACGTGGATCGAGGCCACCCCCGATTTCGTCCTGGCCTCGCCACCGAGCCTGGCCCTGCTGTCCTTCCGCTACCAGCCAGCGGGCATGACCGACGCGGCCGCCCTCGACACGCTCAATGCCGATCTCCTGCAGAAAATCAATGACGATGGTCGCATCTACCTGACCCAGACCCGCGTCCACGGCCGCTACGCCATCCGCTTCTCGATCGGCCAGACGACCACCGAACGGCGGCATGTCGAGGCCGGCTGGGCCGTCGTCCGCGCGATCGCGAAAACGTTATAACATCTTATGTGCGTAAAAAATGAATTCAATTGACATGCAGATGTGAAATAAGACAATGCCACGCGCTGGGGCGTTGAACCGCCCGTGAAAGGCAGGTGTCGCGTGCGCTATTTCCCGATCTTCGTCGACCTCGACCGCCAGCCCGTGCTGATCGTCGGCGGCGGCGAGCAGGCGGCGCAGAAGCTCCGTCTGCTCGGCAAGACCACGGCCCGCATCCGCCTCGTCGCCGAGACGCTCTGTCCCGAGCTCGGCGAAGCCGTGGCCGAGGGCCGGGCGGTGTGGCTGGCCTCGGCCTTCCATCCCGATCAGCTGGACGGCTGCCGGCTGGTCTATGCCGCGACCGAGGACCTGACCCTGGCCGCCCGCGTCGCCTTCACCGCCCGGGCCAGGGGCATCCCGGTCAACGCCATCGACCGCCCGCAGCTCTGCAGCTTCATCACCCCGGCCATCGTCGATCGCGACCCCGTCGTCGTCGCCATCGGCTCGGAGGGTGCTGCCCCGGTCCTGGTCGGCCGCATCCGCGCCATGCTGGAGGCGCACCTCCCGCAACAGCTCGGCCGGGTCGCCGAATACGCCCGCAACCTCCGCCGGCGCATCGCCCAGCGCTTCGCCGACGGCCGCGCCAGGCGCGCCTTCTGGGAGCGCTTCTTCGACGGCCCGGCGAGTGCGGCGGTGCTCGCCGATGACAGCGATCGTGCGGCCGGCCTGGTCGAGGAGGCCATCGCCGGAACCGCGCAGCACGGCAGCGTCGCCCTGGTCGGCGCCGGCCCCGGCGATCCCGAGCTCTTGACCCTGAAGGCGCACAGTACGCTGCAGTCGGCCGACGTCCTGGTCGTCGATCGCCTGGTCGATCCGCGCATCGTCGAGCTCGCCCGCCGCGATGCCCGGCGCATCCATGTCGGCAAAGTGCCGGGTGGTCCGTCCACCAGCCAGGCGACCATCAACGCCATCCTCGTCGCGGAGGCGCTGGCCGGCAACCGCGTGGTTCGCTTGAAGGGTGGCGATCCCCTCGTCTTCGGCCGCGCCGTCGAGGAGATCGAAGCAGTCGAGGCCGCCGGTATCACGGTCGAGATCGTGCCCGGGGTGACCGCCGCACTCGCCGCCGCCGCGCATGCCCGGCTGGCGATCACCGAGCGCGGCAAGCGGCGGGCGCTGACCATCATCACTGGGCAGACCAAGGACGGGCCGGCCGAGCACGACTGGCGCGCCCTGGCCGCGGCTGGCCAGACCCTCGCCGTCTACATGGGGGTGAAAGCCGGCCCGACCCTCGCATCCAGGCTGATCGAGGCCGGGCTCGACCCCGCCACGCCCGTGACCATCGTCGAGAACGCCTCGCTGCCCGCGCAGAAGACGGCGACCGGCAGGCTCGATCGGCTCGCCCGGGTGCTCGCCGACGCCAACATCGCCGGCCCCGCCATGCTTTTCATCGGCGTCGCCCCCCTGCCGCAGGCCGCAACACCGTCCACCACCCAGCTCGAAAAGGCCGCCTGATGCCCAGGATCGTCACCGCCAACCATCTCGCCGCCGGCGACGTGGTCTTCCTCGCCGGCAACGGCTGGACCCCCAATGTCGACCTCGCCAGCGTCGCCGACGACGAGGCGACGCTCGCCGTCCTCGAGCAGCGGGCGGCGGCGGCCGAAGCGATGAACATCGTCGTCGGCGCCTACGCCGTCGAGGTTCGCCGCGAGGGCTCGCGGGTGATGCCGCTGCACTATCGCGAGGTGATGCGCACGCGGGGCCCGACCGTCCGCCCCGATCTCGGTCATCAGGCGAGCCTCGGAGCCTCGTGATGTACCGCTACGACGAGTTCGACGCCCGCTTCGTTGCCGAGCGCACCGCCCAGTTCAGGGATCAGGTCGAGCGTCGCCTGCGCGGTGACCTGACCGAGGAGGAGTTCAAGCCGCTTCGCCTGATGAACGGCCTCTACCTGCAGCTGCACGCCTACATGCTCAGGGTGGCGATCCCCTACGGTGTGCTCTCGGCGCGCCAGCTGCGCCGGCTGGCATTGATCGCCGAGCGCTTCGACAAGGGCTATGGTCACTTCACCACGCGGCAGAACATCCAGTTCAACTGGCCGAAGCTCGGCGACGTCCCGGCGATCCTCGAAGCCCTCGCCGAGGTCGAGATGCACGCCATCCAGACCTCGGGCAACTGCATCCGCAATGTCACGACGGACCAGTATGCCGGCGTCGCAGCGGACGAGATCGAGGACCCGCGGCCGCACTGCGAGCTGTTGCGCCAGTGGTCGAGCCTGCACCCCGAATTCTCTTTCCTGCCGCGCAAGTTCAAGATCGCGGTCACCGGTGCGCCGCACGACCGGGCGGCGGTCAAGGTCCACGATATCGGCCTCAGGATGCACCGCAACGAGGCGGGCGGACCGGGCTTCGAGGTGATCGTCGGCGGCGGCCTCGGCCGCACGCCGATGGTCGGCAAGACCATCCGCGGCTTCCTGCCGGCGGACGAGCTTCTGCCCTACGTCACCGCCATCATGCGCGTCTACAACCGCTTCGGCCGGCGGGACAACAAGTACAAGGCCCGGATCAAGATCCTGGTGCACGAGATCGGCGTCGATGCCTTCAGCGAGCTGGTCGAGGCCGAGTTCGCCCGTGGCGACCACCACGAGGCGATCGAGCTCGCTTCTGCCGAGGTCGCCCGGATCGAGGCCTATTTCGCCCCGCCCGCCTACGAAGCCCTGCTGGAGCGGGACCCGGCGCATCTCGCGCATCTCTTCGAGGACAAGGCCTTCGCCCGCTGGGTCCGCCACAACGTGGCGCCGCACAAGGTGCCGGGCTACAGCATCGCCAACATTTCCTTGAAGCCCATGGGCGGCATCCCGGGCGACGCCACGGCGGGCGAGATGCGCCTCGTCGCCGAGCTTGCCGAGCGCTATTCCTTCGCCGAGATCCGTGTCGCGCACGAGCAGAACCTGGTGCTTCCCAACGTCCGCACGACGGACCTCTTCGCCCTCTGGCAGAGCCTCGAGGCGGCCGGTCTCGCCACCCCCAACCTCAACCTCGTCTCCGACATCATCGCCTGCCCGGGCATGGACTATTGCAGCCTGGCGACGGCCCGCTCGATCCCGGTGGCACAAGCCATCAGCCGCCGCTTCGCCGACCTCTCCCGCCAGGAGGACGTGGGCGACCTGCACATCAACATCTCGGGCTGCATCAACGCCTGCGGCCACCACCACGTCGCCCATCTCGGGATTCTCGGGCTGGAGAAGAAGGGGGTGGAATCCTACCAGATCACGCTGGGTGGCTCGGCCGACGAGAACGCCGCGATCGGCCAGCTGATCGGGCCGGGCTTCGCCGCGGACGAGATCGTCGATGCGGTGGAAGCCGTCGTTCGGGTCTATCTCGACGGCCGCCGCGGCCGGGACGAGCGGTTCCTCGACTTCTTCCGCCGGGTCGGCGTCAAGCACTTCAAGGAGGCCATCTATGCCCGTGCTTAAGAACGGCGAATGGATCACGGACGACTGGCGCTTCTACCCCGACGAGCAGCCGGTCCCGACGCAGCAGGCGAAGATCGTCACACTCGCCCGGCTGCAGGGAGACGATGGCGAGTTCCTCTTTCACTGCGCCTGCCGGCTCGGCGTCAGGCTCGAGAGCGACGAGCCGGTCGAGGCGCTCGAGCCCTGGCTCGGTCGGCTCCAGCTGATCGCCTTGGTCTTTCCCAAGTTCGCCGATGGCCGCGCCTTCTCGGCCGCTGCCATGCTGCGTCGGCACTACCGCTATGCCGGCGAGATCCGTGCTGTGGGCGAGGTCCTGGTCGACCAGTACCCGTTCATGCGCCGGGTCGGCTTCGATGCCTTCGAGGTGGCCGAGGGCCGGCCGCTGGAGAGCTGGCAAAGGGCCCGGATCGGCATCGAGCTCGCCTACCAGTACGATGACGCGGCGACGGATGCGGCGACCGCGGTCTGGCGGGCCCGCCACCGATCGCGGCCGACGCTCGTCGCCGCCGAATAGCCGCGACCATCGCTGCTCGATCGTCCGGCGGCACTGCCGGCTGGCCCGGCGCGCCCGGGCGGAGCGACGGCGACCGGTCTAGCTGGCACTCAAGCCGGCGCGGTCGAGGCCCTGGAGCACGGCCTCGACGACCGTCTCGTCCATGTTCCAGAAGCCGAGATAGTCGCGCGCCCGGGCCGCGGCCTCGGGGTCGAGGGCAAGCAGTGCCTCGGCGGCTTCGGTCGTCGCCTCGGATGGCCCGAGCCGGCCGAGCACCGCAGCGCGCAACAGGCGGCTGATGAGAAAATCGGGCAGGTCGATGCGGTCGAGCAGAACCAGGGCCGCAGCATCGTCGCCGCGCCGGATCGCGTCGAAGACGAAGGGCAGGTGGTAGGCCGGCGGGTGTGCCGGATTGAGCTGCATCGCCCGCTCGCGCATCGCGAGGCCGCGCTCCCACTCGCCACTATAGGCGAGCTTGCCACCGAGATCGGCCAAGGCGTCGCTGTCGTTGGGGTTCAGCGCCAGCGCCCGTTCCGCCTGCCGGCGAAAGCCCGCGACATCGCCGGCGGTGAACAGCACGGCGGCAAGTGCCCGTTGCGCCACCGCGTTCTCGGGCTCGAGCGCCACCGCGCGACGCGCTGCCGCCGCCGCCTGCTGGAGGTCGAGGTCGGCAGTGCCGCGGGCGTAGCCGTAGCGCAGGTCGTCGAGCAGGAGATAGGCGAGATAGGCCCAGCCATGCGCATAGTCGGGCTCGCGCTCGAGCGCCGCCTTCAGGCACTGCAAGGCGGTCGCGTAGTCGGCGGCGGCATAGCTGGCGTAGTAGCGGTCGGCGAGCAGGATGCAGCGATAGCTCGCGAGACTGTCCGGCAGGGCTCGTTGGTCGGCGGCGCGCGTCAATTGCTGGCTGAGGATGCCATAGGGCTGCGCCAGGGCGGTGACGATCGCCCGCGCGATCTCGTCCTCGAGGTCGAGAACGGCGCGCGCCGATTCCGGCTCGCTGAAGCTGTCGCTCCAGACCGCCTGACCATCGGCCGTCTCGATCAGGCTCGCCGTGACGACCAGCCCCCCGGGGGTCTGCCGGACAGTGCCGTCGACGACGAAGTCGAGCGCGGCCGCGGCTGCCGCCTGGATCGGATCGGCCGCGGTCGCGGTCAGGGTCGCCGCACTGCGCTCGGCGAGGACGAACAGCTGACGAAAGCGGACCAGATCGGCGGTCACCAGCGCCGTCAGTGCCGCCGCTGCGGTCGCCGTCGTGGCGGCGCTTGCCGGGTCCGCGTCGAGGGCCGTGAACGGCAGCACGCCGATCGCCGGCGCCGGCCGGCCCGCGAGCACCGGGTCGGACGTCGCCGCCTGGTCGAGCAGCACCGCCCGCCAAAGCACGATGCTGCCGGCGGCGATCGTGGCGATCACGGCGAGCATCGCGGCCATCGGCAGCCAGCGCCGCCATTTGCTCGACGGTGTCGGCGCCGGTGCGGGCACCTCGCGCGGCTCGAACGCCGGCACGTAGCCGCCCTTGGGCAAGGTGATGCGCAGCGGATCCTGGCTGCCCGCAGCCGCCGCATAGGCCGCGAGCTTCTGCCGCAACCGTCCGGCCTCGACCCGGACCAGCGAATCGCTCTGCGGGTCGAAGTCGGCCGGTCGGTCGAACACGTCGACGGCGATCGCGTAGGCGCGCAGCTCGCGCGCCCGGCCGGCCAGGGTACCCTCGACGACGTAGCGGAGAAACCGCTGCAACCGGGGTGCGTTGGCGAACTCCTCGCTCGCCAGGACACGGTCGAGGACGGCGGCGACCGCGGCTGCCGACGGCTCGCCGGCGACCGACTCCCCCGGCTCGGGCATCCCGTTACTCACCGTTAACCACGTGCCCGAACCCCGCCTGGTCATGCTCTTGCTGGGCGCATCGACCATTTTCCAGTCGCGGAACCATGTCAAGTCGCACGCCACGCGCCAAGCAGATCGAGAACAGTGAAGGCGGCCGACGCCCCGATGTCGGCCCGGGTGTCGGCCGCTTCGAGAACCGTCTGGAGTGTCGCCTCGAAATCGATGCCAGGGAGGCCGACGCGCCGCAGCTCGACGCCGCCGACTTCGTCGAGCTGCGCCGCTCGATCCGCGTCGTCCGCCGGCTGATCACCGGTCGCCTGCCGCTCGTCAAGGGGCTGGAAGCCGCCAACGGCAGCGGGGCGCCGGTCGACCCGCTCGCCGACGACGCCACGGGATTTTGCGTGAACGGCGCCTTTCTGCGGGCGAGCAAGCCGCGTCCGTCGTTGTTCGTGGCCTGGGCCGAGCTGTGCCATCGAGCCGCGGGTGACCTGCTCGGTGACCCGTCGGCCGACCTGTTCGACTACAGCGACGCGGCGGCAACCCGGCGCTGCGATCTCGTCGCCTTGCTCGACGAGGTCGAAGCCCGCCTCGATCTCTTGGCGCAACACCTGGACGTCGACGGCGACGGCTGAGGCGCACCGCCACCGCTTTCGCCGACGCATCACCGGTCGGCAACATCGCCAGCCTCTGCTAGACCAGCGCAGCTGTCGAGCCAGAGGGAGTGCGCGCATGTCAACCCATCCAGCCATCGCTCGGGGCCGGGTCGCCGTCGTCACCGGAGCGGCGAGCGGCATCGGTCTGGCGGCCGCCGAGCGCTTCGCCGATGCCGGCATGAAGCTCGTGCTGGTCGATGTCGATCGCGACGCACTGCGCACCGTCGCCGCTGCGCTCGAGCGGCGGACCGAAGTGCTGCCGGTGGTCTGCGATGTCGGCGACCGGGCCGCCGTCGAGATGTTGGCCACACAGGTCGACGACCGCTTCGGTGCCATCGCGGTGCTGATGAACAATGCCGGCCGGGAAGGCGGCGGCCAGATCTTCGCCGACCATGCCCGCTGGCAGGCGATCCTCGAGACCAATCTCTGGGGGGTCATCAACGGCATTCAGGTCTTCGCCCCGCGGATGATCGCCCAGGGCGGGGCCGCAGCGATCGTCAGCACCGGCTCGAAGCAGGGGATCACCTGCCCGCCGGGCGACACCGCCTACAACGTTTCCAAGGCCGGCGTGAAGGTCGTGACCGAGGCGCTGGCCCACGAATTGAGGAACACCGCGGGCTGCCGGGTCACTGCCCACCTGCTGATCCCGGGTTTCACCTATACCGGCTTCACCCGGGTGCACCACCAGGAGAAGCCCGCTGGCGCCTGGCTGCCCGAACAGGTGATCGACATGCTCATCGACGGGATGGCCAAGGGTGATTTCTATATCCTTTGCCCGGACAACGACGTCACCCGGCCCGTCGACGAGAAGCGCGTCATCTGGGCGGCCGAGGACATCACCCGGAACCGGCCGCCCTTGTCGCGCTGGCACCCCGACTGGCAGGACGCTTTCGCCCGCTTCATGAACGAGTGAGTCGGCGATGCGGGTGCTGATCTGCGGCGGCGGCGTGATCGGTGCGGCTGTCGCCTATTGCCTGGCCAGGGCCGGTGCCACCCCCATCGTCATCGAGCGCGCCGCGATCGCCGGCGGGGCCTCGGGCAAGTCCGGCGGATTCCTCGCCCTCGACTGGTGCGACGGCTCGACGCTGGCACCGCTCGCCCGGCGCAGCTTTACCCTGCACGGCCAGCTCGCTGAAGCGATGCCCGATCGCTGGGGCTATCGCCGGGTGACGACACTGCACGTGCACCATGACGGCAAGCGCCGAGGCGCGGCAATCAACCAGCCGGCACTGCCCGCCTGGCTCGCCCCGGAGATCACGGCCGTACAGCTGATCGGCACCCCTGAGACCACTGCCCAGCTGGCACCCGAAGCCTTCACCCGGAGCCTGGTCGCGGCAGCCGTCGAGGCCGGCGGCAGCCGTTTCGATGCCACCGTGACCGAGCTCGTCCGCGGCCCCAATGGCCGGGTCACGGGCGTCGTCGCCGACGGCGTGCCGGTCGCGGGCGACGCTGTCGTGGTCGCCATGGGCCCCTGGACGAACCAGGTGCTCGGGCTCGACCTGCCGCGCGTCCTGGCCGTCGAGGGGACCAGCTTCGTCTTCGCAGGCCTGCCGGCAGCAGCGCCAACCCCGCCGCCAGCCCTGGCCCTGTTCGTCGATCATCACGCCGCTGACGGCAGCCGCGACAGCCCCGAGGTCGTCATCCGCGCCGACGGCAGCGTCTACGTCTCCGGCCTCTCCGCCCAGCCGCCCCTGCCCGACGATCCCGCCGCCGTGCGCCCGCGGCCGGCGACCGCCGATCGGCTGCTGGCGATGATCCAGGCCTTTGCACCCGGCCTCGGCCGTGCCCCGATCCGCGCCCGACAGGCCTGCTTTCGCCCGGTCTTGCGCGACGGCCTGCCGCTGATCGGCCCGGTGCCGGGTGCCCCCGGCGCCTTTGTCGCCACCGGCCACGGGGTCTGGGGCATGCTCAATGCGCCGGCGACCGGCGAGCTCCTGGCCGCGCTCGTGCTGGGCCGCGAGCCCGAGCTCGATTGGACCCCGTTCGCCGTCGATCGCCCTGGCCTGCAGCACCGCTGAGCGGCGGTCGGCCGACAGCGCAGCCCGGCGGCTGTTCAGCAAATCTTAGGAAGTGGTGGGCTAGAACTGGTGGTGCGCTCGGCAGACGGGACACTCGGCGTTCAAAGGAGTTCGCGGCATGAGCAGCCTCGTCATGGCCTACATGGTCACGGCCACGATCCTCGGCCTGCGCTACGAGACCGGCACAGTGAGCGAACGCGGCAGGACCGCGACCCATGTCGCCGAGCCGGGCGACCAGCGGCGCGCGGACGGTCTGCTGGTCCGCAACGGTGCCGTGCACGGCTTCGCCACCGCAACCCCGGCCGGCGAGGCGATGATCCAGACCTTCGATCGCTTCACGGCGTCGCCGGCCGCGGCTTTCTTCTTCGACAGCGCCCGTGGCCCGCTTGCCGCGAGGCTCGGCGTCGTCGGTGAGCCTGCCGGCGCCGACGACCCGGACAGCTACGACATCGTCATGGTCGACGGGCCGGCCGCCGGTCGGCGGCTGCCGCCGGCGGCGGTCTGGCGGAAGTCGAAGATCGTCGAGACGGCGAGGACCGGGCGCGACGAGAACGGCCTCGTCGTCCAGCACGACGTCTTTCTCGAGCTGCCAGAGCCGCTTGCTGCCGGGGCGACGGTGCGGGTCGAGGTCGACCATCCGGCGGTGTCGGGGACGACCCTGACCTACGATACGGCCCGACTGCCGAGCGAGGCCGTGCATGTCAGCCATGTCGGCTTTCGCCCCGACGATCCGGTGAAGATCGGCTATCTCTCGATGTGGCTCGGCCACAACCCGGCCGATCCCGGGGCCGATCCAGCCGTCGCCTACGCTTCGGGCACACCCTTTCGGCTGCTCGAGACGGCAACCGGCGAGGTGGTGTTCGAGGGCGCCGCCACGCTCGACGAGGGCCGTGAGCGGCCGAGCAATCTCGAGCTCAACTACAACCGGACGGACGTCCTGGCTCTCGACTTCAGCCCGTTCGATCGGATCGGCGAGTACGTCGTCGAGGTCGAGGGGGTCGGCACTTCGGTGCCGTTTCGCATCGACGACCGGGTCTGGCGCGACGCCTTCGCGGTGGCGATGCAGGGCTTCTACCACCAGCGCAGCGGCCTTGCCCTCGAGCCGCCGCATACCGACTGGACGCGGCCACGCAGTCTGCATCCGGCCGATGGCATCGCGGTCTATCAGTCCAATGCCACGCTGATGGACACCGACCAGGGGCTCAATCTCCAGGGTCGCAAGAGCTTTGCCGCACTGGTCGCCGAGCGGACGGACGAGGTGATCCCGGCGGGCTGGGGCGGCTGGCACGATGCCGGCGACTGGGACCGCCGGGCGCAGCATCTCCACGCCGCGCACCACCTCCTCGACCTCGCCGAATTGCGCCCCGGCTTCGCCGCGGCGACCACGCTTGCCATGCCAGAGAGCGAGAACGCTCTGCCCGACCTCGTCGACGAGGCGCTCTGGGCCGTCGACCTGTTCCGCCGGCTGCAGCAGCCGGACGGCGGGGTGCCGGGCGGCATCGAGGCGGGTGGCTACCCGCCCAGGGGCGAGACGAGCTGGACCTCGAGCCAGACCTTCTTCGTCTACGCGCCGGATGCCTGGACCTCCTATCTCTACGCCGGCGTCGCGGCGCGGGCCGCCCTGCTGCTCGAGAGCCACGACCCGGCGCGCGCCGCCGACTATGCGGCGAGTGCGGCGGCGGCCATGCGCTGGGCCGAGGCCAACACCCCGGCGCGGGCGGTCGCCAGGGTGGCGGTCGTCAACGCCCGCAACCTGGCCGCGGTCGAGCTCTACCGGCTCACCGGCGAGGCGCGCTGGCACGCAGTGTTCAAGGCGAGCTCGGCCTATGCCGCCGAACGGGCGCTGGCCCGCGAGGAGCAGCAGTTCCAGGCGATCCTGGTCTATGCCCGGACCGACCGGCCGGTCGACGCCGCGATCCTCGCCCGCGGCACCACCAGCCTCGCCGGCTACGCCGATTTTCTCGTCAGCAGCGGCCGGCGCGGCGGCTTCGGCCAGCTGATGAATCCCTGGATCCCCTATGGCTGGTCCTACACCTCGGCCCTGCCGGTCGAGGCCGACGTCCTGGTATTGGCGCACGCGCTGACCGGCGATCCGCGCTACTTCGCGGCGCTGATCGGCGAGACCCAGTTCGGGCTCGGCGCCAATCCGGACAACATGACCTTCACCACCGGCCTCGGCCATCGCTACCCGCGCGAGGTGCTGCTGGTCGACAAGTACGGCATGGGCGGGGTGCCGTCCGGGCTCACCGTGTTCGGCGGCTGGAATGTCGAGGATCGCGGCCAGCACTGGTCGTTCGAGCGTGCCGCCCTGGTCATGCAGCCGCGCTATCCCGACGCCTGGCCGGTGCACGAGACCTATATCGGCTATTTCTGGGCGGTGCCGATCACCGAGTACAGCATGCACGGAACCATCGCCCGGGTCGCCAAGGCCTGGGGCTACATCGCCGCCAGCGACGCGACCGGGGCCAGGGCCGCCTACGACGAATTGCCGCCGGCGGACCGGCAGCAGGGCGATGGCCGCGGCAGCCTCGGGCCTGCGAGGTCCTAGCCGGCGAGCAGCGCCTCGGCGATCGCCGCCCATTCCTGGTCGAGCCGGCCGGCCGCCGGCGGCCGGCCGGCCTGCCGGTACCAGTAGCCGGCATTGCCGAGGTCGCCCTCGATGCGGTGCAAGTGAGCGTGCACCCAGGCAGCACCGGCATCGCCGGCAGCCTGTGCCAGCCGATGCGCCTGCTGCCAGTCGCCCTTGCCCTGCCACCACAGGGCCTCGAGCGCCGGGCTCAGCCCCGAGGGCGGCGACGCCGCGGCGAGGCTTGACCGAAACGCGTCGAGGTTCATCCCGCATCTCCCACTTCGACCCGTCCGGCAGGCTAGCAGGCAGGGCCGGCGGAGGCGAGGCGGGTCGGTCAGCTGAGCCGATAGCCGAGCAGGCAGGGGAGCCAGAGGGCGAGTTCGGGAAAGGCGACCACCAGGCAAAGGGCCGTGGCCATCGCCAGCAGGAGCCAGCCGACCCACCGGGACGTCGCCTCCAGCGGCACCTCGGCGATCCGCGCCGCGACCATCAGGTTGACGGCGACGGGCGGGGTCACCTGGCCGATCGCCACGGTGACCGCCATGACCACGCCGAACCAGGCGAACGACCAGTCGAAGGCCTCGGCGATGGGTAGCAGGAGCGGCAGCGTGATCAGGTAGATGGAAACGCCGTCCAGTACCATGCCGGCGAGCAGCGAGAGCCCGATGACCAGGAGCAGGATCAGCCAAGGGCTCTCGCTCACCCCCATGATCCCGGCCGCGGCGAGGCGAAACGCCCCGAGGGTCGAGCCGGCCCAGGCGAAGATCCCGGCGAGCGAGATGATCAGCATGAGTACCACCGACCACTCCTCGGTGAACGCGAAGGAGACGCTGGACAAATTGCGCGCCAGCACGTTGTCCATCGCGATCAGGCAGATCAGCGCCATGGCCAGCGCCGCCTCGATCCGCACCGGCACGCGGGTATGAGGTGCCGGGTCGGGCTTTTCCGGCATCCCGGGTTTCCAGAGGAAAGAAGATGCGGGGAAGATGATCTTCCCCGCGCCCCATCGTTACTTGGCGATGGCGCTCGTCACCAACGTCGTCGCCAAAAAAACCGAGGGGGCGCGGGCGAAATCATTTCCCCCGCATTCTTCCCTGACTACCGCTTGGCGATCGACTCTTCGGCCGGTCTCCTCGCCTGGGGCGGCGACCGACGCCAGCCGGTCCCGGTCGCCGCCCCCCGCATGCAGCCGGCGATTGCCGCGGCCCTCAGCGATAGGGGTAGCCGGCCTTCTCCATGATGCCATTGTAGTCCTTGAAGATCTGCACCACCCGGGCGGCGCGCTCGCTGGTGGCGGCGATCTCGTCCCAGAATTCGGCGGAATCGGCCACGACCTGGCTCCATTCCTCGTCCGGCAGGCGGGTGAGTTCCATCTTCTCGCCGAAGACGCGAAGATTGGCCTCACCACCCCAGTACCAGACCTGCCGGTAGTAGTGCGACTGGTCGACGGTGATCAAAAACAGCTCCTTCAGGTGGTCCGGCACCTTGGCCCAGCTGTCGGTATTGGCGAAGTAGGAGCCGCACCAGGCACCGGTGACGCTGTTCTCGAGGGCATAGTTGCAGATGTCGGCCCAGCCGACCTCGTAGGCCTCGGTGAAGCCGCACCAGGCGACCCCGTCGAGCTCGCCGGTCTGCAACGCCACCTCGACATCGTCCCAGGGCACGGTGACCGGGATCAGGCCGTAGCGCGACAGGAAGCGGCCGGCCGTCGGCACCCCGAACACCCGCTTGCCGTTCATGTCGGCGAGCGTGCGGATCGGCTCGCGGGTGAAGATGTGCAAGGGATCCCAGGCCCCGGCACTCAGCCACTCGACGCCGTCGACCTCGCCATAGGCCTCGGCCCAGATCTCGTTCAGCCCGTATTGCTGGAACAGCACCGGCAGATCGAGGCTGAAGCGGGTCGAGAACGGGAAGTAGCCGCCGAAGACCGCGACATCGACCGGCGAGGCCATGGTCGCATCGTCGGACTGGACGGCATCGATGGTGCCGTTCTGCAGCGCCCTGAACAGCTCGGAGGTGGGGACGAGCTGATCCGCGTAGAACAGGTCGATGACCATCTCGCCGTTGGCCGCCGCGTTGAAGGCCTCGATCTGCGGCAGGATGACGTGCGCCCCCAGCGGCGCACCCGAATAGGTCTGCAGGCGCCAGCGGATCGGCCCGTTCTGGGCGTTGATGTAGGGAGCCGGGAAGGTCGAGGCGGCGGCCGCCGCCACCCCGAGACCGGCGCCCTTCAGGTAGCGGCGTCGGCTCGTCGGCTGCACCGCGGCGGGCCGGCCGCCGCGCGCGGCAATGCCTGCAGCCGCTCGCTTGATCTCGTCGGTCATCGTCTCTCTCCTCTCGTTGTGGAACCGGGAGCGGCCTGCGGCACCCGGCCGGGCTCAACGGAGCCTGACCTGGGCCGGCAGCCAGAGCGCTATTTGCGGGAACGCGGTGATCAGCAGCGCCGCCAGGATCATGATCATCACGAACGGTACCACAGACTTGTAGATGTCGATCAGCTGGATCTCCTTGGGCGCCATCGCCCGCATCAAGAAGAGGTTGTAGCCGAAAGGCGGGGTCATGTAGGCGATCTGGCAGGTGATGGTGTAGAGCACGCCGTACCAGATCAGCACATTGTCGATGCCGAGCTCGAGAACGCGGACCAAGGGCACGTAGAGCGGGGCCACGATCACCAGCATCGCCGTGTCGTCGAGGAACATGCCCAAGACGATGAACGACAACTGCATCATCAACAGCACCTGCCAGGGCGAGAGATCCCAGCGGGTGATGAACAAGGCCTCGATCGCCCGGACCGCCCCGATGCCGTCGAAGATCGCGCCGAAGGCGAGGGCGGCGAGGATGATCCAAAGGAACATGCAGGAGATCAGCATGGTCTGGCGCACGGTGCTGTGCAGCACCACCCAGGTCAGCCGCCGCTTCCAGAGTGCCGCCAGGGTCGCCGAGGTGGCGCCCACCGCCGAGCTCTCGACCAGGCTGGTGATGCCCAGCAAGAACAGCCCGGTCATGAAGAAGAAGATCAAGAACGGGATGATCCCGGCGCGCGCCAGCTTGAGCTTCTCCTTGAGCGGCATGGCGAGGTCGGCGTCGTCGACCAGCGGCGCCAGCTGCGGCTGCAGCCGGCAGCGGATGGCGATGTAGATGATGAACATCGCCGCCATCATCAGCCCCGGGATAGCCCCCGCGAGCCAGAGCTGGCTCACCGGCTGCCGGGCGATCATGCCGTAGAGCACGAGGACCACCGAGGGCGGGACCAGGATGCCGAGCGTCGAGCCGGCCTGGACGACGCCGGTGATCATCAGCTTGTCGTAGCCGCGGCGCAGCAGCTCCGGCAGCGCGATCGCAGCACCGATGGTCATCCCGGCGACACTCAGCCCGTTGACCGCCGAAATGACCACCATCAGCATGATCGTGCCGATCGCGAGCCCGCCGCGGAGCCTGCCGAACCAGACGTGAAAGGCGCGGTAGAGATCCTCGGCGATGCCGGATTCGGAAAGGATGTAGCCCATGTAGACGAACAGCGGCAGCGTCAGCATGGGGAACCAGTTGAACAGCCGCCAGGCCGCATTGTACGGCATCTCGACGGCACCCTGGCCGTAGAGCAGCAGGGCGGCACCGGCGGCGACGAAGCCGATCGCGGCGAACACCCGCTGGCCGGTGAGCAGCATCACGAGCATGGTTGCGAAGATCAGGATCGCGATCAGCTCGTAGCTCAGCCCGGAGATCATTTGAGCGAGCGCCCGCGCAGCGTGGCGTAGTCCTTGAAGATCAGCGATACCGACTGGCCGATCATCATGACGATCGCCGCGACCATCAGGACCTTGATCGGCACGACCGACGGGTTCCACATCGAAAACAGCTTCTGGTTGGTCTCGATCGAGTAGACGAGCGAGGAGATCGAGCCCCAGAGCAGCACCGCGAGATAGAACACGAGGCAGCAGCTGGTGGCGAGATCGAGGCCGGCCTTGCCGCGCTCGCCGAGGCGATCGTAGAGCAGGTCCATGCGGACATGGGCGCCGTCGCGGAGCGAGTAGGGGCCGCCCGCGAAGTAGTAGGCGGCGAGCGTGAACTGGGCGAACTCGATCGGCCAGTGTTGCGGTATCTGGATGACATTTCGGGTGATCGCGTCGAACAGCAGGACGCCGATCATCAGGAAGACGAGATACATGGCGATCAGCCCGACGACACCGGTAAAGCCGTCGACCCAGCGGACGTAGAGCCTGATCGGCCGCGGCATTCGGCGCGGCGGCCACGGTTCGGCCGGGCGGTCGGTGATCTCTTGTCCCGTCGTCATCCTGCTCCAGCTATCGCCAAGCAACGCCCGGTCCCGTCAAGGCGTTGCCCTGTTGCCGCTGCCACCGGCAGCACCTTGCGCCAGGATCGTCGAGCTGTGAAGAGCCATGCCACAAACGGCCCGCACCGCCGTCGAGCGAGCCCGCGGTCGACGACGAGCGCGGCGGCCGGGCCAGAAGCTGGTGCGAGTGCTCGCCACGGCGGCCGATGACGGCGCGGCGGGCGGCAACGACGGAGCGGAGATGGAGACGAGCTACGATATCGCCGTGGTCGGCGCCGGGGTGGTCGGTGCCGCGATGGCCCGCCGCTTTCAGCTCGACGGTGCCCGGGTGGTCATACTCGAGGCCGCGGCCGAGGTCCTCGACGGTGCCTCGAAAGGCAATAGCGGCATCCTGCACACCGGCTTCGACGCCCCGGTCGGCAGCCTCGAGGCACGCTGCATCGCGGCCGGGCGGGCCGAGTACCTGGCGATCCATCATGCCCTCAACCTGCCGCTGGTCGAGACCGGGGCCTTGGTCCTGGCCTGGAGCGAAGCCGAGGCGGCGGCCCTGCCGAAGCTGCTCGCCCAGGCCCATGCCAATGCTGTGAACGAGGCGGTGCTGCTCTCGGCCGCCGAGATCCGAGCGCTCGAGCCCGGCCTCGGCCCGGGCCTCGAGGGTGGTTTGCGGGTGCCGGGCGAGCACGTCATCGACCCCTGGTCGACCGCGCACGCCTACCTCTTGCAGGCCCTTGGCAACGGGGCCGAGCTCCGCCGCCGCAGCGCGCTCACCGCGGCCGCGTTCGACGGCGGCAGCTGGCGGCTCGAGACGACCACCGGCCCGCTCGTGGCCAGGGCGGTGATCGCCTGCGCCGGGCTCGAGGGCGATCGCGTCGAGGCGCTGTTGTTCGGCGATGCCAGCTTCGCCATCCGCCCGCGCAAGGGGCAGTTCGTCGTCTACGACAAGCCGGCCGCCGCCCTGGCGCGGCACATCCTGCTGCCGGTGCCGACCGCCACCACCAAGGGCATCGTCATCTGCCGTACCGCCTGGGGCAATCTGCTGGTCGGGCCGACCGCCGAGGAGCAGGCGAGCCGCAGCGAAGCGGCCACCGACCGGGCGACGCTCTTCGCCCTGATGCGGCGCGGCGAGCAGCTCCTCCCGGGCCTCGCGGCCGAGGCGGTGACGGCGAGCTATGCCGGCCTGCGCCCGGCGACCGAGCGCAAGGACTACCGGCTCAGGGTCGATCCGGCGCGCCGGCTGGTCTCGGTCGGCGGCATCCGCTCGACCGGGCTGAGCGCCGCGCTCGGCCTCGCCGCCCATGTCCACGACCTCGCCGCCGACTTCGGCCTCGCCGGCACGCCGCCCGCCGACCCGGTGGTGCCGCGCCTGCCGTGGCTCGCCGAAGCGCCCGGCAGCGCCCCCGAGCAACGGCGGGACTGGTGCAGCGCCGGCCATGGCGGGATCGTCTGCCATTGCGAGCTCGTCACCCGGCGCGAGGTCGAGGCAGCCCTCGAGGGGCCGCTCGGGGCGCGCACGCTCGCCGGGCTCAAGCGCCGCACCCGGGTCACCATGGGCCGCTGCCAGGGCTTCAACTGCCTGACCGAGCTGGCCCGGCTCACCCGCGGCCGCCTCGACCCGCCGATCGCGGTGCCGTTCGCCGCAGCCGAAGCCGGCGCCGGCCACGGCGATGGCTGAGCCCTTGCCGGAGCGCTGCGACGTCGCCGTCGTCGGCAGCGGGCCCGCCGGCCTCGGTGCGGCGACTGAGCTCGCCCGGGCCGGGCTCGACGTCATCGTGCTGGAGCGCGAGGCGACAGCCGGCGGCATCCCCCGCCATTGCGGTCACCCGCCCTTCGGCTGGCGCGAGTTCCGGCGGCTTCTCGAGGGCCCCGCCTATGCCGCCCGGCTGGTCGCCCGGGCCCGGGATGCTGGCGTGCGAATCCTGTCGCCGGCGACCGTCGTCGCCCTCGAGCCCGGCGGCCGGCTGGCGCTGACGACGCCCGCCGGGGTGGCAAAGCTCGACGCCCGCGCGGTGCTGCTCGCCACCGGGGTGCGCGAGACCACCCGTGCCGGCCGGCTGATCGGCGGCACCAAGCCCGCCGGCGTGCTCAACACCGGGGCGCTGCAGGGCCTCGTCCAGCTGGCCCGGCAGCGGCCGTTCCTGCGGCCGGTGATTCTCGGCACCGAGCTCGTCGCCTATTCCGCCCTGCTCACCTGTCGGCAGGCCGGCATTCGCCCGGTGGCGATGGTCGAGCCCGGGCCGCGGTCGGTGGCCTGGCGGCTCGCCACCGGCCTGCCGCGCCTCCTGGGTGTGGCCCAGCATTTTTCGACCGACGTCGAGGCCGTGTGCGGCGTGGCGCAGGTGACCGGTGTGGTGCTGTGCTGCGGCGAGCGGTCCTGGACGGTCGCCGCCGACGGTCTCCTTGTCACCGGCGGCTTTCACCCCGAGACGGCATTGCTCCGCGCGGCCGGGCTCGCCCTCGACCCGCGGACCGGCGGGCCGGTGGTCGACCTCTTCGGCCGCTGCTCCGATCCTGCCTATTTCGCCGCCGGCAACCTGTTGCGCCCGGTCGAGACGGCCGGCTGGAGCTGGGCCGAGGGGGTGGCGATCGCCGGGTCGATCCGCGAGGCGCTCGCCCGACGACTGCCGGAGCCGAGTGATGCGGTGCCGCTGACGCTCAGCGGTGAGGCGCTCAAATACGCCCTGCCGCAACGGCTGTTCAGTGGCGCGACCGGCCCGCACCGGGTCATCCAGCTGCGGGTGACGCGGCCGGTGCGCGGCCGGCTCAGCCTCCGCCGGGACGGCGTCGAGCTCTGGAGCCGGCACCTCCAGGCCCTGCCCGAGCGGCGGCTGACGGTGCCGCTAACCGCACTTGCCCGCGACCCCGCCGGCCGGTCGGCCGGGTACACCTTGCATCTCCAGGAGGTGAAGCGACCATGAGCGTGCTCGCCATCGACCAGGGCACCACCTCCACCCGAGCACTCCTGTTCCGCAGCGCCGACGGCCGCGAGGGCGCGGCGGCTGGCGGCGGCGGCGCGCCGCAGGTCGTCCATGCCGCAAGGCACCGCCAGCACTACCCCGAGCCCGGTTGGGTTGAGCACGATCCGCTCGAGATCCTGGGCCACCTCGAGGCCGGCCTCGCCGCCGCCGCCGACCAGGCGGTCCAGGCGATCGGCATCGCCAATCAGGGCGAGAGCTGCCTCGCCTGGGATGCGATGAGCGGTGCCCCCGTCTCGCCCGTCCTCGTCTGGCAGGACGCCCGCACCGCCGAGCGGATCGAGGCGCTGCGCCGGGCGGGGGCCGAGGCCATGGCACGGGCGCGGACCGGCCTGCCGCTCGACAGCTACTTCTCGGCCGCGAAGCTCGGCTGGATCATGGCGAACGTGCCGGAGGCAGCGCGGCTCTACGCGGCCGGCCGGCTGCGGCTCGGCACCACCGACGCCTTCTTTCTGGATCGCCTGACCGGGCACCACGTCACCGACATCACGACGGCCTCGCGCACCGGCCTCATGGACCTCCGGCTAGGGGTCTGGGATGTGGAACTCTGCGCGCTTTACGGCGTGCCGCCCGAGACGCTGCCGCGCATCGTGCCGACCACCGGCACCTTCGGGGTCGTCCGTATCGGCGGGCGCACGGTGCCGGTGACCGCCAGCATCGTCGACCAGCAGGCGGCCCTCTACGGCCACGGCTGCCGCGCACCGGGCGATGCCAAGCTCACCTTCGGCACCGGTGCGTTCGCACTTGCGGTCAGCGGCCCGACCCCGCCGCCCGACGCCGCCGCGGCCGGTCTCCTGCCGACCATCGCCTGGCAGAAGGCCGGCGAGCCGCCGACCTTCGCCCTCGACGGCGGCGTGCACACGGCGTCCGCCGCGGTCGACTGGGCACAGGGCCTGGGCCTGTTCGCCGACCACGCCGCGCTCGAGCAGTTCGGCGCCCAGTCGATGATCGCGCGCGGTCTGGTCTTCGTCCCGGCACTGGCCGGGCTCGCCGCACCGCACTGGGACAAGCGGGCACGCGGCGCCTGGCTCGGGCTCGAGCTCGAGACCGGCCGGGCGGCCCTGGTCCAGGCGGTCCTCGAGGGTGTCGCCCTGCGCATGGCCGAGGTGGTCGCCGCGCTCGCCGCCCGCCTGCCGCTCGCCGAACCCTTGCCGGTCGACGGCGGGATGAGCCGGAACCGCTGGTTCATGCAGTTCCTGGCCGACGCCACCGGCCGCGCGCTCCGCGTCTCGGTCGAGCCGGAACGCACCGCGCGCGGCGCGGCCGCACTCGCCGCCGAGGCCGTCGGCCGCCAGATCGCCCCGGTCAGTGACGGCCCGGTGGTCGAGCCGCGGCCGCTGCCGACCGGGATCCGCGACCGCTTCGACACCGCCATCGCCGCCGTCCGGAACTATGCCGAAATGGCGCCGGACGGCGGCTGACGGCCGCCTCGCGCGCGCCCGAACAACAGCCCGGATGGCCGGGGAAGCTGTCCGCCGCTGCCGCCGCTACTCGGGAATCGCCGCGTTGGTCAGTTGCCGCAGATAGGCGCGACCCTGCTGCGACACGCGAAAGCGGCCGCGGGTCACGGCGAAGACCCGGCGGGCGGCGAGCGACTGGCGGACGCATTGCGAGGCGTTGCCGATCTTGATGCCGTGCTCGGCGAGCCGCTTGTTGGCATCGCCGGTGGCGAAACTGTCGTCGCTCGACAACTGCTGCAGGTAGAAGCCGGCGGCGAGCATCCGATCGACCTCGGTCGCACTGGCTGGCAGGAAGTGCAGATACTCGCCGAACGGCGGCAGTTCGAGCCGGGCCGGTGCTACTGGCGACGGTCCGGGCTTGCGGCTAGCGGCCGGCGGCTCGGCCGGGGCGGCTTGTCCCAGCGTCACCCGCGCCTCGGGCAGCCGCTCGAGCAGCGCATCGATCTGCGCCCGAAAGCCTTCGATGAAGGCTTCGCTGCCCTCGACCTCGAGCTCGGACTGAGCGAGGTTGATTCTGACCCGGGTGCGCTCGGTCAATGGCTGCCTCCCGCTGGCTGCATGACCGAAGTCTAGAGAGACTGTCGGCGACGGGCAAGTCAGCCTCGCTCAGCGCGGCTCAGTCGGCGAGGCCAGTCGGCGAGGCTCACTCGGCGAGGCGGTGGCGCTCGAGGGCGGCACGGATGCCGGGCGGGATGCTCGTCGGGCGCTGGCTCGTCCGCTCGACGAAGACGTGGACGAAATGACCATCGGCGGCGGCGGTGGTGTCGTCGTTGCGGAAAATGCCGATTCGGTAGCGCACCGAGGAAGTGCCTAGATGGGCGATGCCGACACCGGCGGTGACGAGGTCGGGATAGGCGATCGAACGGTGGAACCGGCAGCCGTTCTCGACCGCGATGCCGATCACGTCGCTGGCCTGCGGATCGAGGCCGCCTTCGCCGATCAACAGGCTGGCGATCGCCGTGTCGAAATAGCTGTAGTAGACGACGTTGTTGACGTGGCCGTAGGCGTCGTTATCCGCCCAGCGCGTCGGCAGTGCCGCGAAATAGGTGAAAACGGCGCGGGTCAGCGGTGCCGGCCGCTCGCGGCTGCTCATTCGCCACCTGCCGCACGGTGCGCAGCGAAGCGTCGCTCGAGCATGGCGAAGAGTGCCCTGAGACCCGTCGCCTCGCCGCCGCGTGGCCGGCCGGGCCTCGCCTCATCGTTCCAGGCGAAGATGTCGAGATGGGCGTAAGCCCGGGTCTCCTCGACGAAGCGGGCGAGGAACAGGGCCGCGGTGATCGCCCCGCCCAGCGGCTTCGATCCGGTGCTCGAGAGATCGGCGACAGCGCTCTTGAGCAGGTCGTCGTAGCCCGGGTGCAGCGGCAGCCGCCAGAGTGGCTCGGCGACCGCGACACCCGCCTCCAGAATGTCCGCCGCGAGCCGGTCATCGGTGGCGAAGAGCGCCGGCAGGTCGGCGCCGAGCGCCACCCGGGCGGCACCGGTCAAGGTCGCCGCATCGATCAGCAGCGCCGGCCGCTCGGCGTCGGCCGCGGCCAGGGCGTCGGCGAGGATCAGCCGACCCTCGGCGTCGGTGTTGCCGATCTCGACCGACCAGCCCTTGCGGGTGGCGATCACGTCGCCGGGGCGAAACGCATTGCCGGCGATGCTGTTCTCGACCGCCGGCACCAGGAGGCGCAGGCGCACCGGCAGGTCGGCCGCCATGACCATGCGGGCGAGGCCGGTCATCACCGCCGCCCCGCCCATGTCCTTCTTCATGTTGCGCATCGCCGAGGACGGCTTGATGTCGAGCCCGCCGGTATCGAAGCACACCCCCTTGCCGACCAGGGTCAGCCGCGGTGCCGCAGGATCACCCCAGCGCAGGTCGATCAGCCGCGGTGGCCGCGCACTGGCCCGCCCCACGGCATGGATCGCCGGGTAGTTGGCGGCGAGCAGGGCGTCGCCCGCGATCGTCTCGACCACCGCGCCGAAGCTGTCGCCGACGGCGCGGATCGCCGCCTCGAGTTCCTCGGGGCCGAGGTCGTTGGCCGGCGTGTTGACCAGGTCGCGGGCGAGAAAGACCGAGCGGGCGAGGTCGCTGGCGCGGTGGGCGAGCGCCCGGTCGGGTGTGGCCAGCACCGCCTGGGCGGGGCCGTCGGCCGCGGGGCACGGACGGCGGTAGCGGGCATAGCGGTAGCCGGCCGTGGCCCAGCCATAGTGCAGCTCGAACGGGTCGAGCAGGCCGTCCGGATCGCGCACGCGAAAAGGCGGCCCGGCTGCCGGCAGGGCTGCCGCCAGGGCGGCTGCATCGACCGCGGTGCCCGGGCGGTCGAGCACGAAGACGGCCTCGCCGAGCCCACCCTCGGCATCCGGCACGAGGGCGAGCTTGCGCGCACCGGGCTTGAAGCCGCTGGCCTCGAGCCAGCGCCGCGCCGCGGCCGTCACCGTCTCGCGCCACGCGGCGAACCCCTCGACCGTGACCAGCCGCACGACACCGACCGGCGCAGCGTCGGCGATCTGGGCAAAGCATGTGAGCATCGATCTCTCCGTCCGACCGTCAGGCAATCCGGGCCAGGGCCGCGGTCAGCCGCGCTGCCATGGCCTCCGCGTCGGCCAGCCGCTCGCGCTGCTCCTCGACCACCGCCTCGGGGGCGCGGACGAGAAACTCGGCATTGCCGAGCTTGGCCTTGAGCTTGCGGGCCTCGCCATGCAGCTTGTCGAGCTCGCGGCCGAGCCGCTGGCGCTCGACCTCGAGATCGACGACATCGCCCACCGGCAGCGCGAAGCTCGCCTCGTCGACCACCAGTTGCAGGCTCTGGCCCGGCAACGCGGCAGCCGTATCGATCGTCGTCAGGCGGGCCAGCCGGCGGATCGCCTCGTCATGCGTCGCCAGGCGCGCGGTCGTCGTCGCCGATGCCCCCTGGACCACCAGGCGGAGCCGCGCCGCGGCCGGCACGTTGACCTCGTTCCTGGCTGCCCGGATGCCGCCGACGAGGCGGATCAGCCAGTCGATCTCGGCACTCGCCTCGGCATCGACCAGCCGCACCTCGTCGAGCGCCGGCCATGCGGCGCCGATCAGCATGCCCCCCGGGGCGGCGAACAGATCCTGCCAGAGCGCCTCGCTGACGAACGGCGCCATCGGGTGCAACAGGTGCAGGCTCTGGGCCAGGACCCAGCCGAGCGTCGCCCGGGTCTCGGCCTGGGCGGCGGCGTCGTCACCGGCAAGCACCGGCTTGGCCAGCTCGATGTACCAGTCGCAGAGGTCGTTCCAGATGAAATGGTAGAGGCCCAGGGTCGCGTCGTTGAAGCGATAGGCGTCGAGCGCGGCGGTGGTCGCCGTGCACGCCTTCGCCGTCTCGCCGATGATCCAGCGGTTCAAGGTCGAGCTGACGGTCGCGGGCGCGAAGCCGGGGTCCAGTGCGGCCCCGTTGAGTTCGGCGAAGCGGGCCGCGTTCCACAGCTTGGTGGTGAAGTTGCGGAAGCCCTCGACCCGGCTCTCGCCGAACTTGATGTCGCGGCCATGCGCGGTGCTGGCGAGCAGGGCGACGCGCAGCGCATCGGCACCGTACTTGTCGATCAGCGCCAGGGGGTCGACGACGTTGCCCTTGGTCTTCGACATCTTCTGGCCCTTCTCGTCGCGGACCAGGCCATGGATGTGCACGACCTTGAACGGCACCTTGCCCATGAAGTGCAGGCCCTGCATCATCATCCGGGCGACCCAGAAGAAAATGATGTCGAAGCCGGTGACCAGCACCGTGGTCGGATAGAAGCGGTTCAGCTCCGGCGTCCGGTCGGGCCAGCCCAGGGTCGAAAACGGCCACAAGCCCGAGGAGAACCATGTGTCGAGGACGTCCGGGTCGCGCACCAGTTCGACGTCGCGGCCGTAATGCGCACGGGCGGCGGCAATCGCTTCGGCCTCGCTCACCTCGACGAAAACGTGCTGGTCCGGCCCGTACCAGGCGGGGATGCGGTGGCCCCACCACAGCTGGCGGCTGATGCACCAGGGCTGGATGTTGCGCATCCATTCGAAATAGGTGTTCTCCCACTGCTTCGGCACGAACACGGTCTGGCCGGTCTCGACCGCCGCGATGGCAGGGCCGGCCAGGGTGGCGGCATCGCAGTACCACTGGTCGGTCAGATAGGGCTCGAGCGGGCTCTGCGAGCGGTCGCCGTGCGGGACGGTGTGGCGGTAGGTCTCGGTCCGACGCAGGCGACCTTCGGCCTCCATGTCGGCGACGATCCGCTTTCTGGCGGCGAAGCGGTCGAGGCCGCGATAGGCTTCGGGCGCGTTGGCGTTGATCCGGCCCTGGGCATCGAGGATCGGGATGGTGTCGAGATCGTGGCGCCGGCCGACCTCGAAATCGTTGAAGTCGTGGGCGGGGGTGATCTTCACGGCACCTGTCCCCTTCTCGGGGTCGGAATAGGTGTCGGCGACGATCGGGATGCGGCGGCCGACCAGCGGCAGGACGACGTGCCTGCCGACGAGGTCACGGTAGCGCTCGTCCTCGGGATGGACGGCGACGGCGGTATCGCCGAGCATCGTCTCCGGCCGCGTCGTGGCGACGGTGATGACGCGCTCCGGGTCGGCCTCGAGCGGGTAGTCGAAATGCCAGAGATGGCCGTTCACCTCCACGGCCTGGGTCTCGAGGTCGGAGACCGCGGTCTGCAGCTGGACGTCCCAGTTGACCAGCCGCTTGTCCTTGTAGATCAGGCCTTCCTTGTAGAGCTGGACGAAGGCGCGGGTAACGGCCCTGGACAGGCCCTCGTCCATGGTGAAGCGCTCGGCCGACCAGTCGGGCGAGGCGCCGAGACGCTGGAGCTGGCCGATGATGTTGCCGTGGCTCGCCGCCTTCCAGGCCCAGCACTCGGCGAGGAAGGCCTCGCGGCCGATGCTGCGGCGGTCGATGCCGGCGGCGGCGAGCTTGCGCTCGACCATCATCTGTGTGGCGATGCCGGCATGGTCGGTGCCCGGCTGCCACAAGGCCGGCCGGCCGCGCATCCGCTGGAACCGGGTGAGGACATCCTGGATGGTCTGGTCCAGGGCATGGCCGATATGCAGGCTGCCGGTGACGTTCGGCGGTGGCATCATGATGCAAAACGGCTCGCCGCCACCGTCCCTGGGTCGGAAGGCACCGCTGTCCGCCCAGCCCGCATAGATCAGCGGCTCGACCGTGGCCGCATCGAAGCTCTTGTCCAGCATGGCTGGAGCGTACCTCAAACTGAAGGGTCGGCGAGGATCGTCGAAACGCCCGTGGCAAATCGCCCGGGCAGGCTGCAGCAGCCCTGACCACAGCCGCCGAAGACCGGGCGTCGGCGGGCGATGTAGTCGATCTCGACCAGCGAGACAAGGCGGCAGCCATGAGGGCAGGCATGGCGGCGGGCATGGCGGC
>CAZNWE010000019.1:0-26354 GCA_964576715.1 uncultured Geminicoccaceae bacterium | reverse complement strand
AGGAAACGCCTGCAGTGGCGGGCTAGGCTTCGACCGTCAGGTCGATGCCGAGCCGGGTGCGCAGCGCCTCGGCCAGGGGGCCGGTGGCGCCGCGGACGATGGTGCGGCAGCCGTCGCCCCGGGCGCGGGCGAGAAAGGCGGCCACCTGCCGGGCGTCGCGGGCCAGTGCCCGCTTGAGGTCGGCCAAGACAAAAACCAGCAGTCCGAGATGGCCGAGCACGAGGTTGCGATAGTCGGTGTCGAGGTCGGGCAGCTGCAGCGCCGGCTTGCCATGGCTCGCCCCCATGGCACGGATCGTCTTGCCCAGGGTCGGCACGTAGATGCCCTTCGGCACACCCTGCAGGACCAGGAGAAACCGCTTTGCAAGGTCGCCCGGCAGCGTCGCCAGCTCGGTCAGCAGCCGGTCGAAATGCGGCCGGCTCGCTACGGTGCCGTAGCTCACCTCGAGCAGCAGCCGATCCGGCAGGCCCCCGCCGGCGTCGGCCGCGACGTCCTGCCAGCCCTTGACCCGCAGGCTGTCGAGAGCGAGTGCCACGTCGAAGTCTTCCCGGGCGGCGGCGGTGACCCGGGTCAGGATTTCGGCCGCGGCGGGATCGGTGCGGAGGAAGCCCAAGGTCTCCCCAGGCCCGGTGGCCGTGTTGGCCCGCCAGCGAGCGGCGGTCGCCAGCGCGCGGATCTGGACGAGCGGGCTGCTCGTCGGGCCGGCTGCCGGCGCCGCTTCGACCGCCTGCCCGGGCACCGGCTCGGCCGGGATCGGCGCCTCGCCGCCGGCCGGCGCCTCGTCCGGTGGTTGCACGCAAGCGATTGCGGGGCCTGGACGCGTACCCGCTGGCACCACCGCCGGCTGGGTCTGGCTCCGCCACTGGGCCGCGGTGCTGCCAGCGTCGGCGTCGTCGGTGGCGAGTGCGGTGGCGATTGCGGTGCCGCCAGCGGGGGCGGGGGCGGGGGCGATGGCGGAAGCGGGGGCGGGGGCGAAGTCGGCGGCGAGCTCGGCAATCCGCAGCAGCCTCGCCACGCCCGACAGCCGCTGCGGCATCGGCAGCGGCTGCAGCTCGAGCAGCCGGTTGCCGCCCGGGCCGCGAAAGCTGAACGTGGTCGGCGCGATGGCGCCCGGGGTCGCGAGCCAGGTCTGCAGCCGCTGCCGCTCGGCCGGCGCCACCCGCTCGGCCAGCCGGATGCCCGGAGCGAGCGGCAGGTCGAGATCGACCAGGGCGGCGGCCGGCGGCGTCGCCCGGTCGATCGTCCCGGCCGCGTCGGTTTTCAAGATCGCCTCCGAGGTGGTCGCGAGCACCGCATCGAGGGTCGCCCTGAGGCCGGCAAGCTCGGCCTCGAGCGTCCGGCTGCGAGCCTCGGCACCAGCCCGCTCGATGGCGTAGAGGAGGATGCGCGACAGCACCGCGAGTGAGCGTGCGTGTCGCTGGACGACGTCCTGGGCACCGGCGCGCAGGGCCGTGCGGGCGAACACCAGGTCCGCCGCATCGGTGAGCACGATGAGCGGTTGGCTCGGCAGCCAGCGCCGGCAGCGGGCGATCCCGGCGAGGGCCGCGGCCTGATCGCGCGCGCCGAGCAGCAGCGCGTCGACCGTGCCCGGGGCGAAGGGCGGGGCCAGTCCGGCGGGGTCGGCCAGCCGCTCGAGGGCGTACGGCAGCGGGCTGTCGGCGAGGGCCGCGACGACCGCCGCGTGGGCGGCGGCGTCGGCTTCGACATGGACGAGGCGATACATGCGCTGGCCAATCCGGGTTCAGCCCTCTGGAATGCCCGGAGGATACCGCAAAAGGGTTAAGGTCCGATGAAGGATAAACCCGCGGCGCCGTAACGCCGGACGCCGGCTAGGCTGCCTCGCCGTGGCGAAACTGCAGGTTGGCGAGCCGGGCGTAGAGCCCACCCCGGCGAATCAGCTCGGGATGGGTGCCGACATCGACGATTCGCCCCTCCTCCATGACCAGGATGCGGTCGGCCTTGAGCACGGTGGCGAGACGATGCGCGATCACGATGCTGGTCCGGCCGCGCATCAGGTTGTCGAGCGCCTGCTGCACCGCATGCTCGCTCTCGGCATCGAGCGAGCTGGTCGCCTCGTCGAGCAGCAACACCGCCGGATCGCTGAGGATCGCCCGGGCGATCGCCACCCGCTGCCGCTGCCCACCCGAGAGCCGCACGCCCTTCTCGCCGAGAAAGGTGGCGAAGCCCTGCGGCAGCGCCTCGATGAAGCTGCGCGCCGCTGCCGCCTCGGCCGCGGCCTGGACCTCGGCGTCGCTGGCCGTCGGGCGGCCGTAGCGGATATTGGTCCAGGCGTCGGCCGAGAAGATCACCGGCTCCTGCGGCACGAGGCCGAGGCGGGCGCGATAGGCCATCGGATCGAGCTGGTCGATCGGCTGGCCGTCGAGCAGGATCCGCCCGCTGCCCGGGTCATAAAAGCGCACCAGCAGCTGCAGCACGCTGGTCTTGCCGGCACCCGAGGGACCGACCAGTGCGACCCGCTCACCGGGCCGCACCAAGAGATCGAGATCGGCGAGGATCAGCCGGTCGGGCTGCGACGGGTAGGCGAAGCTGACCGCGGCGAAGCGTACCTCGCCGCTGGTCTTCGCCGGCAGCGGCAACGGTGCTGCGGGGGCGCGGATCGCGGGCTCGCAGTCGAGCAGCTCGAACAGCCGCTCGGTCGCTCCCGCCGCCCGCTGCAGGTCGCCCAGGATGTCGGAGAGACCGCCGACCGCGGTCGCCACCACGGTGGCGAAGAAGACGAAGGCCGAAAGCTCGCCCGCGGTGATGGTGCCGGCCAGCACGTCGCGCCCACCCATCCACAGCACTGCCACGATCGCCCCGAAGACGAGCGTGATGACCATGGCGGCCAACATCGCCCGAGCCCGGGCCCGGGCGGCGGCGGCCACGAAGGCCGCATCGCTGGCGTCGGCGAACTGGGCACTCTCGCGTTCCTCCTGAGCGAACGCCTGGACGGTGCGCACCGCATTGACCGTTTCCTCGGCCTGGCCGCTGAGATCGGCCATGCGGTCCTGGGCCACCCTCGAGAGGCGGCGCACCATCCGCCCGAACACCACGATCGGCACGATGACCAGCGGCACCACCAGAAGGACGAGCCCGGTGAGCTTGGGATTGGTGACGACCAGCAGCACCACCCCGCCGATGGTCAACAGAATGTTGCGCAGGGCCTGGGTCACGGTCGAGCCGATCACGGTCTGCACGACCGTGGTATCGGTGGTCAGCCGGGAGAGCACCTCGCCGGTGCGGGTCGTCTCGAAGAAGCCGGGCGGCATGCGGATGATGTGGTGATACACCTCGCTCCGGATCCGCGCGACGATCCGCTCACCGAGCCAGGCGACCAGATAGGAGCGCAGAAAGGTCGAGACCGCGAGGGCCAGGATGACGATGATCGCGGCCTTGAGCGCATGGTCGAGGGCCTCGGGCCGGCCCTCGGCGAAGCCGCTGTCGATCAGGTAGCGCAGGCCTATCCCGAGCGAGAGCACCGAGCCGGCGGCGACGATCAGGGCGACCAGCGCTCCGGCCACCTGCGGCCGGTAGGCGTTGAGATAGCGGGCGAGCCGGCGCAGTTGGCGAAGGTCCCGGCTCTTGACCCGGTCCAGTGTATCGCCGTTGCTCTGCATCTCGTCGGTCCCTGGGTGAATGCCCGCCGGGCGCCCGGCGCACAGCGCCCCGGCCGAAACCCGGCCGAGGCTTGAGTTGGCCGCAGCGGCCGGCTATATACCGGCGACCCGCCTGTGAGGAAAGTTTCCGTGAAGAGCGATATCCATCCCTCGTACCACGAGATCATCGTGGTGATGACCGACGGTACGACGTTCAAGACCCGTTCGACCTACGGTTCGCCCGGCGACACTTTGACGCTCGACGTCGATCCGAAATCGCACCCGGCCTGGACCGGCGGCTCGATGCAGTTGCGCGAGCGTGGCCAGGTCGAGAAGTTCAACCGCCGCTTCCAGAGCTTCCGCCGCAAGGCGTGAGCGCGGCACCGCCCGGAGACGATCGATGAAGGTCCGCAATTCGCTCAAGACGGCGAAGCTGCGCCACAAGGACTGCCGGCTGGTCCGGCGCAAAGGGCGCGTCTACATCATCAACAAGAAAGACCCGCGCTTCAAGGCCCGCCAGGGCTGAACCGCCGGCCGCGACGCTTGATCAGGCCGGGCCTTGCCCGGCTTTTTCGTCTCTGCGAGGCGTTGCGCGGGGGCGTTGGGGCGGGCAACGCGGCAAGGCTGGCGCCAGTGATGGCCGAGGTGCACCAGTGGCGGAGGTAAGCCCGCAGGCGACCCTGCGGCGGCTGTTCGATGCCGCCGTCGCCGCCGCGATGCCGTCGCGCTGCGTGCCGGCCCGGCTGCCGCAGGCGCCCGAGGGCCGGACCGTCGTCGTCGGTGCTGGCAAGGCGAGTGCGGCCATGGCGGCTGCCGTGGAGGCCAACTGGCCGGGCGCGCTCTCGGGTCTGGTCGTGACCCGCTACGGCCACGCCGTCCCTTGCCGGCACGTCGAGATCGTCGAGGCGGCGCATCCGGTGCCCGACGCCGCCGGTGAAGCGGCCGCCCGCCGCATCCTGGAACTGGTGCAGGGCCTGGGGCCGGACGATCTCGTGCTCGCCCTGATCTCGGGCGGCGGCTCGTCGCTGCTGGCCCTGCCGGCCCCGGGCCTCAGCCTCGACGACAAGCAGGCACTCAGCCGGGCGCTGTTGCGCTCGGGCGCCTCGATCGACGAGATGAACTGCGTCAGGAAGCATCTCTCGGCGATCAAGGGCGGCCGGCTGGCGGCGGCCGCCCACCCGGCGCGGCTGGTGGCACTGTTGATCTCCGACGTGCCCGGTGACGATCCGGCGGTGATCGCCTCTGGCCCGACGGTTGGCGATCCCACCACCCGCCACGACGCGCTGGCGTTGATCGCGAAATACGGGATAGATCTCGCACCGCATGTACGGGCGCATCTCGACAGCGATGCGTGCGAGAGCGTCAAGCCCGGCGACCCGCGCCTCGCAACCGCCGAGGTCGTCATGATCGCCACACCGCAAGCCTCGCTCGAGGCGGCCGCCGCCGTGGCTGCCGAGGCCGGCATCACACCCGTAATCCTCGGCGACAGCCTCGAGGGCGAAGCCCGCGACGTCGCCAAGGTGATGGCCGGCATCGCCAGGCAGGTGGTCCGCCACGGCCAGCCGGCGCAGCGACCGTGCGTGCTGCTCTCCGGCGGCGAGACCACGGTCACCGTCAGGGGCGACGGCCAGGGCGGCCGCAATGTCGAGTTTCTCCTCGCCCTCGCGGTGGCCCTCGACGGGGCTCCCGGCATCACCGCCCTCGCCGCCGACACCGACGGGGTCGACGGGGCGGCAGAGGTCGCCGGGGCCTGGATCACCGACGATACCTTGCGCCGCGCCTTGGCCATGGGCATCGACGCCAAGGCCAGCCTCGCCCGCAACGACGGCCACGGCTTCTTCGCGGCGCTCGGCCAGCAAGTCGTCACCGGCCCGACCTTGACCAACGTCAACGACTTCCGCGCTGTGTTGATCAGCTGACGCACGACAGCGGGGCAGGGGAGGCCGGCATGGATCGTCTGTACTGGTCGCCCGACAGCGCCAATCTGGTGGTCCGCATGGTGCTGCATGAACTCGACCTGGCCTACGCGGCCGTGCTGGTCGATCGCGATGCCGGCGCGCTTGGTCGCGATGCCTACCGGGCTTTGAACCCGCAAGGCCTGCTGCCGGTCCTGATCGCAGGCGACCAGGACGCGCCGTTGTTCGAGACCGCAGCGATCCTCCTGCATCTGGCGGAGCGTGAGGGCCGGCTGCTGGCGGCCGAGGCTGCCGCGCGCGGCCGGCTGCTCAAATGGCTGTGCTATCTCTCCAACACGCTGCACGCCGATCTGCGCGTCTTGTTCCACGCCGAGCGCTATACGCTCGACCCCGAGGGCGTGCCGGCCGTGCGGGCGGCGATCAGGACCCGGCTCGCCGGCCATCTCGGACTGCTCGATCGGACGATCGCCGAGGCCGGCGGACCCTGGTTCCTGGGCGACACGCTCACCGTGCTCGACCCATATCTCGCGGCCTGCGTACGCTGGGCACAGCTCTATCCGCCGGGTGCGGCGCTGCCTGCCGGCGCGATCGAGCCGCTGGCCGCCCTGAGGCGGCTGCTCGACGGCTTGGCGGCGCGCCCGGCGATCCGCGAGGCTTGTGCCAGGGAGGGCATCACCGGCAGCCTGTTCACCGCCCCGACCCGGCCGGCGCCGATCGCCTGAGCCGCCGCCCGGGCTTCAGGGGTCGGCAGGCTCGCCGGCGAAGCTCAGATCGGCGACGATCGGGCAATGCCAGCTCGCCGCGGGTGCCAGCCAGCCGATCCGCGGGTAGCGCGGACCACTGTGCCGATCGACTCGAAATGGCAGGCCGGCGCGGATCAGCCGAAGCGCGCTGCGCCGGTTGCGGCGGGCCAGGGCCGGCGACAACAGCAGGTGATCGTAGCGCCGGTAGCGGTTGCTGCCCGGCTCCTGGCAGGTCCAGCGCTCGGTCGCGGCGAGGCCGCTCGCCGCCACGAGATCGACGGCGAAGCCGTCGTCGAGCAGCGGTCCGAGCGCGTGGTTCGGATCGGGGATCCCGGCTTCATCGGTCGGCTGGTCGGCGAGGTTGCCGAGCACCACCCACTCCGCCGCAGCCGGATCGGCGAAGCGCGCTTCGATCACCTGGCGGACCGCCAGGGCCTCCGCCTGGCGACGCTCGCGGTCGGGATCGGCCGGCCCGGTGAACGGCTGCCCGGGCGACGAAGCCTGGAAATGACAGACGAACAGGCTCAAGGCTCGGCCCTGCTGTGCGACGGCGACCTCGAGACAATCGCGGCTGAACACCGGGGCATCGGGGGTGAGGTCGGGCGGCGGCGTGCGCCCGATCTCGGCGAAGCTGATGGTCCGATGGCTGCGCGCATGGACGATCGGCAGATGGCCGATGATTGCCGGATGACCGCCGGCGCGATCGTTGCCGTCGATGACCAGCGCATGCCGGTAGTGCAGGCCGACCGCGATCCGTGCGGCCTCGAGAAAGCCCTCGAGTGCCGGCAGATTCGGCACCCCCTGCAGGGCGACCACGTCGGCGGCCGTTGCGGCGATCGCCAGCGCCTGCAATATCGTCCGCTCGTCGCCCGCTCCCGATCCGGCCACTGCAGCCGCCGACGCTCCCGGCTCGCCCGCCCCTGGCCCGAGTGGGGCCGCCAGCCCATTCGTATCGAAGCTCGCCAGCCGTAGGCCCGGCATGACCGTTCACTCCCTCAGCCTCGGTGCCGGAGCATGGGAGAGAACGGTTGAGAAAGTGTTACCGGCAGCCGGGCGACCCGCCCCCGGCGGCGCCTACGCCACTCGGGCCGCAGTCGCGTACGCGCCCGACCTGCGTTCAGCCGCTGCCGCCCGGTCGAGCGGCAAGCGGCAAGCGGCAAGCGTACCGCGTACCCTTTATCGAGCGTTAAGCTGTCCAGTCCGGCTGGCGAACGGGGATGGTGCCGGTCAGGCGGCCTTGGGCAGTGCTGGCACCTGCTCGAGCACCTCGAAGGCATCGTGGCGCACATGGTTCTCGGCCATGTGCTCGCGCACCAGGTCCTCGGTGATGGTGCCGTTCTCCAGACACTCCTTGAGCAGGCCGAAGAACAGGTTCTCCTGCGCCTTGTCGGGGTGTGCCTGGTAGTTGCCGAGGAACGCATAGGTGCCGAACAGCCGGCGGCGCAGATACATCACCCACGCCATCACCGAGTAGCGATTGCCCTCGGCCGGCACGAAATCGACCGGCAGGCCGGTCTTCCAGGGCTGGGTCTTGCGCTTGGTGTTGTGGATCAGCCTGGTCTCAGGCCGCAGCTTGTCGAAATCGTTCCACTCGTCACCGAGAATGCCGATCGAGGCCGGGTCCTCGTAGCCGAGATTCATCCACTTCTTGTACTCGCGCTCGCGGCGGAACAGGACGTCGAAATCCTCCTTGAGGTTCCAGTGCCTGAGCTTGCCGCAATCGAGCAGCATGACCGAGGAGGCCGGATGGCCGCTTTTTTCGCAACACCAGATGGCCTTGCCGGCCATGTCGCGGTCCAGGAGCTCCCAGATGTCCTTGACCGCGAAGACGTCGGGATCGACCACCACCGCCCGGCCGTCATAGCCCATCAGCTCGGGCGGGGTGAAACGCAACGGCGTGAACGACTGGAGATCGTCGTAGAGCCAGGTGCGGCTGACCCCGTCGCGGAGATAGTCGCGGCCCTCGTAGGCGGCGAAGAAGTCCTTCCAGTCCTCGAGCTTGATCAGCTCGACGTCGAACTTGTCGGCATGGGCCGAGTTGCGGCGCATCGAGTGGGCGGACACCAACGCACCGATAAACTGCTTGTGGTTCGTGTGGATGAAGACGGTGGGACGCTTGGCCGACACTGGCGCGGACTCCGGCTATGGTGAACATCGTTTGGCGGTGCGCTTAGCACAAGCAGCCGGTTGGACCAAGCTGGCGGGACGGCTGGTGGAGGTCTTCCAGACAAGGGCGTTGCAAAAGGTCTACGGTGCAGGCCCGGTCGCCGTGCTGGTCGTCCGCTGTCCCGCCGCGCCGACCGCCGACGGCAACCGCCGCGTCGAACGCTGAAACCGCCCCTTGCCCCAGGCCCGCCGCCTCGTTACCAGGACCCTGGCAGGGAGGTCGACGACGCCGATGCGCGCACGGTTCGAAACGCCGGCCGAGCAGGCGGCCAGGGTCGGGGACGGCGACAGCATCGCCGTGGCGGGCTCGGGCGGCGGGCTGATCGAGCCCGATGCGGTGCTGCAAGCGATCGAGGCGCGCTTTCTCACCACCGGGCATCCCCGAAGCCTCACCGTCGTCCATGCCCTGGGCATCGGGGCGCGTGGCCGCCGCGGCATCAGCCGGCTGGCGCACGAGGGCATGGTCCGCCGGGTCATCGGCGGCCACTGGACCTGGTCGCCGCAGATGCAGGCTTTGGCCGAGAGCGACGCCATCGAGGCCTTCACCCTGCCGGCAGGAGCGATCATGCTGCTGGTCCGCGAGATCGCTGCCGGCCGGCCCGGCCTCTTCACCCATGTGGGGCTCGGCACCTTCGCCGACCCGCGGCACGGCGGCGGTGCCGTCAACGACCGGGCCAGGGCTTCCGAGCCACTGGTCGAGCTCGCCCGCTTCGAGGGCAAGGAGCTGCTCCGCTACAAGCCCTTTCCCATCCAGGTCGGCGTCATCCGCGGCAGCGATGCCGACGCGGTGGGCAACATCACGACGGCCAGGGAAGCCGCCGACATCGACGTCAAGACCGTCGCCATGGCCGCCCACAATTGCCGCGGCGTCGTGCTCGCCCAGGTGCAGAACCGGGTACCGCGCGGCAGCCTCCGGGCACGGGCCGTCAGCGTCCCGGGCATCCTCGTCGATTCCATCATCCTCGCCCCCGACCAGCCACAGACGCACCTCTTCGGGCCATACGACCTGGCGCTGGCCGGCGAGCTGACCGGCGAGCGCCCATCCGGCACCGACGAGCCGCCACCAAAGGGCCTGCGCCGGATCATCGCCAGCCGCGCCTCGCTCGAGGTCGGGGCCGGCCAGTCGGTCAATTTCGGCTTCGGCATCCCGGGCGGCATCCCGGCACTGCTGCAGGAGCAGGGCCGCCTCCAGGACATCTGGATCACCGTCGAGCAGGGCATGCACAACGGCCAGCTCCTCGACGGCGACCTCTTCGGTGCCTCGCGCTACCCCGACGCCATGGTCAGCTCGCTCGACCAGTTCGACTTCTATTCCGGTGGCGGCATCGACACCGCCTGCCTCGGCATGGCCGAGCTCGACCACGCCGGCAACGTCAACGTCTCGCACCTCGGCGGCAAGGTGGTGGGCCCCGGCGGCTTCGTCGACATCACCCAAAATGCACAGAAAGTCGTTTTCTGCGGCACCTTCGAGGCCAAGGGCCTTAAGGCCCGGGCGCAGGATGGCGGGCTCGTGATCGACCAGCCGGGCGAGGTGCGAAAGCTCGTCGCCGACGTGGCCCAGATCTCGTTCTCGGGTGCCGTCGCCCGGGCCCAGGGCCAGGAGGTGCTCTACGTCACCGAGCGCGCCGTCTTCCGCCTCGCCGAACAGGGCGTGCAGCTCGTCGAGGTCGCCAAAGGCCTCGACATCGAGCGCGACATCGTCCAGCGCATGGGCTTCATGCCGCTCATCGAGGGCAGCCCTGCGACCATGGCGGCGCATCACTTCACCGAAGCCTGAACCAGGGGAGGGGGCAGCCATGCCCGACTACGTCATCGTCGGCGGCGGCTCGGCCGGCTGCGTCATGGCGGCGAGGCTGTCCGAGCTGCCGGACGCCAGGGTGCTGCTGCTCGAAGCCGGGCCGATGGACACCCATCAGCTGATCCATCTCCCGGTCGGCTTCTACCGGATGACCGACGGCCCCTTGACCTGGGGCTACAAGACCGCCCCGCTCACCCACGCCGACCACCGCGAGATGATCTTCCCGCAGGGCAGGGTCCTCGGCGGCGGCAGCTCGATCAACGCCATGGTCTACACCCGCGGCAACGCCGCCGACTACGACGCCTGGGCCGACGAGGAAGGCTGCAGCGGCTGGGCCTACCGGGACGTTTTGCCCTATTTCAGGAAGGCCGAGGACAACGAACGCTTCAGCAATGACTGGCACGGCACCGGCGGCCCCTTGGGGGTCTCCGACCTCCGCTCGCCGCACCCCTTGACCAAGGCTTTCGTCCGCGCCGCACAAGAGGCTGGCATCCCCTACAATCCCGACTTCAACGGCCGCGACCAGGCCGGCTGCGGCCTCTACCAGGTGACCCAGCGGGGCGGCCGGCGCTGTTCGGCCGCCGTCGGCTACCTGAAGGAGGCCTTGAAGCGCCCGAACCTCGAGCTTGTCACCAACGTCCAGGTCGAGCGCCTGCTCGTCGAGCACGGCCGGGCGGTGGGCGTCGCCTACAGCCGCCTCGGCCGCCAGCACATCGCCCGGGCCGAGGCCGAGGTGATCGTCACCGCGGGTGCCGTGGGCTCGCCCCGCCTCCTGCTGCTCTCCGGCATCGGCCCGGCTGACGAGCTGAAGGCGCTCGGCATCGAGGTCACCCACGACCTTCCCGGCGTCGGCAAGAACTTCCACGACCACATCGACGTCTACACCATCGCCGAGCTCAACGGCCCGCACTCCTACGACAAGCACACCCGCCCGCACCGCATGCTCTGGGCCGGGCTCGAGTTCATGGTCCTGAAATCCGGGCCGGTGACCTCCAACCTCGCCGAGGGCGGCGCCTTCGTCACCACCGATCCGGCCGAGCCCAGCCCCGACATCCAGCACCACTTCATCCCCGGTGCCGGGGTCGAGGCCGGCGTCCCGCCCGTCCCCTCGGGCTATGGCTGCACGCTCAATGCCTGCTACCTGAGGCCCAAGTCCCGCGGCAGCATCAGGCTTCGCTCCGCCGACCCACAGGCGGCACCGCTGATCGACCCCGGCTACTGGATAGAGCCCGCGGACCTGGACGCCTCGCTCCGCGGCCTCGCCTCCGCCCGCGAGATCATGGCCCAGCCGGCGCTCCGGAAGTTTGTGAAGAAGGAGCACCTGCCGGGCCCCGGCGTCACCGCCCGCGCCGAGCTCGAGGCCTATGCCCGGCGGCTCGGCAAGACCGACTACCACCCCGTCGGCTCCTGCAAGATGGGTACCGACGACATGGCCGTGGTCGACCCCGACTGCCGCGTCCACGGCATCGAGCGGCTCAGGATCTGCGACAGCTCGATCATGCCGCGCGTCGTCAGCTCCAACACCAACGCCGCCTCGATCATGATCGGCGAAAAGGCCGCCGACCTCGTGAAAGGCAACCGCAGGACAGCCGAGGACGCGGCCTGAGCGGCGGCACCGGCCGCTACCTGCTCAGCCGAGCGCGTCCAAGAGCGCCTTGGCCTCGGCCAGGTCCGGCGTGTCGAAGCCCTCGGTGAACCAGTCGTAGACCGGAGCCAGGTGGTCGAGCGCCCGCTGCCGCTCACCACGCTCGGCCCAGAGGCTGGCGAGGTCGCGGGCGACGCGGAGCTCTCAGGAGCGGGTCTCGCGCTCGCGGGCCAGCTTTAGTGCCTGGTGCAGGTCCGCCTCCGCCGCCGCGGCATCGCCGCCGCGGTCGAGCCGAACGAGGCCGCGCTGCCGGCGCAGCTCGGACTCGAGCCAGACTTCCTCTTGCCGCTCGCCAACAGCCAGGGCATCGTTCAGGGTCGCCAGCGCGTCGTCGGGCCAGCCGAGCGCCAGCTGCGCCTCGGCCAGCCGCAGCAGGTTGAAGGTGTGATAGAACAAGGTGCCCTGCGCTTCGAGGGCGGCGATACCGCGCCGAACCATCGCCAGTCCCTCGGGCCTCCTGAGCGAGACGGCCTCGCTCCAGCCGAAGCCAATCTCCGTCATGGCTTGCCACGTTGGCAGGCCCTGCTCCTCGGCCAAAGCAGCGGCCTCACGCGCGCGACGGGCGACCGCGGCACAATCGCGAAGCAGGTGAAAGCAGAGCTGCCCGGCCCAAACCAGCGCGTAGCCGATGGTGTTGGCGTGGGCGAGCTGGAGTGCTGCATCGATCGCTCGATTGGCCCCCTCGGCTGCCTGGTCGGGATAGCCGAGTTCCCATTGTGCCGCGCTGCGCAAGCTCGAGGCTGCAATACTCGGATTTGTGCCGTACTGGTAGGTGAGCACCGCGTGACGTTCGTTGTCGTAGAGCGACAAGGTGAGGGCATATTCATGCGCGGCCGCTCGCGTTCGCCCCATCCAATAAAGGTGGTTGCCGCGAATGCGGAGGGCAATCACTCGCGGCCCCGCATCGTCGTGCGCTTGGGCGAGCCGCCAGAACCGCTCCTCGACGGGGCGCGCGCTCGCTATGTCCCCGCTGACGAAATGCATGGTCCACTGGCCGTAAAGCGCCGGGAAGGGAAGATCCGGAGGGTCGCTATCCCGGGCCAGGGCCTGCGCGCGGGCGCAGGCGGCTCGTGTGCCGGTCATGGTCCAGCCGTTGGCGGCAATGAGCGGCCCGATCATGCGGGTCTGCAGGCCGAGCTCCTGCAGCCGCGTGGCCTCGCCCGGCGGCAGCATCTCGGTCAGGGCGATGGCCTGGCGGAAATGGGCGATCGCCTCGGCGTTTGCGGAGGCTCGAACGGCGCGTTCGCCGGCCTGCTGCCAAAGCGGGATCGCTGCCTCGATCAGCCCGGCTTCGGTGACGTGTCGGGCGACCAGCTCGGGCTGATCGCTGACGCGCTGGGGAAAACGATGCCGCAACGCATCGGCGATGCGGCCGTGCAGCGCGCGGCGCCGAGTCTTCAGCAGGCTCTCATAGGCGGCGTCGCGGACCAGGGCGTGCTTGAAGCTGTAGTGCGCCTCGGGCGGCGTGCCGCGGCGGAAGACGAGCTCGGCTCTTGCCAGCTTGCCGAGGCCGTCGGTGAGCGCCGCCTCCGAATGATCGGCGACCGCGGTGAGCAGCGCGTGGTCGAACTCGCGGCCGATGCAGGCCGCGATCTGGGCGATCTCCTTGACCTCGGGGATGCGGTCGAGCCGGGCCATCAGCGAATCGTGCAGGCTCGCCGGCACCCTGGCATCGCCGGCCTCGATAACGGCCTTGGTCAGCTCCTCGACGAACAGCGGCACGCCGTCGGTCCGCGCGATGATGGTGTCGATCACCGCGACGGGCAGGCGCGTGCCGCTGCTCAGCCGCTCGACGATCGCCTCGACCCCGGCCCGGCCGAGGCGGTTGAGGGTGAGCCGGGTGATGTGCGGATGGCCGGCCAGCGCCGGCTGGTTCTCGGGCCGGCTGGTCAGTAGCAGCAGGACGGGTGCGGCAGCACCGCGATCGAGCGCCTGCTCGACGAGCTCGAGCGTGGTCGGGTCGATCCAGTGCGCGTCCTCGAGCACGAGCAGCACCGGCTGCTGGCGGGCGAGGCCGAAAATCTGGTCGATCAGCGCCCGGAGTGTGCGGGTGCGCTGCGCCTGCGGGGCCAGCTCGATCGCACCGTAGCGGCCGCTGCCGTCGAGGCCCAAAAGATCGGTGAGCAGCGGTGCCGCCGACGTGTCGCCGGCCTTGCCCAGCACGGCCTCGAGCTTGTCGAGCTGCTGCTCGGCCGTGTCCTGGTCGGCCAATCCCGCCGCACGGCTCAGCTCCTGGATCACCGGCCAGAAGGCGCTGTCGGCGTGGTAGGGCGAGCATTGGAAGCGGATGCGGACATATGCGGCTCGGCGCGCAGCGCATCGAGCAGCGCCCGGGTGATGCGCGACTTGCCGATCCCGGCCTCGCCGATCAGCAGCACACCCTGGCCCTCGCCGCTCTTCGCCTGGCCCCAGCGCTCCAGCAGCAGCGCCAGCTCCTGGTCACGGCCGACCATCGGCAGGAAGGCAGCACCGCTCCTGGCCTCGAAGCGGCTGCCGGCGGCGCGCGCACCCAGCACCGCGAAGGGTGCTACCGGCAGCGACACTCCTTTCAGCGCCTGCGCCGCGAGCCGTGCGAGATCGAATGCGGCACCAACCAGCTGCCGGGTGGTGTCGGTGATCACCACCTGACCCGACTCGGCCAAACCCTGCAACCGCGCCGCCAGGTTCGGCGTCTCGCCGACCACGGTCTGCTCCTGCGCCACCCCTTCGCCGATCAGCTCGCCGACCACCACGAGCCCGGTGGCGATACCGATGCGGCAGGCCGAGTTCGTTGAGATCGGCGTCGGTCAGGCTCGGCAGGACGTCATCATCGATCAGGTTGTCGCGAAACAGCCCCACGAACTGCCCGAGACCCAGGTCGGCGAGCCACCTGTCGAGATCGGTCATCGCCGTTCCTCGTCGCGTAGCGAGGCGGCCTTGGCCTTGTCGTCCCGGATGCCGCCACACCGCGCAAGCAGCGCGACCGTTGTCAAGCTTCGACGTTGCCCGGCGCAACGCAAGGCCAAAGGCCGGCGCCCTCATGCGGCATCGGTCGAGCCGTCCCAGGCCATCACCGCCACCGCAGCCGTACGCCCGCGCAGCGTGGTCGGCGGCAAGGGCCGCCAGCCGATGCTCTCGCCCGCCCGCTCGACCAGCTCGCGCGACGCCAGGAGCGCGACGCCCAGCTCCTTGGTCAGCTGCTCGAGCCGGGCGGTGACGTTGACCGGATCGCCCAGCACCGTGAACTCGAGCCGGCTCGGATCGCCCACCGCCCCGGCGAAGACCCGGCCGCAATGCGCGCCGATGCCGATCCGCACCGGCCCGCCCGACGGCTGCTCCCGGTTCCACCGGGCGATCCGCGCGATGAGCGACCGCGCACAGGCCAGCGCCCGCGCGGCGTCGTCCGGCCGCGGCGTCGGCACGCCGAAGACCAGGATCGCGCTGTCGCCCACGAACTTGTCGACCACGCCGCCGCTGGCCGTCGCCGCCTCGACCACATGGCCGCGAAACCGGCCGAGAAAGGCGCTCACCGCGGCAGGCTCCGGCAACGCCTCGGCGCGGGAGGTAAAGTCGCGGATGTCGACGATGAGCAGCGCCACCGCCGCCTCCCAGCCCTGCCGCAGGCGCTCGACCTCGCCCCCGGCAAGCAGGGCCGCGATCTCCGGCGGCAGGTAGCGGGCGAGATTGGCGCGCCGGCTCGCCTCGTCGATCGCCCGCTCTAGCAGGGCGCGTCGCTTGGTGGCGGCGAAGACCAGGAGCCCGGCGAGCAGTGCCAGCATTGCCAGGCGCACGAGCGTCGGCGGCAGCTGGACGAGTGGCGCGATGGCCGAGAGCGTCTGGCTCTGGTCCTCCAGGGTCACGAGGATGAGCGCAAAGCCCGCGAGCAGCAGCACGCCGCTCGCCGCCTGCAGGCCCGGCCGGTAGCGAAACACGCCGAAGGCGAGAACGATCGGTGCCAGCCAGGTCGCCGGAAACACCCAAAGGGTCGACGCCGGGGCACCCAGGTTGATCACCGTGGTCGCGATGTTGAACAGCACGAGCCCGGCATCGGCCAATGTCAGGGCCCAGGGTACCCAGCTCGCGAAGCGCTCGGGTGTCGCGAGCCAGAACGAGAGCACCCCGGCGACGAGATAGGCCGCCAGCACCGGAAACGCGACCAGCAGCTGGACGCGGATCTCGGGCGGCGGCTCGTCCACCGTCAGGAGCGCCGCCGTCAGGGTGGCGCACAGCAGCACCGCCACGACGATGCGGATCGCCGCCAAGAGCCGCTCGGCGGCAATCTCGGCCTCCCGGTAGAGGCGATACCGAAGATCGCCGACCCCCGCTTCGTTCATCGGCACCGACCTCGTGGCGGTTGTTGACGCGGCGACGCCATAGACCGGCCCGGCCCGCCCTGCCACGGCCAATCCGCCCCGAGTCCCCGGCCGAATCGACAGGGGCATGGCGCTCGGGCTAGAACAGCGGACAGCCGAAGCGACGCCCCGTCCCGGAAAGACCCGTCCGCCATGCCCGGCCTCATCGTCGACCACGACGGCCCGGTCACCACGCTCACCCTCGACCGGCCGGCCAAGCTCAACGCCATGGACCAGAAGCTGCTCGATGCCCTGGCGGCGGCACTCGACGCGATCGAGGCCAGCGCCGCGGTTCGTGCTGTGCTGCTCACGGCGACCGGCGGCAAGGCCTTTTCGGCCGGTGCCGATATCGGCGCCTGGGGAGCCCTGGCCCCGCTCGACATGTGGCACCGCTGGATCGTCCCCGGCAACCGCCTGTTCGATCGCCTCGCCCACCTGCGCCAGCCGACCGTCGCCGCCATCGACGGGATCGCCTATGGCGGCGGCCTCGAGCTGGCACTCGCCTGCGACATCCGCCTGGCCAGCGACCAGAGCCGCATGGCGCTGCCCGAGACCGGCATCGCCACCGTCCCGGGCTGGGGCGGTGCCCGGCGCCTCGTCGCCGTCATCGGCTGGCCGCGGGCCAAGCACATGGTGTTGACCGGCGCACCCGTCGACGCCGCCACCGCACTCGCCTGGGGGCTCGTCAGCGAGGTCCACCCGGCCGCCAGCCTGCCTGAGCGCGCCCGCGCATTGACCCGGACGCTCGCCGCCCGTGCGCCGGTGGCCACCCAGGCCGCCAAGCGGCTGATCGACGAGGCGGCGGGCCAGGGCGACGGCCTCACGCTCGAGAGCTTCGCCTCGACGATGCTGGCCCAGACGGCCGACGGCAGCGAGGGGACGGCCGCCTTCAAGGCCAGGCGCTGCCCCGCCTGGCGTGGCGAATAGACCGATCACTCAGAGGGAGAGACGACATGCAGCCGGTCAAATGGGGCATCATCGGGGTGGCCAGGATCGGGATGGAAAAGGTCATCCCGGCGATGCAGGAAGGCGACGGCATCGAGATCGTCGGCATTGCGTCGCGCGACCAGGCGCGAGCCGACGCTGCCAGGCGAGAGCTCGGCATCGCCAAGGCCTACGGCGCTTATGAGGACCTGCTCGCCGACCCCGAGATCGAGGCGGTCTACAACCCGCTCCCCAACCACCTCCACGTCCCCTGGACCAAAAAGGCGCTCGAGGCCGGCAAGCACGTGCTGTGCGAGAAGCCCCTCGGCATGAACGCCCACGAGGCCGCGACCCTGGTCGAGGCCCGCGACCAGGCCAAGAAGCTGCTCCAGGAAGCCTTCATGGTCAAATGCCACCCGCAATGGCTGAAGGCCAAGGCGCTGATCGACGAGGGCCGGATCGGCGAGCCCCGGGCCGCGTCGGGCATCTTCAGCTACATGAACACCGACCCCCGGAACGTCCGCAACATCGCCGACATCGGCGGCGGCGGCATCATGGATATCGGCTGCTACATGACGCTGATGAGCCGCTGGATGCTGGGGGCGGAGCCCGAGCGCGTGGTCGCCCTGGTCGAGCGCGACCCCACTTTCCACACCGACCGGCTGGCCTCCGCCCTCTTCGACTTCGGCGACGGAAGGCAGGCGGCCTGGACCACCTCGACCCAGCTCGTCCCGACCCAGCGCTTCACCATCCTCGGCACCAAGGGCCGCATTACCGTCCTGATCCCCTGCAACGCTCCGGCCGACCGGCCCTGCCGGATCACCGTCGACGACGGCCGCGATCTCTTCGGCGGTGGCGAGGAGGTGATCGAGATCCCCGCCTGCAACCAGTACCGGCTGCAAGGCGAGATGTTCTCCAAGGCGGTCCGCGGCCTGGGCCCGCTCGCCATGACCATGGAGGACAGCATCGCCAACATGAAGGTCCTCGACGCCCTCTTCGCCAGCGAGGAGACGAGGGCCTGGGTCGCGGTCTAGCAGACTGCTGAACAAGGCCCCGTCGCAAGGCCATGCGGCAGAAGTCACCGGCGAGCCGCCGGCCATTTCTGCCGCATCGCAGCCATCGGGACCGTTTCCGCAGCCGGCCTGGGCAAGGACGGAACCAAGGGGCGGGGGCACCGTTTTTCCGCAACCCTCGGGATTTCGGTTTGCTGGAACGAGCGGGTTGGAGGGCAAACGGATGGCCGAAGCTTATGCGCGACCAGCCGCCGAGGTGCTGCGTGAACTCGGTGTGGATCCCGAGGTCGGTCTCGAGGCGGGAGAAGCTGCCGAGCGCCGGGCCGAGCACGGGCCCAATCGGTTGGAGAGCCGTGGCACGAAGAACGCCGCCGTCATCCTGCTCGACCAGTTCAAGAGCCTGATCTTCCTTCTCCTCGCGGCCGCCGCCACGGCCTCCTTTCTCGTCAGCGAGCCGGTGCAGGGGGCGGCGATCGTCGTCGCCATCCTGATCAACGCCGCCATCGGCTTCGTCACCGAATGGCGGGCGGTGCGCTCGATGGAAGCCCTGCGCCGCCTCGAGCAGCTCGAGGCACGCGTCATCCGCGACGGCGAGACCCGGACAGTGCCGGCCGACGAACTGGTGCCTGGCGACATCGTGCCGCTCGAAGCCGGCGACGTCGTGCCGGCCGACCTCCGCCTCGTCGCGGCCGAGAAGCTGCGGATGGACGAGTCCCAGCTCACCGGCGAATCGGTGCCGGTCGACAAGACCAGCGACGCCCTCGACGGCGAGCCGCCACTCGCCGAGCGGCGCAACATGGCCTTCAAGGGCTGCTTTGCGACCCAGGGCAGCGGCATGGGCGTGGTCACTGCCACCGGCCGCCGCACCGAGCTCGGCCAGATCGCCGAACTCGCCCAAGAGGCGGAGGCGGCGACCACCCCGCTGGAGAAGCGCCTCGACCAGCTCGCCCGCCGCCTGCTCCTCGTCATCCTGGTCGTCTCGGCGGTCATCGCCGGGATCGGCATCGTCGCCGGCCGCGACCTCGTCCTCATGGTGGAGACCGGCATTGCGCTGGTCGTTGCCGCCGTGCCCGAGGGCCTGCCGATCGTCGCCAGCATTGCGCTGGCCCGCGGCATGTGGCGGCTCGCCCAACGCAACGCGCTGATCGAGAAGCTCTCGGCGGTCGAGACGTTGGGCGGCACCAACGTGATCTGCTCGGACAAGACCGGCACGCTCACCGAGAACCGGATGACGCTGAGCCGCCTCGTCCTGGCCGACGGGGCGGTGGCGCTCGAGCGCGGGGAGAAGGCGGGCTTTCGGCAGGATGATGCGCCCATCGACGCGCACGAGCATGCCGGCCTGCGGGCGGCCCTCGAGGTCGCCACCCTCTGCAACGCGGCCTCCCTCGTGTCCGCGGAGGATGCCGAGGGTGACCACCGCGGCGACGGCGATCCGACCGAAATCGCACTCCTCGCCGGTGCCGCCATCGCCGGGATCGAGCGGGACGCCCTGCTCGAGGACCAACCGGAGCTCCGGCGCGACGATTTCGACCCCGACCGGATGATGATGGCGACGTTCCACCGGGCCGGGGACGGCATCCGGGTCGCGGTCAAGGGGGCGCCCGAGGCGGTGCTGGAGGTCGCAACCGCGGTCATGACCGAGGCCGGCGAGCAGCCGCTCGACGAGGCTGGCCGCGAGACCTGGCAGCAGCGCAACGAGGTGCTGGCCCAGGACGGCTTTCGCGCCCTCGCCCTGGCGCAGAAGACCGTTTCGGACGAGGCCGCCGAGCCTTACGAGAAGCTGACGCTGATCGGTCTCGTCGGCCTCTACGACCCGCCGCGCGACGACGTCGAGCCCGCGATCCGCGCCTGCCGCGACGCCGGTATTCAGGTCGTGATGATCACCGGAGATCAGCCCGCGACGGCGCTGGCCATCGCTCGTGCTGTCGGCCTCGTCGACCGGGACGTCGAGGTCGAGGTGATCCAGGGCTCGGCGCTGAAGCACGCGGGCGAGATGAGCGACGAGGAGCGCCGCCGCGTGCTCGAGGCCCGGATCTTCGCCCGGGTCGACCCGGCCCAGAAGCTCGACCTCATCCAGATCCACCAGGACAACGGCTCGCGGGTGGCGATGACCGGCGACGGCATCAACGACGCCCCGGCGCTGAAAAAAGCCGACATCGGCATCGCCATGGGCAAGCGCGGCACCCAGGTGGCGCGCGAGGCGGCGCACATGGTGCTGCGCGACGACAGCTTCGCCACGATCGTCATGGCGGTGGCCCAGGGCCGGGTCATCTTCAACAATATCCGCCGCTTCATCATCTACATGCTCTCGGGCAATACCGGCGAGATCTTCGCGGTCGGGCTCGTGGCCCTGCTCGCCGCACCCCTGCCGCTCCTGCCGCTGCAGATCCTCTACATCAACATCATCACCGACGTGTTCCCGGCCCTGGCCTTGGGCGTCGGCCGCGGCGAGAACACCCTCGACCAGCCCGCCCGCGACCCCAGGGAGCCGATCCTCACCCGCCGCCACTGGGCGATCATCGGCGGCTACGGCCTGTTGATCGCGGGCTCGGTGCTGGCGGTCTTCGCCTATTGTCTGATCGTCCTCGAGATGAGCCAGGAGCGGGCGGTGACCATTTCCTTCACCAGCTTCGCGCTGGCCCGGCTCTGGCACGTCTTCAACATGCGCGACGCCGACAGCCACCCGCTGCGCAACACCGTCACCACCAATCCCTTCGTGTGGATCGCCATCGCCATCGGCGTTGTTCTGGTCGGCGCAGCGCTCTACGTCCCGATCCTCAAGGATGTGCTGAGAACCGTCGATCCCGGCGCCCAAGGCTGGCTGCTCATTGCCATCGGCAGCACCGCACCCCTCGTGATCGGCCAGCTCGCCAAGCTGCGGGTCGTGCGCGACGCCGTGCCAGGGCGGTGGTCCGGCCTCATCGACCGGACCTGATGGACCGGCCCGAAGGTTGATCGACATCAACGGGCGTGGACGGGTGACCGGTTAAGAGTGGCGCTCGGCGGGCAGCTGTGATCGGGCTCGGGAGGACGTGATGGCGAAAGGCGGCAGCGACCAGCGCGAGGGCCGGATTGTCGCGATCCAGGGCGCTGTGGTCGCGATCCGCTTCGCGGCCGGCCTGCCGCAGATCAACCACCGGCTGCTCTGCGGCCCCGAGGACGAGATCGTGATCGAGGTCGCGAGCCTGCTCGACCGCCACACCGTCCGCGGCCTGGCGCTCAACGCCGAGCACAAGCTCGCACTCGGCATGCGCGTCGTCGACACCGGCGGGCCGATCGAGGTGCCGGTCGGCAAGGCGCTGCTCGGCCGGATGCTCAACATCTTCGGCGAACCGATCGACGGCAAGCCGCCGCCCGAGACCACCACCCGGCGCTCGATCCACAAGCGGCCGGTGCCGCTGGCGCGGCGGGTCGTCAAATCCGAGATCTTCGCGACGGGCATCAAGGCGATCGACCTGCTCTGCCCGCTCGAGCGCGGCGGCAAGGCCGGCCTGTTCGGCGGGGCCGGTGTCGGCAAGACCGTGCTGATCACCGAGATGATTCACAACATGGTCGGCAAATACGAGGGGGTGAGCCTGTTCTGCGGCATCGGCGAGCGCTGCCGCGAGGCCCTGGACCTCTACCGCGAGATGCAGGACACCGGTGTCCTCGACCAGACCGTCCTCATGTTCGGCCAGATGAACGAATCGCCGGCCGTCCGCTTTCGCGTCGGCCACAGTGCGATGACCATCGCCGAATACTTCCGCGACGACGCCAGGCAGGACGTGCTGCTCCTGATCGACAACGTCTTTCGCTTCGTCCAGGCGGGCGCCGAAGTCTCGGGCCTGCTCGGCCGCATCCCGTCCCGGGTCGGCTACCAGCCGACGCTCGGCACCGAACTCGCTGCCCTCGAGGAGCGCATCGCCAGCACGGCGTCCGGCTCGATCACCTCGATCCAGGCGGTCTACGTGCCGGCCGACGACTTCACCGATCCGGCCGCCACCCACATCTTCGCCCATCTCTCGGCCTCGATCGTGCTCTCGCGCAAGCGGGCGAGCCAGGGCCTCTACCCGGCCATCGACCCCCTCCAGTCGACCGCCAAGATGCTGACCCCGGGTGTCGTCGGCCGCCGCCACTACCAGATCGCGGCCAGCGTCCGCGAGACGTTGGCCGAGTACGAGGAGCTCAAGGATATCATCGCCATGCTCGGCCTCGAGGAACTCTCCGAGAAGGACCGGAAGACCGTCGGTCGCGCCCGCCGGCTCGAGCGCTTCTTGACCCAGCCCTTCTTCACCACGGAAGCCTTCACCGGCAAATCCGGCCGGCTCGTCGATCTCGAGACCACCCTCGACGGCTGCGAGCGCATCCTGAAGGACGACTTAGCCGATCTGCCCGAACGCGCGTTCTACATGATCGGCGGCCTCGACGACCTCGACGCGCAAGAAGGCGAGGCAGCCTGATGCGCCTCAGGCTCCTCCTGCCGACCCGGGTGCTGATCGACGAACCCATCAAGCGGCTCGTCGCCGATGCCGAGGACGGCAGCTTCGGCCTCCTGCCCCGGCACATCGACATGGCGACCGCCCTGCCGCCCGGCATCCTGCTCTACGAGGACGAGGCGGGCGAGGCGCACTATGTCGGCATCGACGAGGCGATCCTCGTCAAGTGCGCCGGCGACGTGCTCGTTTCGGCGCGGAACGCGGTTTCCGGCACCGACCTCGCCTCGCTGCGCGAGACCGTCCGCGAGCGCTACATCGAGCTCGACGAGAGCGAGAAGCTGGCCCGCAGTGCGCTCGCCCGGCTCGAGGTCGGCGTCGTCAGGCGCTTCACCGAGCTCCGGGAGCTGCGCTGATGGCCACACCACCACCCGATGACCGGCAAACCGGCAGTGCCGAGCGCCATCGCAATACCGCTGCGCATGAGCGAAAAGTCGGCGAAGCCATCGGCCGTCGCGCCGAGCGCAAGCTCGAGGCGCGCCGCCAGGGCGATCGCGGCGTCTGGTTCGGGCTCGGCATGTTCGGCCTGGTCGGCTGGGCCGTCGCCGTCCCGACCCTGGCCGGTATCGCCCTCGGCCTCTGGCTCGATGATCGTGTCACCGGCCAGATCTCCTGGACGCTCACCTTCCTCTTCATCGGTGCGGCCCTCGGCTGCCTCAATGCCTGGTACTGGATCCAACGGGAGAGCCGGCATGATTGATCTCGACCCCCGGGCCCTGGCCCTGGCCTTCGCCTTGGGTGCCGTTGCCGGGGCAGGCTACCTGGCGCTTCTCTGGCTCGCCGTCAGCCGGCTCGAGGGGGCGCAAAGGCCCGTCTTGACCCTGCTCTCGGGCATGGCCGTCCGCCTCGCGCTCTTGCTCGCCGCCTTCTGGCTGCTCACCGAGGGCGACCCGCTGAAGCTCATCGCGGCCCTCGCCGGTTTTCTCGCCCTGCGCATCATCGTCACCCGCGTGATCGGCCGCCCGGCACCGGTTGCCGAGCCGGCGCGCGGCTGACCGGAACCCACGCCATGGACATCACCCCGGACGCGCGCATCCTCCTCGAGCTCGGGCCCGTCGCCATCAACGCGACCATCGCGTTCACCTGGCTCGTCATGCTGCTCTTGACGGTGACCAGCTGGCTGATCACCCGCCGCCTCACCGACGACGAAGCGCTGTCCCGCTTGCAGAACCTGCTCGAGGTCGTGGTCCTCGGCCTGCGTGATCAGATCCGCGAGGTGGCGCATGCCGATCCCGGCCGCTATCTGCCGTTCATCGGTACCCTCTTCCTCTTCATCGTGACCTCGAACATCCTCGCCGTGGTGCCGGGCTTCCAGCCGCCCACGGGCTCGCTCTCGACCACGACGGCACTCGCCATCTGCGTCTTCGTCGCGGTCCCGCTCTACGCCATCGTCGAGAGCGGCCCCCGGGCCTATCTTGCCAAATACCTGCAACCGACCGTCTTCATGCTGCCCTTCAACATCATCGGCGAGATCTCGCGCACGGTGGCCCTCGCCGTCCGTCTCTACGGCAACGTGATGAGCGGGACGGTCATCGCCGCCATCCTGATCGGCGTCGCCCCCTTCTTCTTCCCGGTGCTGATGCAGCTGCTCGGCCTGCTGACCGGCGTCATCCAGGCCTACATCTTCGCGGTCCTGGCCATGGTCTACATCGCCTCGGCCACCCGCAGCCACGCCGGCGACGATGCCGCATCCGACGAACCAGCAACCTGAAGGACCCCGAGCCATGGACAGCCTGGCGCTCGTCGCCGCCGTCTCGATCTTCACCGCCGGCATCACCATCGCCATCGGCGCCATCGGTCCTGCCCTCGGCGAAGGCCGGGCGGCGGCCCAGGCGCTGAGTGCCATCGCCCAGCAGCCGGACGAGGCGAACCGGATCACCCGGACCCTCTTCGTCAGCCTCGCGATGATCGAATCGACCGCCATCTATTGCTTCGTCATCTCGATGATCCTGCTCTTCGCCAACCCCTTTTGGCAGCATTTCCTGACGGCAGCCGGCGGCTGAGCGATGCAGATCGACTGGCTCACGGTCACGGCACAGATCGTCAACTTCCTGGTCCTGGTCTGGCTGCTGCAGCACTTCCTCTACGGCCCGATCACCAAGGCCATGCAGCGCCGCGAGGAGCGCATCGCCAACCGCCTGCGCGAGGCCGAGGCAAAGCGGCAGGCCGCGGACGAGGAGGCCCGGGCCTATCGCGAGAAGCAGGAAGAGCTCGAGCAGCAGCGTAAGGAGCTCTTGGAGGAGGCCCGCGAGGCCGCCGCCCAGGAGCGCCGGGCCCTCGAGCACGAGGCGCGTGACGACGTCAAGGCCCGCAAACGCGGCTGGCTGGAGCAGCTCAGCGCCGAGCGCCGGAGCTTCGAGCAGGACCTCCGCCGCCGCTCGGCCGATGCGTTCTACGCGGTCGCCAGGCGCGCGCTCGGCGATCTCGCCGATGCCGAGCTCGAGGCGCAGATCGTGCAATCCTTCATCCGCGAGGTCGGCGCGCTCGACGAGGCGACGCTCGAGAAGATCAAATCCGCCGCCGGCACCGATGGCGGCAATGTCGTGGTCGAAAGCCGCTTTCCGCTCGATGCCGACCTCCGCCGCCAGCTCACCCGCGCCGTCCACGAGCGGCTCGGCCGTGAGGTCCATGTCGACTACACCGAGACCCCGGGCCTCGATGTCGGCATCACGCTGGTCGCCGGCAGCCAGCAGGTCGCCTGGACCATCGGCCATTATCTCGACGATCTCGAACGCGCCGTCGACGAGGAGCTGACGCGTGTGACCGTCGAGCTCGACGAGGACGATACCCGCTCGGACGAAACGGCGCAGCAGGTCGAGGCCGGCCGATGAACGAGGCGCCGACGGCCCTGCTCGATGCCCTGGGCGAGCGGACGATCGCCGCCGTCGAGCGCGCGCTCGAGGGCCACGCGGCACGGCTCCGGACCAGCGAGATCGGCCGGATCGTCCAGGTCTCGAGCGGCATCGCCCGGGTCACCGGCTTCACCGACGTCACCGACCACGAGCTGATCGCCCTGCCCGACGGCCTGATGGCCATCGCCTTCGACCTCCATGTCGACAGCATCGGCCTCGTGCTGCTGGGCGACAATAGCGCCCTGGAGGTTGGGGCGGCGGCCAGGCGCACCCGCCGCGTGGTCGACGTGCCGGTGGGCGAGGCCCTGCTCGGCCGCGTCGTCGATGCGCTCGGCCGGCCGCTCGACGATGGCGGGCCGCTCGAGGCCGAGCAGCACTGGCCGATCGAACGCCCGGCACCGCCGATCATCGACCGCGCCCCGGTGGCCGAGCCGCTGCAGACCGGCATCAAGGCGATCGATGCCGCGATCCCCATCGGCCGCGGCCAGCGCGAGCTGATCCTCGGCGACCGGCAAACCGGCAAGACCGCGATCGCCTTGGATGCTCTGATCAACCAGCGCGCCAACGGGATGATCGGGATTTACTGTGCGATCGGCCAGCGCGGCTCGGCGGTCGCCCGGGTGGTGGCGGCGCTCGACGAGCACGAGGCTCTGGAGCGCTGCATCGTCGTGGTCGGCGCCGGCGAGGACCCGCCGGGCCTGCAGTTCGCCGCCCCCTACGCCGCGACCTCGATGGCCGAATATTTCATGGAAAAGGGCCGGGACGTCCTGATCGTCTATGACGATCTCACCCGCCACGCCCGCGCCTATCGCGAGCTGTCGCTCTTGCTCCGCCGGCCACCGGGCCGCGAGGCCTATCCGGGCGACATCTTCTTCATCCACTCGCGCCTGCTCGAGCG
>CAZNWE010000018.1:0-59315 GCA_964576715.1 uncultured Geminicoccaceae bacterium | reverse complement strand
GCTCGTCTCGCTCGGCCGCTTCGCCCTCAAGGGGGTCGGCCGGGCGCAAGAGCTGTTCACCGTCGATCCGGCGCTGATGCCCGGCGCGGCCTGAGCCGCAGCCTCGGAGCGCTGGCCTTTGCGGCCGGGCTTTGCGCTCTCGTCGGGTGGGTCGGGCCGGGGCGCGAATGAGGCAGGGGTTGGACGATGATCGACGCGATGCTGGTGGTGATCCTGGTGGCGGCCAGCCTGCTCGTGCTGTCCATCCTGACCAGCCTCGTCGCCTTTCGCGTCGGCGCGCCGCTGCTCTTGCTCTTTCTCGGCATCGGCCTTCTGGCCGGCGAGGACGGGATCGGCGGCATCCCCTTCGATGGCAGCGAGGAAGCGTTCTTCGTCGGCAGCATCGCCGTTGCCATCATCCTCTTCACCAGCGGCTTCGAGACCCGCTGGGCGGCCTTTCGCGCTGCCGCCGCTCCGGCGCTGGTGCTCGCCACGATCGGCGTGCTTGGCACCGCCGCCGTCGCCGGGGCGGCGGCCCACTACTTTCTCGGTCTCGACTGGCTCGAGGCGCTGCTCCTGGGTGCCATCGTCGGCTCGACCGATGCCGCCGCCGTGTTCTTCCTGCTCAGGGTCGGCGGCATCACCATCCGCGACCGCGTCCGCTCGACGCTCGAGGTGGAATCCGGCTCGAACGATCCGATGGCGATCTTCCTCGTCGTCACCTTGCTCGAGCTCGTCGTCGCCGGTGCCGGGATCGAGACCGTGGGGGTGAGCGTGGCCGAGGCGTTCGCCCTGCAGATGGGCCTCGGCCTCGGCCTCGGCCTCGCCGGTGGCTGGCTGATCGTCGTGGTCGTCAACCGGGCGCCGCTCGAGCCCGGGCTCTACCCGATCGCGGTCATGGGCGGCGTCGCCATCCTGTTCGCCGGCACCGGGCTTCTCGGCGGCAGCGGCTTTCTCGCGGTCTACGTCGCCGGGCTCGTCGTCGGCAACCGGCCGGTGCGCGCCTTGCCCTACCTGCACCGCTTCCAGGAAGGCGTCACCTGGCTGGCGCAGATCGTGCTGTTCTTGACCCTCGGCCTCCTCGCCACCCCGTCGACCTTCGCCGACATCCTGCTGCCTGTGGCGGCGGTCGCGCTGGTGCTGATCTTCGTGGCCCGGCCGCTCGCCGCCGGGCTCTGCCTTTGGCCGTTCGGCTTCAGGCGGAACGAGGTGGTGTTCATGAGCTTCGTCGGGCTCAGGGGTGCCGTCTCGATCCTCTTTGCCATCCTGCCGATCACCGCCGGGCTGGCGAACGGTCAGCTGCTCTTCAACGCCGCCTTCATCATCGTGCTCGTGTCGCTCCTGGTGCAGGGCTGGACCATTGGCCCCTTCGCCCGCTGGCTCGAGGTGGTGGTGCCGCCGCGCACGGCACCGGCCGAGCGGGTGGAGCTGGAGCTGCCCGGCACCGCGCATCACGAGCTCGTCGTCTACCACATCACCGACGGCAGCCCGGTCGCCAAGGGCCATCGACTGCCGCGCTGGGCGAGACCGGCACTGGTGGTCCGCGACGGCCGTTCCTACAACGTGCATCTGGCGGGTCGCCTCCGCCCCGACGACTATGTCTACATCTTCACCGGCCCGGCTTTCATCCCGCTGCTCGATCGGCTGTTCGCGAGCCGGGCTTCGCTCGATGCCGCAGATCGCGCGTTCTACGGCGATCTGCCGATCGCGCCGGGCGCCAGCATCACCGTCCTGGCGCAGAGCTACGGCATCGACGTCGCCGCCTCGAGCGAGGACGAGACCGTGGCCGCGTTCCTGGCGCGGCAGCTCGACGGCCGGCTCGAGCGCGCCGACCGGCTGGCAGTAGGCCCGGTCGATCTGATCGTCCGGGCCGTCGACGAGGCGGGTGATGCCACCGAGATCGGCCTGTCGCTCGCCCGGGTCGACGAGGCGGTCCGCCCGCAGCCGGGCTTCTGGCGCCGGCAGCTTGGCCGCTTTCGCCGCCTGCTCGGCGGCTCGCCCAGGTCGGTTGCCGTCCGCGCTGCGCTCGGGGTCGGCACCAGGCCTCCGGGCGACGGCTGAGCGGCGCTATTCCGCGGCCTGGTTGGCCTCGGCCAAGGCCTTGGCATCGAGCGCGGCCTTGCCGACGGCGGCGTCATCGGCATTGCCGGCAACCCGGACGGTCGGGAAGGCGAAGTTGATGTCGTTCTCGGCGAAGGCCTTCTGGATCATCGCGTTGGCGGCGCGGCGGACCGTGAACTGCTTGCCGGGGATCGCCATGAACTTGAGCCGGATGAGGATGCCGCTGTCGGTGATGGCGTCGGCACCCTGCGATTTCAGGGGCTCGAGAATGCCGGCGGCCAGCTCCGGGTCCTCCATGATCCGAGCACTGACCTGCTTGATCACCTTCTTGAGCTTGGTGAGGTCGGTGTCGAAGGGCACGGTGAAGGACAGCTTCACGATCACCCAGTCGCGGCTGACGTTCTGGATGGCGCCGAGCTCGCCGAACGGCACGGTGAACAGCGGGCCGCGATGGTGGCGGAGCTTGATCGAGCGCAGCGAGAAGCTCTCGACCGTGCCCTTGTAGCTGCCGGCGATGATGTACTCGCCGACCCGAAAGGCGTCGTCGAGCAGGTAGAACATGCCGGCGACGATGTCCTTGACCAGGGTCTGCGAGCCGAAGCCGATGGCCACCCCGATCACCCCGGCACCGGCGATCAAGGGGGCGATCTGCACGCCCAGGGCGGCCAGCACCATGAGCACGGCGGTCAGCACCAGCACCACCTGGAGGACGTTGCGGCCGATCGGCAACAGCGTGCGCAGGCGTGCCCGCCGGCGGGCCTCGTCGGTCGTCGCCGCCCCTTCCACGACCGCTTCGGCAATGTAGCGGTCGATCGCGGTGCGGCCGACATGCCAGATGAAATCGAAGACGATGACGATGATCGCGATATTGATCAGCGCCATGACCAGCCGGCCGGTCGCGTGCTCCTCCGCCGTCAGGTCGCCAATGTCGAGGTCCCAGGCCCAAAGCAGAAAGAGCACCGAGCCGACGATCAGCAGGGCTCTGGCACCACGCTCGATCGCGGCGGCCGCCACGCCGGGTGGGCCCTCCTCGGCGGCCATCGCCTGGCCGACCGGGCGCAGGAGGTTGTTGACCGAGGCGGCGACCACCCGGAGGGCCAGCGGCAGGAAGGCCGCGACCAGGGCCAGCCACATCGGGACGCGGGCATCGAGCAGCCAGAGGACGAAGACGAGGACGGCATAGGCGGTGAGTGCTATCCGCCCGATCGTGCTGCCGCCGGCCACCGCCGCTGCCGCCTCCGTCGCGGTGCCGACATCGCCGCCGGCCTCGGCCACCGGCTCAGCGGTGCCCTCGAGCAGCGCCCCCTCGAAGCCCTCGATCGCCGGTGCCGCGGCGGCCGGCGGCGCCGTGCTCGCCGATCGTGCGGGCGCCACCGGTCGCCGCCAGATCGCCTCGATCGCCACGGCGACGAGGCCGAGCCCGAAGATGTAGGCGACGATCGTCGGATAGGGGCTGGCCAGGCCGAGGGCGGTGAGACTGGTCGTGATTCCCCAGCCGAAGGCGAAGATGCCGACAAACGCGCTGATCCGGGCGAGCCAGAACCGGGCGGCCTCGTCGTCGACCGGCATGATCCTGAGCCGCGGCCTGACGGGGGCGAGAACCAGCTGGGTGATGTAGCGGACGAGGCGAAATATGATGAAGGCGAAGAGGAACCGGCCGGCCGTTTCGCGGACCAGGGGCGGCAGGTCGATCAGCAGGAAGATGCCGAGGCTCGTTGCCGCGAAGACGAGGACAGCGCCCAGCACCAGGCCGAGCCGCATGCCGGCTTTCTGCAGCCGTTCGTTGATGGTGGTCTCGTCGGCGCTGAGCACCCGGCGACGAATGGCACGGGTGGCGCGCACGAACAGCCATTCCGCCGCGAAGCCGGCGGCGATGAAGCCGACGACCAGGACGAGGACGGTGCCCCGTCTTTCCTGTTCGTAGAGGCGGGCGAGGCCGCGTGCGATCTCGCCGGGCAGGTTCGGCAGGGCCCCAATGACCGCGTCGCGATGCGCCTGCCAGCGGTGGATTGCAGCGGTGAGGTCGGCTTGCGCAATCTCGGACTCGGTCTCGATCTCGCGCTCGAGCCCAGCCGGCTGCTCGCTTGCCGCGGCCGGCGCCGCCACTGCCGGTGGCGCCCGCTCGGCGAGCCAGCTTTGTACCTCCGGTTGGCCGAGCAGCTGCAGGAGTTCCTCGACCGCCGGTGGTGGGGCGGGCTCCGGGGCCGCGGTTTGCCCCAGCGCCGGCACGGCAAGCGCCAGCCAGACCATGAAGGAGCGGAGCCAGACCATCAGCGTTGTCCCGATTCTCGCCTTGTGGACAGTGCGCTGGACCGTATCACGCTGCGGGAAAAAAGCGAGCGGCAGCGCGGCCGTCGGCCGCGCTGCCGCAGCAACCGAACGACCGTCTCGTCAGGCCTGCACGCCCTCGACGTACCAGTCCATGCCGGCGAGCACGTCGTCGTCGATGGTCTCGCCCTCGGGCACCCGCAGCGCGCCCGCCTGGTCGTGGATCGGGCCGGCGAAGGGATGGACGGTGCCGTCGATGATGCCGGTGCGCACCGCCTCGGCGGCGGCGACCACGTCCGCCGGGATGACCGGGTTGTAGGGAGCGATCACCACCTTGCCCTTGGCGACGCCATCCCAGACCATGTGGGTCTCCCAGGTGCCGTCGAGAACCGCCTGGCAGCGCTCGACATAGTAGGGGCCCCAGTCGTCGACGATGGCGGTCAGCTGGGCGTTGGGGGCGAAGGCGGCCATGTCCGAGGCCTGGCCGAAGGCATAGGCCCCGCGCTCCTCGGCCACCTGCAGGGGGGCGGGGCTGTCGGTGTGCTGGCTGATGATGTCGGCCCCCTGGTCGATCAGCGTCGCCGCCGCCTCGGCCTCGCGGCCCGGGTCGTACCAGGAGTTCACCCAGATCACCCGCACCTCCATGGCGGGATTGACCTTGCGGGCGGCGAGCTGAAAGGCGTTGATCCCCATCACCACCTCGGGGATCGGGAACGAGCCGATATAGCCGACGATGCCGCTCTCGCTCATATGCCCGGCGATGGTGCCGATCACCGCCCGGCCCTCGTGGAACCGCCCGTTATAAACCGCGACGTTGGGTGCGGTCTGGTAGCCGGTGCAGTGCTCGAACTTGACGTCCGGGAACTGCTGCGCCACCCGGACGGTCGGGTTCATGAAGCCGAACGAGGTGGTGAAGATGATGTCGTTGCCGTCGGCCGCCAGCTGGCGGATCACCCGCTCGGCATCCGGCCCTTCCGAGACGTTCTCGACGAAGGTCGTGGTCACCTGATCGCCCAAGGCGGCCTCGACATCCTGCCGACCGACATCGTGGCGGTAGGTCCAGCCATGGTCGCCGATCGGCCCCACATAGACGAAGGCGGCGCGGACGTGATCCTGCTGGGCGCGCAACAGGCGGGGGGCGGCCAGGGTGGCGGCACCAGCGGCGGCGGTGCCGAGCAGGCGACGGCGAGTGGGGCGAAGCAACATGTTTCCTCCAAACGGTTGGCGCCGGCCGGTTTCCTGTGATCGGCGCCGGCTGTGTCGGTGACAGATTGCGGCGGCGCAGCAAAAGTGGCAAGCGGTGTGGCAAGCAACGAAGGATGTGGGGGAAATGATTTCCCCCACGCCCCCTCCGTCCTTTGATGAGGTCGACCGCCGGCCGATCGGGTGCGATATCCAGAAGCTCGGGTACGAATGGCCGGAAGACGCAGACGACGCCGCCACGGGAGATCGACCTCGCATCGCGACGCATGAAGGAGGGATAGACATGAAGCCGGCACATGAGGGCGAGGCATTTGCCGACTTTCTCGAAGGGCTCGGCATCCGCGAGGATGTCGAAACTCAGGCGGTCGAGGCGATCCTGGCGGACCAGATCCGCGCGGCCATGGCAGAGGGGCGTTTGAGCAAGTCGGCGATGGCAGCGCGCATGAACACCAGCCGGCGGGCGCTGGATCGCTTGCTCGGCCCGGAGAACGATTCGGTGACGCTGCGCACGCTACAGCGGGCCGCCAATGCGGTCGGCCGCCGGCTGCAGTTGCAGTTGGTGTAAGGAAAAGACGCCGGGAGGCAGTGCCTCCCAGCAGCCCTCGGTTTTTTTGGGGTCGGTGAGCCGCGCTGTTCGCGGTGAGCGATGTCCCAAAATATCGGTGGGGCGCGGGGAGGATCATCCTCCCCGCATTCTTGCTTTCTTCAACTCGTCGGCAGGAACGGCTTGCCGAGGCAGGCCGGTGCCTGCAGCCGTGCTTTCCACGGGCCGATGGAGATGACGACGAGGACGATGATGGTGGCGATGTAGGGGAGCATCGACATCACCTGCGAGGGCACGGCGAAGAGGCCGAGGCCCTGGGCGTGGAGCTGGAGGATGGTGACGCCGCCGAAGAGGTAGGCGCCGACCAGGACGCGGAGCGGGCGCCAGGCGGCGAAGACGACCAGCGCCAGGGCGATCCAGCCGCGGCCCGCGGTCATCTGCTCGATCCACATCGGCGTGTAGGCGATCGAGAGGAAGGCGCCGCCGAGCCCGGCGCACAAGCCGCCGAACAGGACGGCCAGGTAGCGGATGCGGATGACGTCGTAGCCGAGCCCGTGCGCCGCCTCGTGGTTCTCGCCGACCGCCCGGAGGATCATGCCGCCGCGGGTCCTGGCCAGGAACCAGGCGACGGCCAGCGTCAGGACCACGGCGCCATAGACCAGGATGTCGTGGCGAAAGAGCAGCGGGCCCACGACCGGGAGGTCGGAGAGGCCCGGGATGTCGAGGCGCGGCAGGCGCGGCAAGGGCGTGCCGACGAAGCCCGAGCCGACGAGGGCCGACAGCCCGACGCCGAAGATGGTCAGCGCCAGACCCGTCGCCACCTGGTTCGCCATGAGCGTCAGCGTGAGCACGGCGAAGACCAGGGCCATGGACGCCCCGGCCAGGGCGGCCGAGCCGATGCCAATCAGGTGGCTGCCGGTGGTGAGGGTGACCGCGAAGCCGGTGACCGCACCCGCCAGCATCATGCCCTCGACGCCGAGATTGAGGACACCCGAGCGTTCGGCGACGAGTTCGCCGATGGCGGCGAAGAGGAGCGGCGTCGAGGCGACGATGACGGCGGCGAGCAATGCCACGGTGCCGTCCATGGCTCAGGCCTCTGCCGGGGTCGGCTTGCCGAGGCGCAGGCGGTAGCGGACCAGCACGTCGGACGCCAGGAGGAAGAACAGCAGCATGCCCTGAAAGACGCCGGTGACGGCCTGCGGCATGCCGACGGTGATCTGCGCGTTCTCCCCGCCCAGATAGGAGAGCGCCACCAATAGCCCGGCGAGCGCGCAGCCGATGGGGTGGAGGCGGCCGAGGAAGGCCACGATGATCGCGGTGAAGCCGTAGCCCGGCGAGATCACCGGCACGATCTGGCCGATCGGCCCGGCCACCTCGAACAGCCCGGCAAGGCCGGCGAGGCCACCGCCCATGAGCAGGCTGGTCCAGATCATCCGGGTCCGCGAGAAGCCGGCGAAGCGGGCGGCGGCCGGGGCTTGGCCGATGACGGTGACCTGAAAGCCGAAGAGCGTGCGGGCCATGAGGAACCAGACGACGAGCACGACGGCACCGGTGATCACGGCTCCGAGATGCAGGCGTGTGCCGGCGAGGATGGTCGGCAGCTGGGCCGCGGGCGAGAACATCCGGCTCTCGGGAAAGCCGAAGCCCTCGGGGCTCTTCAACGGGCCGTAGATCAAGGCGCTGAGCAGCAGGAGCCCGACATAGGTGAGCATCAGGCTCACCAGGATCTCGTTGACGTCGAACCTCGCCTTGAGGAAGGCCGGGATGGCGGCCCAGGCCATGCCGCCGAGGCCGCCGGCCACCATCATCAGGGGGAGAATGAACCAGCCCTCCTGGCCCCAGAAGAAGAGCCCGACGGCGCCGCCGGCCAGCGCCCCCAGCGTGAGCTGGCCCTCCGCCCCGATGTTCCAGACGCCGGCCCGAAAGCCCACGGCTAGGCCGATGGCGATGAGGATGAGGGGGGTGGCCTTCACCCCGAGTTCGGCGAGGCCATAGGCGCTGCTGACCGGGGCGATGAAGAAGGCGCGGAGCGAACGGATCGGGTCGTAGCCCATCGCGGCGAACAGGACCGCCCCGGCCAGAACGGTCAGCAACACCGCCAAGGGCGGGGTGAGCCAGCGCATCGTCGGACTGATCTCGGCCCGGGGCTCGAGCCTAAGCATGGGCGGCCACCGCGCCCGGCTCGATGGCCGGGACCGCGCCCGGCAGATCGTGGAGCCCGCCCATCAAGAGGCCGATCTCTTCCAGCGTCGCCTCGGCGGTCACCAGCGGCCGGGAAAGCCGGCCGCCGTTGATCACGGCGAGGCGGTCGGTGAGCGCCAGGAGTTCGTCGAGGTCCTGGCTCACCACCAGGACCGCCACGCCGTGGCCGGCGAGGTCGAGCAAAGCCTGGTGGATGGCGGCGGCCGCCCCGGCATCGACCCCCCAGGTCGGCTGGGCCGCGATCAGCACGCCTGGCGCCTGGAGGATCTCGCGGCCGACCACGAATTTCTGCAGATTGCCGCCGGAGAGGGCCGAGGCCCTGGAGTCGGGGCCGGTGGCCTTGACCGCGAAACGCTCGATCACCTCGGCCGCGAAGGCCGTCGCCCGGGCATGGCGGATGATGCCGTTGGTGAGGAGGGCCCGCCGGTCGAAGGCGGAGAGCAGCGCGTTCTCGGCCAGCGTCAGGTCGGGGATCGCCGCATGGCCGTTGCGCTCCTCGGGGATGTAGGCGAGGCCGAGGCCGCGCCTGGCGCGTGGCCCGAGCTCGCCGACCCGATTGCCGTCGATGACGATCGCCTCGGCTGCCACCCGGCGTTCGCCGGAGAGGGCGGCCAAGAGCTCGCTCTGGCCGTTGCCGGCGACCCCGGCGATGCCGAAGACCTCGCCCGCCCGGACCTCGAGGCTCACCGCCTGCAAGGTGGTGCCGAAGGCGTCCGCCGCCTTCAGGTCGAGGGCATTGACCTGAAGGCGCGGCGCCCGCTTCAAGCGCTTGGCCGGCTTCTCGGCCGGAGCGAAGTTGGCGCCGACCATCAACGTCGCCATCGAGCGCGCCGTCTCGGCCTTGGGATCGCAATGCGCCACCACCTTGCCGCCGCGCATGATGGTTGCGGCATCGCACAAGGCCTCGATCTCGTGCAGCTTGTGGCTGATGTAGAGGATCGAGAGCCCTTCGGCTGCCAGCTGGCGCAGTGTCATGAACAGCCGGTCGACCTCCTGCGGCGTCAGCACCGAGGTGGGCTCGTCCATGATCAAGAGGCGCGGGCTCTGCAGCAGGCAGCGGACGATCTCGATGCGCTGGCGCTCGCCGACCGAGAGCTCGTGCACCTCGCGCTTGGGGTCCAAGGGCAGGCCGTAGGCCTCCGACACCTCGACGATCCGCTTGGCCAGCGCCTTTCGGTCCTTCGCGGCATCGAAGCCCAAGGCCACGTTCTCGAGCACCGAGAGCGCCTCGAACAGCGAGAAATGCTGGAAAACCATGCCGATGCCGAGCTGTCTTGCGGCGTGCGGCGAGGCGATGGTGACCGGCCGGCCTTCCCAGCGGATCTCGCCGGCATCGGGGGCGAGCACCCCGTAGATGATCTTGACCAGCGTCGACTTGCCCGCACCGTTCTCGCCCAAGAGCGCATGGATCTCGCCTTCCTGCACGACGAGGTCGACGTCGTCATTGGCGAGCACGCCCGGATAGGCCTTGCGGATACCCCTCATCTCGAGCCGTGGGATGGCCATCAGGCGACGCTCCGGAGCTTGTCGTTGGTCGCCATGGCTTCCATCACGGTGAGCAATTGGGCCGTGACCGAGGCGGCGATGACCGCCGGCTCCTTGCCCTTGATGGAGGCGAGGCCGATCGGGCAGACGAGGCGGGCGAGGCGGTCGGCCGGGATGCCCGATGCGGTGAGCTGGCGCTCGAAGCGGCGGCGCTTGGTGGCCGAGCCGATCAGGCCGAGCCAGGCGAAGTCCATGGCCTTCAGGCGAGCCTCGACGATGGCGAGATCGAGGGCGTGGCTGTGGGTCATGACGAGAACGAGGTCGGTTGGCTCGGTGCGGATGGCGGCGGGGTCGGGGGCGTGTTCGGCCGGTTCGAGGCCGGGGCGGCTGTCGAGCCAGCGGAGGCGGCAGGGCAGGGGTCGAAGTGCCCTGACCAGCGCCTGGCCGACATGGCCGGCACCGAAGAGGACGAGGCGTGGCAGGCTTTCCCGGTACGCCGTGAGCCGCCGGGCAAGGCCATCGCGCAGGGCCGGGCCGAGACGCGTGAGCCTGAGGGTCACGTGCCCGCCGCAGCATTGCTGAAGGGCGGGGCCGAGCGGCAGCTGCAGGCGCTCCGCCACGGCCTCACCGGTCAGCGCCTCACGCGCCCGCTGCATCGCCCGCCACTCGAGCTCGCCACCGCCGATGGTGCCGGCGATGGTGGTGTCGGTCACCAGCATCGCAGCACCGGCCTCGCGCGGGGCCGAGCCCAGGACGTCCGTCACCTCGACGAGGATCGCGGGCTCATTGCTGTCGATGCAGGCGATGGCGGATTCGATGGCTTCGCTCACAGGGTCGCCTCGTAGAGGCTCTTGTCGACGATCCAGCCTTCGAGCCGGTCGGCATTCTTCGGAATGCCGAAATTCTCATCTTTCATGGACCAAGCCCACGCGGCCTGAACGGCACAGAGCACCGCATCGAGCTGATCGCCGGTCGGATCGAGCGCGATCTCGGGCGGCGCATCGACCATGTCTAGTGCTGCGAGGATCGCCTGTCGCGCCGCAAGCTGGTCGGCGGTCTGCCTGCGCCGTGTATCGTGTTTATAGCTCCGCCTGTCGATCAATTGGCGGGCGAGAACGCCTGGATAAGCCTCGACGATGATTCGATCATCGTTCATGGGGCGAACGAGAGTGATGTGCGCGCTGGAGGCCAGCAAACGCGGAGCGCCTTCGAAGAACATAAGTCCGACCGGCACACCGTAGAGCTTCTGCGGGCTGATCGAGCCAGCCAGCACATCGACCTTCCGGCGGTGCTCTTTATCGCCCGCCGGGCGGGGTGTTCGGTAATCGTCGAGCTGCTCGCGAAAGGCTCGACGATCCATCGTCGCGACATGCGCAACGTAGTCCTGCCACTGCGTCGGCCAACCGATGTTCTCAATAAAGCGGCGTGACTGCCCGAACGGGAAATCGATGCCGGCGATCCAAGGTCCCGGCTCGTCGAGCTGTCGCTCGAACCCCTTGAAATCGGTGAGTGACCGCATCTCCTCGAGCCGCAGCTGTTCGCCGTTCAGTCGACAAGCCGCGCAGGTAATGGGCTTCGAGCGTCTGGGCGAACTCGTAAAGTCGATGCCATAAACCCTCACTCGGCGGCCTCCCGCGTCGCCTGCAGCGCCGCCAGCCGCTCGATCGCCATCAGCACTTTCTCGGGCGTCGCCGGGGGGTCGAGCTTCGCCGGCTGGCGGTGGTCGACGGTGGCGGCTACGGCATCCGCGAGGGCTTGCCAGACGGAGATGGCGAGCATGAGGGGCGGCTCGCCGACGGCCTTGGAGCGGTGGATGGTGGGTTTGGCGTTCTCGTTCTCGAGCAGGCGGATGTTGAGGATCTCGGGGCGGTCCGCGCAGGTCGGGATCTTGTAGGTCGAGGGCGCGTGAGTGCGGAGCCTTCCCTGGTCGTCCCAGACCAGCTCCTCGGTGGTGAGCCAGCCCATGCCCTGGATGAAGCCGCCCTCGATCTGGCCACGGTCGATGGCCGGGTTGAGCGACTTGCCGACGTCGTGGACGATGTCGACCCGGTCGACCCGGTATTCGCCGGTGAGGGTGTCGATCGTGACCTCGCTGCAGGCGGCGCCATAGGCGAAGTAGTAGAAGGGCTTGCCCTTGCCGGATGCCCGGTCCCAGTGGATCTCGGGCGTCTTGTAGAAGCCCGTGGCGGAGAGCGGGATGCGGGCCATGTAGGCGTCGTGGACGAGCTTCTCGAAGGCGACCGCGTTGCCCTTGACGACGATCCGGCCGGGCTGCCAGGTGACCTCGGCCGGGTCGGCCTGGTGCTGTTCGGCGGCAAACGCGGCGAGGCGTTGTTTCAGGGTTTCGGCGGCGGCGAGGGCGGCCATGGCGTTGAGATCGGTGCCCGAGGAGGCGGCCGTCGCCGAGGTGTTGGGGACCTTGGCCGTCGTGGTGGCGGTGATCTTGATGCGGTCCAACGGCAGCTGGAAGGCCTCGGCCACGACCTGCGCCACCTTGACGAACAGGCCCTGGCCCATCTCGGTGCCGCCGTGGTTGAGGTGGATCGAGCCGTCCTTGTAGATGTGGACGAGGGCCCCCGCCTGGTTGTAGGCGGTCATGGTGAAGCTGATGCCGAACTTCACCGGGGTCAGCGCCAAGCCCTTCTTCTGCCAGCGGTTTTCGGCGTTGAAGCGGCGGATGGCGGCGCGGCGGTCCCAGTAGGCGCTGTCCCTCTCGCATTCACCGACGACGCGGGCGATGACGTTGTCCTCGATGGTCATGTGGTAGGGGGTGACCGCTCGATCGCCGTCGCCGTAGACATTGCGCTTTCTGACCTCGAGCGGGTCGAGGCCCGTCGCGATGGCGATCTCCTCGATCACGCGTTCGGCCGCGACCATGCCCTGCGGTCCGCCGAATCCCCTGAACGCCGTGGCCGAGACCATGTTGGTCCGGCAGGGATGACAGACCAGCGCCACGTCCGGGTAGAAGTAGCAATTGTCGGCGTGGAACAATGCTCTGTCGTTGATCGGGCCCGACAGGTCGGCGGAGTAGCCGCAGCGGGACGCGAAGTGCATGTCGACGGCCTGGATGCGACCGTCTGGCTCGAAGCCGAGCTTGTAGTCGACGGTGAAGTCGTGGCGCTTGCCGGTCATGATCATGTCGTCGTCACGGTCGAGCCGGCATTTGGCCGGGCGGCCGGTCTTGCGCGCAACGAGGGCCGCGACGCAGGCGAAGAGATTGCCCTGGGTCTCCTTGCCGCCGAAGCCGCCGCCCATCCGGCGGACCTCGACGGTAACGCTGTGCGAGGGGAGGCCCAGCACGTGCGCCACCATGTGCTGGACCTCGGACGGGTGCTGGGTCGAGGAGAAGACGGTCATGTCGCCGTCCTCGCCGGGAATCGCGAGGGCCACGTGGCCCTCGAGGTAGAAATGGTCCTGGCCGCCCATGGTCAGCCGGCCGTCGACTCTTTGCGGACTCCGGGCGAGGCCGGTCGCGACGTCGCCGCGCACGAAGCGGGCGGGCGGCCAGACATAGTCCTCGCGGTTGCGGGCGTCGTCGACGTCGAGGACGGGGGGCAGGTCCTCGTAGGTGACGACGGCGCGCCTTGCGGCGGCGCGGGCAGTGGCAACGTGGTCGGCGGCCACGGCGAAGAGGGCCTGCCCCCAGAACTGCACGGTGCCCGTGGCGAAGACCGGCTCGTCGTGGCGGCCGACCGGGCTGATGTCAGGGTCGCCCGGGATGTCGTCCGTGGTGATTACGGCGACAACACCGGGGGCCGTGCGCACCGCATCGAGATCCAGCGAGACGAGCCTGGCATGCGCCCGATCGGCCCAGGCCACGTAGACCTCGAGGCAGCGGGCCGGTTCCGGCATGTCGTCGATATAGACCGCCTCGCCGGCCACGTGCTTGGCGGCACTGTCGTGCGCGAGCGGCCGATTGACCGCCAGCCGGTCAGGCATCGACGGGCTCCCGCCTCCCGGCGAGCTGCAGAGGGTTGGCGGTGCTGCTCTCGACATAGGCCTTGAGGAGCAAATTCTGCGCCACCTTCAGGCGGTAGGACGCCGACGCCCGCATGTCGCTGATCGGCTGGTAGTCGTCGGCCAGGGCCGCCATGGCGCGACGGAAGCTGGCCTCGGTGAAGGGGGCAGCGGTGAGTGCGGCTTCGGCATGTGCCGCCCGTTTGGGCGTCGCCGCCATGCCGCCATAGGCGATGCGGGCCTCGCTGATCCGGTTGCCCTGGCGGCGGAGTTGGATGCCGGCGCAGACGGCCGAGATGTCCTGATCGAAGCGTTTGCTGATCTTGTAGCAGCAGAGCGTCGTGTCGGCGGCGGGCTTGGGGATCGTCACCGCCTCGACGATCTCGCCCGGTCGGCGGTCTTGTCGGCCGTAGGCGATGAAGAAGTCCTCGAGCGGCAGCGAGCGCCGCGCGTCGGCGTGGGCGAGGTGCAGGGTGGCCCCGGCGGCGATCAGCCAGGGCGGGCTGTCGCCGATCGGCGAGCCGTTGGCGATGTTGCCGCCGATGGTGCCGGCGTGGCGGATCTGCTCGGCGCCCAGCCTGCGGTTCAGCTCGCCCGCGGCCGGCCAGAGGGCGGCGATCCGCGCGAAGGCTCGGGCGTAGGTGACGCCGGCGCCGATGCGGATCGCGTCGTCGGTCTCGTCGATCCGGGCGAGTTCCGGCACCCGGCCGAGCCAGAGCACCGGGTCGAGCACCCGGTGCTGCTTGGTGACCCAAAGGCCCACGTCGGTGGAGCCCGCGAGGATGGTAGCGTCCGGATATTGGCGCGCCAGCCGCAGCAGGTCGTCGAGCGAGCCCGGGCTGTAGAACATGCGCTCGCCGTCGCCGACGGCGTAGGTCGCACCGTCGCGCCAGGCGTCGAGCCGGGCCAGGACCTCCGCCTCGCGCCCGGTTAGATGGGCGGTGGCCCCCGGCGCCGTGTGCATCGTCCGGGCGGCTGCGATGATCGGCCCGTAGCCGGTGCAGCGGCAGAGATTGCCGGCCAGGGCATCGTCGATGCGCTGGCGGGTGAGGGGGGCGGGCGCCTCGTGGTGGAGGGCGGCCAAGGTCATGACGAAGCCCGGGGTGCAGAAGCCGCATTGCGAGCCGTGGTTCTCGACCATCGCCTGCTGCACCGGGTGCAGCCTGCCGTCCGGGCCCTTCAGATCCTCGACCGTGAGCAACTGACAACCGTCGAGCGTGGCCACGAACTGGATGCAGGCGTTGACGGCACGGTAGCAGAGGCGCCCGTCACGGGGCTCGGCGACGATGACGCTGCAGGCCCCGCAATCGCCCTCGGCACAGCCCTCCTTGGTGCCGCGCCGATGCGCCTCGCGGCGCAGCCACTCGAGCACGGTCAGCGTCGGATCGATGGTCGCGAGCTCGACCGGCTCGTGGCCCAACAGAAACCGCACGACCCGGCGCATCAGCTGCCCCGGTAGGTCGAATAGGCGAACGGTGAGACCAGGAGCGGGACGTGGTAGTGGGCATTCGGGTCGGCGATGCCGAAGCGGATCGGCACCTCGTCGAGGAACAAGGGGTTGGGCAGGTCGTTGCCCTGCATCTTGAAATAGTGGCCGACCTGGAAGACCAGCTCGTAGGTGCCGCGCGCCATCGCCCCGCCATCGAGCAGCGGCTCACCCACCCGCCCGTCGTCGTTGGTGACGGCCTCCTTGATCAACGCCCGCTCGGCGCCGTCGAGACGATAAAGAGCGAGGCGCATGGCGTTGCCCGGTCGGCCCCGGACCGTATCGAGCACATGCGTGGTCAGCCTGCCCATGGCCGGTTCCCGTATCGTTGCCCTGGCGAACATCGTTAAACCGCCGGGCTGCCCCGAACAACGGCAAAGCGCGGCCGCTTCGGCTCGCGACCAACAGGCGGCGCTTTGGTCGTCGACAGGCGGCAAGGTTCAACCGCTGCTCGGCTGATCCGGCTCGGTCGGCAAGTGCGCCGGCACCACATCGACATTGATGGGATCGACGCCTTCCGGAATGGCGAAGAAGCAGGTCATCGGCCCGCCGGCATACTCGTCGAGCAGCGGCTCCTCGAAGCTGCCGTTGGCGCGGATCTGCGCCTCCAGCCGCCGGGTCAGCGGGCTCTCGGGAAAGCGGGCGCGATAGGCCTCGAACCAGGCCATGTAGTGGCGGTCGTGGCCGCGCCGGTCGAGAAAGCCCAGGTACTGCTCGGCCGCGGTATAGGGTGCCAGCAGCGTCGGGTCGTCGATCGCCTCGACCAGAAAGCGGATCATGCGGTGCAGCCCGTGGCCGGCGTCGTTCTCGAGGGCGTAGAGGTCGTAGCCCTGCACGGCCGCGATCTCGGCGATGGCGACCAGCGAGGAGATGGCGTGGCGCTGGTAGAACAAGGCCTGGTCGCCGCGCGCCGTCTCGAGCGGCAGGCTGCCGTCGGCGCGCATCTGCTCGAGCGCGATGCGGAACCGGTCGATGCCGGCGAAGAACAGCGCGTTGTCGCCGACCAGCGCCCCCCAGGCCATGGTGACGCTGTCGCGCAGATAGCGGTGATTGTTGCGGCTCGACGGCCGGGTCGGGTCGACCAGGCGCTCCGGCCCGCGCCAGCGCACCAGGCGATCGAGCCAGCTCTTGATCGGCTCGATGGCAGCCGGCGGCAGTTCCGGATCGCCCTCGAGCAGGGCGAAGGCGGTGATCGTCGGCAGCAGTGTGCGGTCGAGATTGTAGAAGTGGTTGACCGTCACCGGCTCGATCAGCTGGCTGAAGGCGCCGGCCTCGGCGAGGCGGCCGAGATTGTCGACGATGGCGTCCCGCGCCCCGCCATCCGCCTCGGCAAGATAGCGGGCGGCCGCCTCCATCATCGTCCGTGCCAGGGTCTGCGCCACCTGCGCGTCGCCGCTGATGTTGCGCTGCACGCCGTGAGTCGGCCAGTTCTGCCGGACCGCGCCGCAGAGCGCGGCGCGCTGGTCCGCCGGTAGTTGGTAGAGCACGGCACGCCGCACCGCCGGGTCGATCATGGCGAAGCCCGGCCGCTCGACCACGAATTGACTGGGCGCTAGCGCATTCGCCGGGACGATCGCCCGACCGGCGCCCGCACCGCCCGCTGCCGACGCCATCGGCATTGTCAGCGTGAAGCAGAGTGCCAGCGCACACCCCGCTGCCTGACATGTTGGCAAGCCAAAGCTCCGCGGCTACGAACCTGTTCGAGATGCCCGAGACCTAGGGGCTGGGCGTCACGGTATCCAGGAAAAAGCGAAAGAATGGCGCCACCAGCTCAATCGAATAGCCCATTTGCACTGACCGGCAAGGTCGCCCTCGTCACCGGCGGCAATGGCGGGATCGGCCTCGGCATGGCCAAGGGGCTGGGCCGCGCCGGTGCGGCGGTCGCGGTGGCGGGGCGCGACGGCGACAAATCGGCCGCCGCCGTGCGCGAGCTCGAGGCCGCCGCAATCCCAGCCTCAGCGGTCGCGGTCGACGTCGCCGACCCCGCCGCCTGCGCGGCCATGGTGGCCGAGGTCGAGCGGTCGCTCGGCCGCCTCGACATCGTCGTCTGCAACGCCGGCGTCAACATCCGCAAACGACCGGAAGACTACACCGCCGAGGCGTGGCGGCAGATCCAGGCGATCAATCTCGACGGCGTCTTCTATACCGCCCAGGCGGCCTACCCGGCGCTCTGCCGCCAGGGCGGTGGCAAGATCATCACCATCGGCTCGATGATGTCGCTCTTCGGCCTCGCCCAGGTCGCCGGCTACGCCGCCAGCAAGGGCGGCGTGGTACAGCTGACCAAGAGCCTCGCCATCGCCTGGGCGCCGGACAACATTCAGGTCAACTGCATCCTCCCGGGCTGGATCGACACCGACCTCACCCGCCAAGCGCGACACGACATCGCCGGCCTGCACGACAAGGTGGTGGCGCGCACCCCGGCCGGCCGCTGGGGCAGGCCGGACGATCTGGCGGGGCTCGGGGTCCTGCTCGCCAGCCCGGCCGCCGCGTTCATCACCGGCACCGCCATCCCGGTCGATGGCGGCTACGCGGTCCAGGGCTAGCCGGCCGGGGTAGCGGTGGTGGCGCGACGCAACCGGTAAAGGCGGGTGCCCTGCCGATTGAGCAGCCGGCTGTCGGTCAGCCGCAAGCCCAGGCCTTCGAGGGTGGCCAGCGGATCCTGCCCCGCCGCCCCGGTCAGGAGCGGCAAGCCGCTCTTGAAGGTCATGGGCTCGATGGTGATCTCGGCGGCATCGATCAGACCCTGCCGGGCGAACCAGTCGTGCACGCCGACGCCGCCCAGGATCCCGCATCGCCGGGGTGCCCGGACGGTGGCGATCGTCTCCAGGATGGTCGGCATCGCCACCGTGGTCGGATCGACCCAGAGCCGCACCGGATGCCGCCACAGCGGCCGCCGGCACGTGCGCGAGAACACCACCCGTCGGCGGTCCGGCCGCCACGCCAGACAATGCGTGATCCGGCCGATGAACGACCAGTCCAGGTGAGCCACGGTTTGGGCGAACGACCGCTGCTCCTCCGGCGAGGCCCAAGCGGCCGGCGGCTCGCCCCGGGGCCCGGTGATGCAGCCGTCACGGCTGGTGACGGCGACCAGGGTGAACGTTGTTGAACATGCGACCATGCCGCAGCGCTGCCGCGGCCGCCGGCCGCTGTCAACGATGCCGCGGCGGCCCGCTCAGCGAACGATCATCGTGCAGGCAGCGATGATCGCCGTCCACAGGGCCAGACTGACCGTGAAGACGAACAGCTGCGGGTTGATCGAGCCGTCCCGCGTGTCGCGCACGGCGACCTGTCCCGGCAGGTGTTTACCGCCGAAACGACTAGCCCCTCTGATGCCACCCTTGGTCTCTTGCATGTCGATACCCGTTCGTTGGTCGGTTGCGACCCAACAATTCTTTTTGAGAGCGGCAGATAGGTAACACCAACAGGCGATCTGGCGCAACCCCTGACAACCTGTCAGCGAGCGACGGGCTGCGACCGGGCCGAACGGCGGCCAAGTGCTGCGGCCGAACGGCGGCGCCGGGGCGCTTGCCGGCTGGCCTCGACGGCATTCCTCGATTACATCGAAAGCCATGTCCGAGCTTCCTGCCGCACCCCGCCAGCCCGCCCATCTCGCCGGCCTCAACGCCGAGCAGCAGGCTGCGGTCCTGGCCGAAGACGGGCCGCTTCTGGTGCTCGCTGGCGCCGGCACCGGCAAGACCCGGGTCTTGACCACGCGGCTCGCCCATCTGCTGATGACCGGCCGCGCCCGGCCGCACGAGGTGTTGGCCGTCACCTTCACCAACAAGGCGGCGCGCGAGATGATCGAGCGCGTCGAGCAGCTGATCGGCCGCTCGTGCGCCGGGCTCTGGCTCGGCACCTTCCACAGCGTCGGGATGCGCCTGCTGCGCGCCCACGGCGAGCTGGTCGGGCTCGAGGCCAACTTCACCATCCTCGACACCGACGACCAGCTCAGGCTGATCAAGCAGGTGGTGCAGGCGGCCGAGCTCGACGACAAGCGCTGGGCGCCACGGGTCCTCCTCGCCCTGATCCAGCGCTGGAAGGATCGCGGCTACCGGCCCGAGGACGTGCCGGCGAGCGAGGTCGGCGATTTCGCCGCCGGCCGCTCGCTGCAGCTCTACCAGGCCTACCAGCAGCGCCTCTCGACCCTGAACGCCGTCGATTTCGGCGACCTCCTGCTCCACCCGCTGACCATCCTGCGCACCACGCCGGACATCCTCGCCAAGTACCAGGACCGCTTCCGCGCCATCCTGGTCGACGAGTACCAGGACACCAACATCGCCCAATACCTCTTGCTCCGGCTGCTCGCGCAACGGCACAAGAACATCACCTGCGTCGGCGACGACGACCAGTCGATCTATTCCTGGCGCGGCGCCGAGGTCGGCAACATCCTGCGCTTCGAGCAGGACTTTCCGGGGGCGGGCGTGGTCCGGCTCGAGCGCAACTACCGCTCGACCGGGGCCATCCTCGGCACCGCCTCCGGGCTCATCGCCAAGAACACCGCACGGCACGGCAAGACGCTCTGGACCGAGGACGAGCCCGGCATCCCGGTGCGCGTCGCCGGACTCTGGGACGACGCCGAGGAGGCCCGCTATGTCGGCGACGAAATCGAGGCGGCGCAGCGCGGCGGCAGCGCCCTCGGCCAGATGGCGGTCCTGGTCCGCGCCGGCTTTCAAACCCGCGCCTTCGAGGAGCGCTTCATCCAGATGGGCCTGCCCTACCGGGTGGTCGGTGGCCCGCGCTTTTACGAACGCGCCGAAATCCGCGATGCCATCGCCTATCTGCGGCTCACCGCCCAGCCCGCCGACGACCTCGCCTTCGAGCGGATCGTCAACCTGCCGAGGCGCGGCATCGGCGACGCGGCGATCAAGACGCTGCACGGCGTCGCCAGGAAGACCGAAGAGCCGCTGACCAGCATCGCCCGGCAGATGCTGGAGACCGACGAGCTGGCGACGCGCACACGAAACGCCCTCTCCGGGTTTCTCGCCATGCTCGACACCTGGCGCCGGGCCCTGGGCGAGCTGCCGCCGCGCGATCTGGCCGAGCGCATCCTCGACGAGAGCGGCTACACGGAGATGTGGCAGAACGATCGGTCGCCCGATGCGCCCGGCCGGCTCGACAATCTGAAGGAGCTGGTCAAGGCGATCGAGGAGTTCGAGACCCTGGGCGCCTTTCTCGAGCATGTCAGCCTGGTGATGGATGCGGTGGGCGAGAGCGGGGCCGAGCTCGTCTCGATCATGACGCTGCACGGTGCGAAGGGCCTCGAATTCGACCACGTCTTCCTCGCCGGCTGGGAGGAGGGGCTCTTCCCCAACCAGCGGGCGCTGGATGAAGGCGGCTCGAAGGCCCTGGAGGAGGAGCGCCGGCTCGCCTATGTCGGCATCACCCGGGCGCGCAAGTGCTGCACCATCAGCTTCGCGTCGAACCGGCGCATCTACAACCAATGGTCCTCGTCGGTGCCGTCGCGCTTCATCGGCGAATTGCCGCCCGACCACATCGAGCACCTGCACCGCAACCCCGCCATGCGGCCCGATGCCGACGCCTTCATGGACGACCTCGTTTTCCAGCCGCGCGTCGCCAAGTTCCGCTCGCGCCGGGCCGAGCTCGGCAAGGTGATCGAGGGCCGGGCCGAGCTCCTCAAGACGCCGCCCCGGAGCGGCAGGACGTTCGCCGTCGGCGATCGCATCTTCCACCAGAAGTTCGGTCCCGGCCGGGTGATCGAGGTCGACGGCGACAAGCTGGAGATCGCCTTCGACAAGGCCGGCACCAAGAAAGTCGTCTCGAGCTTCGTCGAGGCCGCCTGATGACCGCCGCCGACCCGGCAGCGGCAACGGCGGCGGATGGCCTCTGGCAGGTCGGGTTCCATCTCGTCGACCAGCCGCCGCCGACGCTGCTCGAGGCGCTCGAGGCGATGGCGCTCTCCGCCTCGATCTTCGCCGCCGCGGTCGACGAGCAGGACGACGCGGTGCGCTGGCGGGCCGACCTGCTGTTCAAGGAGCGGCCGGACGAGGCGGCGCTGGCGACCGAGCTCGAAGCGCTGTTGCGGGCGCACGGCCTGGCCCTTGACGGCGCCATCGAGCTCCACTGGCTGCCGCACCAGGACTGGCTGGCGGCCGTGCGCATGGCCCGCCCGCCGCTGCAGGTCGGGCGGTTCTACGTCCACGGGCCGAACGACCCGCTGCCGCGCCGGCCGCGCCTCGTGCCGCTGTTGGTCGAGGCCGGCCTCGCCTTCGGCTCCGGCGAGCACCAGACCACCACGGCCTGCCTCGAGGCGTTCGATCGGCTGCTCCGCCGCCGGCCGTTCCGCCGGGTCCTGGACATGGGCTGCGGCTCGGCCATCCTCGCCATCGCCGCGGCCAGGGCCGACCGCCATGCCCGGGCAGTCGCGGTCGACAACGACCCGCTCGCCGCCAGCGTCGCCCGCGACAATGCCGCGCGCAACCACGCTGCCAGCCGGGTGCGCTGCCTGGTGAGCGAGGGCTACGCCGACCCGGCCATCCGCCAGAGCGGGCCTTATGACCTGATCTTCGCCAACATCCTGGCCGACCCGCTGATCGCCATGGCCGCCGACCTCCGGCGCCACCTCGCCCCGGGCGGCGTGGCGGTGCTCTCTGGCCTGCTCGAGCGGCAGGCGGCGGCGGTGCTCGCCGCGCATCGGGCGCGCGGCCTGCGCGAGATCGCCCGGATCGAGCGGCTGCCCTGGGTCGCCCTGGTGCTGCGCCGGCTCCGGCCACCGCTCGCCCGCTGAGGGCGGCGGCTCAAAGCACCTCGACCAGCTCGATCTCGAAGGTCAGGTCCTCGCCGGCCAGCGGATGGTTGGCGTCCAGCCTGGCCGACTCGGCATCCGCCTCGACCACGGTCAGCACCAGCTCGTTGCCGGCCTGATCCTTGGCGGCGAGGCGGTTGCCCGGGGTGAGATCGATCTCGGGCGGAATGGCGTCGCGCGGCATCTCCTGGACCAGTTCGGGGCGATGCGGACCATAGGCAGCGTCGGCGGCGATGGTCACGGTTTTGGTGTCGCCGACCGCCATCCCGGCCACCGCCTCGTCGAAACCGCCGATCACCTGGCCATTGCCGACGGTGAACTCCAAGGGGGCGCGGCCCTTCGAGCTGTCGAAGGTGCTCCCGTCCTCGAGCGTGCCGGTGTAGTGAACGCGAACCGTCTGGCCGTTGGTTGCCTGCATGGCGAACTCCTGTTGCGGTTGCTCGGTGAACGACACGACATCACGCCGGGAACGCAACGACACGCCGCCTGTCGGGTCATGTGGGGCCGAACCCGGCCATGTCATCCCCAAAGACGAGCGCCCGCCGGGTCGAAGACGGCGGCGACGCGGCGACAGCGCCGCGACGCTCAGCTGCACCGGCTACCGCACTGCCGCCGACCAGCGGCTCGAGCTCTGCCTGTGCGACGGCGGGCACAGGCTCGATGCGGCACATCGCAAGCGCGCCTGGCGGCGCCTCATGCCACCGACGGCGGGCCAGGCCGCTCGCCGCGGCGGACCGATGCCCGGCTGGACCGCTGCGGGCCGCCATCTACATTCCAACCGGCACCGCATGGCGAAGGGGAGACCGGTGGCGCGAGACTTGCGAAGGATGGCGGCAATGGCTGCTGCCGTTGTGGCCGGGTGTCTGGTGTCCGCCTCGACGGCGACAGCTTGCGGGCGGGCCAGCGACTGCGCCCTCGGCGAGCGCAGCTATCGCATCGTGTTGCCGGCCGAGCGCGACGGCTCGGCGCCGCTGGGGGCGCTCGTCTTCGCGCACGGCTATCGCGGCTCGGCCGCCGGCACCATGCGCAATGACGGGCTGGTCGGCCTCGCCGACGCGCTCGGCCTCGCCATTGTCGCTGCGGATGCCGGCGATGCCGGCTGGCAGCTGCCCGGCACCCCGAGCTCTCCCGAAGCCGATGGCAAGGCGACCCTCGCCTATTTCGACGCGCTGCGCCGGGAGCTGATCGGCCGCTTCGGCGTCGCTCCCGAGCGCATCGTTGCCGCCGGCTTCTCCTCGGGCGGCATGCTGGTCTGGCATCTGGCCTGCCACCGCGGCCGGGACTATGCCGGCTTCATCCCGCTCGCCGGTACGTTCTGGGCACCGCTGCCGGAGCGCTGCCCGACCACCGCCGTCGATCTCGTCCACTATCACGGCACCAGCGACACGATGGTCCCGCTCGAGGGGCGGCCGATCAACCAGAGCCGGCAAGGCAATGTCTTCGCGGCCATGGCGCTGTTCACCGAGGCCGGCGGCTTCCAGCCCGTCGAGCATCTGGTCGACGACGACCGGCGCTGCGACGTCGCCTTGAACGAGGCGGGCAACCGCCTCGAGCTCTGCCTGTTCGACGGCGGGCACCGCTACCGCCCCGCCGATCTGGTCAGGGCACTGCGCCTGTTCGGGCTGATCGACGAGGCCGCCAGCACCGGCGACTGATCCAGCAGGCAGTGGAGGCTCAGTCGGCGAGCACCACCGCGGCCCGGGTGTCGGCGAACCACTGGTCGATCGCCGTCTGCAGCGCCCCGGTGAGCTGGTCCTGCCAATGCGCCAGGGTGGCGTCGAGGGCGCTGCGGTGCGCGGCGATGAAGCCGGCCCGCTCGCGCGCCGCCTCGACCTCGTTCAGGCCGTAGTCGAGGGCGAGGCCGAGGAGGCCGCCGGCGACAGCACCGAGTGCCGTGCCACCGCCAGGGGCGACGACGCTGCCGGCGGTTGCCCCGCCCTGGGCCATGGCGAGCCGGCCGGCCATGCTGGCGACCTGGCGGCGGGCGAGGCCGGCGAAGACGCGCCGCGTGGTCCGCTGGACGACCGGGCCGCCGAGAGCCGGGCCGAGAACGGCGGCCCCGGCGACGCTGCCGCCGCCCACCGTGGCGAGGCCGAGAGCAGCCGCGAAGGCCTGGTCGCTCGCCAGGTGGCGGGGCGCCTTGAAGCGCTGGGCGTCCCAGTCGAGCACCACCGTGCTCAGCCGCTGGTCGGCCGCGGGCTCGTCCAGGTGGCGGGTCGCCTCGGCGAGAAAGCGGCGCAGCCGCAGGTCCTCCTCGGCCACCACCCGCAGCCAGGCGGCACGGCCGTGGCGGACCGCCGCCTCGAACCCCCGTTCGATCGCCGGCGCGCGCAACTCGGGCTGCAGCACCATGGCGGTGTAGTGGCGCATGAAATACGCTGCGAGGTCGCGCTCGACGGCGACCTGGAGCGGCTCGTAGCCGCCGGGCGAAAGCAGCCGGCTCGCGGCGGCGACGGCGGCCTCCTTGAGCACCACGTAGGAGCGCTGCCAGGCGAAGAACCAGTCGGCGTGGCGCTCGAGCGCCAGGTCGGCATCGGCGAAGGCCCGGTCGAGCAGTGCGGTGACGTCGGCCGCCGCCTGTGCCTGGACCCGTTCCCGGGCGCGATCGAGCCGGCGCAGCGTCTCGTTGACGTAACGATCGGCGGCGCTGCGCTCGACCACCAGCCGGCGCAGCGTGCCGTCGGTGTCGCGGAGCAGGATGGTGACCGTCTCCTCGAGCGCCGGGCCGGTGGCGATCGTCGCCTGCGAGCCGTCGGGCTGCACCGCCCGGCTGAAGACCACGTCGCGGCTGTAGCCGGTCCACCAGTTGGTGCCGATGACCGCGAGGCCGAGGACGAGGAGGAGCCCGGCCGCCGCCGTGGCGAGTGGCGCCAGGACGCTGGCGAGCACGCCCCGCCGGACCACCCGGGCCGGGCGGCGCCAGAGCGACCAGCCGGACCGTGCCGCCACGGCAGGCGGAGTTGTGGTGCCGCCGGCTGGCGGCGAAGGCGGTGCGCTCATGCGGTTCTCCCCCGGGGCCGCGCCGTCAGCTGTCCATCTTCAAGGCCGCCAGGAACGCCTCCTGCGGGATCTCGACATTGCCGATATTGCGCATCCGCTTCTTGCCGGCCTTCTGCTTCTCCAGAAGCTTGCGCTTGCGGGTGATGTCGCCACCATAGCACTTCGCCGTGACGTCCTTGCGGAAGGCGGAGATCGTCTCCCGTGCGATCACCTTGCCGCCGATCGCCGCCTGGATGGCGATCTTGAACATCTGCCGCGGGATCAGCTCCTTGAGCTTCTCGCAGAGCGCCCGACCGCGCTTCTCGGCCATCGAGCGATGGACGATGAGCGCCAGGCTGTCGACCGGATCGCCGTTGACCATCACCGAGAGCTTGACGAGGTCGCTCTCGTCGTAGCCCTCGAGCTGGTAGTCGAAGCTGGCATAGCCGCGCGTCACCGACTTCAAGCGATCGTAGAAGTCGTAGACGACCTCGTTCAGCGGCAGCTTGTAGACCAGCATCGCCCGGTTGCCGACATAGGTGAGCTCGAGCTGGATGCCGCGCTTTTCCGTGCAGAGCTCGAGCACCTTGCCGAGATAATCGTCGGGTACCAGGATCGTCGCCTTGATCCAGGGCTCCTCGACCATCTTGATCTTGGTCGGATCGGGGTAGTCCGAGGGATTGTGCAGCTCCATCACCTCGCCGCTCTGCAGATGCAGGCGGTAGACCACCGAGGGGGCGGTGATGACGAGGTCGAGGTCGAACTCGCGATCGAGGCGCTCCTGGATGATCTCGAGATGCAACAGGCCGAGAAACCCGCAGCGGAAGCCGAGGCCGAGGGCGCCCGAGCTCTCCGGCTCGTACTCGAAGCTGGCATCGTTGAGCCTGAGCTTGCCGAGACTGTCCCTGAGATCGGTGTAGTCGGCGGCATCGACCGGGAACATGCCGCAGAAGACCACCGGCTGCGACGGCCGGAAGCCGGGGAGGGGGGCGGCTGCCGGCCGCTTCTCCTCGGTGATGGTGTCGCCGACCCGGGCATCGGCGATGTCCTTGATCGAGGCGGTGATGAAGCCGACCTCGCCCGGGCCGAGTGCCTCGACGAGCAGCGGCTTGGGGGTGAACACACCGACCCGATCGACCTGATGGGTGGCGCGCGTCCCCATCATCTGGATCTTAGCCCCCTTCTTCAGCGTCCCCTCGCGGACCCGAAGGAGCGTGACGACGCCGAGATAGGCGTCGTACCAGCTATCCACGATCAGCGCCTGCAAGGGGGCGCCGGCGTCACCCTGGGGCGGCGGCAGCCGCTCGACCACGGCTTCCAGGACCGCGTCGACACCGAGCCCGGTCTTGGCCGAGATCATCAAGGCATCGGTGGCATCGAGCCCGATGATGTCCTCGATCTGCTGCTTGATCCGCTCGGGCTCGGCCGCCGGCAGGTCGACCTTGTTCAGGACCGGGACGATCTCGTGGTCGGCCTCGATCGCCTGGTAGGCATTGGCCAAAGTCTGCGCCTCGACTCCCTGGCTGGCATCGACCAGGAGCAGCGAGCCCTCGCAGGCGCGCAAGCTGCGGCTGACCTCGTAGGCGAAGTCGACATGGCCCGGCGTGTCGATCAGGTTGAAGATATAGTCCCGGCCGTTCCTGGCCGTGTAGAGCAGGCGGACGGTCTGCGCCTTGATGGTGATGCCGCGCTCGCGCTCGATATCCATGGAATCCAGAACCTGCTCCTGCATCTCGCGATCGGCGAGGCCGCCGCATTTCTGGATCAGCCGGTCGGCCAAGGTCGACTTGCCGTGGTCGATATGCGCGATGATGGCAAAGTTGCGGATATGCGAGAGGTCGGTCATGGCCGGTCAGCTTTCGTCGCGCCAGGCGCGGGCAATATCGCGCTTGCCGTGGAAGATGCGCAGGACGCGCGTGCCGTAGCTCCTGGGTTCATAAAGGATCACATAGGGCGGGACGACGGTAGATCGCACACCCTGGCCGAATTCCGCTCGGCTGGCCCCAGCGTGCGGTGTTTCGGCCAAGCGTGCACAGTGCTTCTCGAGACGCGCGACGATGGCTTTGGCGCGGGTGGTTCCAGCGACCTCGATCAGATGGTCACGCAGCCGTGCGAGATCGCGCCGTGCCGGCGGTGTCAGGCGGACCCGTGTCGCCATCAGCGAACCGGTGCCACCTCCGCTGTGTCAGCGAACAGATCCTCGATCAGCGTGTCATCGAACGGTACATCGAGGGCCTCGTCGCCGGCGCGCGCCTCCGCCACCGCCCGCTTCAGCCAGTCGAGCTTCGCCTCCTCGGCCGCCGCGTGCCACTCCATCGAGTAGACCACGGCCACCGGCTTGCCGTTCTTCTCGATGGTCACCGGCGCCTTCTGCGCCTCCAGGAGCAGCTCGCCGAAGTGGTTCTTGGCTTCCTTGGCCGACATCCTGCGCATCGCCGTCTCCAGGCTGATCCCGGTGGCTAAAATAGCCACTTCGACCGTTTCGGGCAATCAGCCGCGCAGCACCCCACCGAGCTGCTTTTCGACCGCGGCCACGATCTTCGTCGCCACCGGCTCGATTTCCGCTTCGGTCAGGGTGCGCTCCGGCGACTGCAGCCGGACCGCGATGGCCAGCGATTTCTTGCCGGGCTCGACACCCTGGCCCTGGTAGACGTCGAAGAGCTCGATCTCGCGAATCAGCTTCTTCTCGACACTGCGCACCGCCTTCAACAGCTGCTCGGCCGTGACAGCCTCGTCCAGAATGAACGCGAAGTCGCGGTCGACCGGCGGATAGGGCCAGGGCTCGAGCGGCGGCCGGGTCCGCCCTGCCTTCTGCCTCGGCTTCGGCAGCCGGTCGAGGTCGAGCTCGAAGGCGAGCACCCGGCCGTCGATGTCGAACCGCTCGAGCAGGCTCGGGTGCAGCTCGCCGAACACCGCGAGCTGGTTCGGGCCGAGGCCTACCGTGCCGGAGCGGCCGGGATGATACCAGGCGGGTGCCTCGGCCGTGACCGCGAGCGCCTCCAGCCGCACCCCGGCCGCAGCCAGCACGGCAAGGACGTCGGCCTTGACGTCGAAGAGGTCGACCAGGCGTTGCTCGGCTATCCAGTGCCGGCCGTTCGCCGCACCCCAGCGCAGGCCCGCCAGGGCGTCGGCCTGCTCGCCCGGCTGTGCCCCGGTGAACCGCGCACCCAGCTCGAACAAGGCACCGTCGCCGCGCTTCTTGTCCTGGTTCCTGGCCAGCGCCACGAGCAGGTTCGGCAGCAGCGACGGCCGCATCACCGAGAGCTCGCTCGAGATCGGGTTCTTCAGCCTGACCGGTGCTGTCCCGGCGGCGAAGACCGCCGCCTCGGCCTCGCCGGTGAACGACCAGGTCACCGCCTCGGTGTAGCCGCGCCCGGCCACCGTCCGCCGGAGATAGGCGCGCCGCCGCTGCTCGGTCGACAGCACCCCGCCGCTGACCGCCTCGGTCCGGGTCACCGGCACCGGCGGGATGCGGTCGTAGCCGTGCAGCCGGCAAAGCTCCTCGACGATGCAGGCCGCGGTGGTGACGTCGTGCCGCCAGCTCGGCGGCTGCACCACATAGTGCTCCGGCCCGGCGTCGAGAACGAATCCCAGCGCCTCGAGATGCGCCGCGATGGCGGCCGGCTCGAGCTGGATGCCGCCGAGCCGGGCGAGCTCCTTGACCGGGAACAGCACCGGTGCCGGCGGCTCCGGCGGCGCCCCCGCGACCACCGGCTCGGCCGCCTCGCCACCGCAGAGCTCGAGGATCAACCGGGTGGCGTGCTCCATGCCCGGCAGCGCCATGGCCGGGTCGAGGCCGCGCTCGAACCGGGTCCGGGCATCGCTCACCAGCTCCAGCTTGCGGCCGGTAAGGGCGGTGCGGATCGGGTCGAACAACGCCACCTCGAGCAGCACCTCGGTGGTCTCGGAGGTGACGCCCGACTCCTCGCCGCCCATCACCCCGCCGAGCCCGTGCGGCCGCTGCGCGTCGGCGATCACGACCATGCCGTCGTCGAGGGCATACTCCTTGCCGTCGAGTGCCAGAAGTCGCTCCCCGGGCCGCGCGAAACGAACGACCACGTCGCCCTGGAGCTTCTTGGCGTCAAAGACATGCAGCGGCCGGTTGAGATCGAACATCACGTAGTTGGTGATGTCGACCAAGGCCGAGATCGGCCGCAGCCCGATCGCCTCGAGGCGCCGCTGCAGCCATTCCGGGCTCGGCCCGTTCTCGACCCCGCGGATCAGCCGGCCGATGAACAGCGGGCAGGGGGGCGGCTCGGCGGCGGGGAAGTCGAGGCGGATGGCCGGGCCGCAGCCGTGGCTCGGCACGGCGCTGAAGTCGCGGCTCTTGAGTGTGCCGAGACCGGCCGCGGCCAGCTCGCGCGCGATGCCGATAATGCCGAAGCAGTCGGCCCGGTCCGGGGTCAACGCCACCTCGAAGACCGGCCCCTCGAGACCCAGGACCTCGGCCGCGGGCGTGCCGACCGCGGGCGTTCCGGTCAGCTCGATGATCCCGTCATGGTCGTCGCCGATGCCGAGTTCCCTGGCCGAGCAGAGCATGCCCTGGCTCTCGACCCCCCTGATCTTGCTCGCCTGGAGCACCATGCCGGTGGCCGGGATGGTACTGCCGGTGGGGGCGAAGATGCCGTAGAGCCCGGTCCGCGCATTGGGCGCACCGCAGACCACCTGCATCACGCCCGCGGCCGTCTCGACCGTGCAGAGCTTGAGCCGGTCGGCATTGGGGTGCTGCACCGCCTCCTTGACGCAGGCCACGGAGAAGGCGTCGAGAGCGGCGGTCCGGTCGTGCACGGCCTCGACCTCGAGGCCGAGGGCGGTCAGGGTCCGGGCGATCTCGTCTGCCGTGGCCTCGGTCTCGAGCTGCTCCTTGAGCCAGGGAAGCGTGAACTTCATCGGGTCAGGCCGCCGAAGGTGGTGGGCAGGTCCAAGGGCAAGAAGCCGTAATGCCTGAGCCAGGCGAGATCGGCCTCGAAGAACGGCCGCAGATCCGGCATGCCGTATTTGAGCATGGCGATCCGGTCGATCCCCATGCCGAAGGCGAAGCCCTGCCACTCGTCGGGATCGAGGCCCACCGCCCGCAAGACGTTGGGGTGGACCATCCCGCAGCCGAGGATCTCGAGCCAGTCCGAACCCTCGCCGACGACGATCTCCGCCTTCGTCCGCCGGCAGCCGATGTCCATCTCGGCCGAGGGCTCGGTGAACGGGAAGAAGCTCGGGCGAAACCGGGCGGTGATGTCGTCGCGCTCGAAATAGGCGCGGACGAAGTCGATCAGGCAACCCTTGAGATGGCCCATGTGCGCCCGCCTGTCGATCACCAGGCCTTCGACCTGATGGAACATCGGCGTGTGGGTGGCGTCGCTGTCGCAGCGATAGGTGCGCCCCGGGGCGATGATCCGAAACGGCGGCTTCGTCGCCATCATGTGGCGGACCTGGATGGTCGAGGTATGGGTGCGCAGGAGCAGCGGCTGGCCGTCCTCGGTCGCCTCGAGGAAGAACGTGTCGTGCATCTCGCGCGCCGGGTGCTCAGGGGGGAAGTTCAACGCGGTGAAATTGTGGAAGTCGTTCTCGATGTCCGGCCCCTCGGCAACCGAAAAGCCCATGTCGGCGAAGATCGCGGTGAGCTCGTCGGTCACCTGGCTCACCGGATGGATGCGCCCCTCTGGCAACGGCCGGGCGGGGAGCGTGACGTCGACCCGCTCGGCCAGCAGCCGCGCCTCGAGCGCCGCCTCCGCCAAGCGCTGGCGACGCTCGGCCAACGCGTCTTCGATCCGCCGCTTCAAGACGTTGAAGGCCTGGCCGGCCTTGGGCCGCTCCTCGACCGGGAGCCGGCTCACGCCCTTGACGAGCTCGGTCACCCGGCCCTTCTTGCCGAGCAGCGCCACCCGGAGCCCCTCCAGCGCCGCGAGATCGGGCGCGGTTCGGATCTCGCCCGTGATCTCGCTCTCCAACGCGTCGATATCCGCCAGCATCACCCACCACCCGCTATGGTCACGAAACGACAAAGGGGGCCGCAGGCGACCCCCTTCCCGACTTGCCGCGAGGAGGTCCGGACGACCGCCGGTCCCCGCGCCGTCTCAGCTGTTGAGGGCGGCCCCGGCCTGCTGGACGAAGCCCGCAAAGGTCGCCGCATCGTGCACGGCGATGTCGGCCAGCACCTTGCGGTCGAGCTCGATGCCGGCGACCTTGAGGCCGTGCATCAGGTTGCCGTAGGTCATGCCCTGCTCGCGCGCCGCCGCATTGATCCGCTGGATCCACAGCGCCCGGAACTCGCGCTTGCGCACGCGCCGGTCCCGATAGGCGTATTGCCCCGCCTTCTCGACCGCCTGGCGCGCCGTCTTGATGCAGTTCTTGCGGCGGCCGCGATAGCCTTTCGCCGCCTCGAGCACCTCCTTGTGCCGCGCGTGAGAGGTGACGCCGCGCTTGACCCGAGCCATGGCTCAATTCTCCAAAAGTCGTCGATCGATCACGTAACGCCGCTCGCGTTCAGCCGTGCGGCAGCATCAGGCGGACCAGCGCCGCATCACCCGGCCGCAGGTAGCCGGTCTTGCGATGCCGCATCTTGGCCTTCTTCGGCTGACCGGTGAAGTTGTGGCGATGGTTGGCGTGGCCACGCTTGATCAGGCCGGTCGCAGTGAACGAGAACCGCTTGGCGGCGGCCCGCTTGGTCTTCAACTTGGTCATGCCGGGAAACTCCGAACGACAGCGCCGCCTGACCTCGATTGGCAAGACGGTTCCGCCGGCAGCAAATTCGCTATGTGCTATAGCCGAGCCCAGCCGTTCATGCAACCACCCGTGTGTGGCCGTGGCGACCCACCAGGACACCACCACAGCCGCCGCCCGCGTGACCGCCTCGCGGGCTGCCTTGACTTGCCCCGAGCCGTTCGCTACCGCCAGCGTAATCCCTCGGCGACGGCCTCGACGGCGTGATCGATTCGGCCGCATGCCGCCGTTTTGTACCGGCAGCCACGCTCGATGAAACCGTCGCTTTGCGTCGTCAACTACAATGGTGCGCGACAGCTGCCGCGCATCCTCGGCAGTGCCGTAGCACTCGCCGACCAGCTCGAGGAAATCCTCCTGGTGGACAACGCCTCGACCGACGCGAGCGTGGCCATCGCCAAGGCCGATTTCCCGAGTGTTCGCGTCCTTGCCGTGGCGGACAACAGCGGCCCGGGCAAGGCGCGCAATGCCGCACTGCGGGCCGCTGCCAGTGATCTCGTCCTGATCATCGACAATGACGTCGTGCTCGCCGAGGATTGCATCGCCCGGCTCGTCGCGGCGCTCGAGCGCGACCCCGCGGCGGCCATCGCGGCACCGCGCGTCGTCTATGCCGACCGCCCCGAGATCATCCAGTACGACGGCGCCGACAGCCATTTCCTCGGCCTGATGATCCTCGAGAACGCCGACGTGCCGATCGCCGAGGCGAGCGACGCGGTGCGGCGCACGGGCTCGGTGATCACTTGTGCCTTCATGGTCGACCGCCGCCGGCTGCCCGAGGCGGAACCGTTCGACGAGTCCTTCTTCATCTATCTCGAGGATCACGATTTCGGCCTGCGGATGCGCGCCCTCGGGGCCGAGATCATCGCCGTGCCGCGCGCCCTCTGCCGGCATGGCGACGGCACCGAGGGGCTCTCGATCCGGGCACTGGGCCGCTATTCGAGCATGCGGGTCTTCTGCCTGATCCGCAATCGCTGGCAGGTCATCCTCAAGACCTATGAGCTGCGCACCATCGTCGTGCTCGCCCCGTTTTTCCTCGTCTACGAGATCGCCCAACTGGTCATCGTGCTGAAGAAGGGCTGGTGGCGCGAATGGGGCCGTGCGGTCGGCTGGATCGTCGGCCATCGAAGGGTCATCCTCGGGAAGCGACGACGCCTGCAGGAGGCCCGGCAACGGGCCGACCGCGAGCTCTTGACCGGCGGCGCTATCCCGTTTCGCGGCGAGCTCGCCAGCGGTGCGGTCGAGCGCCTGCTGCGCCAGGCCCTCGATGGGCTCGCCGCCCTCTACTGGCGCGGCGCGGTGCGCCTGCTGTGACCGCGCTGGCCGAGCCGGCAACGGCTGCCGGACCGCTGCCGCAGCGGGTCCTGGTCGTCGCGCCGCAGCCGTTTCTCGTCGATCGCGGCACGCCGATCGCCGTCAATTTCGTCGTCGAGGCGCTGAGTGCTCTCGGCGTCGCGGTCGACCTGCTCACCTTCCCGATGGGCCGCGACATCAGCGTGACCGGGGTCCGGGTCATCCGCGCCGCCAATCCGCTCGGCATCCGTCACGTGCCGGTCGGCCTGTCGGCGCAAAAGCTCGCCATCGACGTCGCCCTCGGCCAGCGGCTGCGGCAGTTGTTGCGCCGCGAACGCTACGACGTCGTGCACGCGGTGGAGGAGGCCGCCTACATGGTCGGCCTGTTGTGCAGGAATCGACCACCCTTGATCTATGACATGGCGTCCTCCCTGCCGCAGCAGCTCGCCCAGAGCCGGGGGCTGGGTGCCACGCCGCTGCAGCGCTTCGCCCGGCGGCTCGAGACGCGGCTGCTCGAGCGCGCGGCCTTCGTCGTCTGCAGCGCCGGCCTTGCCGCAATGGTCCGGCGGGCAGCCCCCGCCGTGCCCCATGCCGAGTGGTGCTTTCCCGCCGCGGCACCCGATGTGGCACCGGCTGCCGTCGCGGCGCTGCGCGCCGAGCTGGCGCTGCCGGCGACCGCACCGGTCGTGCTCTATGCCGGCAACTTCGCCGAGTATCAGGGCGTCGACCGGCTGCTCGCGGCCTGGCCGATGGTCATTGACCGAATCCCGGCGGCGACCGCCGTGCTGGTCGGTGCCGCCGACGCGCACGAGGCCGCGCAACTGCTCGATCGCCTGCCGGAGCCGGCGCGCGCCCGGACGCGGGTGCTGCCACGCCAGCCGCGGGCCCGCGTCGCAGCCTTCACGGCGCTGGCCGACGTGCTCGTCTCGCCGCGCTCCTTCGGCGACAACTTCCCGCTCAAGCTGTTCGACTACCTGGCCGCCGGCAAGCCGATCGTCGCCACCGACCTGCCGGCGCATCGCTGTGTCTTGGACGACAGCCTGGCCCTCCTGGTGCCGGCCACTGCCGAGGGGCTGGCGGACGGCATCGGCCGCCTGCTCGAGGACCGGGCTGCCGCGACGCGGCTGGCCGAGGCGGCGGCGGCCTTCGCCCGGACCACGCTCTCCTGGCCGGCCTTCGTCGCCCGCATCGAGGCCATGTACCGGACGGCGATGGCCAGAACGCCGCGGCTCGCGGTCGCCGCTGGCGGGCCATGAGCCGGCAGCCGCGAGCCGGGCGGCGGCCGCTGCGCATCGCCTACGTCGTGCCCGGCCATGGATTGCTGGCCACTGCCGGCCCGACCCGCAACGTCTTGAGCCTGGCCCGCGCCCTCGACGGCATCGACGGGGTCGAGGTCGAGGTGGCGTTCCGCTGCCTGCTCGACGAGCGGCCACCACCCGGCCTCCGCTTCGTCGAGATCGAGCCCGGGGCCATCGACCCGGCGGCGGCACGCGACGATTCGGCGATGCAGGGCCTGAGCGTGCCGGCCTTCCTGCGCTACCTCGCCCGGCTCCGGCGGTTCGTCGTCGACCGTGCCGCGGCCTGCGACGTGATCCTGGAGAAGAGCTGGCTGCTCTCCGGCTGGCTGTCCGGCATCGCCGAGCGGCAGGGGGTGCTCGGGGTGGCGGTCGAGAACGTGGTGCCGAGCCCGCAGCGGCACGACGGGGCGGGGCTCCTCAAGCAGGCCAGGGTGGTGGCCGGCCGCCACTGGGCCGGCCGCTGCCTCAGGCGGACCCGGCTGGTCATCGCCGAAACCCGGCAGCTCGAGCAATCGATCGTCGAGAGCTGGGGGGTCGCCCGATCGCGCATCAGGGTGGTCGGGCTCGGCGTCGACAAGCGGCTGTTCCGGCCGATCGACCAGGCCGCAGCCCGGCAGCGGCTCGGGGTGGCGTCGGAGAAGACCGTGCTCACCTATGTCGGGCTGCTCGATGCGACCCACAATCTGGCGCCGCTGGTCGAGGCGGTGGCCGAGCTCGACCCGCCCGGGCTCGAACTGCGGATCGTCGGCGACGGCCCGGCCCGGGCCGAGCTGGTCGCCAAGGCGCGGGGCGCGGCCCAGGTGGTGATGTGCGGGCGGGTGCCGCACGACGAGGTGCCGTGGCAGATCGCGGTTGCGGATCTCTGCCTCGCTCCCTATGACAGCCGGGCCTTTGCCGGCGGTGCGCTCGGCTATTCGACCATGAAGATCCCCGAGTACATGAGCGTCGGACGTCCGGTGGTGGCCGCCCCGAGCGCGCGTGCGCAGGAACTGATCGAGGACCAGGTGAGCGGCATGCTGTTGGCCAACGAGCCCGCCGAATGGCGCCGATTGCTGCAGGCCCTGCCGTCGCGCGAGGCGCTCGCCCAGTTGGGCGAGGCGGCGCAGGCGACACCGCTGCCCGCCTGGGACGACACCGCCCGCGGCTACCTCGCGGCGATCGAGCAGGCCCTGGCCGAGACGGAACCACGATGACCCTGCTCCTCTGGCTGCACCTGCTCGGCGGCATCGTGGTCACCGGTCTTGCCCTCTTCTGGGCGATCATGGGCCGCTCGCTGACCACCGCGCAGGGACCGGCCGAAGCCCGCCGGCTGCTCGCGGTCACGACCACCGCCCGCTGGCCGCATGTCGGCCTGCCCTGGAAGCTGCGCCTGCCCCTGCCGCTGCTCTCGGCCGCCGCCCTTCTGGTCGTGGCGTTCTTGGGCTTTCTCCTGCCGGCCGGCTTCGGGATCGCGATCGTGTTGAAAAGTGTGGCGAGCTTCGCCATGCTCGTGTGCTTCCTGGCACTCGCCCGCCGCCCGTCGCCCGAGTTCGGCTATGCGGCCCTGGCGCTCGCCGTGGTCGCCACCGCCTTGTCGCCGCTGCTCGGCCGGTAGCCGCCAGCCATGGCCGTTCACGCCGCCGTCCTCGCCCTGCACCTCTTGGCCTTGAGCCTCTGGCTCGGCCACATGGTCGTCTGGTCGCTGATCACCGGGCCGGCGCTGAAGAAGCTCGAGCCCGCGGCCACCGCCGAGCTGTTGCGCGAGCGCAGCCTGGCGATGGGCGGGCTCGGTTGGCCGGCCCTGGCGGTGCTGCTGCTCACCGGTCTCTACCTGCTCGACCAGCGCGGCCTCGGCCCGCTCGCCGCCGTCTTGGGCGAGGGCGGCACCGCCCTGCAGGTCAAGCTGGTCGCGGTGCTCGGCATGATCGTCTATCAGGCGGTCTTTGGCCACCGCCGCGCTCCCCTGGCGATCTACGCCAACATCGCACTGGCCCTGGTCGTCCTGACCAGCTCTCTCCTGTATGCGCGAGGTGGGTTTTGACGCAGACCCTGGTGATCGGTCTCGAGCTCGGCCACGGACCGCTGCTCCTCGACGGTGCCCGCTCCGGCCGACTGCCGCGGCTCGGCGCGCTGCTCGCCCGGGGCAGCCAGGGCAACCTCGCGACCACCGCCGATCAGCTCCACGTCTCGGCTTGGCCGACCCTCTACACCGGCGCCTCGCCGGGCCGGCACGGCGTCTACTTCACCTTCCAGCCGGCCCCCGGCGTCCAGGGCCACCAGCGCTTTCACGAGGGGCTCTACGGCGTGCCTACCTTCTGGCAGCGCCTGGCGCAGGCGGGAGTGCGCACCGCCGTCCTGGATGCGCCTTACAGTCATCCCGAGCCGGGCTATGCCGGGCCACAGATCATCGACTGGGGCAGCTGGGCGCAGTACCTGAAGACACAATCGCGGCCGGCAGGCCTCCTGGCCGAGCTCGAGCGGGCGGTCGGCAAGTATCCGCTCGGCCTCGAGGCGCACGATATCGGTCTCGCCGCCGTCGACCCGGACGACATGGAAGCGCGTCTCAAGCGCGCCATCCCGGCCAAGGCCGAAGCAGCGATCTGGCTGCTGCGGCAGCAGCCGTGCGACGTCTTCTTCACCGTCTTCGGCGAGACCCACCCGGCCGCCCATTATTGCTGGAGCCTCGACGATCCGGGCCAAGCCCGGCTGCTGCGCATCTACGAGGTGCTCGATGCGGCGATCGGCCGACTGGTCGATGCCGCCGGGCCGGAGAGCGACGTCGTGATCGTCTCGGGCGATGCCATCGGCGCCAACCATGCCGGCTGGCACCTGCTGCCGGAGGCCCTGGCCCGGCTCGGCGTCTTCGCCAGTGCCGAGCATGGCCGGCCGCAGGGCGAGACCGCAGCCCCGGCGCCGGCAACGAGCCTCGATCCGGTCAAGCTGGTGCGCGACCTGTTGCCCAAGGACTTTCGCAAGTCGCTGGCCCGGATGCTGCCGGGCCCGCTGCGCGACAAGCTCGCCAAGCGGGTCGACACCGCGGCGATCGACTGGTCGCGGACCCGGGCGTTCTGCCTGCCGACCGATCTCGAGGGGCTGATCCGCATCAATCTCAAGGGCCGCGAGCCGATGGGCATCGTCGAGCCGGGTGCCGCCTACGAGCAGCTCCTCGACGAGATCACCCGGGGCCTGCGTGCCTTGGTCGCGCCGTCGAGCGGTCGCCCGGTGGTCGCCGAGGTGATCCGCAGCGACGACGCGTTTCCCGGCGAGCGGCGGGATTGGCTGCCCGACCTCGTCGTCACCTGGGATCGTGCCGCCCCGATCGAGGCGGTCACCTCACCGGCCACCGGTGAGATCCGCGAGCCCTCGCCGGATGGCCGCACCGGCACGCATCAGGGCCCGGGCTTCATCCTGGCGGCGGGGCCGGGCATCGCGGCCGGGGCAGCGATCGACGGGCATATCCGGGACTTGTGCCCGACGCTGCTCGCCCGGCACGGCGTGGCAGCCGCCGACCTCGAAGGGCAGCCGCTGGCCGCGCTGGTCAGTCGGCCTTCGGCGGCGTGAGCGCCGCGGTGCCGTCGTCGCGCTGGTCGAGAAAGTGGCGCACCGCGTCGGCGATCACCGCATAGCCCCGCTCGTTGGGGTGCCCGTCGACGGTGAAGTAGAGCTGCTCGCCTGCCGCCGCTCGCGCCCGCAGTGCTTCCCCGAGGTCCAGATAGGTGATGCCGAGCCCCTCGAGCCCGCGGGCGAAGGCCTCGACCAGCGGCGGATAGGCATGGCCCTGCGCCGCGAGATAGACCTCCTCCTTGGTCGGCACGAGCAGCACCGCAAAGCCGGCGCCCTGGGCGCGGCTCAGCCGCTCGGCCTCCGCGATCACCGCCATGACCCGCTCGAACACCGGATGCGACGGCTGCGCCTTGGCGACCGACGAGAGGTACGCGGTCGGCGCCAGCACCAGCCGGCTGCCGTCGTCGAGGGTCAAGGTCTCGCCCTGAAAACTGGCGCCGAGATTGCGCCGAACGGCGCGCAGCACCGCCACCAGGTAGCTGTCGTGCAGGATGGCGGTGAGCAGCCCGCCGGCGGCCTGGTCGGCATCGCCCTGCGCCAGCCAGTCGCGAAAAGCGAGATCGCTGCCGCTCGCCTGCCAGGCTTCGAAGTTCTCGGCATCGTTGAGATCGTTGCCCGGGAACACGGTGAACAGCACGAGGTCGGGGTCGAGTGCCAGGCCGTGACGGCGGAGGACTTCGAGATATTGCGGCGGCCCGGTGCCGATCATGCCGAGATTGACGATGGCGGTACCGGGCAGGGCCTGCTCGAGGCGCCGGATCCACGTCGCCTCGTCGGCGACGCCGTAGCCGAGCGCCATGGAGTCGCCGACCACGACGATGTCGGCCTTTGCGGGCCACGGCCAAGGATTGCGAAAGCCGTTGTCGTCGGTGGTGAAGGTGAAGGCGAAGTCACCGCGCTCGAGCGTGGTGGTGCGCTCCGGCAGGTAGCGAAAGCCGAGGTCGGCGTCATCGGTGATGGTTTCCTCGCCACCCGTCCGGGCGGCGCCGAGCGCGCGCCAATGCATGCGCAGTGCCGCTTCCTCGGGCAGGAGTGAGGGGAAGAGGCGCAGCAGGCCTTCGGCCAGGGCCAGCGCCAAGAGCGAGGCGACGCCGAGGAGGACGACATTGCGCAGCATCTAGCGCGGTGCTTGCGCAGGCGGTGTCACCTCAACGGGCTGCACGGTCGCGGCAGCCATCGTCGACCGCCGCGCCGCACCCGTCGACGCCGGCGATCGACCCGTTCGCCGCGGGCAGGCGCCCGCTGCGGCAGACCTCGGCGTAGTAGCGGGCGGCCGGGCGTGGCTCGCGTCGCTGGCTCGCATAATCGACGCGGCAGAGGCCGAAATGCGGCCGGGTGCCCTCGGCCCACTCGAAATTGTCGATGAGCGACCAGTAGAAATAGCCTCGAACCGCCACGCCTTCGGCCACCGCCTCGGCGAGGCTCGCCAGATGCTCGCGGAGATAGTCGAGGCGCAGGCTCTCATCATCTGTGGCGATCCCGTTCTCGGTGACGACGACCGGCACGCCGAAGCGGGCAGCGGCGCGGAGCTGCTGCTTGAACCCGGGGGCGTAGACCTCCCAGCCGAGGTCGCTGTAGCGGCGCGCATTGCCTTGATCATCGGCAAGCCAGTCCCGGCCGAACAGCATCCCGCTCCGCATACTCCAGTGTATCAGGGTTCGGCAATAATAATTCAGTCCGACAAAGTCGAACTTGCCGGTGCCGGCTTGCCGCAGAAGGTGAAAAGGCAACTCGTTGAGGACAAAGTTGCGGGCCGTCGCCGCCGCCCGGTCGAGCAGGCTGGCCGGCTGGCGCGGCTGCACAAAGGGGCCGCTGTGGGTCAGGCCGACCATCGCATCGGCGCGCTGCCGATGGATCACGTCGTAGGTCAGGGCGTGGGCGCGGCTCATGTTGCGCAGCACGCGCAAAGCGGCGAGATAGCGACGCTTGCGGAACGGCGGCCAGCGGCCGTTGACCATGGCGTACTTGGCATAGACCGTGGGCTCGTTGATGGTCAGCCACCAGCGCACCTCGGGGACGAGGGCGGCGGCCACGCGTTCGGCGTAGGCAGCGAAGCGTTCGGCCGTGCCCGTCGCGAGCCAGCCGCCGCGGCTCGCCAGCCAGCGCGGATTGGTGAAGTGGTGGAGGGTGACCAGCGGCTCGATGGCGCGCGACCGCAGCGCCTCGATCACCGCGCGGTAGTGGTCGAGCGCCGCCTCGTTCCACTGGCCCTCCTCGGGCTCGATCCGGCTCCACTCGATGGACAACCGGTGCGCGTTCTGGCCGAGCGAGCGGGCGAGGTCGAAATCCTGGGCGAACAGCTCGTAATGGCGACAGGCCTCGCCCGAGGCGAACGGCAAGAAGCCGGCCGTCTCGGCCGCCCACCAGTCGTTCCAGCGGTTGTCGCCTTCGACCTGATGCGCGGCGGTGGCCGCGCCCCAGAGGAAACCGTCCGGAAAATGTCGCTCGGCTGCGCTGCTCGACACTGCCCCATCCCGTTGATCGAGGCGGCGACCTGCCAAAGCTGCGGCTGCCGCCGGCGGCGGCATGCCCGAGCATGGCCGCCGGGCCTCTCGACCCGGGTTGGATAGAGCGGATCGTGGCGGCGGACAACCGGGCTTCGGGGCTCCCCAGTAGGCCCGGTTGGTGGGGCCGCAGGGCGGTTGCCGGTCGGCGCCCGCATCTGCTAGACCGCGCGCGTCCGAGGTGCCAGATGCCGGTGAGGAGCGAGGCGTGACGGTCAAGATTCTCCAAGTCGGCGCCGGGATCCGCGGCCGGCATTGGGCACAGTTCGTCAAGGATCACGCCGACACCGAATGCGTCGGCCTGGTCGAGCCGGACGCCGCCAATCGGGATCAGGCGACGGCGATCATCGGCGAGGGCTGCCGCAGCTTCGACGATCTCGCCGCCGGCCTCGCCGGCGTGACCGCCGACGCGGCGTTGATCGTCAGCCCCGATAAGCTGCACCGCGAGCACGTCACTGCCTGCCTCGACGCCGGCCTGACCGTGCTGGTCGAGAAGCCCCTGGCGCCGACCATGGCCGACGCGCTGGCGATCCTGGCCAAGGCCAGGGAGACGCAGAAGCAGGTGATCGTCGGCGAGCAATACCGCTTCTGGGCCGCCGAGCGCACCGTCAAGAAGCTGCTCGACGACGGCGCGCTCGGCCGGATCGACCACGCCACGGTGATCGATCGACGGCACCAGCCGGCGAGCAGCGAAGGCCCCTGGGTGGCCAGCCTCGACTACCCGCATCTCCAGGACATCGCCGTCCACCACTTCGACAGCCTGCGGATGTGGTTCGGCCAGCCGCAAAGCATCTTCGCCCGGGCCTGGAACACCGCCTGGTCCGACTACCGGGGCATGTGCAACACCGAGGCCGTGCTCACCGTGGGCGACGTCCGCTGCCAGTATCTCGGCACCATGCACTCGCACCGCTTCGGCTGCGGCATCCATATCGAGGGTGAAGCCGGGGCGCTCTGGACCAACCGCAAGTATGTCTTCCGCCGCAAGGGCAGCGGCCGCTGGTTCTTGCCCGTGCGCAACGTCAAGGTGCCCAAGGGGGACGAGGAGAGCTATCCGCGCGGCGGCACCACCGCCCTGCTCGAAGCGCTGCGCGATGCCGTGCAGCACGGCAAGCCGGCCGAGACCCGGGCCGAGGACAACATCTGGTCGATCGCCATGCTCGAGGCCGGCAAGCGCGCCGACCAGGAGCGCCGCGAGGTCGACATCGCCGAGATCTACACGGGCGCGCCCGGGTGAGCGCGGGCACCTGCCGATGGCCCTGAACGCCGGCCGCCGGGTGCTGCTGCTCGGCCTCGACAGCGCCGATGCAGCGCTCATCGAGGCCTGGGCCGATGCCGGCCACCTGCCGACCTTCGACCGGTTGCGCCGGGCCGGCTGCTGGAGCCGGCTCGTCACCACCGCCGAGGTGATGCACGTCTCCGCCTGGCCGTCGATCTACACCGGGAGGACACCCGGCCACCACGGCCTCTACCACGCCTATCAGGTGCGCGCCGGCGACCAGCGGATCCATCGCACCCTGCCGGAATGGCTGGCCCAGCCGCCGTTCTGGAAGCTGCTCGACGATGCCGGCCGGCGATGCATCGTCTTCGACGCTTTCATGGATGCCCCGCTGGCCGGCTTTCAGGGCATCCAGGTGCTGGAATACGGCACCTGGACCTGGTTCGGCGCGCCGGGCTCGTCGCCCAATCGCATGCTCAAGGACATCGTCGCCCGGTTCGGCCGCTACCCGGCCCCGGAGCATACCGAGCAGGTCACCATCCCCGAGCAGCTCTGGTTCCGCGACCAGCTCGTGCAGGCCGCCGCGGTGAAAGGCGAGGCGACGCGCTGGCTGCTCGGCCAGCATCCCTGGGACATGGCCTTCGTCACCTTCGGCGAGCCGCACGGCGCCGGCCACTATCTCTGGCATTCCGACGATCCGGGCTATCCGCTGTCGCCGCCCGGGGGGCGGCGGCCCGGCTCGCACCTGCTGCGCGACGTCTACGCCGCGGTCGACCGCGCGATCGGCGAGATCCTCGCCGAGATCGGCGACGACACGACGGTGCTGGTCTGCTCCGGCGACGGCATGGGGCCGAACTATTCCGGTGCCCATCTGGTGCCGGAACTGCTGCACCAGCTCGAGCTGCTCGTCTCGGCCAATGTCGGCCGGCGCGCCGAGGTCGACCGGCCGAAGCAGGGGCTCGCCCAGGCGCTGCGCGGGATGATCCCCTTGAGTGTCAGACAGTCGATCACCCGCTGCCTGCCCCGCCGGGCCCGCCACGAGCTCAGCATGAAGTGGATGAACAGCGGCACCGACTGGTCGCGGACCAGCGCCTTTTGCATTCCCAACAGCAACGAGGCCTATATCCGGCTCAATCTCGAGGGCCGCGAGCCGGCGGGCATCGTCGCCGACGGCGCCGCCTCGAGCAATCTCGTCAGCTCACTGGCGCAAGAGCTCGCGGGCCTGGTCAATCCGCTCAACGGCCGCGCCTGCGCGCATCGGGTGCACGTCATGGACGAGACCTACAGCGGTGCGCAGCGCTGCCACCTGCCGGACATCTCGGTCAGCTGGGACAACGACGCGCAGGTCCTCGACCGCATCCAGGCGCCGACCGCGGCACTGATCGAGGGGGTCCCCGGCCACGCGGTGCCGGCGCACTATACCGGCAACCATCGCCCCACCGCCTTCGTCCTCGCCGCCGGCCGGGGCGTATCGAGTGGTGCCGAGATTGCCCAGGGCAGTATTCTCGACATCGCACCGACTATCCTAGCGCTCTTGGATGTCGACCCGCCACCTCAGCTCGAGGGCCGCGCATGGCCGGCCGTCCGCTGAAGGCGCACGTCGACGACAACCTGTCCGAGGGATAGTCTTCATGTGCGGTATTGTCGGATTGGTCGATCTCGCTGCCCTGCGGCGGGTCGCCGGCGGGGCGGCACCCGGCGGCGGGGGGACCGCTGCCGGCGCAGGCAGTACCGGGATCGCCACGGTCGACGCGATGTGCGAGCGGATCGCCCATCGCGGCCCGGACGATCACGGGGTGGAGGCCTTCGGGGCGGTGGTCCTCGGGGCGCGGCGCCTGAGCATTCTCGATCTGAGCGCTGCCGGGCACATGCCGATGCACGATGCGCAGGGGCGCTGGGTGATCGTCTACAATGGCGAGCTCTACAACGCCCCCGAGCTGCGCCGCGAGCTCGCCGCGCTCGGCCACCGGTTTCGCTCGGGCAGCGATACCGAGGTGGTGCTCGAGACGTTCAGCGCCTGGGGCCGCGACGCGCTCGAGCGGCTCAACGGGATGTTCGCCTTCGCGATCCTCGATCGGGCGGAACAGATCCTGACGCTGGTCCGCGACCGCTTCGGCATCAAGCCGCTCTACTACGCCATCGATGGCGACCGCCTGCTGTTCGGCTCCGAGATCAAGGCGATCCTGGTGGCGCTCGGCACCACCAGGGTCAACCAGTGGCAGCTGCTGGAATGGTTCCTCTACCGCAACGCCGACGGGCTGAAGCGGGAGACGCTGATCGACGGCGTCGCCGCCGTCGCACCGGGCGAGGCGCTGGTGGTGCAGCGCGGCGAGCTGACCAGCCACCGCTGGCACGACGTGGTGCGTGACGTCGACGAGGAGCGCTACCGGGCGTTCGATTCGATGGGCCCCAAGGCGGTGGTCGACGGCGTCGGGCGGCTGCTCGAGGAAGCGGTCGAGCGGCAATTGTCGAGCGATGTGCCGGTCGGTCTGCTGCTCAGCGGCGGCCTGGATTCGAGCCTGATCACCGCGATCGCGGCGCGCCGGCATCCTGGCCTCACCACCTTCCACGTCTCGGTCAAGGAGGCACCGGCACTCGACGAGCTGCCCTTCGCCCGCGAGCTCGCCCGCCGGCTCGACCTGCCGATCGTCGTCCACGAGCTGACCGCGGCGGGCTTTCGCCGGACGCTGCCGCGGGTGATCCAGTTCGCCGATTTCCCGCTGACCCATGCCAACGCCGTGGCCTATCAGATGATCAGTGCCGTCGCCCGGCAGCATGGCGTGCCGGTGCTGCTCTCCGGCGAGGGCGCCGACGAGGTGTTCGGCGGCTACCCCTGGGCGCATCGCCGGACGCTTTGGCTGCAGCGGCTGTTGCCGATCTGGGACCGCCTGCCGCGGCGCTTCCACGAGCTCGCCGAGCTCATGGTCTATGCACACCAGCGGATGCCGATCAACAGCTACCAGTTCCGCGAGCTGCTGCCGCCGACGATCAACGTCCTCGACCATTTTGCCCGCAACGACTGGCGCAACCGCTGCCTCGACGCCTATGCCTTCGTGCCCCGGGTCGGCGAGCGCGCGGTGATGGCCCGCATGCTCTACGACCTCGAGGACTTCCTGGCGCCGCTCTTGCTGCGCCTCGACCGGGCCAGCATGGGGGCGTCGGTCGAGGCCCGCGTGCCGTTCCTCGACCACCACCTGGTCGATGCCGGGCTCAACCTGCCGATCCGCTACCGCATCGGCCGTCACGCCGACAAATGGGTGCTCAAGCAGATCGCCGAACGCTACCTGCCGAACGAGATCACGCAGCGCCGAAAACTGGGCTTTCCGACACCCCTGGCGGACTACCTGCGGCCGCTGGCCCGTCCGGCCTTCTTCGCGGGTGGCTTTTGCGAGAACGAGCTCGGCTTGAGCCATGTCGGGATCGAGGCGCTGCTCCAGTCCCTCGATCGTTCGGTGTCCTTCGTGTTCGGCCTTGTCACCCTCGAGATCTGGGGCCGGCTGTTCATCCGCGGCCAGCCGGTCGAGGCGATCGACGAGCGGATCGCCGCAATGGAGAGACAGCTTGAGCCGGCGCCCAGCTGAAACGCGCGCGAGCTTCGTCCGGCGGGCGGCGCATGGCGGCCTGCTCATGGCGCTGTCGCAGCTGCTGCTCACCGTCGCGGCCTATGTCGTGGCGGCCACCCTGGCGCGCGGGCTCGGGCCCGCCGCCTACGGCATCTACGGGATTGTCTACTCGCTGTTGCTGTCGCTGGAGTTGATGGGCCGGGTCGGCATCCCGCAGGCCACGAGCCGGATGATCGCCAACCGCGGCAGCCGCGCCTCGGCCTTGGAGGCCAGCGGCTTCACCTTGAGCCTGGCGGTGTCGCTAGCACTGTTCGGCGTGTTCTGGCTCGCCGCCCCGTGGCTCGCCGACCTGTTCAACACCGGCGCCAACGGCACCCTCTACTTCCGGATCGCCGCCCTCGACATCCCGTTCTACGGCGTGTTCTTCGTGCTGGTCGGGATCCTCACCGGCCGCCGCGACTTCATCGGGCTGACCATCGGCTACGTCATCTACGCGTTCACCAAGGTGATCGGCGTGATCTGGCTGTTCGCCATCGGTGTCACCATCGTCAACGGCCTGTTGCTCAACGTCGCCGCCTCGATCCTCGCCGTGAGCTTTCTTGGCTGGCGGGTCGGCTGGCCGAGCCTGCGCCTGCGCCGGCGCTTCTGGCGGCCGATCCTCGGCCTCGCCCTGCCGATCGCCGTCGGGATCACCGGTACCCAATTGCTCGGCGTCGTCGACCTCTGGTCGCTCAACGCCATCGGCCGCGACATCGCCGATACCGTCAAAGGCTACTACGTGGCGGCGACCACGCTGGCGCGGATGCCGACCATTTGCGCCTTCGTGTTCACGACGGTGGTCATGCCGTCGATCGCCCGGGCGGTCGGCATGGGCGACCAGGCTCTGGTGCTCGCCACGATCCGCGGCGCCTTCCGCTTCCTCCTTTTGGTGCTGGTGCCGGGGTGCGTGCTGATCGCGGTCGAGGCGGCACCGCTCATGGCGCTGCTGTTCTCCGAGCCCTACGCCGCCGGGGCCGGCTACCTGCGCATCCTGGTCGTCGGGCACGGCGTCTTCAACACCTTCTTCTTCGCGCTGATGAGCACGACGGTGGCGATCAACGCGCAGCATATCGGGGCGCGGATCGCCATCCTGGCGGTTCCCTTCGCCCTCTTCTGCAACGCCCTCCTGGTGCCGCCGTTGGGCGCCGACGGGGCCGCCCTGGCAGCCTTGGCGCCGTCGGCGGCGGCGTCGATCGCGGCCCTCGCCGTCATCTGGCGAAGGCTCGGTGCGGTCCTCGAGATCAGCGTCGTCCTGCGGATCGTGCTGGTCGGTGCGGTCGTCGGCACGATCGCCCACCTGCTGCCGACGAGCGGCCTCCTGGTGCTGCTGGAGCTGGCGCTCCTCGGCTTTTTGAGCCTTTGCCTCGCCATGCTGCTGCGCGTGCTGACGATCGCCGATATCAAGCCGCTGCTCCCCGCCCGCCTGAGCGCCCGGCCAGGCTGAATGCCCGCCGCGGCCGCGTGCCGGGCGCGGCTCCGCCCCGCGAGCCAGGCAGCCGCCCCGCGAGTCAGGCAGCCGACGCAGCGCCGCGTTCGGCGAGGCGGGCCGCGAGGTGCTCGGCGAGGCGCAAGGCGAGGGCGACGATGGTGAGCGTCGGGTTGGCGTGGCCGGCACTCGGAAACACCGCACTGCCCGCGACATAGAGATTGTCGAGCCCGTGCACCCGACAGTCCGGGTCGACCACGCCCCGGCGCGGGCTCAGGCTCATCCGGGTGGTGCCCATCTGGTGCGAGGCATCGGTGTAGGCCGGCCGGCCCTGGCCAGGCTCGAGCCGGCCGAGGCCGAGGCGCTCCAGGCTCTGCGCCAGGAGCGCCTCGAGCTTCTGCACGCTGTCGTCCACACGCGTCGGGATGCGCCAGTCCAGGACCAGCTTCGGCAGCCCCAGCCGGTCGGTCTCGGTGCCGAGATAGACCCGGCTCTGGGGCTCCGGCGGCTGCTCGCAGAAATAGACGACGACATAGGTCTGCTCGCGATGCCGCTGCGGCAGGGCGTGGCGGGTCACGGTCAGCGCCCGCCAGAGCCAGTGCGGCAGGATCTCCTTGGGCGAGAGCAGATAGATGAAGTCCTTGAGGGCCGGCGCGCTCAGCACCTTGCCGAAATCGAGGCGGCTGCCGGCGTGCCCACGGCGCAGCAGCACCTTGCCGATCTCGATGGTCTCCTGGTAGCGCCGGACCACGTAGTCCGAATGGGTCGCCTCGAAGGTGAGGTAGTGGTTCAAGAGCCCCGCCTCGGCCTGCAGCTCGGGGCTGGCGGCGAGGCCGAGTTGCACCTTGCCCCGGGCCAGCGGCCAGCCGCGCATCAGCCTGAGCGGCTGGCCGGCATCGAGGTGCACCCGGCCATGCGCGGCGCGGGGATGGTCCATGAAGTAGCGGCCGACGAGGTCGTAGCCGTTGCCGATGCCGGCGGGTTGCCGGTCCTGCGAGGCGAGCAGCAGCCGCGGCGTCTCGAGCCCGCCGCAGGCGAGCACCACCTGGCGGGCGACGAGTTCCAGCAGCCGCCCGTCGAGGGTGCGCGCGGTCAGCCGCTCGACCCGGCGGGCGGCGTGGTCGAGATGCAGGGACGTGACGCTCGCATCGTGGACCACCACGACATTCGGCCAAGCCGCGAGCCGGCACAGTGCTGTCTTGAACCGTTGCGGTTGCGGCGCCCAGATCGAGAAGGTCGGCAGCAGGGCCGGCTCGGCCAAGAGCTGCCGTTCGGCAGCGGTCAGCCGGTGCTCGTGGCTGCTGCGCTCGTGCTGGCTGAGCGGCGGCAGGCCGAGCAGCCGTGCGGCCTCGGGCAGGTAGCGGTCGATCTCGGCCGGCCCGATCGGCCAGGCGCTGTCCGGGACCCAGGGCCGTCCGGCGAAATCCGAAGGCCAAAGCCGCATGCAGCGGCCGGCCCAGAGATTGCAGCTGCCGCCGAGATAGCGGGCCCGCGACATGTAGTTGGGCCGCAGCGGATAGCCGACGCAATCGAGATCGTAGAGCGACTGCACCGCCTCGTCCGGGGCGTGACCGCCGCTCTCGACCAGGAGCACCTGCCGGCCGCTGCGGCCCAGCGCCTCGGCCAGGGTGATACCGGCAGCCCCGGCCCCGACGACGCAGATCTCGGCCGTGAGCCGCGCGCCGGCATCCAGCGTCCGGGCATCGATCAACGGCACGCCCAACTCTCCATGCCAAGGGCCAACCATCCGGGCAGGGCGCCGCCCAGCCTGTCGCAACACCAGCCTGGCGCACCACCAGCCTGTCGCGCCGGGAGTGCCCGGCCGCTGCCCCCGATCCTGTCGCCGCGCGACCCGATGTCGATCGGGCGCGACAGCCTCGTCGCTAGCGGCAAGCGCCGGCGAGCCGACAGGCGGCGATGGAGGGAATGGTGGGCGCGACTGGGATTGAACCAGTGACCCCTACGATGTCAACGTAGTGCTCTCCCGCTGAGCTACGCGCCCGGGTCATCTCGGATTTACGGGCAACGGCGGCGGTTGGCAAGGGGTCGATCGACCGCTGCGACGCCGCTTGAGGCAATCTGCACATTGCCTCTTGATCACTCTTGTGTTGCGATGAAGAGGTCTTCGGCTGAACGTCCGGCAGGGCCGTTTTCCATGCTGTTCGAGCTTCGAGCGTCGGCCCGTGCACGGCCCGTGTTGTTGTCCTCGCCGCACAGCGGCAGGCTCTACCCCGAGCGGTTGCTCGCGGCCATTCGCGTCGACCGCAAGGTGCTGCAGCCCCTCGACGACGGCCCGGTGGACGTCCTCCTCGAGCCCGCCCTGGCCGAGGCGGCAGGGCTCATGGTGCCGCTCCTGCCGCGTGCCTGGATCGATCTCAATCGGGCCCCGGACGAGGTCGACCCGGCCGAGATCGACGGCGCCTTCGCGGCGGCTTCGCCGCAATCGGCCAAGGTCCGGGCCGGCCTGGGCCTGGTGCCGACCAGGGTCGGCGGTCAGCCGCTCTACCGCGGCCGGCTCGCCGCCGCCGACATCGAGGCCCGGCTGGCGACGGCCTACTGGCCGTTCCATCGGGCCCTCGAGGCCGAGCTCGCAGCACTGCAAGCCACCCACGGCATTGCCGTGCTGCTCGACTGCCACTCCATGCCGCGCGCCTCGGTGGCCTACCAGCCGGGCCGGCTCGACGTCGTCGTCGGCGACCGGCACGGCCGGGCGGCAGCCCCGACCCTCACCGCCGCCGTGGTCCGCGAACTGCGCCGCCACGGCCTCACCGTCGCCACCAACCGGCCCTTCGCCGGCGGCTACATCACCGAGCGCTACGGCCGGCCCGAGGCCGGGGTGCACGCTTTGCAGGTCGAGGTCAGGCGCGATCTGTTCGTCGACGAGGCCGACTATCGGCTGCACCGGGGCACCGGCCGGCTCGGCACGGCTCTGGCCGGCGTGGTGACGCAGCTGACGGACACCGCACTGCGCACGGTCGGTCGGCCGGTCGCCGCCTGACCATCCGATCGAAAGCGGAGTGCTGAGCGATGCCGGACGGCCAGGCCGTACCCGTCCAGGTCGCCGTGATCGGCGGCGGCCCGGCCGGGCTGATGGCGGCCGAGCGGCTGTGTGCCGCCGGTCTCGCGGTCACCGTCTTCGAGCGGATGCCGTCCTTGGGCCGGAAGCTCTTGATGGCCGGGCGGGGCGGGCTGAACCTGACCCACGGCGAGCCGCTCGACAAGCTGCTCGGTCGCTATGGCGAAGCCGCTGCCTCGCTCGCCCCGATCATCCAGGAGTTCGACAATGCCGCCGTCCGGGCCTGGGCCGAAGCACTGGGGCAGCCGACCTTCGCCGGCTCGTCCGGGCGGGTCTTCCCGCAGGCGCTCAAGGCCTCGCCGCTGTTGCGGGCTTGGCTCGCCCGGCTCGACGCGGCCGGGGTGCGCTTTGTCACCCGCTGCCGGTGGCGCGGCTTCGCCGAGGGCGGCGGGCTGCTGCTCGAGGCGGCCGATGCGACCACCGAGGTGATCCAGCCGACCGCCACGGTCCTGGCCATGGGCGGTGCCTCCTGGCCCAGGCTCGGCGCCGATGGCGGCTGGGTCGAGGCCCTGCGCGCGGCCGGTGTGGGGGTCGCCGCGCTCGTGCCCGCCAATGTCGGCGTCGACGTCGCCTGGTCGCCGGGCTTCGTCGCACGCTTTGCCGGGGCACCCTTGAAGACCGTGGCGCTGACGTTTCGCGGGCAGCGGCTGCGCGGCGACCTGGTGATGACCGCCTACGGCCTCGAGGGCACCGCCGTCTACACGCACGGCCCGGCGATCCGCGCCGCCCTGGCCCGTGATGGGGCCACCGATCTCAGCCTCGACCTGCGCCCCGACACCGACCTTGCGGCGCTCACCCGGCGGTTCGGCAAAGCCATGGAGAAGGGCCGGTCGCGCGCCAATGCGCTGCGCCAGGCCGGGCTTTCGCCCGCCGCCAGCGCCCTCCTGCGCGAGGCGGTGAACCCACTGCCGGGCGAGCCCGCAGCCCTCGCCGCGCTGCTCAAGGCGGTGCCGGTCAGGGTGACGGGCCAGCAGGGCCTCGCCCGCGCCATTTCGTCGGCCGGCGGCATCCGGCTGGACGAACTCGACCGCCACCTGATGCTCGAGCGCCTGCCCGGGGTCTTCGCCTGCGGCGAGATGCTCGACTGGGAAGCGCCGACCGGCGGCTACCTGCTGCAGGCCTGCCTCGCGACCGGCCGGGCCGCGGCCGACGGCGTGCTGGCGTGGCTGGAGGAGACCGGGCGGCGCTGCTAAGCAGGGTGCCAGACAACAGGGAGGCCAGCCATGGCAAGGCAGCGACAGGCACTGATCGGCGTCGATATCGGCACCTCGGCGACCAAGGTGCTGGCCGTCGACGATCAGGGTGCCATCCTCGCCCGGCACAGCCAAGGCTATCCGCTGTCGACGCCGAGACCCGGCTGGGCCGAGCAGGACCCCGCCGACTGGTGGCGGGCGGTGCAGCTGGGCGTCCGCGCGGTGGTCGGAGAGCTCGATCCCGAGATCACGCTCGCTGCGATCGGGCTTTCGGGACAGATGCACGGCCTGGTCCCGCTCGATGCCGCGGACCGGGTGATCCGCCCCGCCATCTTGTGGAACGACCAGCGCACCGGCCGGCAATGCGCCTGGATCACCGAGCGCGCCGGCGGTCTCGACGGCCTCCTGGCGCTCACCAACAACCCGATGCTGACCGGCTACACCGGCGGCAAGATCGTCTGGCTGCGCGACGAGGAGCCGGCCCACTACGAGCGGCTGACCCGGTTCCTCAACCCCAAGGACTACATCCGCCTGCGGCTTACCGGCGAGCACGCCACCGACGTCTCGGAAGGCTCGGGCACCGGCCTGTTCGACGTCGCCAACCGGCGCTGGTCCGAGGACCTCCTTGCCCGCCTCGACATCCCGCTCTCGATGGTTCCCAGGGCCTGCGAATCGCACGAGATCACCGGCACCCTGCGCGACGCCGTGGCCGACGATTTCGGCCTGCCGCGCCGCCTGCCGGTGGTCGGCGGCGGCGGCGACGGCGTCATCCAGACGACCGGCAGCGGCCTCGTCGATCCCGGCACGGCGCAGACCATCATCGGCACCGCCGGCATCGCCGCGTGCGCCCTCGATCATTGTGCGCCCAATCCGGGCGGCCGGCTGCAGGTCTTCTGCAACAACGCGCCGGGGCGCTGGCACTGCATGGGGGTGTCGATGAACGCCGGCGGCGCCTTCGCCTGGCTGCGGCAGACGCTGAGTGCGTTCAGCGACGACAGGGTCGACTTCGACGCCATGACGGCGCTCGCCGCCGCGGTGCCGCCGGGCTGCGAGGGGCTGCTCTTCCTGCCCTACCTGATCGGCGAGCGCTGCCCGCATCCCGACCCCGATGCCCGGGGGGCTTTCGTCGGCCTGACCCTGCGCCACGGCACCGGCCACCTGATCCGGGCGGCCATGGAGGGGGTGGTGTTCTCGCTCCGCGAAATGCTCGAGCTGATGCGGCCCCTCGGTCTCGAGGCGCGGACCATCCGCGCCTCCGGCGGCGGTGCGGCGAGCCCGCTCTGGCGGCAGATCCAGGCCGACGCGCTCGCTGCCGAGGTCGAGACCGTCAGTGGTGCCGCCGAGGGCGGCGCCTATGGTGCGGCCCTGGTCGCCGGGGTCGGAACCGCTGTCTGGCCGGACCTTGAAGCGGCGGTCAAGGGCATCACCGCGGCGACCCGCACCGCCCCGAACCCGGCGCACGCGGCCGCCTACGACGCCGCCTTCGCGATCTACCGCGAGCTCTATCCGACCCTCAAGCCGCGCTTCACCGAGCTCGCCCGACAAGCCGCCACGGCCGCCGCCTGACCACCCCGACCGCAGCACCAATGCCAGCGCGGCGATCCCATTAGATGCGAGGCCGGTCAGCCTCCGGTCTCTGCTCGTCAACGCCGCACTTCGACCCCGACCACCGCCAGGCAGTCGCCGGCTTGCGCCAGGCCGGGGAAGTGGCGGGCGACGAGGATGCCGTCGAGTGCCGCCTGGTAGTCGGCGGCAGCCCGGCCGGTGCGCTCGAGCGGCCAGATCCGGGCGATGGTGTCGCCGGCCCGAACCGGCGCGCCGAGGTCGGCGGTCAGCTCGAGCATGCCGTCGGCATCCGCGAAGGTGAAGCAGTCGGTCGACGGCATGTCGAGCTGGCGGCCGTGGCTGGGCTCGGGCTCGCCCGCGAGGATGCCGAGATGGCGCATCAGGTTGCAGACACCGCGCCGGGCGATGTGGACACTCTCGGCCGTGGCGGTGCCACCGCCCCTGAGCTCGGTGGTGACGAACGTCTTGCCGGCTGCCTCGACGGCGGTATCGAACATGCCCACGGCATCGATCTCCAGCAGCTTGACATTGAACGGTGCTCCGAAGGCGGCGACGGCGGCCTCGCAGCGGGCCTCCTGGGTCTTGTCGGGAAGCACGTGCGAGGCCGCGAAGGGGAGAAAATCGAGGGTGCGGCCGCCCGAGTGGAAGTCGAGCACCGCATCGGCCATCGGCAGCAGGCCGCGCATGACGAAATCGGCGATCTTCTCGGACAGGCTGCCCGTGGCCGAGCCCGGGAAGCTGCGGTTCATGTTGCGGCCGTCGACCGGCGAGGTGCGCCGGGCGGCCTTCACCGCCGGGTAGTTGAGGAACGGCAGCAGAATCACCCGGCCGTGCAGCGGCAGCTGCGTGAGGCGGTTGGCAAGGTCGAGGATGGCGAGCGGGCCCTCGTACTCGTCGCCGTGATTGCCGCCGACCACCAGGAGTGTCGGGCCGTCACCACCCTGGCCGACGCTGATCGGGATCATCAGGTTACCCCAGGCACTGTCGTCGCGGCTCCAGGGCAGGCGGAGAAAGCCGTGCTGCACGCCAGGGGCGTCAAAGTCGACGGTGGGAACGACCGGCGACGGCGGCCCAGAGAGCATCGGCGCGACCTTCAGGGCTTGACGACGAGGTGGCGGGGGACGTCGGCGAGGAGCTCGGGGCCGGTCTCGCCGATGACGAGGCTCTCGGTGATCTCGAGGCCCCAGTCGTCCATCCACAAGCCCGACATGAAATGGTAGGTCATGCCGGTCTCGAGCACGGTCTCGTCGCCCGGACGGAGGCTGGAGGTGCGCTCGCCCCAGTCGGGCGGGTAGCTGAGGCCGATGGGATAGCCGGTCCGGTTGGACTTCTCGATGCCGTGCCGGTGGAGGATGCGGAAAAAGGCGTTGGCGATGTCCTGGGTCTGGTTGCCGGCCCTGGCCTGCTCGAGCCCGGCCGCCATGGCTTCCAGCACCGCCTGCTCGGCATCGAGGATGTGCGGCGGCGGGGTGCCGAGGAACACGGTGCGGGACAACGGGCAGTGGTAGCGGTGGTAGCAGCCGGCGATTTCGAAGAAGGTGCCCTCGCCCTTGACCATCGGCTGGTCGTCCCAGGTGAGGTGCGGGGCACCGGCGGCCGGCCCCGACGGTAGCAGCGGGACGATCGCCGGGTAGTCGCCGCCGATGCCGTCGGCAAAGCGCAGGCCGGCCGCCTGGATCTCGGCCACCAGATCGCATTTGCGCAGACCCGGCTCGACCAGTTCGACGATCCGGGCATGCATCCGCTCGACGATCCGGGCGGCGTTGCGCATATAGGCCAGTTCCTGCGCCGACTTCACCGCCCGCTGCCAGTTGACCAGCGCCGTCGCGTCCTGGAACCGCGCATTCGGCAGGCCCTGAACCAGGTGGTGGCAGGCGGCGGCCGAGAAATAATAGTTGTCCATCTCGACCCCGATCCTCAGCCCACCCCAGCCGCGATCCTCGATGACCGCCGCCAGATGCTGCATCGGGTGGCGGACCGCGCTTTGCACGTAGTGGTCCGGGTAGCCGATCAGCCGGTCGTCGGGCAGCCAGGAGGTGCGCCGCGCCCCATTCGCGTCCTGGCCACGACCGTACCAGATCGGCGGGTCATCGAGCGGCAGCACGACACCCTGGTGGACGTAGAACGACCAGCCGTCATAGCCGGTCAGCCAGTGCATGTTCGAGGGGTCGGTGACCAGCAGGAGATCGATCCCCGCCCGCTGCATGGCGGCTCGGGTCTTGGCCAGCCGGGCGGCGTACTCGGCGGGGCTGAAGCGCTGTCGGGCGTCGAGCATCGGGGCGGGTCCGCGAGTGGGGTTGCGCGCTGGTCACCGAGCATCGATAGCGCGGCCGGGCAGCCCTGCCAAAGCCCGTGCGCGCGACCGGTCGCCGGCGGCGCCTGTCGGGCTTGATCCACATCAACACCGGTGGGCCATGGGCGACTACCCTCGCGGCCAGGCTCGGACCAGCAACGGGAGACCCGAATGCATCGCAGGCAAGGCGGCAAGGCAGCCGGCACCGGTCTCGCCCTCGCCCTGCTCGTCGCCGTCACCAGCGCCTGTTCCGTCGGCATGGCGCTTTCCGGCGACCCGGACCCCGATCTCGAGGCCTGCCATGTCGGCGTGCCCGAGGCGGAGATCGAAGCCGAGCTCGGCCCGCCGGTCAGCAGCCGTTCGCTGCCGGACGGCGGCCGGCAGTGCGTCTACGACTATGTCCTCGGCAGTGCTCCGTCGCCCGAGCGCGCCATCCTGCACGGCTCGCTCGATGTCCTCACCTTCGGCCTCTGGGAAGCCGTCGGCACGCCGGTCGAGGCGGTGCAGGGCGAGAAGTACCAGATGACCGTGATCTACGACGCCGACGGCAACGCAAAGGAGGTCCGGACGCGCTTGCTCGACTGAACCCGCCTGGCAGAGTCCCGTTGGCGAAGTCCTGCCGACTTGCCGTCGGCAAAGCCGGCATCGCCCTATCGGCACCGCCCCCGGCGCGACGCGGGCCTGCTCCTTGACCGCCGCCAGCCCAGCGCGTAACTGCAAAGCCTGTGCCCCTGTGGCGGAATTGGTAGACGCGGCAGACTCAAAATCTGTTGCTGGCAACAGCGTGCTGGTTCGAGTCCGGCCAGGGGCACCATTCTTGGGGCGCTATCGCGCTTCGCGCTACTTGAGCGCAGTCGACGGCGAAACGCCCTCGCGCCTTATCCGAGCTTCAATCTTTCAGATCACCTCGTCATCGCGCGACGTCGTCTCGCCGTAGCGCCTGAGCGCCGGTTGGCGGAGGCCGTCATAGAGGTGGGCGGTGCGCTCGTTGACGAGGCGGCCCTCGCGCTCGAAGAGGCCGTTGCCCTCGAGGTCGCTCTCGACCAGGAACGGGCCGAAGCGTTCGACCTCGAAGACCCAGAGCGCCTGGGCGATGCCCATCTCCGCGAGCCAGTAGACGTCCTTGACCCGCTTGACGCCGCGGCCGAGCAGGGCACCGGTGCCGTAGCCGACGGTGGTGAGGTAGATCGCACCGTTGGGGACGAAATGCTCCCGGTAGTCGGCCTCGGACATCCCGCCCTTGCCGATGATCACCTTGCAGCGTGACAGCTTGAACCACTCGGTCAGCCAGCGGCTGAAGCGGAAGCTGGCGGTGGCGGTGACCGCCCCCACCCGGCAGGTGCCATCCGCCTCGACGCTGGCCGCGGGCGAGCAGTGGAAATTGACGTTGGAGAGGTCGGCCAGGTCGACCGGCGGTGGCACCCCGTCATCGATCAGCCGCTTGTATAGGCCTTCGCGGCCCGTGTAGACGAGCCCTTCCAGATAGACGACGTCGCCGAGCTCGAGCCCGGCCAAGTCGTCGTGGGTAACCGGGGTCTTGAGGCTGACCTCGCGCATCCCGCTCATTCGATGCCCTCGCGGCGGTGATGGTCGGTGAACCACCGGGGATCGGTGCGGTACTCGACCCTGCCGTCCTGGTGGATGCGGGCCGTCGCCCGCCGGGACGAGAGGCAGAAGGTGTGCACGCTCATCGGCATGCCGCCCGTGTGCGCGAAGGCGATCTCGACGTGGCAGTCGACCACCATGGACGAGCCGACGAAGCCCATGGGCCCCATGCCGATGGAATTACCGATCGCCTTCAGCTCGTCCTCGAGTGCTGCCACCTCGGGATCCGGGTGGCGGTCGCCGACGGGCCTCAGGCAGGCGGCCTGCTTGCCGATCACCATGGCCGTGTCCTTCGAGCCGCCCAGGCCCACGCCGACGATGGCCGGCTGGCAGGCGAGCCCACGCCGGCCGAACTGCATCAGCGTGTCGAGGTAGAAGCGCTTGATGCCGTCCCTGCCGTCGCCCGGGAAGAGCATGCGGTAGTCGGTGCCGAAGAGCCCGCCTTTGTGCACCGTCGTGATGTCGAGCCAGTCCGCATTCGGCTCGAAGCTGTACTCGATCTCCGGGGCCAGGATGCCGACATTGTTGTTGTGGTCCTTCCGGGTGAGCGGATGGACGCGGTTCGGCCTTAGCGGGATGTCGTGGGTCGCCTGCGCCGTCGCCCTCCGCAGCGCCCGTTCGAGCGCCACGAAGCCGCCCTCGATCACCACCTCGTTGCCGGCCTTCACATAGTAGCGGGGCAGGCCGGTATCGGCGCACATCGCCCGGCGGTCCTGCTCGGCGACCTCCCAGTTCTCGACCATGGCCTCGAGCACGAAGCGCGAGAGCTCGTTCTCTTCGGTCGCCTGCATCGCCTTGATGCCGTCGAGATAGTCCCGGGGGATCTCGATCGCGGCCTTCTTCATGATCTCGAGCCCGGCCTCCTCGATGGTCGCGGCCGGGATCGCTCGTGTTCTGACTGCGGTCGCCATGGCGCTACTCCGCCGCCGACCTGGCGGGCTCGATCAGGCTCTCGCCCGGGCGGACATGGGTGAAGGTGACGGGGGTGGTGGTGACGGTGATCGTCCCGCCGTCATATTTGCATAGCGTGTTGGCGGACCGCTCCAGGGCGCCCGTCGTCGGGAAATCGGTGCGGAAATGGGCGCCGCGGGAATCCTCGCGCGCCATGGCGGCAGCGCAGACGGCGCGGCTGACGAGGAGCTGGCTTTCGAGGTTGAGCCAGTCCTGCCAGGTGAGGTTGAAGCGGCGGTCGGGCGTGGCGACGCCGACGCTCTGCAGCTCGGCCTCGAGCCCGGAAAGGGTGTCGGCGGCCTTTCGCAGGCCCAGGCCGTCGCGGATGATGCCGACATCGTCCCACATCAGCCGGTAGAGCCGCTCGCGCATACCGTTGAGGTCGCCGGCGGGTTGCGTCAGCGGCCGCAGCGTGCGCTCGAGCGCCGCGTCGATGGCGTCCGGGTCGGGCTCGGCAATGGCACCCTCCTTCGCCACCCAGGCGGCCATGGATTCCCCGGCGATGCCGCCGAAAACCGTGGAATTGGCGACGCCGTTGCCGCCGAGGCGGTTGGCGCCGTGCACGCCGCCGGTGTCCTCGCCGGCGGCGAAGAGGCCGGGGAGATCGGTCCGGCAGTCTTCGGCGAAGCGCACGCCGCCCATCATGTAGTGCGCGGTCGGCACCACCTCGACGAGGCCCGCGACAAGGTCGAAGCCGACATCGCGGCAGCGCTCCACCATGCCTTTGAAGTCGCGGCGGACCATGGCGGCTTCCAGGTGGCGCATGGTGATGAAGAGCCCGCCATTGGCCCCGGTGCGGCCGGCGCGCATCTCCTCGAACATCGCCCGGGAGACGATGTCGCGGGTGGCCCGCTCTTCCTTGGGATCGTAGCGGTGCATGAACCGTTCGCCGCCGCCGTCGAGCAGATGGCCGCCCGCCCCCCGGAGCCCCTCCTCGATGATGGTGCCCGTGAGCCGCGTCTCGACCCCGCCGGCGAGCAGCCCGGTCGGGTGGAACTGGACCATCTCCATGTCCAAGAGTGGCAGCCCGGCCCTGAGCGCCATGGCCATGCCGTCGCAGGACTTGTCGCCCGAGGGCGTGTGATAGAGATACATGGTCGGGCCGCCGCCGGTGGCGAGCAGCACGGCCTTGGCGCGGACCAGGCGGAAGGATCCTGTGCGCATGTCGACCAGCAACACGCCGGCGAGGCGCTCGCCCCCTTTTGCCGGGATCAGCGCCACGGCGCGGTGCTCTTCGAGCCGGCCGATGCCGCGGGCCAGGACCTGTTCCATCAGGCGGTTGATGATCTCGATGCCGGTCAGGCTGCCCTTGTGCACGGTGCGGTCGAAGCTCTGACCGGCGAAGGCCTTTTGGTGGATGGTGCCGTCGGGGTTGCGGTCGAAGAAGCAGCCAAGCTCGTTCTCGAGCTCCCCGACCCGCTCGATCGCGGTCGTCACCAGCCGCCAGGCGAGGGCCTGGTTGTTCAGCCACTTGCCGCCCTCGATCGTGTCCATGAAGTGGCGCTCGACCGAATCGGTGGGGGCCAGGGCCACGTTGTAGCCGCCCTGGACCATCCGGGTGCAGCCGCATTTGCCGAGCAGGCCTTTGACCGCCACGGTGATCTCGAGGTCGGGCGCCGACTGCTTCGCGTGCAAGGCCGCGAAGAGGCCGGCGCCGCCGGAGCCGAGGATGAGGATGTCCGTGGTGAGGTGGTCGATGGGCTCCGGCATCAGAAAGCCGCCAGGAGGAAGACGAGGCCGGCAGCGAGGGCGAAGCCGAAGGCCAGGGCGATCCGGGTTTTCTGGCTGTCCTGCCAGGGGAGGAATTCGAGGGCGAGGAGGCGGAGGCCGCCGGCGAGATGGGCTGCGAGGAGGATGACGAGAACAGTCTCGGCCAGCTTGACCAGCGGCTGTTCGGTCCAGCGGAAGAAGGCGTCGGCCGAGGCCGGCTCCAGCATCAGGCCGAGTGCCAGGAAATGCAGCGGCAGGAAGAGGGCGAGGCCGACGCCGGAGAGGCGATGCACGACGAAGGCCCAGTAGGCCGGGTGGTTGCGCATGGCGGCCGCCCGCGAGACGGTGAGGCTGCTCATGTCACGGCGGCGACGGCGCGGAGGCCCAGGACGAGCAGGAGG
>CAZNWE010000017.1:0-59315 GCA_964576715.1 uncultured Geminicoccaceae bacterium | reverse complement strand
AGCCGGCGGCCAGGTTGTAAGAACAAGGTCGGGGAGGATGATCCTCCCCGCGCCCACAATTACTTTGTGCCGGCGGCGGTGCCTGGCACAGGTGCAAAATTTGGGTGGGGCGTGGGGAGGATCATCTTCCCCACGTCTCAACTATTCGGCTCGGCATTCGGAAAAAAGAGCTGCTCGCCGTTGATGGCATAGCCGGCGATGGCCTGCTGCCCCTCATCCGAGACCAGCCAGTCGATGAAGGCCTGGCCGGCCTCGGCCTTCACGTGCGGATGCCGTTCGGGGCTGACGAGAATGACGCCGTAGGGGTTGAAGAGGCGCTCGTCGCCCTCGACCACGATCTCCAGCGGCCCGCGGTTCGCGAAGCTGAGCCAGGTGCCGCGGTCGGTCAGCACATAGGCCGGCAGCTGGGCTGCGGTGTTGAGGGTCGGGCCCATGCCGGAGCCGAGTTCGCGGTACCAGGCGCCCTCGGGCGCGATCCCGGCCTCGGCCCAGAGCCTGAGCTCCGCCTGGTGCGTGCCGCTGTCGTCGCCGCGCGAGGCGAAGGTCGCTTCGGCCTCGGCGATCGCCGCCAGGGCCGCCACGACATCGCTCGTGCCCGCAACCCCGGCCGGACCGTCGCTCGGACCGACGATGACGAAGTCGTTGTACATCACGTCGACGCGCTCCACACCGTAGCCCTCGGCGACGAACGTCTCCTCGGCCGGCCGCGAATGGACGAAGACGACATCCGCGTCGCCGCGCCTGCCGGTTTCGAGCGCCTGGCCGGTGCCTTGCGCCACCACCCGGACCTCGATGCCGGTCTTCTCCTCGAACATCGGCAGGATGTGGCCGAACAGGCCGGACTGCTCGGTCGAGGTGGTGGATGCCACCGTGATGAACCGGTCCTGGGCCAGCACCGGGGTCGCGGCGAGCGACAGGATCAGGATCATGCCCGGGGTCGACAGTGACCTCACCACAAGAGCTCGCCTTCGATGAAGGCCCGGGCCTCGGCGCTGCCGGGCCGGCTGAAGAACGCGGCCGCCGGTGTCATTTCGATCAGCCGGCCCTGATGCATGAAGGCGATTTCGTCGGCCAGGCGCCTGGCCTGGCCCAGATCGTGCGTCGTCATTACGATCCTGACCCGATCGGCGTGCAGCGCGTCGAGCATCGCCTCGATCTTGGCCGTGGCCGCAGGGTCCAGGGCGGCTGTCGGCTCGTCGAGGAAGAGCACCTCGGGCTCGAGGGCGGCGGCGCGGGCCAGGGCCAGGAGCTGCTGTTCGCCGCCCGAGAGCACACTGGCCGGGCGATCGGCGAGACCGGCGAGACCGAAGCGGGCGAGTGCGGCATCCGCCCGCTGGCGGCGCTCGCGGTAGCCGTGCCCGGCCAGGGCCAGGGCGTGGATGACGTTGGCGCGGGCCGAGCGGCGCAGCAGCACGGGGCGCTGGAACAAGAGCGCATGGCGCGGGCGATGGTCGATCCGGTCGACGGCGGCCCAGACGATGCGGCCGCTGGTCGGCTGGAGGAGGCCGTGGGCGAGGCGGAGCAGGAGGCTCTTGCCGGCACCGTTGGGGCCGAGGATCACCGTCCGCCGGCCGGGCTCGAGCGTCAGGCTCACCTCGTGCAGCAGCGGCTTGCCACGCACCGCAAAGGACAGCCGGTCGAGGACCAGGGGCAGGATGGGGGCAGGGCGGTTCATCCGGACTGTGCGTGATCAAGCCGGCTGGCGAGATGGGCCAGCGCATTGAGCACGAGGGTGAGTGCCAGGAGGATGATACCGAGTGCCAGGGCCAGGGCCAGGGCGCCGCGGCTGGTCTCGAGCGCGATCGCCGTGGTCATGGTCCGGGTGTAGCCGGCGATATTGCCGCCGACGATGAGCACCGCTCCCACCTCGGCACTCGCCCGGCCGAAGCCGGCGAGCAGCACGGTTACCAGGGTCAGCCGGCCGTCCCAGAGGAGGGTGGGCACGGCGCGCCACGAGGACGAGCCCAAGGAACGCAGCTGATCGGCGTAGCATTCCCACAAGTCCTCCACCACCTGTCGGGTCAGCGAGACGACGATCGGCAGGATCAACGCGGTCTGGGCGACGATCATCGCGGTGGGTGTAAAGAGCAGGCCGAGGCCGCCCAGGGGCCCGCTTCGCGACAGGAGGAGATAGACGACGAGCCCGGCCACCACCGGCGGCAGGCCCATGAGGGCACTCCAGACGACGATGACCGCAGCCCGGCCCCAGAACCGGGCGATGCCGAGCAGCGCACCCAAAGGCAGGCCGAGCACCGCCGCGATCAGGAGTGCGGTGCCGGTCACCCGAAGCGACAGGCCGACGATTCCGACCAGTGCCGGGTCGGCCTGCCAGATCAGCTGAAGGGCGAGGCCGAACGGCCCGCTGCTTTCCATCTCGGCTCCCTGGATGGATGGCGGTGTCTGAATGCCGCCTTGCCGTCGCTCGGCCAAGGACAGATATCGAAATCAGCTCGAGCGAAAGGACCCGCCAGCCTTGCCCAGCCCCCGCGACCTCGTCCCCGCCGGCCAGCTTCGCAGCCTTGCCCAGCGCCGCGACGGCCCCGGCCTGGTCTTCGTCGCGATCCACCTCGCGACCCTGACGGCGACCGGCGGCCTCGTCTGGCTCAGCCTCGCCACCGTCTGGCTCTGGCCCGCCATGTTCCTGCACGGGGTGGTGATCGTCCACCTCTTCGCCCCGTTCCACGAGACGGCGCATTCGAGCGCCTTCAAGTCGCGCCGGCTGAACGAGGCCGTCTACTGGGCGACGTCGCTGATCCTCGGCCTGCCGCCGACCCATTTCCGCCTCGAGCACGCCGCCCACCACGCCCATACGTCCGATCCCGACCACGACCCGGAGATGATAACATCCGGCAATAGCGTTCCGGGCTATCTCTGGTACGCCTCGAGCCTGCCCTATTTCTACTACCTGCTCTCTTCGCTCGTCCGGCATCCGCTTGCGGCCTTCACGGCGGTCGAGCGGGCCTTCATCCCGCCCAGCCAGCGTGCCCGTGTCCAGCGCGACGCCTGGATCATGTGGGCCGTCTACGCCACCGTCGCCGCTGCCTCCCTCGCCACCGGCACCACCGCCGCCCTTTGGCTCTGGCTCGTCCCGCGGGTGATCGCCGAGCCCGTGATGCGGGTCATCCGGCTCTCCGAGCACGGTGCCTGCCCGCTCGTCCCCGACATGCTGAAAAACACCCGGACCGTGCTGACGCTGCGCCCGATCCAGTGGCTCAACTGGAACATGGCCTTCCACGCCGAGCACCACAGTTTGCCGGCCGTGCCGTTCCACGCCCTGCCGGCGCTGCACGGGCATCTCGCCCCGCATCTGGCCGAACTCGAGCACGGCTACGCGCGGACCCAGGCGCTGATCCTCGGCAAGGCGCGTGCAGGCAGTGCACTTCCCGAAGCGCTTCGCAATTGACCGCGCCGCCGCCCGCCGCCTACGCTCCGCCCCGATAACGCCGGTGGCGTCCGGTCCCGCAGGAGGAAGGCACGAATGAACAAGTACAGTCCGACGGCGCTCGCCAGTGCCGCCGCCATCGCCCTTGTCGCCGGCAGCGCCGTGGCCGCCGAGCGCTGGGACATGCCGATGGCCTACCCGGACAGCAACTTCCACACCGAGAACGGTAAGGCGTTCGCGGCTTGCGTCGGCGAGGCGACGGGCGGCGAGCTCGAGATCGTCGTCCATGGCGGCGGCTCGCTGTTCGGCGGGGCCGACATCAAGCGCGCCGTGCAGACCGGCCAAGCCTTGATCGGCGAGCGGCTGCTCTCGGCGCATGCCAACGAGGCGCCGCTCTTCGGCATCGACAGCATCCCCTTCCTCGCCACCAGCTACGCGGATTCCGAGAAGCTGTGGGCCGCCACCCGCCCGGCGCTCGAGACCCTGCTCGACGAGCAGAACATGGTGCTGCTCTACGCGGTACCCTGGCCGCCGCAGGGGCTCTACACCAAAAAGGAGATCAACGCCGCCTCCGATCTCGAGGGGGTCAAGTTCAGGGCTTACAACGCCGCGACCGCCCGGATGGCCGAGCTCACCGGTGCCGTCCCGGTGCAGATCGAGGCGGCCGAGCTCAGCCAGGCCCTGGCCACGGGTGTGGCCGAAAGCTTCATCTCCTCCGGCTCGACCGGCTACGACAGCAAGGTCTGGGAGCAGCTGACCCACTGGTACGAGGTCAATGCCTGGCTGCCCAGAAACCACGTCCTGGTCAACAAGCCGGCCTGGGAGGGCCTCGACGACGCCACCCGCCAGGCGCTGAGCGACTGTGCCGCGGAGGCCGAGGCCGTCGGCACCGCCAAGTCCGAGGAGCTCAACGGCTGGTACAAGGAGCAGCTGATCGCCAACGGCATGACCGTGATCCCGCCCGGCGACCAGTTGAGCAGCGACCTCGAGGCGATCGGCGCCACCATGACCGAGGAGTGGCTGGCGCTGGCCGGCGCGAGTGGCAAGAGCGTCATCGACAGCTATCACGGCATGTGACGCCCGGTGGCGGCGGTGGCGCGCGCGATCCGGCAGGGGCTCGACGGCCTCTACCGTGGCTCGGGCGTCATCGCCGCCCTCTTCCTGATCGCCGTCCTCCTGATCATCCTGGCCCAGATCGGCGCCCGCTGGCTCGGCCTGCAGTTCCCGGGCTCCACCGCCTATGCCGGCTATGCGATGGCGGGTGCCTCCTTCTTCGCCCTCGCCTACACCCTCAATCATCGCGCACATATCCGGGTGTCGCTGTTGATCAGCCGGCTCACCGGCACCGCCCGGCGGTTGGCCGAGATCTGGTGCCTCGTCGTCGCCACCGGGCTCTCCGCCTATTTCGCCTGGTACGCCATCAAGGCCGTGCGCACCTCGCGGCTGATCAACGACATCAGCCAGGGCCAGGACGCCACCCCGCTCTGGATCCCGCAGCTGGTCATGGCGATCGGCACCGTGGTCCTGGCCATCGCCTTCGCCGATCACCTGGTCCGCGTCCTCCTCGGCCACGAGCTCACCAGCGACGAGCGACCCCAGGAGTAGCCGCCTCGTCAGTCGGGGCCCTGCGTGCTACCTCTGGCCTTGCAGAGCAAGTGGACCAGGGCGATGATCTTCGACGAGGCACCGAGCGATCCCACCCCGTTGCGCGCCGCCATCGACGCCCACTACCGCGCCGACGAGACCGACTGTGTCAGGGCGCTGCTCGACCAGCTCGCGCTCGACCCCGAGGCCCAGGCCCGGATCGACGCCGCCGCCCGCGGCCTCGTCCAGGCCGTGCGCGGCCAGCGCCACCGGCCGGGCGGCATCGACGCCTTCCTCCAGGAATACGGCCTCTCGACCCAGGAAGGTGTGATGCTGATGTGCATCGCCGAGGCCTTGCTCCGCGTTCCCGACAACGACACCCAGGAACGGCTGATCCGCGACAAGCTCGCGCCGGCCGACTGGGACAAGCATTTCGGCCATTCCCGCTCGCTCTTCGTCAATGCCTCGACCCTGGCGCTGATGCTGACCGGCCGCGTCGTCGGCCTCGGCCGCCTTGCCGGCTCGAGTTCGGCGGGTGTCCTGGTCGGTCGCCTCGTCGCCCGCCTCGGCGAGCCTGTGGTCAGGCAAGCCGTCGGCCAGGCGATGAAGATCCTGGGGCGCCAGTTCGTCATGGGCCGGACCATCGAGAGCGCCCTCGAGCGGGCCAAGTCGTTGGAGGCCAAGGGCTACAGCTACTCCTACGACATGCTGGGCGAGGCCGCCCGGACCGCCAACGACGCCGAGCGCTACTTCACCGCCTACAAGACCGCGATCGCCACGATCGGGGCGGCCGCCGGCCGGCGCGGCCCGGTCGCCGGGCCCGGCATCTCGGTCAAGCTCTCCGCCCTGCATCCGCGCTACGAGCTCGCGCAACAAGCACGGGTGATGGACGAGCTCTTGCCCAGGCTCGAGGCTTTGGCGAGCCAGGCGGCCGGCCACGACATCGGCTTCAACATCGACGCCGAGGAGGCCGACCGCCTCGACATCTCGCTCGACCTGATCGAAGCGGTGGCGAAGAAGCCCGAGCTCGACGGCTGGGGCGGCTTCGGCATCGTCGTCCAGGCCTACCAGAAGCGCGCCCCCTTCGTCATCGACTGGCTCGAGGACCTGGCGAGGCGCACCGGCCGCCGGCTGATGATCCGCCTGGTCAAGGGGGCCTACTGGGACAGCGAGATCAAGCGGGCGCAGGAGCTGGGCCTGGATGGCTACCCGGTGTTCACCCGCAAGCCCTCGACCGACGTCGCCTATCTCGCCTGTGCCAGGAAGCTGCTGCACAAGGACGAGGTCTTCTTCCCGCAATTCGCCACCCACAACGCCCACACCATCGCCAGTGTGCTCGAATTCGCCGGCAATTCCCGGAACTTCGAGTTCCAGCGCCTGCACGGCATGGGCGAGGTGCTCTACCAGGAGATCGTCGAGAGCGACCGCTTCGGGGTGGGCTGCCGGATCTATGCACCGGTCGGTCAGCACGAGGATCTGCTGGCCTATCTCGTCCGCCGCCTCCTGGAGAACGGGGCCAACAGCAGCTTCGTCAACCGCCTGCAGGATGACCGCCTGCCGATCGACGAGATCATCGAGGACCCGATCGCCCGCACCCGGGCGGCGGGCGGGCGGCCACATCCCAGGATTGCAGCACCCCGCGACATCCTGATGCCCGAGCGCGCCGCCGCCCGCGGGATCGACCTCAGCTCGCCGCGCACGCTTGCGGCATTGCGGCAGCGGATGCTCGAGGCCGACGGCCGCACTGCCATGGGCGGCCCGATCGTCAGTGGCAAGGCGGCGACCGACGGCCTCCGCCCGGTCCACTCGCCGGCCGACCGGGACCGCATCGTCGGCGAGACCCGGGATGCCACGCCGGCCGAGATCGACCGCGCCCTGACGCTCGCCGAGAAGGCGGCCGCGGCCTGGGCCGCCCGTCCCGTCGACGACCGGGCAGCCTGCCTCGAACGCGCCGCCGACCTCATGGAGGAGCGGCTGCCTGAGCTGATGGCGCTCTGCACCCGCGAGGCCGGCAAGACCATGGCCGACGGTGTCGCCGAGGTCCGCGAAGCCGTCGACTTCTGCCGCTACTACGCCGCCCGGGCGCGCGCCGACATGGGCCGCCCGCTGACCCTCAAGGGCCCGCATGCCGGGCAGACGCTGAGCTTCGCGGGCGGCGGCTTGTTCGTCTGCATCAGCCCCTGGAACTTTCCGCTCGCCATCTTCACCGGCCAGATCGCGGCCGCCCTGGTCGCCGGCAACACGGTCATCGCCAAGCCGGCCGAGCAGACCCCGCTGATCGCGGCTGCCGGCACCCGCATCCTGCACGAGGCGGGGGTGCCCGAGGACGTCCTTCACCTGCTGCCCGGCGACGGGGCCACGGTGGGCGCCGCGCTCGTCGCCGATCCGCGGCTCGCCGGGGTGTGCTTCACCGGCTCGACCGAGGTGGCGCGGGCGATCAACCGGCAATTGGCCAAACGCACCGATCGCCTCGCGGTCCTCGTCGCCGAGACCGGCGGGCTCAACGCCATGATCGTCGACAGCACCGCCTTGCCGGAGCAGGTCAGCCGCGACGTGCTGGTCAGCGCCTTTCAGAGTGCCGGCCAGCGCTGCTCGGCCTTGCGCGTCCTCTGCCTGCAGGCGGACGTCGCCGATCACATGCTGGCGATGCTCGCGGGTGCGATGGACGAGCTCAGCGTCGGCGACCCGGCGCTGTTGTCGACCGATATCGGCCCGGTCATCGACAGCGAGGCCAAGGCGATGCTCGACGCCCACAAGCAGCGCATGCGCGGCGCCGCCCGGCTGGTCAAGGCGCTCGAGCCCGGCCCCGGAACCGGTCGCGGCTGGTTCGTGGCCCCTGCCGCCTTCGAGCTCGACCGCCTCGGCCAGCTCGAGCGCGAGGTCTTCGGCCCGATCCTCCACGTCGTCCGCTACCGGGCGGACCAGCTCGACGACCTGGTCGAGCAGATCAACGCCACCGGCTACGGCCTCACCTTGGGCATCCATAGCCGGATCGACGAGACCTGGCAGCGGCTCGCCGCCCGGGCCCGGGTCGGCAACGTCTACGTCAACAGGAACCAGATCGGTGCCCTGGTCGGCATCCAGCCGTTCGGCGGCATGGGGCTCTCCGGTACCGGCCCGAAGGCCGGCGGCCCGCACTACCTGCATCGCTTCATGGCGATGCGCGGCACGCCGGCGGTTGCCCAGCCGCTCGCCGAGCACACCATCGATGTCGGGGCGCTGGCGGGTGCCGTGCACAAGGCCCTGCGCAACGACGTGCCGGGGCTCGAAGCGCGGGCCCGGATCATCGAGCAGGTGGCGACCTCGACCGGCGGTTCCGCCGCCGACTATCTCCGCTTCTTCGCCGCCGAGGCGCGCGATCTGCTCGAGGCCCCGCTGGCGCTGCCCGGCCCGACCGGCGAGCGCAACGAGCTCGGCCTCGAGCGGCGCGGCATCTTCGCCTGCATCGCCGACGACCTCGACGTGCTGACCGCAGAGACCGCTGCCGCCTTCGTCACCGGCAACCGGGTCCTGGTCATCGGTGCCGAGGCCCAGGCAGTGATCTCCCGGTTCAAGGCCGCCGGCCTCGGCGACGGCGTGCTCGGGGCCATCCCGCCCGGCGGCGAGGCGCGGCTCGACGATGTCGCCCGGAGCCCGGCGATCGACGGTATCGCCGTCGCGGCACCGACCGCCACCACTGCCAGGTTGGCGGCGGCACTGGCCGCCACGGACGGCCCGATCCGTCCGCTGGTCCCCTGGACCCCCACCGGCAACGGGATCGGCAGCACCGCCCCCGGCACGCCGCACTACCTGCAGCGGTTCATGACCGAGAAGACCATCACCAACGACACCACGGCCTCCGGCGGCAATGCCTCCCTGCTGGCGATCGGCGGCGAGGAGGGTTGACGTGGTGCTGGGCGATGCGCGCGCCACGGCAGCCGGTGGGGTATCATGAACGCTTATGAAAGATTGTCCCAAGACAAACAATCAGCCGAACCGTGTGCCGCTCGGTGACACAGTCGACGTGCAGATGCGCCGCTATATGCTGTATGTATACCAACAATGCGCCGCTATACGACCGAATTTGTCATAATCTTCGCCGCTCGGCGCGCCATCAGCAATGCTTATGGTGCGCCGAGCGGCGCATTTCGGCTATTTCGCGACGAGCGAACCCGCAAAGGAACCCGGCAAACGACGAACGAACCCAGGATTTCGACGAACGAACCTGAAAAATGGGGCGAGCGAACCCAGGCTTTGCGAACGAACCCGGCCGTCCATCATGTCGCATGTAACCATCGAGAACGTTTATTATTCAGATGGTTGAGAGGATTTTCTAGGATTCGCTCGAGGATGGCGCGAAGCCGGGCCCAAGCGATGCTTTCAGGTCCGCCGCACGAACCCGAAAGTCGCTTGAGCCACCGGCCGATCTAGGCTAATATGCCTAGAGTATTCAGCCTCGGTGATACGGGTGGCCGGCGAGAATCGTGCCGGCCCGGTAGAGCTGCTCGACCAGGAGCAGGCGGACCAGCATATGCGGCCAGGTGAGCCGACCCAGGGCGAGGCGCCAGTCGGCCTGTGCGAGCAGGCCAGGGTCCAGCCCGTCGGCGCCGCCGATCATGAGGCTGACGTCGCGGCCGGCATCCTGCCAGCCACCGAGCCGGGCGGCCAACTCTGCACTGCTGGCGAGTTCGCCCGCTTCGTCGAGGGCGACGACGACGTCGCCCTCGGGCAGCGCCCGGGTCAGCCGCGCCGCCTCGCTCTCGCCTTTGCGCGGCAGCAGCTCGATCAGGCTGACCGGCCAGGGGCAGCGGCGGCGGTAGCTCTCGATCAGCCGCTCGAGGTCGGCGTCACGGTTGCGGCCGAAGGCGAGGATAGTGACCCGCACCAGCGCTCAGCTGTCGTCCTCGCCGCCGGTCGCCGGCACGCTCGTCGGCTCGCGTTCGGGTGGCGGCGCCATCTGCCAGAGCCGCTCGATGTCGTAGAAGGAACGGGTCTCGGCGCGGAACAGGTGGACGATCACCTCGCCGGCGTCGATCAGCACCCAGGCGCTGTCACCGAGCCCTTCGCCGCGGATGTCGGTGCGGCCCGCGGCCTTGAGGCGCTCGATCAGCTTCTCGGCCATGGCCGAGAGGTGGCGCTGCGAGGTGCCGGTGGCGACGACCATGTGGTCGGCCATGGTGGTCTTGCCGGCGAGGTCGATGACCACGGGCTCGAGCGCCTTGTCGTCCTCGAGCGAGCGAAGGACGAGCGGCAGGATCGCCGGTTCCTGGACCGGCTCATGGGCCAGAGCGGTTATGGTCGGTTCTCCACAGGTTGCCGACGTGCCCAGCCAGCCGGGCAGGGCCGGCCCGCACGAATGGCGGTGCTGGATGCCGGGTGGGGCGGCAGGTGAATATAGGTCCAGGCCGGCGTCGCCTTGTCCTTCAACGTATGGGCCGCCGTCTCGGCGACGCGGGCATGGGCGAAACGACGCCCGGCCTTGCTCGCCACGGCGCTTTGAGAATAAGGCGTCCGGTCGAATACGGCAATCGGCGCCAGCTCGAAGATGCGCTCCCAGTGCTGCCATTTGGGCAATTGCAGGAGGTTGTCCGCGCCGATGAGCCAAATGAAGCGCTGGCCCGGCATCACCGTCAGCCTGGCCAGCGTCGCGGCCGTGTAGTGGCTGCCGAGCCGCTTCTCGAGGTCGCTCACCTTGAGCCGCGGATGCCGCGCGGCGCGCTCGGCGCCGGCGAAGCGCTCGGCAAACGGCGCCATGCCGGCCCGTGGCTTCAAGGGGTTCTGCGGCGAGACCAGCCACCAGACCTCGTCCAGAGCCAGCCGCTTGATCGCTTCCAGGCTGATATAGCGATGCCCGTCATGCGCCGGGTTGAACGAGCCGCCGAGGAGCCCGATCGCCCGCTGCTGCTGCCGTGTCATCGGTGCCGGCTGCGGCAGGCGCCGGTAGAGCCGCGGGCCCAGCCTGGGGCCGAGCGGTGGGCCCGGAAACAGTCGCAAGCCGCTCAACCCGGCCGCGTCTGGCCGCTGCCGCGCACCAGGTACTTGAAGCTGGTGAGTTGCTCGACCCCGACGGGCCCCCGGGCATGCAGCCGCCCGGTCGAGATGCCGATCTCAGCACCCATGCCGAACTCGCCGCCATCGGCGAACTGGGTCGAGGCGTTGTGCATGACGATCGCACTGTCGACCCGCGCCAGGAACGTCGCCGCCGCGGCTTCGTCATCCGTCACGATGCTGTCGGTGTGGTGCGAGCCGAAGGCCTCGATATGCTGAATGGCCGCCTCGAGCCCGTCGACGAGCCTGATCGAGAGAATGGCATCCAGATACTCCGTTCGCCAATCCGCGTCATTGGCGGCCACCACACGGCCGTCCAGCGCCTGCACCCCCGGGTCACCACGGACCTCGCAGCCGCCGGCGACGAGGTCCTCGATGATCGGCGGCAACAAGGCAGGGGCGACCGCCGCATCGCAGAGCAGGGTCTCCATGGCCCCGCAAATCCCGGTGCGCCGCAGCTTGGCATTGAGCACGATCGCCCGCGCCATGGCGGGCTCGGCCGCCGCGTGCAGATAGACGTGGCAGAGCCCGTCGAGATGGGCGAACACGGGCATTCGCGCCTCGGCCTGGACCCGTTCGATGAGCGAGCGCCCGCCGCGCGGCACAATGACGTCGATGTGCTCGGCCATGGCCAGCATGTGGCCGACGGCAGCCCGGTCGGTGGTGGGGACCAGCTGGATCGCATCGACCGGCAGCCCGGCCGTCTCCAGCCCCTCGACCAGGCAGGCGTGGATGGCGCTGGCCGAATGCGCACTCTCCGAGCCACCCCGGAGGATCACCGCATTGCCGGCCTTGAGGCAAAGGCCGCCGGCATCCGCCGTGACGTTGGGCCGGCTCTCATAGATGACGCCGATCACCCCCAAGGGTGTGCGGACCCGGGCGATATCGAGCCCGTTCGGCCGCTGCCAGCGCGCGATCTCCTGGCCCACCGGGTCACCGAGCTCGGCGATCGCCTCGAGGCTCAGCGCAATGCCCTCGAGGCGCTGGGTGTCGAGGGTCAGCCGGTCGAGCAAGGCAGCCTGCAGCCCGTTGGCCCGCCCGGCTTCCAGATCACGGTGATTGGCTGCCATGATCGTCGCGGCGCGGGCCCGCATCGCCTGCGCTGCGGCGCGCAGGGCCTCGTCCTTGAGGAGCCGCGGCGTCGTTGCCAGTGTCGCCGCAGCCGCGCGAGCGCGACGGCCCATGGCGTCCATGTGCCCAGCCAGCTGCTCCGTGCCCAGATGCTCCTGCAATACGGTTGCCATCGGCGTTTCCTCGAGGTTCGCGGCCTTGGGCGCTGGATAGCAGCAAACAGGCGGGCAGGGCCAGTCCTGCTCAGCCGCCTTCGAGACAGGCGACGACCACCTCGCGATTGGCCTCGAGGTTCTTGTAGGCCAGCATCGGCGGCGGCAGTTCGCGCACCCGTGCCGCGAGCTTCAGGGCGAGCCCGGGCTCGGCGGCGATGGCGGCCAAGGGGGCGATGAAGGTGAGAATGGTGAACAGCACGGCCTCGGTCGCCGGCAGCCGGGTCAGGGTCTGCCGCTCGACCCGGAGCCACAAGCGCTGGCCAGCGTCCTTGTTGCTCACCACATTGCCGGTTCGGCGAAAGGCCGCACTCGGCTGGTGGAGAGCCGGATCGTCGACGATCGACCAGTTCGCCCGCCAGACCGGATGGCCGACCGCGAGACGCGCGAAGAAGAGGCCGATCGGCCGGCCGATCGCCGACTCCAAGCCCGGCACGGGGGCATGGATGGCGCTGATCGGCCGGCCGATCTTCTCGGCCAGCTTCCAGCGCGCCGGGAAAGCGACGAAGGCGCCGACGAGATGATGGCCGTCGGGCCCCCGCAACATCAGGCAGAGGTCCTCCTGCAACGCCAGGCCGAGGCGGACCAATGGTGCCTCGATCGTCGGATCGAGGGCGATTGCCGGATGCTGCCGGGCGAGATACGGCTCGACGGTCGCCGCCAGCTCCGCCGCGGCGTCCTCACCGTCGGGCAAGAGCCGGTGAATGTCGGCGCCGGCGGCGAGAAGCCGCCGCTTTTCGGCGATCTCGGCCGCGTAGTCGTCCGTCACGACCAGCCATTCCGCCGGATCGAGGGCGTGCAGCCCCATGGCGAAGCGCCAGGGTTTGTCCAGGATGCCCTGCAGCAACGGCGCCAGGGCCGGATCGAGGGCGTTGTTCACAGCAGCACCAGATCGTCGCGGTGGATCATTTCGTCGCGGCCGCGATAGCCCAGGAGTGCCTCGATCGCCGCGGTCTGCCGCCCCTTGATGAGCTGTGCGTCGGCGGCGTCGTAGGCGACCAGACCCTTGGCAATGGCCGCACCGGCCGCGGTCTGGACGAGCACCGCATCGCCCCGCTCGAAGCTGCCGGCGACCGCCGTCACCCCGGCCGGCAGCAGGCTCGAGCCGCGGCGCAGCGCCCGCACCGCGCCGTCATCCACGGTGAGCTGGCCGGCAGGCTTCAGGCTGGCCGCGAGCCAGTGCTTCTTGGCGCTGCGCGGCGAGCTCGGGGCACGGAAGAGGGTGCTGCGGGCACCCTTGAGCAGCGCCTGAAGCGGCCGGTCGGCCTTGCCGCTCGCCAGCACCACGGCACAGCCGCTCTGGGTGGCGATCTTGGCCGCGACCAGCTTGCTCGTCATGCCGCCAGTGCCCACCGCACTGCCGCTGCCGCTGGCCATGGCCTCGATCTCGCTGGTGATCAGGGCGACCTCGGGGATATGGCGGGCCGTGGGGTCGGCGCCCGGGTCGGCCGTATAGAGCCCGTCCACGTCCGAGAGCAGCACCAGCGTCTCCGCCGCCGCCATCACCGCGACCCGGGCCGAAAGCCGGTCGTTGTCGCCATAGCGGATCTCGGTCGTGGCCACCGTGTCGTTCTCGTTGACCACCGGCACGGCACCGAGCTTGAGCAGGGTCTCCATCGTGGCCCTTGCGTTGAGGTAGCGCCGCCGGCTCTCGGTATCGCCCAGCGTGACCAGGATCTGCGCCGTGGCGAGCCCGTGCTCGGCGAGGCTTTGCGCCCAGGCCCCGGCGAGCAGGATCTGCCCTGCTGCCGCCGCCGCCTGCTTCTCCTCGAGCCGGAGCGCCCGCTGCGGCAGCTGCAGTGCGCGCCTGCCGAGCGCTATGGCACCCGAGGTCACGACGATCACCTGGCCGCCTTTGGCCTTGAGAGCGGCGATGTCGGCGGCGAGGCCGTCGAGCCAGCCACGCCGCACCCGGCCGGCCTCGTCGACGAGCAGGGCGGAGCCGACCTTGAGGGTGATGCGGGACCGGCCGAGCGCTTCGACGGGGGTCATGCGCTCCTGGCCCTTGCCTCCTGCTCGGCTTGGCGCCGGGCGCGGATGTGGCTCAGCACCTCCTCGAGGATGGCATCGATCCCCTGCTTCGTGGCGCCGGAGATGCAGCGCACGGGACGCCCCGAGGCGTTCTCGAGAAGCCGCCGCCGCTCGCCGATGACCTCTTGCGTGAGCGCATCGCACTTGTTGAGGCAGAGGATCTCGGGCTTCTCGGCCAACCCATGGCCGTAAGCCTCGAGCTCGTCGCGAACGATCCGGTAGGCCGCCTCGGGTGCGTCGGCGGTGCCGTCGACGAGGTGGATCAGCGTCGCACAGCGCTCGATGTGGCCGAGAAAGCGGTCGCCGAGGCCGACCCCTGCCGATGCGCCCTCGATCAGCCCCGGGATATCGGCGATGACGAAGCTGGTGTCGTCCATCACAACCGTGCCGAGCTTGGGCTCGAGGGTGGTGAAGGGGTAGTCCGCGATCTTGGGGCGCGCCCGGCTCACGGCGGCAAGGAAGGTCGACTTGCCGGCATTGGGTAGTCCGGTGAGCCCGGCATCGGCCAAGAGCTTGAGTTCGAGCCAGATCCAGCGCTCCTCGCCGGGCCAGCCCGGATCGGCACGGCGCGGCGCTCGGTTGGTCGAGGTCTTGAATTTCGCATTGCCGAAGCCGCCATCGCCACCCCTGGCGAGCACGACGCGCTGGCCGTGCTCGGTGAGATCGGCGAGCAGTGTCTCCTTGTCCTCGGCGAGGACCTGCGTGCCCACCGGCAGGTTCAAGACGATATCGTCGCCGCTCGCCCCGGTACGGTTCTGGCCGGCACCACCGGTGCCGCGCTTGGCCTTGAAGTGCTGCTGGTAACGGTAGTCGATCAGCGTGTTGAGGTTCTCGTCGGCGACAGCGACGACATCGCCGCCGCGGCCGCCGTCGCCGCCGTCCGGTCCACCATACTCGATGAACTTCTCGCGCCGAAACGAGACGCAGCCATTGCCGCCGTCGCCGGACTTGATGAACACCTTGGCGGAATCGAGAAAACGCATGGGGGATGCCGAACAAAAAAGGGAAAGGCCCTGGCCTTTCCCTCTTGCACCGCCGATCTGGTCGGCGGCTGATCGAAGCCTAGGCCCTACTCGGCGGCTTGGGCCACCGGCGGCAGGACATGGACGTACTGTCGATCACCACGCCTCTTGAAGGTCACCTGACCTTCGATTAGCGCGAAGATGGTGAAATCGCGGCCGAGGCCGACCCCGTTGCCCGGGTGGACCTTGGTGCCGCGCTGGCGGATGATGATGTTGCCGGGGATGACGTGCTCGCCGCCGAACTTCTTTACACCGAGGCGCTTGCCTTCGGTATCGCGGCCGTTGCGCGAGCTGCCGCCTGCTTTCTTGTGTGCCATGGGATGCTCCTCGAAACCCCGCGTCTCAGGTCGCCAAAATCAAGCGGCGATATCGGCGATCTTGACCACGGTGATGGACTGGCGGTGACCGGTCTTGCGCCGGAAGTTCTTGCGCCGGCGCTTCTTGAAGATGACGATCTTGGGCCCGCGGGTCTGCTCCACCACCTCGGCCGTGACCTTGGCACCGTCGACGAGCGGCGTGCCGACCTTGACGTCCGAGCCATCGCCACCGACCAGCAGAACCTGGTCGAAATCGACCGTGCTGCCGACCTCGGCCTCGAGCTTCTCGATCTTGAGATACTGGTCCTTGGCGACGCGGTACTGCTTGCCGCCGGTCTTGATCACTGCGTACATCGAATTGAACCGATCCGGGATAGGGCGGGACAACGGCGCACGACAGGTGCTCGCGCTGCCCCACGCGAGATGGTGCTGTGTAGCGGGTCACCGCGCCCGCTGTCAATCGCTACTCCGCCGGCTTCTCGACCTCGGCCTTAGGCCTGCCGCCGAGCAGCCCCTTGCCCTTCTCGCGAGCCCACTGGAAGACCGTGTAGAGGGTCGGGATCATGAAGATGCCGACCACCGCCGCGGCGATCATGCCGGCGAAAACGGCCGTACCCACGCCGCGGCGGCTGAGCTCGCCCGCTCCGGTGGCGGTCACCAGCGGGAACAGGCCGGCGATGAAGGCGAAGCTCGTCATCATCACCGCCCGGAAGCGTTCGCGCGAGCCCATCACCGCGGCTTCGGTGATCGAGTGGCCCTCTTCGCGCCGCATCTTGGCGAATTCGACGATCAGGATGCCGTTCTTGGCGGCGAGCGCGATCAGGACGACGATGCCGATCTGGGCATAGATGTTGTTCTCGAGCGACGCGATCAGCAGGCCCAGCATGGCGCCGAAGATGCCGACCGTGACCGAGAGCAGCACAGGCACGGGAATGGTCCAGCTCTCGTAGAGTCCGACCAGGAAGAGGAAAGCGAAGAGGACGGCGAGGCCGAGGATGATGCCGGTCTGACCCGCCGCCTCCTTCTCCTGCAGGGCCGTGCCGGTCCAGGCGAAGCTGTAGCCCTCCGGCAACGTGTTCGCTGCCACCTCCTCCATCGCGGCGATGGCCTCGCCGGAGCTGCGGCCTTCGGCCGGCTGGCCGGAGATGGTGATGCTGCGGAAGTTGTTGTAGCGGAGGATGAACTGCGGTCCCAGGATCAGCTGCGGCTCGAGGATGGCGCGGAGCGGCACCATCTGGCCGTCCGCGTTTCTGACGTTGATCCGGTAGATGTCCTCGACCGCCGCCCGATCCGCCTCCTCGCCCTGGATCAGCACCTGCCAGGTGCGGCCGAAGAGGTTGAAATCATTGACGTAGAAGCCGCCGAGTGTCGACTGCAGGGCGTTGAACACGTCGCCGAGGTTGATGCCCAGCGTCTGCGCCCGCTCGCGGTCGATGTCCAAAAAGAGCTGCGGCGTGGCGGCGGCAAAGGTGGTGTAGACAGCACCGAGGCGCTCGTCCTCATTGGCCGCGACGATCAGGCCGTTGGCCGCAGCCGCGAGGTCGGCGGGACTGCCGCCCTGCAGATCGAGCAGCTGGAACTCGAAGCCTGAACCGGTGCCGAGACCGATGATCGGCGGCAAATTGAACGGGATGACGACGGCTTCGCGGAAGGTCGCGAATTCCCGACGGAACCGGTCGATCAAGGCCTGTGCTCGAGCCTCCGGCTCGGTTCGCTCGGCGAAGTCGGCGAGGGTCAGCGCAAAGAAGCCGGCATTCGGCTTGGCTAGACCGTCGAGGAAGCTGTAGCCGACGACGCTGGTCACATCGACGACCCCGGGCGCATCCTGAACGATGGCCTCGACGTGCTGGATGGCGGTGCCGGTGCGGTTGACCGACGCACCCTCGGGCAGCTGCACCTCGATGAAGACGACGCCCTGGTCCTCGTCGGGCAAAAAGCCCGTCGGCACATGGGTGAAGAGCCACCCGGTGCCGACCACGAAGCCGGCGAGCAGGACGAGGCTGATGAAGGCGACCCGAACCAGCCGGGCGACGATGGCGGCATAACCGTCGCGGCAGCGATCGATGGTGGCGAGCACGTAGCGCATCGGCCCCCGCTTGGGCCCGTGGCTGTGCTTCAAGAGCACGGCGCAGAGGGCGGGCGAGAGGGTCAGCGCGTTGATCGCCGAGATCACCATGGAGACCGACACGGCCACGGCGAACTGCTGGTAGAGCTGGCCCGAGATGCCGGGGATGAAGGCCACCGGCACGAAGACCGAGAGCAGCACCAGCGTGATCGCGATGATGGGGGCAGTGATCTCGCCCATCGCCGCCTTGGTGGCGTCGGCGACCGAGAGGTCGGGCTCGGCTTCGAGCTTGGCCTCGACCGCCTCGACGACGACGATGGCGTCGTCGACGACGATGCCGATCGCGAGGACCAGGGCCAGGAGCGAGACGGTGTTGGCGGAGAAGCCGAGGACCAGCATGACCGCGAAGGTGCCGATCAGCGCCACCGGCACGGCGATCAGTGGGATCAGCGTGGCCCGGGCATTGCCGAGGAAGAGGAAGACCACGATGATGACGAGGATGAAGGCCTCGAACAGCGTCCGGATGACCTCCTCGATGCTCGCCTCGATGAACTCGGTGGTGTCGTAGGGAATGGCATAAGCGACACCGCTGGGAAAACGCATCTCCAGGTCGCCGAGCAGTTGCCGCACGCCCTCGGCCGTGGCGATGGCGTTCGAGCCCGGCAGCTGCTGAATGGCGATCACGGCACCCGGGCCGCCATTGAAGCGAGCGACGACATCCGAGCTGCGCGCCCCGAGTTCCACCCGGGCGACGTCGCCGACCCGGACGAACGAGCCGTCCGCATTGGCGCGGACCACGATCCGCTCGAACTCGGCTGCATCGGTGAGCCGGCCCTGGGTCTGGATGTTGAGCTGCAGCTCGGCATCGGCCATCGGCTGGGCACCGATTCTGCCGGCCGCAGCCTGGATATTCTGCGAGCGAATGGCGGTGACCACGTCGTTGGGGGTGAGGCCGAGGGAGGTCAGCCGTTCGCTGTCGAGCCAGACCCGCATCGCGTAATCGAGGCTACCGAAAAGGAAGGCGTCGCCGACTCCCGGCACCCGCTTGATCTGGTCGATGATGTTGATCGTCGCGTAGTTCGAGAGATAGAGCGCATCGCGGCTCTGATCGGGTGAGAAGAGGCTGACCATCTGCAGGAAGGCGGCCGATTTCTTCTTGGTCGTGACCCCCTGGCGCTGCACCTCCTCGGGCAGCTTGGGCAAGGCTTGCGCCACCCGGTTCTGCACGTTGACGGTGTTGATGTCCGCGTCGCTGCCGACCGAAAAGCTGACGGTCAGCGTGTAGCTGCCGTCATTGCCGCTGGTCGACTTCATGTAGAGCATGTTCTCCACACCCACGACCTGGGCCTCGATCACCTGTGCCACCGTCGCCTCGACGACTTCCGCCCCAGCGCCTGGATAGCTCGTCGTCACCGAGACCTGTGGCGGCACGATCTCGGGAAACTGGGCGGTCGGAATCGCCTGCATGGCGATCAGGCCGGCCAGCGTGATGACGATCGAGATGACCATCGCGAGGCGCGGCCGGTCGACGAAGACGGCGGAGATCATCGGCTCAGCTTCCCGCGGCCGGGGCGGGATCGACCACCATGCCGGGGCGGACCCGTTGAATCCCCTCGATGATCACCCGCTCGCCCTGCACGAGGCCGTCCCTGACGATAAAGTTGCCGTCCACCGTCCGGCCGACCGTGATCGGCCGCTGCTCGACGGTGTCATTGTCACCAACGACCAGCACGAAGCGGCCGCCCTGGTCGACCAGGGTCGCCTGTTGCGGCACCAGGAGCGCCTGCTCGGGCCGCGCGATCTCGACCATGGCGGTCACCAGCTGCTGATCGATCAGCGTGCCGTTCGGATTCGGGAGCTGGGCGCGCACCGCCACCGTGTCGGTGCCGGGGTTGACCTGAACATCGACGAAATTCAGCGTACCGACCTCGTCGTAGACAGTGCCGTCAGCCAGCCGGGCCCGGACCGAGACGGCCGATTCGTCAAAGCCGGCGTCGGCGGCCTGGCGGCGAACGTCGAGCAGCTCGCGCTGGGTGATCGGGAAGGTCACGTACATCGGATCCTGGCTCACCAGTGTGGCCAGCGTGCCGGTGGCGGGTGAGAGAAAGTCGCCGACCGAAACGACCGACCGCCCGATCCGCCCGGTAAACGGTGCCTTGATGTCGGTGTAGGAAAGGTCGAGCTCGGCCCGGGCGCGCGACGCTTGCGCCCGCAGGAGCTCGGCCTCGGCCTTGCCGGCAAACGCGGTCGCCTGGTCGAGCACGGCTTGGGCCGCGGCTTGCCGTGCCACTAGCGTCGTCTGGCGATCGACCTCGAGTTGCGCCAGGGTCAGCTCGGCCTGGGCGGCGGCAATGTCGGCGTCAACCTCGCCGAGTCGGGCCTCGTAGGGCCCCTTCTCAATGGCGAAGAGGAGATCACCCGCCTGGACGATGCTGCCCTCGATGAACGGCTGCGCCTCCAGGAATCCGTCGACACGCGCAATCAACGCGACTTTGTCGACGGCCTCGATCCGACCGGTGAACGCCATCGTGGGCGTGACATCCGTAGCCTCGACCGACACGACCGTCACCGCCGGGGGCGGCGCCTGCTGTGCTGGAGCCTCATCCTGCGCGCTGGCGCTCCCCGCGTGGAGCACGAGAAGAACCAACAGGCAAACCAGTAACCGCATTCCTCGCTCCGGATTCTCAGCCTAGGGCACTCATGGACGTTTAGACGCCAAGCGGAGGTGCCGATAGCCGATTTCTGCACTGCGGCTCCGCCCTACCAGGCACCTTCCGAGCGCGAGCCTGCCGGTTACCTTCGGGCCGCGGGCGGCCTTTCCTGGAGGGCATCGAGGCTGGCCAGGACATCGGCCGGCGGGCGCCAGCCGATGGTGACCACCGCGGGCTTGCCGGGCCGCAATGCCAGCAGCGTGGGATAGCCGGTCACCCCGAGCGCCGCCGTTTGTTGCCACTCGGCAGCGACCTCGGCGGCGGTCGCAGGGTCGGCAAATGCGGCATCGAACCGGTCGGCGTCGACGCCGAACTCGCCGGCCGCCTCGCGCAGCACGAGCGGATCGGTAATGTCCTGCCCCAGCGCATAGAAGCGCTCCTGCAAGCGGCCGAGAAACGGCACGGCTAGCGCTGGATAGCGGCCGCGGACGACGACCAGGGCCCGGCACGGCGGCTCGGTGTCGTAGACGAAGCCCTGCCGTTCGAAGAAGCCGAAGTCGAAGGCTTGACCGGTACGCTCGACGACGTGCTCCCAGTGCTCTCGCACCTTGGCCTTGTCGCTATCGCGCATCGGCCGAACCCGCTCGGCGCCGAGCGTGCCGAGGGCCACGGTGATCGAGTAGCCACGTTCGACAAGGCTCTGGATCACCGGCTGAAATCCCCAGCACCAGGAGCACATCGGGTTGGCGAAATAGAGCAGTTGCAGGGTCAAGTGGCGTCTCCTCGAACCAGGGGCAGCCCCCGCCGCCGCCAGCGATCCATGCCGCCGGCCAGCTGCACGGCGGTCAAGCCGGCCGCTGCGAACAACCGCACGGCCGGCACCGACCGATGCGCGGTCTTGCATACCGCAACGACGGTAACTTTGGGATCGAGGGCGAGCGAGGACAGGCTGCGACGGAGCGTCTGCACGGGAATGTGACGGGCGCCGGCGATATGGCCCTGGCGAAACTCGAGCCCGGTGCGCACGTCGACGACGATTGGCGGGTCGGCGGTCTGCAGGCTTTCGGCCAAGTCCTCGGGTGCGATCTCGGGGACGGCTCCGAACGGCAGCCAGTCGCGCCAAGCCATCCTTGTCATCCCCTGTGGCTGGCCCGTCGACGGCAAAGCCGGGGGTCCGCGAAGGTTTCCTGACACATCCGCACCGCCTCGTGCTGGCCGCTCGCTCTGCGTCGTCGAAGGGTGGCCCGAGCACGGCACCGGTCCTGAGAAGCCAGGCCAGCGCCCGGCCTCGGCGGACGATCGCCCCGCTGAGCTTTTATCCATCGTGGTAGCAGACGGCCAGTTCCCGGCGCCAGCGGTCGTGACCGTCGATCCCGCACACCACGGTGTAGCGGCCGACCAGCGCGGCGCGGCCGATACTCTTGTCAACTTGTCGCCGCTGCGGCACCTGCCGAGTAGGGCGTTGAGCAACGCGACGCGCGGTCAGGGCCGGCCGCGATAGCCGGTTGTTGCGCCATAAGCCGTGGTCAGGTGGCGATAAGGCTGTCGCGGTTGCCAAATGTCCAGGCTTCGATGCCGCTACTACGGCCACCCGACCGTATTTGCAGGCGTCGATGGTCGCGAACTACGCCCAGGATGGTCGGAGTGGCAGGATTTGAACCTGCGGCCCCCGCCTCCCGAAGACGGTGCTCTACCAGGCTGAGCTACACTCCGATAACGAAGGCTGACATAGGCGAAAGCGGCCGGTGCTGCAAGCGGGCTGAGCGGCGTCGCGGGGTGCCGTCAAGGCCGCTCGATGGCGTCGACCTTGGCGGCCAGGATGAAGTCGTTCTCGTGCAAACCGCCGATCTTGTGGGTTTGCAGCGAGATCGTCGCATAGCCCCAGCCAAAGCTGATATCGGGATGATGGTTTTCGGCCTCAGCGACAGCGCCGACCTCGTTCACGAAGGCCAGGGCTTGGGCGAAGGTCTTGAAGCTGAAGCGCCGCTCGATGCGCTTGCCGTCGGCCGCCAGCGTCCATTCCTGGACGCCGGCGAGGTAGGCCTTAGCGGCGGCCTCGTCGAGGGGGTCGACGCCGCCTTGGCACGGGGTGCAGTGCCGCTGCTCGAGGGTGTCCGACATCGCTCGATACCTTTGTGCCGATGATCCGACGGTTCATACCCGTCCTCCACCCTACAAGGTAGGAACGCCCTTCGCGGTGTCCAGGAACAGGCCGCGGAGAGGGATGGCAGGCTCCCTCTCCGCGCTACGTCGCGGCTGCCGCATCGAACTCCCCCGATCGGCCCGCCGCGTCCCCTGTTGAACCTCCGATCGAAAGTTCGCGAGGTCCTCGGACTGTGCCATTCTTCGGGGGCGCCGCATTGACCTGAGTCAACGCAACGGCATCGCATTGGTCGCAGCGATCGCGCGTTGCTGGCGACCGGCTCAATCGCGGATGTAGACGTGGTTGGTCATGCCGTTCATTGCCGCCGGGCCGCTCGCGGCGGTGACGTAGACCTCGACCATCTTGTTGAGCTGGGTGATGACGTACTCACTGCCGCCACCCGGCACCTTCAGCGTCATCTCCGGGGTCGCGATGATCCGGACGTTCGCATTGCCGGCCTTGACCAGCTTGATCCAGGCGGCCTCGGCACCCGCCGGCACGAGGCCGGGCCCGAACAGAACATCGACCTGCTCGCTGCCATGCGAGACGTGCACGATATTGCCCATGTGCACGGCGTCGACCCCGCTCGAATAGCCGATCGAGGTGCGGGCCCGCAGCGTGTACTGCAAATCCACGTCGGGATCGAGATGGTTGGCGTAGCACGTGTCGTTGGCGAAGATCACCAGCTCAACGGCCTGATATTGCCGCGCAATGAAGTTTCGCTCCGGCCGCGGCAGGCGCAGCGTCATGCCAGGACCGGCGACGAGGCTAACCGGCCCCGAACCTTCGCGGATCAGCCAGACGCGACGCGCGCCGACGCCGGCCGGGACGATTCCGGCGGGGATCGTAATGGTGCGCGGATTGCCGTGGCTGACGCGAAGGATCTTGCCGAAATCGTTGGCCGAGATGGTCCAATCGAAATTGACGACACGCTCCGGAACAGCGCCACGTTGCACCGCGACCGGCGAGTACTCGCCGCCATTCAGGCGGGCATAGATGCCCGGGCCGAGGTAGCGCTCGCCCGTCGCGGGCAGCGCCGACGGGGCCGCTGCGAAGTGCATGAGACCATCGATCGGGCGCAGCGGCTCGGTCGTCCGCGGCCGGAACAAGACCGGGTCGTTGAGCTGGATGCGGGCCAATTCGCCTTGATGGTTCTCGTCGCCGGGCTCGGGCTCGCCGTTGCCCAGTTCCAGCCGCACATCGAGCATCGGACTGCCGCTGTCCGGATCCGGCGCACCGATGCTGATCGGCCGGGTGAGCTTGGCCGAATTCTTCGAGCCGATATCGATCATCAAGCCGCGATAGGGCTGGTCCTGGGTGGCATGCCCGTCGGCCTTCTCCTGCGCAGCTCCCTTGTTGTCGCCGGTCAGCAGCAGAATGTTCTTTTGCGGCGAGCGCAGCTGGATCGACGGCTCGCTGAACCGGTTGAACAGCCAGGCACCGACCAGAAAGGCATCGCCGTCCTGGCAGCGGCCAAGCTCCGCCTCGAGCCGCGTGTTCAGCGGCGCCATGTTGTCGCAGCCGATGAAGTTGCGCTGGATCACCGAGCGGGCGAAGGCGGCGTTGCTGTCCTTGTAGGGGGTCGGGCACCAGTGGGTGATGCAGCCGACGAAGGTATTGGCGACACAGGCGCCAGCGACGCCGCCGCTGCTTTCCGAATACTCCTCGAACCCGGTCTCGACCACCTCGACATCGCAGTCGATCAGGTTGATGCGGGCGGCATTGACCAGCCTGATGCCGACGGTCCCGGCCAAGGCGGTGGTCCCGCCGCCGTTCACCGGGGCATTCACCTGCAAGCGCTGCAGGATCATGTTGTTGATCCAGTTGGTGCTGCTCGCGACGCTGCCGTCGAGCAGGATGCCGATGGTCTCGGCGGAGCCGAGCTTGAATGAAACCTCCGAGACCAGGCTGTCGCCATAATTGACCTCGGGCTTGGCGGCCTTGAAGCGCAGACCGCTGGCGAACAGGCGGAAATTGGCGCCGCCATAGCCGCCGCTGACCTTCTCGACAACGCATTCGTTGGCATCGATCAGGTCGACACACCAGCCGGCGACGGCACCGCCATAGAAATTCACATCGCTCAAGCGGAACTCGTGACCCCAGACTTCGACCCCGCCGACCGCCATGCGGATGGTGAGATTGGTGAGCATCGACCGGCACCAGTCGTCGGTGGCGCCGGGCTCGATGGCGAACGCCCCCTCGTTCCGCCTGAAGACGAAGGCGTTGGCGGCCTCGGCGAGGATCGTCGCGTCGTCGCGCCCGGCACCGAGGATCGTCCGACCGGGAGGCACGTCGACCACGGTCGACAGCCGATACTGGCCGGGCGGGACGAAAATGCTGCGGTGGCCGGCGATGGCGGCCGCGAAAGCGGGGGCATCGTCTGCGACGCCATCGCCCTGGGCACCGAAATCGCGAACCGAAACGGCATCCGCAAGCTTGGCGGCGATGCGCCGGTCGACGGCGCCGCCGCCGGGCATGCGGGTGGCGATGCTGTCGAGCGCCGCCTGCCGTGTCAGATTGCCGTCGGCGGTCGAGACGAGGAGGCGATCATCGCCGGTCAAGGCCGGGACGGACGGCAGCTCGTGGATCTGTTTGGTCGCCATCAGGCGGTCTCCGTGATGAGGCGCGCGCCCGTCTCGGTCGCGATCGGCTGGTTGGTATCGGTGACGAGGAGCGTCTCGGGACCGCCAATGCCGGGCGGCGGCACGGTGATCGAGGGGGCCAGCGTGGCGCGAATGAGCCGCAGGCCGCGCGTCGTCGGCGAGAGCGACATGGTCATCTCAGGTGCGGCCGATCACATAGGCGACGCAGGCCTCGCTCTCGGCGACAAAGGCGACGTGCCGTTCGTCACGGCGCAGCGGCACGTCGACATAGATGCCGGGATAGAGGAAGGGGCTGGCGTCGGCATCGGCGGTCACGCTGGCGTCGCCCACCTCGAAGCGGCAGGGGCCGGTGGCGATGAGGGTGATCAGTTGGGTGCTCGCGGGCAGTGGCTGGGTGGTGCGGACCGACGCATCGGCGACCGCGAGCTTCGTCGTGCCTTGGCGATCGAAGCCCAGGACTTGCATCGGGTTGCCGTTGTCGTCCACGGGCAATAGCAGGCTCATAGCGGTCTCCGACGGTTCGAGCGGCAGTTGATGGACGCGATAATATAGGAATATGATCTTATGTCAAGATCGGCAGAGCTGCCCCTCGCAAACAAAGCGCTTCCTCAGCGGCCGCCGCGTCTGACATAGTCCCGATCAAGCAGCGCGCCTCGGAACCATGCAGAGCAGTCGTCGCCTCCTGATCTACAGTCACGACAGCTTCGGCCTCGGCCACCTGCGCCGCTGCCGCGCCATCGCGCACGATCTCGTCGACCGCTTCCCCAAGCTCTCCGTCCTCATCCTGTCCGGCTCACCGATCATCGGCAGCTTCGACTTCAAGTCGCGGGTGGACTTCGTCAGGGTGCCCGGGGTCATCAAGCTGAAGAATGGCGACTACACGTCGCTCAAGCTCAATCTGAACCTGAGCAAGACGCTGGAGATCCGGCAGTCGATCATCACCCACACGGCCGCCACCTTCGACCCTGACATGTTCCTGGTCGACAAGGAGCCACTGGGGCTGCGCGGTGAGGTCGAGGAGACGCTGGAACTGTTGACCCGGCGCGGCCGGCAATGCGTCCTGGGTCTGCGGGACGTGATGGACGAGCCGAAGGCGCTCTACCTGGAGTGGCAACGCAAGGGCGTGTTTCCGGCGCTCGAGCGCTATTACCGGGACATCTGGGTCTACGGTCTGCCCGAAATCTTCGACCCGGTCAGCGAGATCCATGGGATGCACCGGCTGGCCGAGCGCATCAGCTTCACCGGCTATATCGAGCGCACGGCGACCGAGACCGACCGCATCCCGCCCGGCCTGCTCCTCCCTGAACAGCCCTATGTCCTGGTGACGGCCGGCGGCGGTGGCGACGGTGCCGGTTTGATCGACTGGGTGTTGAACGCCTACGAGCGCGATCCGACGATCCCACACCCGGCCCTCGTTATTTTTGGCCCGTTCATGCACCTCGACCAGCGCCGGCTGTTCCAGGATCGTGCCGATCGCCTGCCGCAGATCTTCGCCACGACCTTCGAGGCCAACCTCGAAGCGCTCTATCAGCGGGCGATCGGTGTGGTGGCGATGGGCGGCTACAACACGTTCTGCGAGATCCTCTCCTTCGGCAAGCCGGCGCTGATCGTGCCGCGCAGCGAGCCCCGCCTGGAACAGCTGATCCGTGCCGATCGCGCCGCCCGGCTGGGCCTGCTGCGGGTGCTCCATGACCACCAGGCCAACGATCCGCTGGAAATGGCGCGCTGCCTGCATGAGATCGCCGGTTGGCCGCGGCCGAGCGATGCCAGCCGACGCCGCCTGCTCGGTGGGCTCGACCGCATCGCCGAACTCTGCGCGCCGGCCTTCGAACACCCGACGCCGGCCAGGCATATCGCCTGAGAACCGCATGCCGGGCCGGATCGCGTTCATCCTCAAGGGTTACCCGCGCCTGTCCGAGACCTTCATCGCCCAGGAGATCCGCGGCCTGGAGCAGGCCGGCCTCAACCTCCTCATCGTCTCGCTCCGCCACCCCACCGACCCCGCCCGCCACCCGATCCACGCCGAGATAGAAGCGCCGGTCCTCTATCTTCCCGAGTATCTTCACGACGAGCCGATCCGGGTTTGGCGCGGCTTCTGGACAGCGCTCCGGCACGGCTGGCTGGAGCGCGTCTGGCGGCCGTTCGGCCACGATCTGCGCCGTGATCTGACGCGCAATCGCTGGCGCCGACTGGGCCAGGCTTGTGTCCTGGCGCGTGAGTTGCCGCCCGACATCGACCGCCTCTACGTCCACTACCTGCATACGCCGGCGTCGGTCGCGCGCTACACCGCCCGCATGCGCGACCTGCCGTTCGCCATCTCGGCGCATGCCAAGGACATCTGGACCATCCCGGACTGGGAAATCCGCGAGAAGCTGGCCGATGCCGCGTGGCTCACCACCTGCACCCGCCTCGGCTTTCGCCATCTGCAGGGCCTGGCCCCGACAGCCCGGCTGCGCTGTCGGCCGCACGGCATCGATCTCACCCGCCTGGCGGCACTGAACGGTGATGCACCTGACCGTGCCGGCGCGCCGCACGAGCTCGTCACAGTGGCCCGCGCGGTCGAGAAGAAGGGGCTCGATGTGCTGCTCGAGGCCCTGGCCCTGCTGCCCCCCGAACTCGACTGGCGCTGGCGGCACATCGGTGGCGGGCCGCTGTTGCCCGAGTTGAAAGCTCTGGCCGCGCGGCTCGGCGTCGCGCCGCTTGTGCACTGGCTCGGGCCCACCGCGTTCGACGGCGTGCTCGCGGCGTTGCGCCGGGCCGATCTCTTCTGTCTGGCACCGCGCGTCGCCGCCGACGGCGATCGCGACGGCATTCCCAACGTCGTGGCCGAGGCGATGTCGCAAGGCCTGCCGGTGGTGGCCTCCCGGGCCGGGGCGATCGACGAGCTGGTCGAGGACGGGCGCACCGGTCTCCTGGTGCCGCCGGATGATCCTCGAGCGCTCGCCGCCGCTGTGGCCGAACTGCTGCGCGACCCTGAGCGGCGCCGGGCGATGGGGCTAGCCGGCCGCTCGGTGATCGAGACCCGTTTCGCCGCCGGCCCAGGCATCGCCGAGATCGCGCGCGACCTCGCTCAGTTGGCCCGGCCCGGTGAGCCGCGCTGATGCGGGTCGCCTATTATGCGCCGTTGAAGCCGGTCGACCATCCGGTGCCTTCCGGTGACCGGCTGATGGCCCGCGCTTTCCTGGCGCTGCTCCAGGACCTCGGCCACGAGGTCATGATCGCCTCGACCTTGCGCAGCTTCGAGCGTGGCGGTGATCGCGCGTGTCAGCTGGCCCTCGAGACGCGCGCCCAGGACGAATGCCGGCGGCTTCGCCGCGCCTTTGCGCGCCAGCCGACCCCGGATCTCTGGTTCACCTACCACGCCTACCACAAGGCACCGGACTGGCTGGGGCCCGAGCTGAGCCGGGCCCTGGCGATCCCCTACGTGATCGCCGAGGCGTCGATCGCCGGCAAGCAAGCGGACGGACCTTGGGCTAGTGGCCATCGGGCGACCATCGCGGCCGTCAACACGGCGGACGCGGTCCTGGCGCTCACCCGAGTAGATGCGCGCAATCTTGTCCGTTACATGCGTGATCCGCAAAGGCTTGTCCTGTTCCCGCCGTTCCTGCCCGCATCACCCGTTGCGTCGGGCGCGCCCGGCCCGACGCGGAGAGCTTTGGCCGCCGAGCTGAACCTGCCGCTCGAGCCGGTGTGGCTGATCACGGTCGCGATGATGCGCCGGGACGTCAAGCTGGACTCCTACCGGCTGCTCGCCCGATCCCTGGCGCGGGTGGTCGGCGCCGATTGGCGCCTCTTGGTCGTCGGCGACGGCGAGGCCGGAGGCGAGGTGCGCGCGCTGCTGCGCTCGATCGCGGGTGACAAGGTGCGCTTTCTCGGCGAACAGCCGCCTGCCGCCGTCGCTCGCGCCTGCCGGGCGAGCGACATCTTCGTCTGGCCCGCCCTGGCGGAGGCTTATGGCATGGCGATCCTGGAGGCGCTGGCCGCAGGGCTGCCGGTCGTCGCCTGCGACGAAGGCGGTGTAGCGGACCTCGTCGAGCACGAGCTGAATGGACTGTTGGCGGGCGAGCGCTCGGCCGACGCGCTGGCCGCCCATCTCGACCGGTTGATCGGCGAGCCGCGACGGCGTGAGCGGATGGGGGCCGCCGCCGCGGCGCGGGTCGCCGAGCGGCACAGTCGCGCGGCCGCCCTGGCGCGTCTTGGCGCCGTGCTGGCCGAGCTCGGAGGCCCGGCGTCATGCGGCTGATCGTGCTTCGCCATGGTGCCACCGAATGGAATGCGCAGGGCCATCTGCAGGGGCGGGCCGATCCGCCGCTGAGCGAGCAGGGCCGCTGCCTGCTGCGTGGTTGGGTGGTGCCGCCGGCTTGGCGGGCGCTGCCCTGCCTGGTCAGCCCGCTCGCCCGGGCCCGAGAGACGGCGGCCCTCCTCGGCTGGCCAGAGCCCGAGCCCGAGCCGGCGCTGATCGAGATGGACTGGGGCTGCTTCGAAGGCCGCAGGCTCGCGGATCTAAGGGCCGAGTTCGGCGCGATCTTGGCCGAGAACGAGGCACGCGGGCTCGACTTCCGCCCGCCGGGCGGCGAGAGCCCGCGCGAGGTGGCCCGGCGCCTGCAGCGCTGGCTCGCTGGGCGGCACGAGCATGCCGGCGATGCCGTGCTGATCACCCACAAAGGTGTGCGGCGAGCCTTTCTGGTGCTTGCCACCGGCTGGGACATGCGCGGCAAATCGCCGATCAGGCTGCGCGACCACCAGGCCCTGGTCCTGCACCGCGACGCGGCCGGCCGCCTCACGGTGGTCGACACGCCGTCGCTGGAGCCGCCGCGATGAGCGACGTGCTCGTCTGGTGGCGCGACGACGATGCCGGGCGCCACGATGCGCGGCTCGACCGACTGCTCGAGCTCGCCGCGACCGACGACCGGCCGCTCGGCCTCGCGGTGGTTCCGGCCTGGCTCGACGCGGCGACCACGGCACGTGCCCTGGCGGTACCGTCCGTCCACGTCCTTCAGCACGGCTGGGCCCATGCCGACCACGCCGCGGCCGGGGCGAAGTCGATCGAGCTCGGTGGCACGTTGGCCCTGGACGTCCTGCGGGATCGGCTCAAGGCAGGGGCGTCGCGATTGCTTGCGGCCTTCGGCGAGCGTTTCCTGCCGGTCATGGTGCCGCCCTGGAATCGGATCGACACGCCCGGCCTCGCGGCGCTCGCCGGGCTCGGCTTTCGCGCGCTCTCCACCTTTGCCGAGGACCGCCGCGGCCGCGCGCATGACCTCGTGCAAGCCAACACGCACGTCGATCTGATCGACTGGCAAGGCACCCGGCGGATGAAGCCCGAGGCGGCGCTGCTCGGCGAGATCGACCGGCTGATGGCGCAACCGGACCGGCGCGTGCTCGGTCTGTTGTCGCATCACCTGGAAATGAGCCTCGACGACATGGCCCGTTTGCGGCAACTCTTGACACATCTCGACGCGCACCGGCGCTGTCGCTGGGCCGACCTGCCGACGCTGTTCTCGTCGCACTGAAGGGCTGTCGATGCCACCTCTCGTTGCCGTTCGCGACCTGCACGTCTCCTTCGCCAGCGACGAGGGCACGGTCGCAGCGGTGCGCGGCGTCTCGCTCGATATTCGGGCCAACCGCACCACTGCCGTGGTCGGCGAGAGCGGCTCCGGCAAGACCGTCCTGTCCCACGCCATCCTCGGCATTCTGCCCAAGGCGGCACGGGTCACCGAGGGCTCGATCCTGTTTGCCGATCCCGACCGACCGGGGCCGCCCCTCGACCTTGCTGTCATGCCCCAGGAAAGTGCTGCCCGGCGGGCCATCCGTGGTGGCCGCATCTCGATCATCTTCCAGGAGCCGATGAGCTCGCTTTCGCCCCTGCACACGATCGGCGACCAGATCGCCGAAGCCTACCGGCTGCATGTGGAGAACAACGTCGAGGCGGCCCGCGCGGCGACGATCGAGGTGCTGGAGAGAGTGGGCTTTCCCAAGGCGGATCGGGCTTTTCAAATCTTCACCTTCGAGCTGTCGGGCGGCTTGCGGCAGCGGGCGATGATCGCCATGGCGCTGATCTGCCGACCGGCACTGCTGATCGCCGATGAGCCGACGACCGCTCTCGACGTCACCATCCAGGCGCAGATCCTCAAGCTGATCGAGGACCTGCAGGTCGAGTTCGGCATGGCGGTCTTGTTCATCACCCACGATCTCGGCGTGGTGGCCAACGTCGCCGACGATGTCGTGGTCATGTATCAGGGGCGGGTGATGGAAAGCGGCGGTCGCGACGACCTGATCCGCCGGCCGCGCCACGCCTACCTCAAGGCGTTGCTGCACGCGGTGCCCACCGTCGGCATGGATCCCAACCAACGCCTGCAATCGATCGCCGATGCCAACAATGGCGTGTCCGGCCGTCTCGAGCACAAGACCTCGAATGCGGGCCCACCGTCGTCCGGTGACTGGCTGCTCCGGGTCGAGGGCTTGCACAAAGTGTTCTATCTCAGACGGGCCGGCTGGCTCGGTGGCGAGCAGCGGACAATTCCCGCCGTCGTCGACGTCTCGTTCGAGGTGCACCGGCGGGAATGTCTCGCCATCGTCGGCGAGAGCGGCTGCGGCAAGACCACGGTCAGCAAGCTGATCATGCGCGGCCTCACCCCGGATGCCGGTCGCGTCGTGTTTCACGACGGCAGCCGCGAGATCGACGTCTTCGCCCTGGACGACCAGGCGCTCCTGGCGTTTCGACGGCAAATCCAGTACATCTTCCAGGATCCGTTCGGGTCGTTGAACCCGCGCATGACGGTCCGCGATATCGTCGCCGAGCCCCTGGTCATCCACGGCATCGGCAACGCCGATAGCCGTGCCGAGCGGGTCAACTGGCTGCTGCGGGAGGTCGGCCTCGATGCCCGCCATGCCAGCCGCTACCCGCACAGTTTCTCCGGCGGCCAGCGGCAGCGCATCGGCATCGCCCGCTCCCTGGCACTGGAGCCCAGCTTGCTGATCTGCGATGAGCCGGTATCGGCGCTCGATGTCTCGGTGCAGGCGCAGATCCTCAATCTGTTGAAGGATTTGCAGGCCGAGCTCGGGCTCACCTACCTATTCATCTCGCACAACCTGGCGGTGGTGCGTTACCTGGCGCATCGGGTCGCGGTGATGTGTGCCGGACAGTTGGTCGAGCTCGCACCGGTGGCGCAACTCTTCGACGACCCGCAGCATCCCTACACCCGAGCCTTGCTGGCGGCGGTGCCCGAACCCGATCTCGACCGACCACTCGACTTTGCGGCCCTGCTCGCGGGACGGGCCTCGGAGCCGGCCGCATGGCCGTCTCCGTATCGCCTGGACGGTGATGCCGGAAGGCTGATAGCTTACCGAGGAAATCATCTGGTGCGGGTGGGGCAATGACAAAAATCGGCTCGGCGGTTGCAGCCTTGGGCTTCGGCTTGGGCGCTCTTGGCTTGGTCTCCATGCCGTCGGGCAGCCTCGCCGGGCCGCCCGACGAACCTCGGGTGCTCGACGCCATGCCGGAGATCGGCAAGCGCGGCGGCGACCTGCGGATGCTGGTCAGCCGCACCCGCGATACGCGACTGCTCTATGTCTATGGCAATGCGCGTCTCGTCGGTTACGACCTGGATCTGGAACTGGTCCCCGACATCCTGGCCGACTTCACCGTCGAGGAGGGGCGCATCTTTACGTTCAGGCTGCGCCCGGGCCATCGCTGGTCGGATGGCGAGCCGTTCACCACCGAGGACTTGCGGTTCTACTGGGAGGACGTCGCGACCAACGAGGCGCTGTCACCGGTCGGGCCGCCGATCAACCTCCTGGTCGATGGTGAGCCGCCGGTGGTCGAGGTCCTCGACGAACTCACCATTCGCTACTCGTGGCCGTCGCCCAACCCGATGTTCCTGAGCGAGCTCGCCGCCGCCTCACCGACCTTCATTTATCGCCCGGCCCACTACCTCAAGCAGTTTCACGAGAACTATGTCGAGCCGGCCGAGCTCGAGCGGCTGGTCCGTGAAGACAACGCTCGCGACTGGGCGCAGCTGTATCATCGACGCGACCGGATGAACAATTTCGACAATGTCGACCTGCCGACACTGCAGCCCTGGCGGCTGGTGACCCCGTCACCGGCGGAGCGCTTCATCGCCGAGCGTAACGACTACTTCCATCGTACCGACGCCAACGGCGTGCAGCTGCCCTATCTCGACCGGGTGGTCCTCGATGTCATCGACGCCCGGCTGGTTCCCATCAAGACCGGTGCCGGCGATACCGATCTGCAAAGCCGCGGGCTCGCCTTTCGCGACTACACGTTCCTGCAGGAGAGCGCCGAGCGGAGCGGCCTGGAGCCGCGGCTCTGGCGCCAGGCCAGGGGCGCGCATCTGGCGCTCTATCCCAACCTCAACGCCGCCGACGAGGTCTGGCGCGCGCTGTTCCGCGACGTGCGCTTTCGCGAGGCGCTCGCGCTCGCGATCGACCGCGAAGGGCTCTCCCAGTACCTGTATTTCGGCCTGGCCACGCCGGCCAACAACACCATCCTGCCGGAAAGCCCGCTCTATACCCCGGAGGTCGCGAACGCTTGTCTCGGTCACGACGTCGCCCGGGCGAACGCCCTGCTCGACGAGCTCGGGCTCGATGCGCGCAATGCCAGCGGCACGCGCCTGCTGCCGGACGGGCGGCCGTTGGAGCTGGTGGTCGAGACCGCCGGTGAGGACAGCGAGCAGGCCGACGTGCTCGAACTGGTCCGCGACGACTTCGCCAGCATCGGCTTTGTCATCCACACGCGGCCGACCGAGCGCGAGGTGTTGCGCAACCGGATCTTCTCCGGCGAGGCCTTGATGACGATCTGGTACGGGCTAGAGAACGGGGTGCCGACGGCCGACATGAGCCCCAAGGAGTTTGTTCCGGTCAGCCAGTACGACCAACCGCAATGGCCGATGTGGGGACAGTATTTCGAGACCAAGGGCGAAGCGGGCGAAGCCCCGGCCGATCCGGTGGCGCGACGCCTGCTCGAGCTCTTCGACGACTGGCGCCGGGCAGTCGACCGGGCGGGCCGGGAAGCCAGCTGGCACGAGATCCTGGAGCTCTACGCGCCGCAATGCTTCACCATCGGGCTGGTCGCCAATGTCCTGCAGCCGGTGGCCGTGCGCACGACGCTGCGCAACGTGCCGGAGGAGGCGATCTACAACTGGGAGCCGCACGCGCAGATCGGCATCTACCGCCCCGATACGTTCTTCTACGCCAACTGAGGCGGCGGTTTACGCCGCCGGCTGCGCTGTCAGGGCAGGGGTGCGCTTGCGCAGCCAGAGGCTGCTCTCGATCGCCCCATCGACCAACGGCAACCGGCTGACGCACGAACCGGCCAAGGCGGCCGGCAGATGACGCAGGACATAAGCGCTGCCGAACAACAGCTCGTAGCCGCCGCTCGTCAGCAGTGCTGCCACCAGCAGTTGCTCGTTGTAGCCGCGCCAGGCCCAGGCCGGCGGATAGGCGTCGGGCAGGAAGATGTCGTGGAAATGGATCAGCGTGCCGGGCTGGAGCCTTGGCAGCACGTCGTTGACCAGCCGGTCGACGTCGCTGCCCGGCATCGCGATATGGCTGGAATCGACGAACAGCACGTCACCGGCGGCGAGCCCCGGCAAGCTCGCCGCATCGAGCTGGTCGAGCGTGACCGCACGGTGCTCGACGGCGAGGCCCGCGAGCCCGGCGCGTGGGGCCGGATCGATGCAGAGCTGGCGGGCCCGGAGGCCGCCATCCGCGACCGCCCGCGCCATGACCCGGGTGGAATGCCCGCAGCCAATCTCGACGATCCGCGCCGGCTGGTGCTCGCGGATCATGACGTAGGCGGCGCAGGCATCGAGCCTGGGGAACCAGTCCTGCAGGAACCGCGGTGCTGGCGGTGGTCCACCGAACCGCCCGAGGTCATCGCCATAGTGCTCGATGCGCAGGAGGAATGCCCTGAACGCCGCCGTCGCGTTCGCGAAAAGCGGTGCCAGGGCCGGGTAATCGCATGGCCGCGTGGTGGCGGCGTGGCGATAGGGAATGAAGAAGCCCGGCCGTTCGCTCACGGGCGCAGCGTCAAGCCCTCGGCGGCGACCAGTGAGCCCGGGCGCGCCCGGTCCATCGCCCGGCCCATCTCGTCGAGAAAGGCGTCATCGTGGTCCGGATCGTGATGGAAGGCGACGAGCCGGCCAGCACCGGCGGCGACGCACAGCCGCACACCTTCCTGCCAGGTCGAATGCCCCCAGCCAACGTAGCGAGGGTATTCCTCGTCCGTGTAGGTGCAGTCGTAGACCACGATGTCGCTGCCCCGGATAAAGTCGACAATGCGCTCCTGTCGATCGCCGGGCCGATGCTCGAAGTCGGTGATGATGCACATCGACCGGCCGTCGAACTCGACGCGGTAGCCGGTCGAACCCCCCGGGTGATTGAGGGCGATCGTCCGCAGGCGGACATCGGGAAACGGCTCGAGCACCTCGCCGGGCAGAAAGTCGTGGAACGACACACAGGCGTGCATGATGTCGAGCGGCACCGGGAAGAGCGGTGGTTGCATCAGCTGCTTGAGCACCTGCTGCAGGGTGAGGCCATGCTGGCGCAGATGGCCGGCCCAGAACTCGAAGTGGTTGGTCCCGTCATAGGCGGGGCGGAAAAATGGCATGCCGGCGATGTGGTCGATATGGGTGTGGGTGAAGAAGAGATGGGTGAGGCGATGATCGCCCTTGGCCGCGAGTTCGTTGCCGAGGGGCCGCAACCCGGTGCCCGCATCGAAGATCAACCGAGCCTCACCGCAACGCACCTCGATGCAGGCGGTGTTGCCGCCATAGCGCAACCGGTCGGCCTGCGGGCAGGGCACCGTGCCACGCACCCCCCAAAACCGCATGGTGAAGGCCTTGCCGCTCATGCCAGCCGCCCGACGAGCGCCACGCGGCCTTGCACATCCTGAGATCGTCGGGTTGGCTCCGTCATGACCTCGGCCGATCTGCTATTCAGCGGCGACGGTAGAGGAAGTAGCGGTCGAGCGCTACGCCCATGGGTGGTGGCAGCGGAACGAGCCTGTCATCCACCAATCGTTGATCACTGACCACGATCCCGCCGGCCGCCACCAGCGGCGGCAGCATTCGGCCGAGCATCGCGGCGACGCGACGGTTGCGGGCAGCGTCGCCGGTACCGATGTCGCTGTGCGCCAGGGCCACGGCACGAGGCCACTCGGCGGCGGCCCGGTGCAGCGTCTCGTCGAGCTCACCGACGATCAGGTCAGCGGCAGCGGGCCAGCAATCCGGATGCGGCTGTGGGTCACGCTCGAACACGATGACCCGCCGATCCGGCAGCCTGGTCCGCAGGTGGTCGAAGGTCCGACCGTTGCCGAGCCCGAGCTCAACCACCAGCCCCGACAACTGCCGGACCCCGTCGATTGCGGCATCGAGGCACGCCCGCTGTGCTTCCAGACGCCGGATGAAGCTGTCGAGACGGCTCAACTCTTTGGGCACTCCACAGGCTATCGAGCTTCGCCCTGCTATCGCGATCCCATCTAGCGCAGCCTGTCGCCTCGAGGTCAGTAGCAGGCGTCACAGCCTCGAGCCATCGCCGTCGCCGTCGCGTCTCAGAACCGGTTGGTGTAGCGCACTCCGATGCCCATGGCCGGCTCGGCCGCGGCGTCGTGACCCGGTTGATGCTGCAATACCAGCCATGTGCCGAGCGATCGAGCCTCGCCGATCGGCCGCAAATAGCCCAGCTCGAGACGCAGCTCACGGCCGCTTGGCGTCATGTCGACCTGCTCGCGCTGCCGTTCGACCTGGCCATCGAGGGTGCGCGCCGTCGGCAGGTCCAGCATCGCCGACGCATCGCCGACCCGAAGCGGCTGGCCGAGGATCAATCCGAGACGATCCCCCTCGCCGACGACATCGGCGGCGATCACGCCCAGGGCGAAAGCGTCGGAGCGCACTTCGCTCCACTCGCGCAGCACGCCGCTGTCGCCTTCCAGGCGGGTCGTGCCTAGCGTCGCCTGCGCGAACAATTCGACCGTGGCGATCGGGCGATAGGCGAGCCGCGCGGTCCCGAGATGCGAGTTGGCGCCGTCGGCGAAGGCGAACGCGCCGGTCGCCTGGCTGCCCAGGAGCCCCGTCGTCTCGTCGACATAGACGTAGCTCAGCTGCAGGTCGGCGCTGTCGCCCAGCCGGTGCTCGGTCCCCAGGGTTAGCAGTCGGCCGGCGTCGTCGCTGCCGTTCGGGGAGGTCGCATCCCGGCTTTCCAGCACACCCAGCATGAAGGTGGTGTCGTCGGTGAGACCAAAGCGCAGGTTGCCGCCGCTGCCGCGGTCGATGATCGTGTCGATCGGTGCCAAGAGGCTGCCGGCGTCGAGGAACAGGCCATGGCGGCTCGTGTCGCTCGGCGTGGCCCCCACTTCCGAGGGGGCGAGACCGACACCGACGCTGGCCTGGCCGGCGGGCAGTGCTATGCCAGTGAGCGAGAGCCGGTCGAACAGCTGCTCGCCGGCGTCCTCTCCGCCGCTCAGCGCGGCCTGGGCACTGCCCTCGACCGGCCGGTCGGCGGCTTCGCTGAAGCCGAGCCGGGCATCGATCCCAAGTGCTGCCAGAGGCTCGAGCCGGACGTCCCGGTAGTGCACCGTGTCCCGCAGCTTGCGGTCGAGCCCGACCATCTCGCCACCCCGCTGGGTCACCAGCTTGCTCAGATCGGCGACGAACGGCCGGTCGTAGGCATCGAGGACCATGGTCCGGCCGAGTGCCGCCTGCTTGCTCATCGCGTCGCCGAACGCCGGCCCGAGATTCATCCGACTGGCGGCGACGGACACCCGCCGGCCGTCGACGTCACCCCCGAGGGCCACCTGCTGCTGCCCCACCGGCTGCAGCGCCCGCTCGAGATTGACGAGGCCTCGGCCGTAGGTCTGGTCGACGCCGCTCGGCCCGAGGTCGTCGGCGGTCTCGACCAGGATCGCCGCCACCTGCTGCATCGACAGCGAGGGAAAGGCGTCCTTGACGACCGCGGCGGCACCGGCGATGTGCGGTGTCGCCATCGAGGTGCCGGTCAAGCGCTGGTAGCCACCGTCGCGGAACGTGCTGAAGATATTGACCCCCGGGGCGACCAGGAAGTAGTCGGCCACGCCCCCGGCCTTGTTGTTGTCCGCGTAAGCGTTGTCGTCGTTGTTGACGGCCCCCGCGACCAGCATGCCGCCTTGAATGCCGGCCGCATCGGCGAGGCGGGCCGGCGATAGTGGCTGGTCGTTGCGCTGGTTGCCGGCAGCGACGACGACCAGCGCACCACTGGCGATGATCCGCTCCAGCGCCGTGCGGTAGTCGTCGCTCAGTGCGCCGTCCTTGCCGATGCTGAGATTGACGATGTCGGCACCCTGCCCGCGCGCGTAATCCAGCGCGGCAGCGACGTCGCTGTCGAAATAGCCGCAACCGGGGGTGTCGCAGATGCTGGTGTCGCGCAGGTCTGCCCGGATGGCCAGCAGGGTCGCCTCCGGCGCCACGCCGCGCATCCCGGCACCGTCGACATTGGCCGCGATGATGCCGGCCACATGACTGCCGTGCCCGCTCTCGTCCTCGAGCGTCGCGCGCCCGCCGGTGACGATGTCGATGCTGTTCTGGCGGTCGATCCGGCCGTCGAACTCGGGGTGGGCGAGCGAGATGCCGGAATCGATTACCGCAACCTTGACACCCTGGCCGGTGGCACCGGCAGCATAGGCGATGTCGGCCCCGATCTGGGCGACGCCGCGATTCGCCGTCGTCTCGGCGGCGGTACCGACGCTGACCGGTTGCTGCGAGGCCGTGTCGAGCGGATCGGGCGCGCTGACCGTCGTCGGCGGGCGGCTCGAGCCGCCACCCCCGCCACCGCCACCGCCGCCGCAAGCAGCGAGCAAGAGACAAACGGCCGCAAGCGACGCGACGCCGAGAGGTGCTGCGCGCCGGCGGGGCGAGCCACCGAACGCTGTACGGTCACCGCCCGATGTCACCCGGGGTCGGCGCATGGTTGTTTCCTCGAGAGCGTTCCCACTCGCTGAATGGTTAACGGAACCTCGACCGCCGTAAAGCCTCTCCGTGCGGAACGCTCGATTTATGCGCTTCATGCTGCGCGCCGGCTCGTCACCGGCGGACGTCGACCACGAGCTTGCCGGTCGTCTCGCGTCGGCGGAGCCGGTCGATCGCGGCTGGCGTTTCGGCGAGCGGCACGACCTCGCTGATCTCGGGCCGGATGGCGCCGTCGCGGTACCAGTCGAACAGCTGGCGAAAGCCAGCGCGCATCCGCTCCGGATCGTGGCGGCGGTAGCTGCCCCAATAGAAGCCGAGAACGGAGATGTTCTTGACCAGGAGGATGTTCGCCGGGATCTGCGGCACCGTGCCCGAGGCGAAACCGATGGTGATCATTCGGCCTTCCCAGGCGATGCACCGCAGCGATGCGTCGAACAGGCTGCCCCCGACCGGGTCGAAGACGACATCGACACCGCGGCCGGCAGTCAACGCCTTGATCTGGTCGACGAGGTCGGGTGCCTCGCTGTCGATGACATGATCAGCGCCATGGGCCGCGGCGATGGCCGTCCGCTCCGCGCCGCGGGCGGTCGCGATCACCGTCGCCCCGAGCGCCTTGCCGCATTCGACCGTCGTGAGCCCGACCCCTCCGGCCGCACCGTGCACCAGCAGCACTTCGCCACGCGCCAGGCCGGCCCGCCAGACCAGGGCCCCATAGGCGGTTCCGTAGGCGATGGCGAAGCCGGCGGCGGTCACGCAATCGAGGTCGTCCGGCAGTGCCACGACGTCATCCGCCAGGGCGACGGCCTGCTCGGCGAAGCCACCGTGATCGACCAGGGCCAGCACCCGCTGGCCGGCCGCGAGGCCGCTCACCCCCACCCCGACCGCGTCGACCCGACCGGCTACCTCGAGACCGGGGACGAAGGGCAGGGTGGGCTTCTCCTGATAGCGGCCTTCCAGCATCAGCGCGTCCGCGAAGTTGATGCCGGCCGCCTCGACCGCGATGCGGACGTGACAGGCGCCGGGCTCAGGCGGCGGCAGGTCGACCAGCTCGAGGCCAGCCGTGCCCTCGAGCGTGCGGGTGAGAATGGCGCGCATGGACGTCTCCGCGAGAAGGCGGTTGCGGGCTGGCCGTCGACCGGCGGGCGGGGTTGGCGTCACCCTGTGCCACGGCAGCCGACACCACGATGATCAGCTGGCAAAGACGCGATCCGGCGATTATGTGCAAGGCCATGCACACGGACAATGCACGCGGCTTTTTCGCCATCGGCGCGGAGCGCATCTCGAAGGCGATGAATCTCGGCAATCTGGTCCGCTCGGCCAACGCCTTCGGGGCGAGCTTCGTGTTCCTGATCGATGCCCAGTACGACCGGCGGACGGCCAAGTCCGATACCTCGCATGCCGAGATGGCGCTGCCGGTCTACGACGTGCCGAGCCCGGCGGCCTTGCAATTGCCACGCGGCTGCCGGGTGGTCGGGGTCGAGCTGGTCGCCGAAGCGATCGACCTGCCGAGCTTTCGCCATCCGTTGCGCGCCGCCTATGTCTTCGGCCCGGAGCGTGGCAGCCTCAGCCCGGCCTTGCTCGAGCGCTGCGACCATGTGGTCAGGATCCCGACACGGTTCTGCGTCAACCTCGCCGTGGCCGGCGCGGTCGTCATGTACGATCGGATGATCAGCCTCGGCCGTTTCGCCGAGCGACCGGTGCGCGGCGGTGGCCCGAGTGCCCGCCGCAATGGGCTTTCGTGAACAGCCGCCCGGCGTTATGAAGGCGCGATCAGCATTGGCATCCGGCCTCCGCGACCTCGGCCAAGCGCGCCCATCAACCATTGCAAGGACGCTCATGCAACGCTCTTTCGCACTCGTCGCCTGCCTCCTTGGGAGCCTGCTGCTCGCTGGCGAGGGGTTGGCGCAGACGCCGCAATTCCTCGGCGAGTTCCGCGACTGGTTTCTCTATGCCTATGACGAGGCAGAGGGCAAAACCTGCTACATCGCCAGCAAGCCGACCGAGGAGGCGGGCAACTGGAACCGCCGGGGCCCGGCGGCGGTGCTGGTCTCGCGCCTGCCGATCCCCGGCACCGGCGAGCAGGTGAGCGTGCAGCCGGGCTACAGCTTCAAGACCAACAGCACGGTGCAGCTGAAGATCGGCAACCAGGAATGGCAGCTGTTCACCCAGGGCGAGCATGCCTGGGCCAACACCGACGAGGAGGACCAGGCGATCATCCGGGCGATGCAAGGCGGCTCGGACATGTCGGTGCGCGGCACCTCGCAGCTCGACACCTACTCGCTCGACACCTACTCGCTGCTCGGGTTCACGGCGGCCTTCGAAGCCATGCGTGATGCCTGCCCCAACTGAGCTCGCGGCAACCTCGCCCCGGGCGTTGGCGGCGGATGGCAAGCCGAGCCTGATCGGTCTCGACGCTGCCGCCCTGGCCGTCCTGCTCGGCGAGCTCGAGCCCGCCACGCCGCAGCAGCTGCGGCTGCGCGCGCGGCAGCTGTTCCACTGGCTCTACCATCGCGGTGCCACGGATTGCGCGGCGATGACGACGCTGCCGAAGGGCCTGCGCGAGCGGCTGGCCGAGCACTTCTCGGTCGCCCGCCCGGCGGTCACCGCCAGCCAGACGGCCAGCGACGGCACCCGTAAGTGGCTGTTGCGCTTCGCCGACGGGCAGGAGGTCGAGAGCGTCTTCATCCCCGAGGAGGATCGCGGCGCGCTTTGCATCTCGACCCAGGTCGGCTGCACGCTGTCCTGCAGCTTCTGCCATACCGGCACGATGCCGCTGGTGCGCAATCTCGGTGCGGCCGAGATCACCGCCCAGATGCTGGTGGCTCGCGATGCCCTGGGCGAATGGCCGACCGCCGTGGCCGGCCGCCGGTTCACCAATATTGTCGTGATGGGCATGGGCGAGCCCCTGTTCAACTACGACAACACCGCCCTGGCCCTCAAGCTGGCCATGGACGAGACCGGTCTGGCCCTGTCGCGGCGGCGGATCACGGTCTCGACCTCCGGGGTAGTGCCGCGGATCGAGCAGTGCGGCCGGGAGCTCGGTGTCGGGCTCGCGATCTCGCTGCATGCGGTGACGGACGCGCTGCGCGACGTGCTGGTGCCGCTGAACCGGAAATGGCCGATAGCCGCCCTGCTCGAGGCCTGCCGCCGCTACCCGAGCCGGCGGCCGATCACCTTCGAGTACGTCATGCTCAAGGATGTCAACGACAGCGATGCCGAGGCGCGCGAGCTGGTGCGATTGCTCGACGGTATTCCGGCCAAGGTCAACCTGATCCCCTTCAATCCCTGGCCGGGCGCGGTCTACGAATGCTCCTCCAACAACCGGATCCGCGCCTTCGCGGCGATCGTCGAGGCGGCGGGCTATGCCTCGCCAGTGCGCAGCCCGCGCGGCCGCGACATCCTCGCCGCCTGCGGGCAGCTGAAGACGGCGAGCGAGCGGCAGCGTCGCGTGCGAGCCGCCGCTTGAACGCGGGGCGCCGGCGATGAGGCGGTTCCTGGTCGGTTTTTTGGCGGTCGTCGGGGCGGTGGCCCTGGTCGTCGGCGGTGGGCTCATCGGCGGTGGCCTTTGGCTTTGGCGCGGCTTCGCCGAGCCGCCGCCCCTGCCGGAGCGGATCGTGCTGACGGTCGATCTCGGCCAGACCTTGCAAGAGGCGGCGTCGCGCGATCCGCTGGCGACGCTCGCCGGGGCATTGCCGCTGGAGGTTGGCGAGCTGGTCCTGGCGCTCGAGGCGGCGGGCCAGGACCCGCGCGTCGCCGGCCTCGTCGCCCGGCTCGATGCGACCAGCCACGGCTTCGCGGTGGCCCAGGAGCTGCGGGACGCGGTGCGGCGCTTTGCGGCGAGCGGCCGCTTCACCACGGCCTGGGCCGACAGCTTCGGCGAACTCGGCGCCGGCAACGAAGGCTATTTCATCGCTACGGCGTTCGACGAGATCGGCCTGCAGCCCGGCGGCATGGTCGGCCTGGTCGGACTGCTCGCCGAGGTGCCGTTCGTCCGCCCGCTGCTCGAGCGGCTCGGCATCGAGGCCGATTTCACCCGACGCAGCGCCTACAAGACGGCCTTGAACAGCGTCATCGAGCCGGGCCTCACCGACGCCCATCGCGAGATGCTGAACCACCTGTTGGACGGGCTCTATGGCGCGCTCGTCGAGGGCATCGCCGCCGGGCGCGGCCTCGCACCGGCGACGGTCGAGGAATTGATCGATAGCGGGCCGCATGAGGCCGACGCGGCGCTCGCCGCCGGACTGATCGATCGGCTCGCCTTTCGCGACCAGGTCATCGACCGCGCCCTCGAGCGGGCCGGTGCAGGCAGCGAGACGGTGTCGCTCGAGGCCTATGCGCGGCGCGCGCTGCTGCCGCCGGAAGCACCCGATGCGGTGGTCGCGCTGATCGTCGGGCAGGGTGCCATCCAGCGGCGCTCGGTCGGGCTCGACCAGCTGATCGGCGCCGACGATCTCGCCGAGGCGCTGGCCGCGGCGCTCGAGGATGATGCGATCGATGCCGTCCTGCTCAGGCTCGATACCGGCGGTGGCTCGGCGGTGGGCTCCGAGACGATCGCCCGCGAGGTCGACCGGCTGCGCGCGGTGGGCAAGCCGATCGTCGTCTCGATGGGTAATGCCGCGGCCTCGGGCGGCTACTGGATCGCCATGGGCGCCTCGCACATCGTCGCCCAGCCCGGCACCTTCACCGGCTCGATCGGGGTGATCGCGGGCAAGCCGGTGCTGGCCGACGCCTGGGACATGTTGGGGGTCAGCTGGGCGACGATCGAGCGCGGGCAGAATGCGGACTTCCTCTCCGTCAACCGGCCGTTCGATGCGCTCGCCCGGGCCCGGCTCGAGGCGAGCGTGGATGCCCTCTACGCCCGCTTCAAGGCCGGTGTCGCCGATCACCGCGGCCTCGCACCGGACGCGGTGGAGGCCCTGGCCCAGGGCCGCGTCTGGCTCGGTGCCAGTGCCCAGGGGCTCGGCCTCGTCGACGAACTCGGCGGCCTGCTCGAGGCCAGGGCGGCAGCCGCCGGCCTGCTCCAGCTGCCTGCCGACGCGCCGATCGAGTTGCGCCGCTACCCGCCCCCACCGTCGCCATTCGAGCGCCTGCGCAACCTCGCCGACCAGCCCTGGATCAAGACCGCAGCCGGCCTTGCCGCCTGGTTGCGGTCGCTGAACGGGCCGGGCTCGGCCGAAGCGCTGCTGCCCCGCGTCCGCTGACACGGCACTCATCTTAGGAATAATAGCAGATGCCTGCGCCCTTGGTCAAGCCACAGCCGGGATTGCTCGGCGGCGCTGCGCAGGTGCTGATGTCGCGTTGCAGTTGGGTGTATCGGTCGCTCGCAGCGCTCTAGCCAACGCATTGAGATGGCTGCTCGTTCGCTCGCCGCCTGCGGCAAGATGGCAGCTCGGGTTCGAACGTTCCGCGCCGGGGTCGTTCGTCGATTTCCGGGGTTCGAACGTCGACTCCTCGGGTTCGCTCGTCGATTCCCGGGTTCGTTCGCGGGTTCGAACGTCGCCGAAAGCGGCAAATGCGCCGCTATGTGCACCATAAGCAGTGTTTATGGTGCACATAGCGGCGAAGATTATGACAAATTGTGCCGTATAGCGGCGCATCGTTGGTACACATACAGCATATAACGGCGCATCGCGCCGCGCCATGGTTCGCGGGCCGGCACACAACGGCATTCTTGTCGGCCTGCAAACAGGTTTGCATCACCGTTCGTTATCGTGGTGCGGGCCGTCGGCGGGCCAGCGACGCCCGCTGCCGACCTCCCTTCCTCCGGGGCAGTGGCAAGCCGATGTTCGTTTATCCGGCCCTGGCCTCTTGTGACCGCCATCAACCTTGTCTATGTAAAGTAAATGCAAAGCAATACACTGGCGAGGCGGATGGCGAACACCAACAATCGTGGCGCAATAACCGAGCAGACAGCTGAGATCGTCAGCGCCTATGTCCGCTGCAACAACGTGGCAACGGCGGATTTCCATCGGCTGGTCGTGACGGTGGCCGAGACGCTCTCGGGCCTCGGGCAGGAAGCCGAGCCGGCGGCCAAGATCGAGCCGGCCGTGCCGGTGGAACAGTCGATCCGCCGCGACCGGCTGGTCTGCCTGGTCTGCGGCAAGCCATTCAAGTCGCTGCGCCGTCACCTGAACACGGCGCACGGCCTGACCGCCGAGGCCTACCGCGCGCTGTTCGCCCTGCCGCATCACTACCCGATGGTCGCGGCTGCCTCGTCGGAGGCGCGTGTGGCGATGGCACGCCACAGCGGGCTCGGACGGCAGCCGAAGGGTGAGCCCGAGGCCGCCGGCGATCAGCGAGCGTCGCCGGCCGAGACCGCTGCCGAACCGGCGGGCGGACCGGCAGTGCGGGTGGTCGCGCGGCCGGTGCGGGGTCGGCGGGCGGCGAAGCGCACCGAGCCCGTTGCCGTTTGAGCCACGGCCGGGGACGCGGCGCGTGGGTCACTCGGGCAGCAATTGCTCGATCATCTGGCGCACCGCCTGCATCTGCTTGCCGCTGCGGCGGAAGTAGTCGGGTCCGCTATAGCCCCACCAGTCCCAGCAGGCTTGCGGGTTGGCGCTCAGCCCGGTGATGTCGAGGGGCCGGTTCCAGGCGGTCACCTGCGGATAAAGCACGACGACCCGGTTGGCCTCGGCCCAGCGGTTGTAGCCGGCGTCCCAGTAGAAGTCGTCGCCGACGAGTGCGATGTGCTGCTGACAGCCGTGAAACGCGACGTGCAGGCGGCAGGGCGTCGCGGCGGGGGCGTCGGCAGCACAGCCGGCCGGGACGTAGAGGTAGCCGACGCTGCCCATGCTGATGCTGGCATCCTCGCCGGCGAAGAAGACGGTCTGGTCGAAGGCCTGGATGCGGCCGCGGTCGGGTGCCTGGGGCTCGGCGACGAAGCCGGTCGGGTAGAGATGGGCAAGCAGCCGCTCGGCGGCGTCGAAGCCGCATTCGAGGAGGAAAGGCAGGCCGTATTCGTCGCAGCGGCGCACCGGGTGCTCGCTCGCCCCGGTGAAAGCCGCGATCGGCACGCCGTGATGGGCGCTGCCGTTCTCTTCGAGGACGAGTTGCGGCGGGCCGAGGCCGAGTGCCCGGTAGTAGTCGTGCAGCACGCCGACGATTGCCGGCGGGACGATGTCGTCCGCGGCACCGGTGAACAGCCAGACGCGGTCATCGGCAAGACCGGCCGGATCGTCGATGTCGCCGGCTTCGTCCGCGGCCGCGGTGATCGCGACCGCCCAGTCGACGCTCGGCAGTGCCGGCAGCCAGAGGTCGAAGGGATCGATGAAGTTTCGGCCCTTGCGGCTGCAGGTGCCGAGTGCGACGAAGACCGAGGCTAGCGGGTTGAACGAAAGCAGTCCGGGGATCTGCGCCGCGCAGGCATAGGGGGCGGCGGCGATCATCGCCGCGCCGCTGACCAGGTCGGCATGGGCGATATGGAACTGGTGCGCGAAGGCGCCGCCGGCGGAGACGCCGGAGACCGTGACCTGATCCGGATCGAGCTTGGGGTTGCGGCCAAGCGGCAGCAGCTCTGCTGCCACGGGGGCGCCCGCCAGCGCCAGCACGGCCGCGACCACGATCGGTAGACGACGCTGCATGAGCCGTGCTCCGCAAGCCTTCTCTCGTGGCGGAGACTAGCATCGCCGGCGGGCGCGGCCGCCGCTGATCGCTGCGACCCGTCGCCGCCGCCGTGGCCAGGTCAACCGGCCGGCCGTTCAGCAGCCGTCCACGGCCACGCCGAGGCGGCGGCCGAGTGCGACCAGGCCCTGCCAGGTGCCGCGGGCGAGCGGGATGCCGGTGCGCTGGCGCTCGGCCTCCAGGCGGCGTTCCTTGTCGCCCGGCAAGAGCACCGCGTCGTGGCCGGGGGCCGGCCGCGCGCTTCGCACATAGGCGGCGTAGGCCCTGGCCTGCTGCTCGAAGGCGGGGCGCCCGGCGAAGCGCTCGGGGTCGATGAAGATCGACAGCATGCCGTTGGCGAAGGGCCTGGTGTCGTCGTCGTCGAGCGTGCGGTTGACGCCGCTGCCGGTGAGTGCCCCGGCCAAGAGCTCGATCATGAAGTTGAGTCCCGAACCCTTGTGGGCGCCGAAGACCGCCAGCGCCCCGTCGCCGAGGGTGGGGTCGGGGGCCGGATCGTCGACGCTCGGGCCGTAGAGCGCCTCGGGGTCGGCGGTGGGCCGGCCGTCGGCCGCGATCAGCGCCCCGGGCGGCAAGGGCGGGCCGCCGGCGGCGGCGACCATGGCCTTGCCCTCGGCCACCAGCGAGGTGGCGAAGTCGAGAATCAGGGGCGGCTCGCCGGTGAGCGGCACGCCGACACAGAACGGCGAGGTCGACATCCGCCGGTCGGCGGTGCCGAACGGGGCGACGATGCTGCGGCCGCGGACGTTGACGAGGTGGATCGAGACCAGGCCCGCGGCGGCGGCGAGTTCGGCCCAGTCGCCGATCCGCCCGAGATGGCCGGCATTGGCGAGGCCGATCACGGCGATCCCGGCAGCCTTCGCCCGGGCGCAGCCCATCGCCACCGCCTCCTCACCGACGCTCTGGCCGAAGCCGCCGCCGGCATCGAGCAAGGCGAAGGCAGCGCCGTCGTTGACCAGCTCGACCTTGCGGCCGGGAACGACGAGGCCGCTTTCGATCAGCGCCACGTAGCGCGGAATCCGGGCCACGCCGTGGCTGTCGTGGCCGGTGAGGTTGGCCTTGACCAGGCGTTGGGCGACCCTCGCCGCCTCCTCGGGCGGACAGCCGCCGGCGGCCAGCAGCCGGGCGGCGACGTGCTCGAGGTCGGCGGCGGCGAGCACGATCGGCCGATCGGCCGGTGCCCTGTCGGTCTCGGGCGAACTGGAGATGGCGCTGCCTCCCTGCTTTGCCGATGCTGACCTGGCCCGGCTTGGCAGCCGGTATAGCCAGCCCCGGCGGCGGTCGCCAGCACCGCGGCACGGCCCCGGGCCCTGGACCGCTTGCGCATCGGCTGCCAAAGAAGGGGGCGGCAGGGCAGCAGGTGACGGGATGGCGGGGCCGATGCGAGGAACGGGCGAGGCGCTGTTGGTCGGGGTCGATGCCGGCACGACGAACACCAAGGCCGTCGTCTTCGACGCGGTCGGGCGGGTGGTGGCGAGTGCCAGCGAGCCGACGCCGATCGACTACCCGCGGCCGGCATGGGCCGAGTACGACGGCGAGGTTCTGTGGCGGACGGCGGCGGCGGCGATCCGGGCAGCCCTCGGCCAGCTCGCCGATCGCGACCGGGTGGCGGGCGTATGCTTTGCCAGCATGGGCGAGACAGCGGTGCCGATCGACCGCGGGGGCGAAGCGACGGGCCCGGCCATCGCCTGGTTCGACAAGCGGGCGACGGCCGAGCTCGAGACGCTCGTGGCGGCGGTGGGGCAGGACCGGCTGTTTGCCGTCTCGGGCCTCGCACCGGAGCCGATCTACGGGCTCTCGAAGCTGCTGTGGCATCGGCAGCACCGCCCCGAGGCCTTTGCCCGCACGGTCAAGTGGTTGAACACCGCCGATTATCTGGCTTGGCGGACGTGCGGCGAGATGGCCACGGACTACAGCCTGGCGTGCCGCACCTATGCCTTCGACCTTGCCCGGCTGACCTGGTCGGACGAGGTCCTGGCGGCGGTCGGGGTCGAGCCGTCGCTCTTTGCACCGCTGGTGCCGAGCGGCACCGCACTCGGCCGGGTGAGCGAGGCTGGGGCGGCGGCCACCGGCCTGCCGAGGGACTGCCTGGTGGCGGCGGGCGGGCACGACCATATCGTCGGGGCGATCGCCGCCGATGCGATGCGCCAGGGGGTGCTGCTGACCTCGACCGGGACGACCGAGGCGAGCCTGATGGGTGTCGACCGGCCCTGCCGCGACCCGGCACTCGGCCGGGCCGGCTACGCGCAGGGTATCGCCTATGTCGAGGCACCGGTCTGGTACGTGATCGGCGGCCTGTTCACCGCCGGCGGGGCGATCGACTGGTTTCGCGAGCGGGTTGCCGGGGCTGCGGACTATGCCGAACTGGTCGCCGCCGCCGCGGCCGCGCCCGCCGGCAGCAACGGTGTCGTGTTCCTGCCGCATCTGCGGCTCGGCACCGCACCCTGGCCCAACCCGCGGGCCAAGGGGGCGTTTTTGGGGCTCAGCACCGATGTCGGGCGGGGCGATCTGTTCCGTGCGGTGCTCGAGGGCATTGCCGCCGACAGCCGGCATTGTGCCGAGGCGATGGCGGCGCTGCTCGGGGTCGGGCCGCCCGAGGCGATCCGGGTGATCGGCGGGCTGACCAAGAACCCGCTCTACATGCGGATCAAGGCAGCGATGCTCGGCCGCTCGGTGACCGTGGTCGATCTGCCGGACAGCGTGGCCGCGGGTGCGGCCCTGCTCGCCGGGCTCGGGGCCGGGGTGTTCGCGAGCCAGGCCGCGGCGGTTCAGGCGATGCGCGGCGGCGAGCAGGTGGTCGACAACGATCCGGTCACGACTGGTGTCTACGAGCGCCTCTACCGCGCCGTCCACCTGCCGGCAGCACCCGCCGTGCGGCCCCTGCATGACGCCCTTTTCCGGCTGCTGCCGACCGGTTAGGGCGTTGGCACCCGGGCTGGTGCGGCGCGCCGGCTTCGACCACCTGGAGGACGGCGATGACCGAGGCGGACGAACAGCGGGCAGCAGGCGGCTCGGCGGTCGAGGTGCTCAGGGTCTTTGCCGGGCTCGGGCTCACCTCCTTCGGCGGGCCGGTGGCGCATCTCGGCTATTTTCGCGCGGCCTTCGTGGTCCGCCGGCAGTGGCTGTCCGAGCCGGCCTATGCCGATCTCGTGGCACTTTGCCAGTTCCTGCCCGGTCCCGCCTCGAGCCAGGTCGGCATGGCGATCGGCCTGTTGCGCGCCGGCTATCTCGGCATGCTCGCCGCCTGGCTCGCCTTCACCCTGCCATCCGCGGTCCTGCTCGTCGCCTTCGCCTACGGGGTCGGCACGCTCGAGGCGGCGCTCGGTACCGGCTGGATCCAGGGGCTGAAGGCGGCGGCCGTGGCCGTCGTGGCGCATGCGGTGCTCGGCATGGCGAAGAGCCTCGCCCCCGATCGCGAGCGGGCGACGGTGGCGGGGCTCGGCATGATCGGGGCGATGCTGGTGCCGACCGCCCTGGGGCAGGTCGCGGTGATCCTCGGCGGGGCCCTGCTCGGGCTGGTCTGGCTGCGACCGGCGGCAACCGCAGCAGGGGCCGACGGGCTCGCCGTCCCGGTCGGGCGTGGCCTGGCCTGGCTCTGTCTCGGCGGCTTCGCAGCACTGCTCGTCGCCCTGCCGCTCGGCGCTGCTGCCAGCGGCAATGCCGTGCTCGGCCTGATCGACGGGTTCTACCGTGCCGGGGCCCTGGTGTTCGGTGGCGGGCATGTGGTGCTGCCGCTGCTCCAGGCCGAGTTGGTCGGGCCCGGCCTCGTCGAGCGCGAGGCGTTCCTCGCCGGCTACGGTGCTGCCCAGGCGGTGCCGGGGCCGCTCTTCACCTTCGCCGCCTTCCTCGGCGCGGTGATGCAGACGCCGCCTACCGGGGTGGTCGGGGCGGTGCTGGCGCTCCTCGCGATCTTCCTGCCCTCGGCTTTGCTGGTGCTCGGCGTCCTGCCGTTCTGGGCCGAGTTGCGTGCTGCACCGCTGGCGCAGCGGGCGCTCCTGGGCGTCAACGCCGCCGTGGTCGGGCTGTTGGCCGCCGCGCTCTACGATCCGGTGTTCACCGCGGGGGTCACCTCACCCCTCGCCATGGCGGTGGCGGCGGCAGCCTTCGTGGCGCTCGCCGCCTGGCAGGTTCCGGCCTGGGCGGTGGTGCTGGCGGCGGGCGCGGTCGGCCATTTGGCCCTTTGAGGCTCTTAGAGCTTCAAGACGGCCTCGGTGATCTCGATGTCGTCGGCGAGCGGGCGCCTGGGTGCCAGATTCTTCTCCTGCAGGGCGCCGTGATAGGCCCTGACCGCCTCTGCGGGCGCGATTTCGCCCTCGACGATGCGGCGCATGAGTGCCACCAGGCTGAGCGGGTCCTCGGCGAGGTTGATCTTGCGGCCGAACAGCACGACCCGCGCCCCGCCCTGCTGCGCGGCCTTCAACAGCTCGAAGGTGTCGCGCGTGGTGCCGGCGCCGCCGCCGAGGATGCCGACGATGATCGAGGGGTCGTAGGCGACCAGCTCCGCCAAGGCGCGCGGGCCGTTGTAGACGATCTTCAAGAACTCCGGGCGCTGGTCCATCGGTACGGCGGCGATCACCCGGACGATATTGTCGTTGACGAACTGGCCGATCTCCTCGGCGCCCAGTTCGGTCATCCCGACATTGGGGTTGAAGACCTCGAGAAAGTGCTTGAAGCCGTTATCCTCGCACTCGATGCGGAACTCGCGGTAGCGCTCGCCGGCCAAGGCGTCCGTCTCGGCGTCGTTCATGAAGGTGATCGAGTAGAGGCCGAGATCGGTGAGCTGCTTGGCTTGCGCGACGATGGCGGTGCGGTGCGGTACGGAGGGCTGCGTCTTGTAGCGGCTGTGCCGGGCGCCCCAGATGTCGGTCGTGTCGTTGGCGCGGATGGCGGTGCCCATCTTGCTGCCGGAGAACACGCCGCGGCCGGTCAGCCGGTCGAGATTGCCCAAGGACAGCAGCATCATGTCGAGGATGTCCTGCTCGACCAGGGCGGTCACCTGGGCGAGATGGTCCTCGGCCGTCTTGTAGCGGCCGGTCGGCTGGCCGTGCGCGTCGAGCACCGGCCCCGGCATCGGAATGCCGCCGCCCATGTCGCCGTCCTTGGCGTCGCAGATGATGAAATCCTTCGCCCCGCTCGGATCCTGACGGATGCGTTGCAGCTTCTTCTCGAGGCGGTTCTTGGCCATGACGTTCCTGTTCTGCCGGACCCTGATCGGCCGGGCGGTTCGTGGTCCTCGTCGGCGCGGGCCGGTCGCGGCCGGGCGCTGCCCAGGCGCGCTTGCACAATCTCGGCGGCGCACCCTCGGCGGCGCCTGACACGCCGGGACTACTTGCCACAATCGCGCGGCGATGACGAGACACGCGGCGGTTATTTCGATGGTGCTTTTCGGCAGGCCCGCCGCCTCGCTGGCCGAGTGGGCGGGCCCCATCTCGCTACGGTCGTCAAGGTCGGCGCCGACCCGGCGGCCATCGTCTCGGACCGGCTCCAACACCATTTGACGCGGGGTTCGGGCTCGGCGATGGGGCATCGGGTCGATCGCGACCGCTGCTGGCTCAGGCCACGGCGCCCGGTGCCAGCCGCTCATGCGCCGTGCCGCCGGCGTCGCGTGATACCGTTCGCAGTACGCCGTCCGCGAGGACGACGACGCGATCGCAGACCGCGAGCACGCTGCTGCGGTGGCCGATCAGGACGATCGTCTTCCTGCCCTTGAGGGCCCGGATGGCGTCGAGGACGCCGGCCTCGGTTTGCGCATCGAGGGCGGCGGTGACTTCGTCGAGCACCAGGAGTGCGGGGTCGGCATGCAGTACCCGGGCGAGGCCCAGCCGCTGCCGCTGCCCGGCGGAGAGCCTGGCACCGGCCTCGCCGAGCCGGGTATCGAGGCCCTGCGGCAGGGCTGCGACGTGGGCCCGCAATTGCGCCTGGGCCAGCGCCTGCCATACCGTCGCGTCGTCGATCTGCGCGTCGGGCAGACCGAAGGCCACGTTGCGCCGCACCGTGTCGTCGAGGACGAAGACGTGCTGCGGCACGTAGCCGGCGGGGGGCCGCGCCGCGCGGCGCCCGTCCGCCGGGGCGTCCTCCGGAGATGCGCCGTCACGCCGGACCCGCCCCTGGGTCGGTGCCAGCAGGCCGAGCAGGAGGTCGCCCAGGGTCGACTTGCCGGCACCCGATGCGCCGATCAGGCCGACGCACTCGCCGGCGCGCAGCGTCAGGTCGACGCCGCGAAGGGTCGGCCGGGCGCTGCCCGGATGGTGGTACCAGACCCCCTCGAAGGTCAGCCGCGCGAAGGTGCCGGCCGGGGCCGGGGGCGGCGCCGGTGCGGCCGCGGCGCGGTCCAGCTCGCCCGCCACCAGGGCTGCCGCATGGCTGCTCAGCCGGATGGTGTTGACGGCCTTGAGGAGGCGCACCGCGAGTGGGGCGACGCGCAAGGCACCGGCGGCGAGCACGGCGAGGCTGGCCAGCGTGGCGGCGGGCGTTTGCTTGGCGACCAGCACGCCCACGATCAGCAGCAGGATGCCGCAGGACAGCGTCACCTCGGTCAGCTGCGGCGGCAGGCTCGAGAGAAAGAGCGAGCGCCGCCGGTTGTCGACGATGGCGGCGTCGATCCTGGCGAAGCTGTCGGCGAAATGGCCCTCGCGGCCGAGCACCCTGGCCTCCTTGAGGCCGCCCAGGCTTTCCTGCAGCACCTGCTGCCAGGTCTTGGCGAGCCCGGTATGGGCCCCGCCGAGCCGGGTCATCCGCCGGCCGATCACCCAGCTCTGGGTGCGCAGCAGGACGAGCATCAGGCAGGCCACGGCGATCACTCGCGGTTCGAGGATCGCCGCGAACAGGACGAGGGCGGCGATCGCCAGGGTGTCGACCGCGACGGTCAGGGTCGAGCGGACGAAGCCCTCGAACACCATCGGCACCAGCTTGTTCAGCGTGCGAATCGGGCCGGCGGTGTGCCGTGCCGTGGTCTGGCCGAGCGGGGCCGCGAGATAACGGCTGACCAGAGCACGGCTGGTCGCGTGTTGCCAGGCCGCCAGCACCTGCAACTCCAAATGGTGGAAGGCGGTCATGTAGGCGGCCTTGGCGACGAAGACCGCGACCATGAGCAAGGCCGTGCCGATGACGAAGAGCGTCGGGTCCGGTGCGCCGACCAGCCGATGCACCCGGGCCAGCGAGGCCGACCGCTCGATCAGCGTCGGATCGTAGACCAGCGAGATCAACGGGAAGACGAGGCCGACCCCGACCACCTCGAGGGCGGCGGCACCGAGGGCGAGGACGAAGAGCCAGGCGAGCTTGCCGGCTCGCTGCCGCGCCCCGAGGGCGAGGAGCAGCGCCGGGGCCGAGGCGGCGCCGACACGGCGCGCGTCGCCACCGCCAAGCTGCGGCCGGCGGCCGAGCGAGGCGGCTCGCCCGTCGCCCGCTGGCCCGTCGCTGGCACTCTCAGCCATGCCGCGTCGATCCTGTTGCTGGTTTCGGCGGCGGCGTTGCCGGCCCGCTCGGGCTCGAGCCTTGCATCGGACGGTCCGGCAAGCCCTACTGGCCGCCGCCGGATGCCATGATCTCGCGCAGCTGCTCGAGGGCGGCCTTGGGGTCGATGCGCCAAGCCTCCTCGAACAGCGGGTTGCCCTCGATCAGCGCCCGCTCCGCGGGGTTCTCGATCGAGCGGGTTGCCGGTGGCGGGCTCGCCGGTGTGCCTTGCGCGATGATCCGGGCGAGGGCGTCGAGCACCGCCTCGGCCTTGGCCGGGTCGGCGGTGTGGAGCTCGGCGAGGGCGGGGTTGAGCTGGATGCGCAGATCCGTGGCCGCGAGCGCGACCTGGCCGAGGAGTGCCGCAACGAGGCAGAGGGCAAGGCTAGTCCGGCGCATTCGCCACCTCCAGGAGCCGTTCGGCGAGGGCGTCGAGATGCCGGGCGACGAGTGCTTCGAGCGCGCCCTCGGACCAGATCAGGCGAAGATTGGGGCGCACCTCGTCGGCGAGCAGGCCGGCCTTGATCAGCGCATCGAGCCGGTCGCGGCAGAGGGTCGGGTCCATGTGCATGGCCATGAAACGCTCGAAATCCTTGAGCGTGAGGACGAGGCGGTCGTCGCCGAGCCGCTCGAGCGAGCCCGCCTTCATCCGTTCGTTGAAGCGCGCGTTCTTCAGCCGCCAGAGCCGCTGCTTGTGCCGTGCCCCCACCGGCCTCGCGACGCCGTCCCGGATCTCGAGGTCGGCGAGGAAACGGTCGATCATCTGGTTGTGGCGATCGATATAGGCGGCCAACGGGCCGGGCTCGGTGCAGCCGGCGCATCTGAGGACGAACAGGAACTGGGCGATGTACTCGGTCTGTTCGGTGGTCACCTGCTGCTCGATGAAGTCCTCGATGGCATCGGCATCCATGCTGTTGCTGCCGGCGAGGGCGGCGCGGGTGTGCTCCTCCAGGCTCTGGTAGAGGTCGGCGCGCACCTGCCAGAGCGACAACAGGAGGCCGGCCCGGGCGACGTTCCGGGCCGGCGGCTGCGGCCGGGACGCGGGGCCCGTGGTCATTCGATCGCGTAGAACTCGACCCGGCGGTTGATCCCGTCATAGGGATCGGTGCCGGCGAGGGGCTGGCTCTTGCCGCGGCCCTCGACGCCGAGGCGGCTGGGGTCGATCTGCCAGGTGTCGACGAGGTACTGGCCGACGGCGAGGGCCCGCTGCTCGGAGAGGTTCTGGTTGTAGGCGGCGCTGCCGGAGGCGTCGGTGTGGCCGATGATGCTGACCGCCTTGCCCTGGTTCTCGGGCAGGCTCAGCACCTCGCCGAGGCGCTGCAGGTAGGGGATCGATTCCGGCATGACGCTGGTCGAATCGTATGCGAAGAGGATGTTGAGGCCGAGCGCGGTGCCGCTCGGCGGTGGCGGGGCCGGGGTCGGCGCCGCGGGGGCGGCGCTGGCCACCGCACCGGCGGTCTCGGGCGGTGGCGCGGCCGGTGCTTCCGCCTCGTGAAAGCGGATGGCGCGGGTCTTGATCGGTGCCGGGGCGGCGTCACCGCTGTCGCCGAAGAGGACGGCGTTGAGCTCCTCGACGCTCGGGACATCCTGGAAGATCACGATCTCCTCGCTCCAGCCGGCGGCCGGCAGGCAGGCGAGGGCCGTGGCGAGCGCGGCGGCGGCGAGCCGGGTCGCGGGCTGCGGTGGGCGGCTGTTGCTTGGCATGTCTGGTCTCCAGGGCTCGACCCGGGCGGGCACTAAGGGTTGGGCGGTCAAGGGCTGACGGTCAAGAGGCAGAACGTCTGGCCGAGCGGCAGCAGCACCGCACTGCGGTCGCGGCCGCGCAGGTTGATCGCCTGTTCGCGCAAGCCCGGCGGAATGGCGGCCGTGGCGAAGGCGTTCTCGCTGACGATCTCCCGGCCTTCCTGCCAGCAGCGGGCGCCGACCTCGCCTTCGAGCTCGGCGCCGACCCGGGTCGGGGCCTGGCCTTGGCTCGGCCCGGCCGGGCGCTCGCCACCCGGGGCGATCTCCGCTGCCGCGGGCCCGGCCAGAGCGCCGAGGGCGAGGCCTAGGGCGGCGAAGCGCATGGGCCACGGCCGGCATTTCTGGTAGGCTCCGGTTGGTTGCCACGACCGGAAGGGCCCTGCCATGCGCGCCGTCAGCCAAGCTTTCGCGGTTTTCCTCGCCAGTGCCATCCTGGTCCCGGCAGTGGCCGAGCCGGTGACCGAGCACGGGCCGTTCGTGGTCGAGGGGGCGGTGCTCGAGGGGCTGGCCGGGACGCTGGAGGTGCGCCCGGTCGAGGGTGCCGAGGCGCGGCTGGTGGTCAGGGGGCCGGCCGATGCCAGAGCCGCCCTCGAGGTCGCCGTCAGCGACCGCGTGCTCCGGGTCAAGGCCCAGGCGGGCGGCCATTCGGTGACCGTGGTCGAGCGGGTGACCGTCGTCACCGGGCCCGGGGCCAGCTCGAACGTCGTGATCGGCGGCAGCGCCGCGTCGGCCTCGGCCAAGAGTGGTGCGGCCGCACCGCTCGACCTCGTGCTCGACTTGCCGGTCGGTGCCCGGCTCGAGCTGGCGGCGTTCACCGGCGAGGCGGCGATCGGCGATCTCTTGGGGCCGGTGCGGCTCGAGGTGGTCGGCGGCGTGCTGCGCGCCGGGGCGGTGCGCGAGGCCGAGCTCGCAGCTATCGGCGACGGCTCGATCGAGGTGGCCGCGGTGGACGGTGACCTGACCGCCGGGGTCACCGGGGCCGGGCGGATCGTCGTCCGGGACGGCACGCTTGCGGCGCTGCGCGTCGACGTCACCGGGTCCGGCTCGGTGGTGGTCGAGGCGGCGGCGGAGACGGCCGTGGTCAACATGATCGGGGCCGGCGAGGTCAGGCTCGCGGCCGTCGCCACGCCGCCCGAGGTCAACCGGGTGGGGGCGGGACGGTTCAGCGTCGGCGAGCCCTGAGCCGCCGCGGCCCCGGGCCTGACGGATCCGGCAGGACGACGCGCCGGGCCGGGACCAGGCGTGGGCGACGGGTACCGCGGCGGGGCGGGGCACGACATGGCGGCGTTCCTCGGTTCGCTGGCTCTTGGTCGCGGGCCGCGACCGGGCACTCAGTTGGTCACGGTGATCTTGACGCGGGAGGCGGCGATGCCGTTGGGGCTGGCGGCGCGCAGCAGTTCGGCCACCTGGTCGATACTCTCGACCTGCAGCGGTGTCAGGTCCTCGGCCTGCAGCAAGGGCGGCAGGTTGCGGCCGATCTCGCTGCCGGCGGCGACGCAGAGCACCTCCTCGATGGCTCCGGCGCGTTCCGGCACGAGGTCGAAGGGGGCGGCACCCGGGAGGTAGAGGGGCTGGCGGGCCGGCAGGTAGGGATCCGGCGCGAAGCGGTTGGGGAAGATCCGGGCGATCCGGCCGGCGCCGTCCTGGTAGTAGCAATAGGCGAAGGAGTCGGCGCTGCTGCGCAGCGTCAGCCCGATGGCCTCGCCCGGGGCGTAGCGGTGCGCCGGGCCGCGCGGTGTCGTGAGGTTGACGCTGATCGGCTGGGCGATCTCGGTCGAGGCCGGGATGAACGGGTCCGGGGCGCGCGCCGGCGCCGGCTCGCGGCCGAGCGCGAGGTCGGAGCCGATCAGGTCGGCATAGAGGTCGAAATTGATCCGCCCGTCGGCGATCAGCCCGCGCTCGGCCTGATAGGCGCCGACGGCGTCGCGGGTGGCACTGTCGAGCTCGCCGTTGACCGGGCCCTGGTAGCGGTTCTGGCTCTTGAGCGCCCGCTGGACGAAGCTGGCGCGCTCGCTCTGCGACATGCTGTCGAACCAGCTGCGGGCGACCGCGACCACCTCGGGGTTGGTCTGCTCGATCTCGAGGCAGCGCCAGTAGGGGACCTGCAGCAGCTTGCCGGTGATCTCGATGGTGCTGAGCTCCATCAGGCTCCTGACGGCCGAGTGCATGCCTTCCGACTGGTTGAAGCTGAGGTTGAAATTGGCCCCGAGCTTGTTGATCGTCGCCCCGGCGTCGACCGCCTGGCCGGAGCGGCGCACGACGATCGAGTTGTTGGCCGAGACCCCGGGCAGCATGCGTCGGTTGAGCACGTTGCCGACATTGAGGTCGACCGAGACCACCGACATCACCTGGTCGGCACTGGCCCCGATATCGGCGTCCTCGAGGCCGATGCCGCCACCGACACTTTCGGCGACCACGCCGCTGTCGAGCTGGGTGATCGCCCCGCGGATATAGTAGTTGGGCACCTCGAAGCCGGCCGGGACCGGCGGGCCGCCCGGATCGGCGAGGAAGCTGCCGAGCACGAAGACCGAGCCGTACTCCTCGAAATCGATGAAGTTGAAGGCGTTGCTCTTCACCGACATCTGCGAGATCGCGGAGATCAGCATCTCCTTGGTCCCGGTCTGCACCTGGCCCGTGGCGTCCGGGATCTCCTGCGCGGTCACCAGGTAGTTGGTCTTGCCGTGCCGCAGGAAGAGGTCGTCCATGCAGCGCAGCGAGGCCGAGAAACTGGTGATGTTGCGCACCGGCAGGGTTTTCGGCTGCTGTGCGATGGTCGCCCGCTCGGGCGGGGTGAAGGCGCAGCCGGCGGCGGCCAGCGCGACGGCGGCGAGGCCGAGAAGGGCAAGCGGCTTGGTTCGGGTCTGCTCGGGCATGGCTCTGGCCGTCCGTTCTTTGGCTGTGGGCGCGGGCGGCTGGCGCGTCGATTCCGGCTCAACGCCGGCCGCGGGTGCCGCAATTGATCGGGGCGTTGATGATCTCGCGCGCGACCACGATGTTTTCGCGGGGCTGGCGTTGGCCGGGGCGGCCGCTGGTCTCGACATTGCCGACCGAGAGCTTGCCACAGCCGGTGTTGACGATCGACGCGTTCGGATTGATCACCTTGTCGCCGTCGATGCCGGCCTGGTTGCCGCGCATCGCCCGGCCCTGCGAGATCACCCGCTGCACCTTGGCACTCTCGCCGGGGGCGAGGAACGGGCGCTGGTTGTATTCCTTGGCCACGGCATCAACCGTGGTGAGGCCGGTGGCGGCAAGGCCGGCGGCGAGCAGGCAGGCGAGGGCGAGGGCGCGGTGCATCGGGTCTCTCCTTTGGTCACCCGGCTGCCAGGCAGCCGGCTGGCGGCCGGCCCGGAGCATGGACCGGCCGCCGCGTCGCGGGTCGAAGGATCGCTCAGTCGCAGACGTCGCTCTTGCCGATGGTGCCGATCTCGGAGCAGGCC
>CAZNWE010000016.1:42420-60371 GCA_964576715.1 uncultured Geminicoccaceae bacterium | reverse complement strand
TGGTGCCGCCGCCGATATCGACCACCATCGAGCCCGTGGGCTCGGTCACCGGCAGACCGGCGCCGATGGCTGCCGCCATTGGCTCCTCGATCAGATGCACGCGGCGCGCCCCCGCTGCCTCGGCCGCTTCCTGGATGGCGCGACGCTCGACCGCCGTGGAGCCCGAGGGCACGCAGATGATGACCTGCGGGCTGGCGAATCCGCGCGACTTGTTCACCTTCCTGATGAAGTGCTTGATCATCTCCTCGGCGACCTCGAAATCGGCGATCACGCCATCCCGCAGCGGGCGGATCGCCTCGATGTTCCCGGGGGTGCGGCCGACCATCTCCTTGGCCTCGAGGCCGACGGCGAGCACCTGCTTGCGGCCCTTGAGCGTGGCGATCGCCACGACCGAGGGCTCGTTAAGGACGATGCCGCGCCCCTTCATGAAGACCAGCGTATTCGCGGTGCCGAGATCGATGGCAAGATCGGCCGAGAAGAGACCCAAAAGGCGCGAGAACATGGGGGCTTGGTCCGCTCCGGGCTCGGCGGTTAAGCATCGGTGGCTGAAGCTCGGCGACCGGCTGGCGGTCGGCCAGGGCAACAAGGGGCCGGCACCTCGTCTGCCGATGACGACGAATACCCGCCCAGACGCAACACTGCCACGAAATAGTTGAAATTTAGTTACTTGGTTAAACGCCCTGGGGGATTTTCGCCGTTCTCGCCGACGCTTGCCTTCGGCCCGGCACCGCCGTTCGGGCATCCGCAACGCTGAACCCTATCCGGGCGCCGGACTGCTGGCGCCGGGCGCTAGACGGCGAGCGCCTCCGGTGCCTTGCGCCCGCGCTTGGTGAGCAGCTTGTTGAGCGCCCCGACATAGGCCTGGGCCGAAGCGACAAGCGTGTCGGTATCGGCGGACTGGCCGGTCGCGGTCCGCCCGTCCTCCTCGAGGCGCACGGTCACGATCGCCTGGGCATCCGTACCTTCGGTCACCGCATGGATCTGGAACAGCGGCAGTTCGGCATCATGCGGGTAGAGCGCCTTGATCGCCCGAAAGGTCGCATCGACCGGCCCGTCGCCGGTGGCCGAGGCCGACCGTTCGACGCCCTCGATTTCGAGCGTCAGCTCTGCCTTGGGCGTCACGTGGCTGCCGCAATGCAGATCGAGCCGGACGAAGCGGATGGTTTGACCCGCGGTTGCGATCTCGTTGTCGACGAGTGCCACCAGATCCTCGTCGAAGATCTCTTTCTTCTTGTCAGCCAATGCCTTGAAGCGGACGAACGCATCCTCGAGCGCGTTGGCGCCGAGCTCGTAGCCGAGCTCCAGCAGCTTGGTCTTGAAGGCATGCCGGCCGGAATGCTTGCCCATGATCAGGTTGGACTTGATCAGGCCGATGTCCTCGGGCCGCATGATCTCGTAGGTTTGGGCGTTCTTCAGCATGCCGTCCTGATGAATGCCGCTCTCGTGCGCGAACGCATTGGCGCCGACGATCGCCTTGTTCGGCTGGACGTTGAAGCCGGTGATCGCCGAGACCAGCCGAGAAGCCGCCATGATCCGGGTCGTGTCGATGCGGCTCGCGTAAGGCAGCCGGTCATGGCGCGTCTTGACCGCCATTACCACCTCTTCGAGCGCGCAATTGCCCGCGCGCTCGCCGATCCCGTTGATCGTGCACTCGATCTGCCGCGCTCCGGCCTGCACCGCGCGCAAGCTGTTGGCGACAGCCAAGCCCAGATCGTTGTGGCAATGGACCGAGAGCACCGCCCGGTCGATATTCGGCACGCTGTCCCGGATCTTCTTGATCAGGTCGGCGAATTCCTCGGGATAGGCATAGCCCACGGTATCCGGGATGTTGATCGTGGTGGCGCCACAAGCGATCGCCGTCTCGATGCAGCGAAAGAGAAAGTCGTGCTCGGTGCGCGACGCGTCCATTGCACTCCACTCGACGTCGTCGGTGAAGCCGCGTGCCCGCTTTACGCTCTCGCCGACCCGCTCGTGAACCTGCTCCTGGTCGAGCTGCAACTGGAATTCGCGGTGCAAGGGCGAGGTCCCGATGAAGGTGTGGATCCGCTTGCGCCGCGCCTTCTGCAGGGCCTCGGCGGCGCGGTCGATATCGCCCCTGGCGGCCCGGGCGAGGCCGCAGACCACGCTCTCGGTCACCCGCTCGGCGATCCTCTGCACGGCCTCGAAATCGCCCTCGGAAGCGATCGGAAAGCCCGCCTCGATGACGTCGACGCCCATCTGCTCGAGCAACTCCGCCACCTGGATCTTTTCAGGCGTCGACATCGAGCAGCCGGGCGACTGTTCGCCGTCGCGAAGTGTCGTGTCGAAGATGACGATTCGATCACCGCCCGCGGCCGCACTGGCGGCAACGGCAATCGGTGACGACTGGGTGGGAGCGGCTGCGGACGTAGAATGGGACACGGTCATGGCATGGCTCTCGAGAAAGTGACTTGCGGGCTCGTCGAACGTCCCCTGAGCAAGCGTCCTCGCGGAAAACGCGGCTCAGGGGAGGATAAGTCGAAGCCGCAGCCACGCCCGCTGCGCCGAGCCGAGCACGCACAGACGAGTAGGGATAGCTGTCGCTACCCGAGCCATTGCCTCACTGGCGTGCTCGCACATCCTCATCACCAGTCGCCGGCGCCGCGGCACCATTACCGAATCAGCTGCCCTGTGTTCCGTCGGAGCTTGGATATGCCGTGAAACCAAGCTGCGTGTAAAGGCGGTTGACGATCAGCGCGGGGTCGACGGCGGCAAAGCTGGTCGCCGCCATGCCGCTTGCATCTGTATCAGCCGGCCTTAAGACGGGGGCGAGACCGGATCAGCGGGCGCCGCTGCCGTCCCGGCCACCACCCGGCGCACGGTCGGCGGACTCGACGCCGCACCTTGTCGCCCCATCTTTGCCTGCGTCGATCGAGGCGGACCGGCACACTGCAAACCGAGAAAGTCCCGAGAATGAGTGAATTTTCCGACTACAAGGTCGCGGATATGAGCCTCGCCGGCTGGGGCCACCGCGAGATCGCCATTGCCGAGAAGGAGATGCCGGGCCTGATGGCGCTGCGCGAAGAGTTCGGCGAGCGCCAGCCCTTGAAGGGGGCTCGGATCGCCGGCTGCCTGCATATGACCATCCAGACAGCCGTCTTGATCCAAACACTGACGCATCTCGGCGCCACCGTGCGCTGGTCGTCGTGCAACATCTTCTCGACCCAGGATCAGGCTGCCGCCGCGATCGCCGACTCGGCGGTGCCCGTCTTCGCCTGGAAAGGCGAGACCGAGGAGGAGTACGACTGGTGCATCGAGCAGACCATCCAGGGTCCGGACGGCTGGACGCCGAACATGATCCTCGACGACGGCGGTGACCTCACCCTCGTCATGCACCAGAAACATCCCGAGTTGATGAAGCAGGTGAAGGGCATCTCCGAGGAGACCACGACCGGTGTCCTTCGTCTTTACGACATGGCGAAGAAGGGCACCCTCCTGTGCCCGGCCATCAACGTCAACGACAGCGTCACCAAGTCCAAGTTCGACAACAAATATGGCTGCCGCGAGAGCCTGGTCGACGGCATCCGCCGCGCCACCGACGTGATGATGGCTGGCAAGGTTGCCGTGGTCGCCGGCTACGGTGACGTCGGCAAGGGCTCGGCCGAATCGCTGCGCCACGCCGGCGCCCGCGTCATGGTCACCGAGATCGATCCGATCTGCGCGCTGCAGGCTGCGATGGAGGGCTTCGAGGTGGTGACGATGGAAGATGCCGCGCCCAGGGCCGACATCTTCGTCACCGCCACCGGCAACAAGGACATCATCACCGTCGATCACATGCGAGCAATGAAGGATGGCGCCATCGTCTGCAATATCGGCCACTTCGACAATGAGATCCGGGTTGCCGACCTGCAGAACTTCAAGTGGACCGAGGTCAAGCCGCAGGTCGACCAGATCGAGTTCCCCGACGGCAAACAGATCATCCTCCTCGCCAAGGGCCGGCTGGTCAATCTCGGGTGCGGCACCGGCCACCCGAGCTTCGTGATGAGCGCTTCCTTCACCAACCAGGTGCTGGCGCAGATGGAACTCTGGAACAACCACGGGCAGTACCAGAGCCAGGTCTACGTGCTGCCCAAGCATCTCGACGAGAAGGTTGCGGCACTGCACCTCGACAAGCTCGGGGCGAAGCTCACCCGGCTCAGCGACGACCAGGCCGCTTATATTGGCGTCGAGCACGGCGGGCCGTTCAAGACCGAGCAGTATCGCTACTGACGTACCCGAGCCGCGCATGCCCGGCCTCGACCGATGGCTGCGCTTCTCGACCCGCGAGGCCACGCTCGATTTCGCGCGTGGCCTCGCGCTGGACCTCCGCCAGGGCGACGTCGTGCTGCTCGAGGGTGACCTAGGGGCCGGCAAGAGCGAGATCGCCCGGGCGATGATCCAAGCGATGGTCGGCGAGCCGGTCGAGGTGCCATCGCCCACCTTCACCCTGGTGCAGCGCTACGAGACCGACTACTGCTCGATCACCCACGCCGATCTCTACCGCATCGATGACCCGGTAGAGCTTTTCGAGCTTGGTCTCGACGAGGCGGGCGATCTCGGCATCCTCATCGTCGAGTGGCCGCTGCGCGCCGGTGAGGGCACCTTTCCGCCATCGGCCCTGCTGATCGAGATCGCCGACGAGGGGGGCGAGCGGCGGTCGCTGCATCTGACCTCGCCGGACGAGGGCTGGCACCACCGGCTGGCCTCCTTGATCAACTCGAAGTAGCGCGCGCCCCTCATGGGTCAGCTTCTCACCATCACCGCCGAACGGCCCTTTTTGCCGAGCCTCGCGACCGGCCTGCTGCGCCAGCCGCCCGAGCATCTCGCTGACCACCTGATCCTCCTGCCGAGCCGCCGGGCCTGTCTCGAGTTGCGCAACACCTTCCTCGCGCTGATGAAATCATCGGCCCTGCTGCTGCCGCGCCTGCAGCCAATAGGCGAGGTCGATCTGAGCGACCTGCCGCTACCACTGCCAGCCGATGCGGCAGACGGACCGCCGGCGATCGATCCGCTCCGCCGCCGCCTGTTGCTCGCCCGCCTGGTCAAGGCCAAGGCGGCGATGCCGGACGAGCAGGCGATCCGCTTGGCCACGGCGCTCGCCGAGCTGCTCGATCTCGTGCAAACGGAGCGGGCCAGCCTCGCCCGGCTGCACGACCTCGTCCCCGCCGACCTCGCCGAGCACTGGCAGGAGGTGGTGACCTTTCTCGGCATTCTGGACGAGGTGTGGCCCGCCGTGCTGGCCGACGAGGCGGCGGTCGACCCCGCCACCTGGCGCAACGAGCGCCTTGCAGCCGCAGCCGACGCTCTCGGGCGCGCGCCGCCACCCGGCCCGGTCATCGCCGCCGGCATCACCGGCACGGTGCCCGCCGTGGCCGACCTCCTGGCGGCCGTGCTCGAGCTCGACCGGGGCATGGTCGTGCTGCCGGGCTTCGATCCCTCGATCGAGCCCGCGACCTGGGAGACCATCGGGCCGACCCATCCCTTCTTCGCGATCAAGCGCCTGCTCGAGCAGGTCGGCCGGGAGCCCGCCGATGTCGGCTATTGGCCGGACCTTGCGCCGCCCCGGGCGTCGCCGGCACGGCGGGCGCTCATCGCCGAGATTATGCGCCCGGCAGCGACTGCCGAGGCCTGGCAAGCGATGGCCTCGCCGCCCGATGCGGCGTTCGACGGGCTCGCGGTCGCCGAGTGCGAAAGCCACGGCCTCGAAGCGCTCCTGGTGGCGCTCAAGCTGCGCGAGGCGCTGGAGGTACCCGGCCGCACCGCCGCCCTGGTTACGCCCGACCGGCAGCTCGCCCGCCGGGTCGCCGCCGAGCTCGAGCGATTCGACGTGGTGGTCGACGACAGCGCCGGCGTGCCGCTCGACCAGACGCCACCGGGCAGCCTCTTCCTGCTCACCGCACATGCGCTGCTCGGCGATGGCGGCCCGGTGCCGCTGCTCTCGGCGCTCAAGCACCCGATGGTGAGGGGCGGCCTGCCACCTGGCGACCTGCGCCGCCTGGCGCGCCAGCTCGAGCGCCGGATCCTGCGCGGGCCGCGGCGGGGCAGGGGGCTCGGCGCCCTGCAGTCGGCCCTGCGCGAGCGGCCGAGACCCGAGCTCGAACCCCTGATCGATTGGCTCGACGCCTTCGCCATCGCCGCCGCCCCACTCCTTGCAGCTGGGCAAAGCGCTTTCGGCGAGGGCGGCGACCTGCCGGGTCTCGTCGCCGCCCATGTTGGGCTGGTCGAGTGGCTCGCCGCCGACGAGACCGGCAATCCGGCCGAGCTCTGGGCGATGGAGACCGGCGAGGCGACGCGCGATTTCCTGGCGCGGCTGATGCAGGCCGGCGAGGGCGAGGCGGCGCCTTCGGGCAACGCCTATCCCGCGGTGCTCGCCGTGCTGATGGGCGGCGAGGCGGTTCGCCCGCAAAGCCGGAGCCACCCACGCCTGATGATCCTGGGCCAGCTTGAGGCACGCCTGGTCGAGGCGGATCGGGTGATCGTCGCCGGGCTCAACGAGGGCACCTGGCCGAAGACGGCCGAGCCCGGCCCCTGGCTCAACCGCCATCTCCGGCGCGCCCTCGGCCTGCCGCCGGTCGAGTTCCAGATCGGCATTGCAGCGCACGACCTGCTCATGAGTGCAACGGCTTCGGACGTGCTGCTCACCCGCAGCCTCAAGGATCAAGGCGGCAATCCGACCGTGCCATCGCGCTGGCTGCAGCGGCTCGACACGGTTACCCGGGCCCTGCATCGCCGCGACCGGCTTGCACTCGATCCCGCCTGGCTCGCCTGGGCCAGGCGTCTCGATCAACCGACGGGCCCGGTCCGGCCGTGTCCGCCGCCGGCTCCCTGCCCACCGGCTGCCGCCCGGCCGACAGACCTCTGGGTCACCGAGATCGAGACGCTGATGCGCGATCCCTACAGCGTCTATGCGCGGCGCATCCTCGGCCTCGAGGAACTCGACCCGCTCGATGCCGATCCCGGGGTGCGCGAGCAGGGTGCGATCATCCACGACGTGCTAGAGCGGTTCGTCAAGACCTGGCCGGTCGAGCTGCCGCCCGAAGCCGAGGAGTCGCTGACCCTCATGGGTCTCGAGGCCTTTCGGCGGTTCGCCGACCAGCCCGAGATGCAGGCCCTCTGGTGGCCGCGTTTCAAGCGCATCGCGACTTGGTTCGTGGCCGAGGAGGCCCGTCGGCGCGGCCTGATCCGGCGCATCGCGGCGGAGAGCGAAGGCGCGCTCCGGCTCGGCCCCGACGGCCGCTACATCATCCGGGCGCGGGCCGACCGGCTGGAGGTGCGCGGCTCGGGCGGGCTTGGCATCGCCGACTACAAGACCGGCGCCATCCCGACGCCGGGCGATATCAAGTCCGGCCTCAGCCCGCAGCTGCCGCTTGAGGCGGCGATCGCCGCCGGTGGCGGCTTTGCCGGCCTCGAGGGGGTGATCGAGGCGCTCGAGCACTGGCCGTTGAAGGCCGGGCCGACGCCTGGCGAGGTCAAGCCCGTGGCCAAGCAGGAGGAACTTGCCGGCCTGATCGAAGCGGCGCGCGATGGTGTCGGCCGGCTGTTCGCCAGCTTCGCCGACCCGCAAACCCCGTTCTTCGCCGTGCCCCGCCCGGACGTGGCCCCACGCTACAACGCCTACGCACATCTCGCCCGGATCAAGGAATGGCGCGGTGCCGGTGACTGAGCGCGCGACCCCGGCGCAGAGCACGGCCGCCGATCCGACCCGCTCGGTCTGGGTCACCGCCAATGCCGGCACCGGCAAGACCCGTGTTCTGACCAACCGCGTGCTCCGGCTGCTGCTCGCCGGCGCCGATCCCGAGAGCGTGCTGTGCATCACCTTCACCAAGGCGGCGGCCGCCCAGATGGCGGCCCGGATCGAAAAGCAGCTGGCCGATTGGGCGGTGGAGCCGGACGCCGAAACCCTGCACGGGCAGCTTGCCGCGCTCAGCGGCGAGCCCCCCGGGCGAACGGTCATCGACCGCGCCCGGCGCCTCTTCGCCCAGGTTCTCGACCTGCCGTCCGGCCTACCGATCATGACCATCCACGGCTTCTGCCAGAGCCTGTTGCGCCGCTTTCCGCTGGAGGCCGGCATTGCGCCGCATTTCGAGCTGATCGACGAGCGGACCGCGAAGGAGCTGCAGATCGAGGCGCGCCAGCAAGTGCTGGCCAGCCCGGAACCGGCGCTGCAAGAGGCGATCGAGGAACTCGCCGTGCTGCTGGGCGACGATTCGCTTACCGACGCCATTGCGCAGTGCCTCGTCCACCGCCAGCAACTCAGCGAACTGACCTTGCAGTATGGTGGCAGCGAAGGCGTGGTTCGCGCCGTCGCCAATCTCTTGGAAACAGATCTCGAGAACCCGCGCGAGGCCATCATCGCGCATGCGTGCCGCGCCGAGGAAGTGGATAGTCGAAACCTCGTACCGGCAGCCAACGCGCTGCTCGGCGCCGCAGCCAGCCACGCCAAGCGCGGTCGCATCACCCTTGCCTGGCTCAACGCCGCCGAAGCCGACCGGGTGACGTTGTTCGACGACTATACGAGCCACTTTCTCAAGAAGGATGGTGAAGCCCTGGCGACGTTGGGGCCGCCGGCCCTCGATCCGGGGCATCATCGCGCCCTGACGGTCGAGCAGGCGCGGCTTGAGCGGGTGATCCAGGCGCTCAAGGCTTGGGATATCGGGCGCCGTACGGCCGTCCTTTTGAGGGCAGGCTACGCCGTCATCGACGCCTACGGCGAAGCCAAGCGACAGGCGGCGGCGCTCGATTTCGACGACCTCATCACCCGATCCGAGATGCTGCTCCGCGATCCCGAGAAGCGTGACTGGGTGCGCTTCAAGCTCGATGCCCGGATCGACCACCTGCTCGTCGACGAGGCGCAGGACACCAGCCCCACGCAATGGGCGATTATTGGGCATCTGGTCGAGGAGTTCGGTGCCGGCGAGGGGGCTGCGCTTGGGCATCGCACGCTCTTCGTTGTCGGCGACGAGAAGCAATCGATCTACAGCTTCCAGGGAGCCGACCTCGCGAGCTTCGCCGCTGTACGCGACCGCCTGACTCGGGCGTTCGAGGCGGGCCGGCGGCCGCTCGAGCGCACCGTCCTCGACCTCTCGTTCCGCTCGGGGCCGGCCATCCTCGAGACCGTGGACGCGGTCCTGAGCGATCCGGCGATCGGCACTTCGGTCGCTGGTGACGCTGCCGCTTCGCATCAGACTTTTCGGCGAAATGCCTGGAGCACCGTCGAGATCTGGCCGCTGATAGAGCCCGCCGAGCGCGCCGGCCGGCCGCCCGAGGGTTGGCAGCTACCGACCGAGCGCTTCGATGCCGACGAGACCGAGGCCAAGCTCGCGACACGGATCGCCGCTACCATCAAGAACTGGCTCGACAGCGGTGCCGTGCTCGAGGCCACCGGCTCGCCGATCCGCGCCGGCGACATCCTGATCCTCCTGCAGCGCCGCGGCATCGCCCAGGAGCGCATACTCAAAGCACTGAAGGAGAACGACATTCCGGTTGCTGGTGCCGACCGGCTCAAGCTCACCGACAGCATTGCCGTCGAGGACCTGATGGCTCTCGGCCGGGCGCTGCTGCTCCCCGAGGACGATCTGACGCTGGCCGCCCTGCTCAAAAGCCCGCTCGTCGGCCTCGATGAAGACGCGCTTTTTCGCCTCGCTTTCTCGCGTCACCGCAAGCATCTGGTCGAGCGGCTGCGCCATTTTGGTGAACAGGGCGCTGCGCCGTTCGCCGTGGCTTGGCAGCGGTTTCGCGGCTGGCTCGCCATGGCCGACTTCATGCCACCCTTTGAGCTCTTCACCCGCATCCTCGGCCCGGAAGGCGGCCGCCGGCGCCTGCTCGAGCGCCTAGGGCCCGATGCGGCCGAGCCGATCGAGGCCTTCCTTGCCCAGACCCTGGCCTACGAGGAGGGGCACCCGGCCTCGCTCGAGGGCTTCATCCACTGGCTCGGCCTCGATGCCGAGAGCCTAAAGCGCGACCTGGAGCAGGGCACGGACGCCGTTCGCGTCATGACCGTGCACGGTGCGAAGGGTCTGGAAGCGCCCATCGTGTTCCTCGCCGAGGCCGGTCCCTACACCCCGCAGGATGCCAGGGACCGGCTGCTCTTCGATCCGCAGAGCCGGCTGCCGCTCTGGCGGGCTGCCGCACCCGAGCGCGACCCCGTGAGCCAGCGGGTCGTCGAGCAGCAGAAGAGGCTGCAGGCGGCCGAGCGCTGGCGCCTGCTCTATGTCGCCATGACCCGGGCGCGGGACCGGCTCTACGTCGCCGGCTGGGGCCAGCGGCGCAGACGTGCCGACGGCTCCTGGCACGACGTCATCGGCCGGGCGTTGCGCCAGCTGCCCGGCGCCGAGCCCGGCAGCGTGCCCGGCAGCCTGCGCTTGGTTCGGGGCGTCGCCGGCAGCGAGCCGGCAGCGGTACTGCAGGTTACACCCCCGGCGTCGCCGCCGCCGGCCTGGCTCGAGCGCCCGCCACCGCCCGAGCCACCGTCCGAGCGTCTGCTGCAGCCGTCGCGTGACGCGGCGGCGGCGATGCCCGCGAGCTCGCCTTTGGCTGCCGGGGCCGCTGACGCCCGGCTGTTCGGTACGGCCCTGCACCGGCTGCTGCACGAATTGGCGGCGCGCGAACCGGTGGCGCGCGACGCCGTGCTCGACGACCGCCTCGCCCGGTGGCCGGGCCTCGACGATGCGGCCAAGGCCGAGCTCGCGCGGCAGGTGAGGGGGGTGCTGTCGCTTCCCGACCTCGCGCCGGCCTTCGGACCGACGAGCCGATCCGAGCAACCCGTTCTCGGCCGCGTGGGCGGCAGCGTGATCGCCGGGCAGATCGATCGCTTCGCCGTCACCGACGCGGCCGTCTACATCGTCGACTTCAAGTCGAACCGCCTGCCGCCGCTGCGTCCGGAGGAGACACCGTCGGCCTACCTGCGGCAGCTCGCCGCCTATGCGGCGCTGTTGCAGCACCTCTATCCCGGCCGGGCGGTTCGTGCGGGTCTGGTCTGGACGGCAGTGCCGCTGCTGATGCCGATCCCCGAGCCCTTGCTGCTGGTCCACCGGCCGGGCAACACAGCGGCCGCTTGACGACGGCCGGTGGCTGATCCAAGAGTCGTTTCTCGCAACGGCGCCGCTGACAGGCGTCGAGCCACAATGACGGATGGGCCAGCATGACAGTGCATCAAACGAGCGATGCCGCGTTCGACGCGGACGTGGTCAAGTCGTCGACCCCGGTCGTCGTCGATTTCTGGGCCGAGTGGTGCGGACCCTGCAAGATGATCGCGCCGCACCTCGAAGAGCTTGCCCGCGAGATGGGCGAGCAGGTCAAGGTCGTGAAGGTCAATATCGACGACAACCCGCTGACCCCGACCAAGTACGGGGTGCGTGGCATCCCCACGCTCATGCTCTTCAAGGATGGTGCGGTCGCCGCCACCAAGGTGGGGGCGCTGCCCAAAACCAAGCTCGTCGAGTGGGTGCAGGAGAGCATCTGAACGACCCAGCGACCGATGACCCTGACCACCGTGAGCGCCGGCCGTGGATGAGCGGCTGGCGACTTTTCTTGCCGAACACCCGCTGATCGACACGGTCGACATCCTGCTTCCCGACATCGTTGGCATCCCCAGGGGCAAGCGCTGCGACATCGGCGAGTTGGACGCGGCGCTCAATGGCGACGCGGTGTTTTCCACAACGGTCTATGCCATCGACACGGCCGGTGCCAATGTCGACCGCAGCGGCCTGGTCTGGGAGGAAGGTGACGCCGACCGGCCGATCCGCCTCGACCCCGCGAGCCTGCTGCCCGTACCCTGGGCAGCGACCCGGGCGCAGGTCCTGGGCGGGCTGGACGATTTCGACGGCACGCCGTTCTTCGCCGACACCCGCCGGCTCCTCGGTCGCGTGGCCGAGGGGTTCGCGGCGTATGGCTTGACCCCGACCACCGCCCTGGAGCTCGAGTTCTACCTGCTCGACCCCGAACTCGACAGCGCCGGGCTGGGCCAGGTGCCGGTCAGCCGGCGGCTCGGCCGGCGCTCGCGGGAATCGGAGGTCTACACCTTCGACCGGCTCGCCGAAGTCGACGATTTTCTCGATACGCTGCGCCACTACTGCAACGTCCAGGAAATCCCGGCCAAGGGGGCGCTCTCGGAGTTCGCCCCCGGCCAGTTCGAGGTCAACCTCAAGCACGTCGCCGACCCGGTGGTGGCCGCCGACCATGCGCTGCTGTTCAAGCGTTGTGTCAAGGCCGCAGCTGAAGCAGCTGGATTTAGAGCATGTTTCATGGCCAAGCCGTTCGAGGCAATGGCCGGCAGCGGACTGCACATTCATCTCAGTCTGACTGACGAGCACGGGTTGAACGTCTTTGCGCAAGGCGAAGCCGGCGACCTGCTGCTGCGCCACTGCATCTACGGGCTGCAGTGGACGATGGCCGAATCGATGCTGATCTTCGCCCCCAACGCCAACAGCTATCGTCGCCTCGAGCCGCTCTCGTATGCCCCCACCGCGCCGACCTGGGGCATCAACAACCGCACCGTGGCGCTGCGTGTCCCAGCCGGTCCGGCCGCGGCTAGGCGGATCGAGCTGCGCACCCCGGGGGCCGACGCCAACCCCTATCTGGCCACGGCGGCCTTCTTCGCGGGGGTGCTGCACGGGCTCGAGCAACAAGGTGATCCCGGTCCGCCGATCACCGGCAATGCCTACGAGCAGGCGCGGCGCACCGTACCGACCAACTGGGCCGAGGCGATCACCGCCTTCGAGCGGGGCGACAAGCTCGACAGCTTTCTCGGCCACCGCTTCAAGCAGCTCTATGCCGCCTGCCGCCGGGCCGAGTTCGAGCGCTTCGAGGCGCGGCTCACCGCGCTTGACTTCGAATGGTACCTGTCGGCCGTCTGAGGGCGGCGGCTCAAAGGCCACGGCGCTCGAGGGCAGCGGTCTCGGCGCTCGGAAAGTCGACGTGAAGGTGGTTGTCGTCCGCGTCGTGGATGTTGACCTGGATGATCGGAAAGCCCGGCGGCCGGCCGATCTCGTAGGCGATGCCGGCGGCCTCGAGCTTGAGCAGGAACCCCTCGAGGTCGCTGCCACCGAGTGCGAAATGCTCGATCTTCGGGGCGATCGCCGCCGGCTCCTCGTCGACCTCGACGAGGTGGACGATGGGCTTGCCGGCAAGATAGAGCCACGCCCCGGCGAACCCGAAGCCGGGCCGGGGACCGAGTTCCATTCCCAGCACGTCGCGGTACCAGGCGATCATCGGCTGCAGGCGATGCGTGCGGACATTGACGTGATCGAGCGCGTGTAACGGCATCGGCAGACCTCCCTTTGATCGGTTGTCGTGCACGGTAGCGGATCTGTCACCCTGCCGCCAGTTGCGACCAACGGCGGATCTGAGCGGGCGATCGTTGGTCGGGTCTTCTGGTACTGCCACTAGTCGGGCCGCGCCCGCCAAAAAAAGGCCCGCGCCGGACCGATCGGTGCGGGCCTTGCGGAGATGCCCATGGTGCGCCGGAAGGCGCAGTAGCCTGGCGCCAGCCCGATTACCGGCCGCCGCCCAGATTGTGCACGTAGACGGTAAGCATCTTGATCACCTCGTCGGACAGTCGGCCGCGCCAGGGCGGCATCACGCCGTGCTGCGGATTGGTGATCTGGGCAATGATCTGCTCGCGCTCGCCGCCGTACAGCCAGACCGCGTCGTTGAGGGCGGGCGCGCCCAACTCGTTCATGCCGCTGCCGTCCTCCATGTGACAGGCGGCGCACTGGATCTCGAAGGTCTCGGTGCCCATGGCCGCAAGATCGGCGTTGTGCTCGCGTCCGCCCAGCGACAGCACGTATTCGGCAACCGCGGTGATCTCGTCTCGTGACAGGATGCCGTCGGCGCCATAGGCCGGCATCATCGAGAAGCGCGCCTCCATGTCATCTTCGTTGCGGATGCCATGGTTGATCGTGTAGGCGACTTCCTCGAACGTCCCGCCCCAGATCCAAGCGTCATCGGCAAGCGACGGGTAGTGCAGCTGACCGCCACCGCCAAGACCGTGGCAGGTGGCGCAATTGTCCTTGAAATGACGCTCGCCGCCGTGCACCGCGAAATTCAACAGCTCAGGCACCTCGGCGATCTCTTCGGGCGTCAGCTCGGCGATCTGCTCCAGAAAGACAGCTTGGGCCTGCCGCGCCTCGTCGAGCATCCGGTCCAGGTGAACCCGCTGATCGGCGCCCCAGAAACCGGGCGCCACCCAGCGCAACACGCCTGGCAGGTAGCCCTGGTGGGTTGGCCAGGACGGGAAGAGGATCCACCACAGTACCGAGAAGGCGATGCAGGCATAGAACACCCAGAGCCACCAGCGCGGCATCGGGTTGTCGAGCTCCTTGATGCCGTCCCATTCGTGCCCGGTGGTTTGCACCCCGGTGACCGGATCGCGCTCAATCTTCTCTGCCATCTTTCGTCCTCTTATCCTCGTCGAGCGGATCCTCGAAGGGAATGCGGGCGTGGTCTTCCATCTCGCGCTTGCGCCCCGGCCACATCACCCAGGCCACGATGCCGATGAAGATCAGCATCAACCACAAGCCCCAAAGCGACTTCGCGGTCTGGACGATCTCGTCCATCCGGCAGCTTCCCTACTGCAGCAGATCCTCGGTGCGGATATCGGTGAAATCCACCATCCGGCCGAGGATCTGCAAGTACGCGATGATCGCATCCATCTCGGTCAGCTGGCCGGGCCGACCGTCGAAGGCACCCACCTGCGCCTTCGGGTAGCGGACCAGGAGACCGCTGTGGTCGGCTTCGGGATCAGCCTGGGCGCGCATGTCCGCCATGGCACTCGCGATCATCTCGTCGTCATAGGGCACCCCGATCAGCCGCAACGCCTCGAGATGGGCGGCGATGTCGTCCTGCCTGAGCGTGCGGTCGAGCATCCAGGGATAGCCCGGCATGATACTCTCGGGCACCACGGCGCGCGGATTGACCATGTGGGCGACGTGCCAGTCGTCCGAGTACTTGCCGCCGACCCGCGCGAGATCCGGCCCGGTGCGCTTGCTGCCCCACTGGAACGGGTGGTCGTACTTGCTCTCGGCCGCCAAGCTGTAATGGCCATAGCGCTCGATCTCGTCGCGGAACGGCCGGATCTGCTGACTATGGCAAGTGTAGCAGCCCTCGCGGATGTAGATGTTCCGCCCGACCAGCTCGAGCGGCGAATAGGGTCGCACACCTTCCACGTCCTCGATCGTCGTTTCGATCTTGAACAAGGGCACGATCTCGACGAGACCGCCGATCGCAACGGTCATGAGGATCAAGACCGCGAGCAGCAGACCGCGGGTCTCGATCTTGGCGTGATGCTTCATCAGGCTCATCGGCTGCGTTCCCCTATTCGGCCGGCTGCGCTTGGGCGGGGCCGCGAACGGCGCCGGCATAGCCCGGTGCCTCCTCGGCCCTGAGCTCATGGCGGCTGGTGCGGATCAGGTTGTAGACCATGATCAAGGCACCGCTCAGGAACAGCACGCCGCCCAATGCCCGGATGACGTAGTAGGGATGCATCGCCGCCACCGTCTCGATGAACGAGTACTGGAGGAAGCCAAGGCTGTCGTAGGATCGCCACATCAGGCCCTGCATGATGCCCGAGACCCACATCGCGGTGATGTAGAGGACGATGCCCAAGGTCGCGATCCAGAAGTGCCACTCGACCAGCCGCAGCGAGTACAGTCGTTCGGCCCGCCAGAGCTTGGGCACGAGGTAGTAGACCGCACCGAAGCTGATGAAGGCGACCCAGCCCAGGGCACCCGAGTGCACGTGGCCGACCGTCCAGTCGGTATAGTGCGAGAGCGCGTTGACCTGGCGGATCGACATCAGCGGCCCCTCGAAGGTGCTCATTCCGTAGAACGCCACCGAGACCACGAGGAAGCGCAGGATCGGGTCGGTCCTGAGCTTGTCCCAGGCACCGGAAAGGGTCATCAGGCCGTTGATCATGCCACCCCAGGACGGCATCCAGAGCATCACCGAGAAGGTCATGCCGAGCACCTGCGCCCAGTCGGGCAGCGAGGTGAAATGCAGGTGGTGCGGGCCGGCCCAGATGTAGAGGAAGATCAGCGCCCAGAAGTGGATGATCGACAACCGGTAGGAGTAGATCGGCCGGTTCGCCTGTTTCGGAACGAAGTAGTACATCATGCCGAGAAAGCCGGCGGTGAGGAAGAAGCCGACGGCATTGTGGCCGTACCACCACTGGGTCAGCGCGTCCTGCACGCCCGCGAACAAAGAGTAGCTCTTGATCCCGAAGAACGACACCGGCATCGCCAGATTGTTGACGATGTGCAGCATCGCGATGGTGATGATGAAGGCGAGGTAGAACCAGTTGGCGACATAGATGTGCGGCTCCTTGCGGCGCAGCACCGTGCCGAGGAAGATCACCAGGTAGACGACCCAGACCAGGGTCAGCCAGAGATCGACATACCATTCCGGCTCGGCGTACTCGCGGCTCTGGGTCACCCCCATGAGGTAGCCGGAGGCAGCGAGCACGATGAACAGCTGGTAGCCCCAGAAAAGAAAGCGAGCGAGCAGCGGCCCACCGAACAGCGACACGCGGCAAGTGCGCTGGACCACATAGAGCGAGGTGCCGAGCAGCGCATTGCCGCCGAAGGCGAAGATCACCGCCGACGTGTGGATCGGACGCAAGCGGCCGAAACTCGTCCACTCCAGGTCCCAGTTGAGTACCGGGAAAGCCAGCTGGAAAGCGATATAGGTGCCCGCGAAAAAGCCGACCACGCCCCAGAACATCGTCGCGATGACGAACAGGCGGACGACCCCCTCGTCATAGGTCGAGTGCACGCGATCGAGAGGGGCGGTGAGGACCGCTGCCATAGTGTTCTCCCAGGTGGACCACCGCCGTTCCCGACCAGCCGTCGCGCCGGCATGTGCGCCGGGGCGTTGTGCGCGGTGGCACGCTACCCGACATTGATCCATGTCAAACCGAAAGCAGGTGGGTTGCACTACGAAAGGCTTGCAATCGCAAGCCCGAGAAAGCCTCTCGGGCAACGTGTCGCGGTGGATTGACACCGCGGCGCTGTTTGCCGACGCTATCGTGCACACGCCAACTCGCGGTAGCGGGTTGGCGGAACGGGCGATCCGCCCGAGAGACGGAAACGGCGACCGGCCGGGCGCCGCAGCTGCCGGGGAGGGACGAGGGATGGCCGAGGACGTCGTACCGGTGTTCGCCCAGACGGGCGTGAAGGTCCGCAAGCTGGAGATGGATCAGCCCTGGGCCTGGCTCGGAAAGGGGTGGCGGGACTGCCTGAAAACGCCGACCGTCAGCTTCAGCTATGGCGTGCTCGCGGCGGTCACCGGCTATCTCATCACCTGGGGCTTGTTTGCGCTCGATCAGGTCTACCTGGTGTTGCCGCTCGTTGCCGGGTTCCTGATTGTCGGCCCGATCCTCGTGGTCGGCCTTTACGAGGCCAGTCGGCGCAGCGAGCAGGGGCAGCGCACGACGCTGCCCCAGGCATTGCGCGCGTTCACCCGCAATGGCGCGCAGATCCCGCTGATGGGCATGGCGTTGCTGCTCCTCATGATCTTCTGGGCCCGGGTCGCGGCCATCCTCTTCTTTCTCTATTTCGGCCTCGAACCGCCGGACTTCTCCAATCTGTTCGTTTCCACCTTCCTGACCGCGTCGAGCTGGCCGTTCTTGGTGATCGGTACGCTGATCGGCGCCGGTTTTGCGCTGTTCGCCTTCTCCATCAGTGTCGTGTCGATCCCGCTCTTGCTCGACCGGCCAGAATCGAACGTCATCGAGGCGATCGCCACGAGCGTCCGTGCGGTCCAGGCCAACCTGATGCCACTGCTGCTCTGGGGTGCGATCATCGTCGTGTTCACCCTGGCCGGGCTCATCACGCTCTATCTCGGATTGATCGTCACCTTGCCGCTGATCGGCCACGCCACTTGGCACGCCTATCGCGATATTGTGGCATATGGCGAGAGCTGATAACCCGACCTGCGCGCAGCGGACGGAGCGACAGCGG
>CAZNWE010000016.1:39669-42320 GCA_964576715.1 uncultured Geminicoccaceae bacterium | reverse complement strand
CAGCGGACGGAGCGACAGCGGTCGGCCGGGCCACGGTCGGCCGGCCAACAGAACCTGGTTACCGCTTAACCGGGCCGTGTTTTTTTTGGGAGAGATGAGCGTGACGAACAACTCGCGAATGCTGGGCGGCGCTGGTGGCGTCGTGCTTGTGGTCGTCGGCAGCATTCTGGTCGGCCAGGGTGGCGGCCTCTTCCTTCCCGGACTGCTGGTACTGCTCGCCGGCATGGGCCTCGTGGTCAAGACGCTGTTGCAGGTGACCGAGACCGGGATCAAGACCGGCGACAGCAGCGGTCGGTCTGGGCGTGCCGGCCAAGCCCGGGCACCCTCGGTCGGCAGCTTGCTCAACTTTGCGAGGTTGAAGAACATGCCAGGTGGTAGCCAATGGGCCGCCGGTGCCTTGATGGGCCTGCTGTCGCTGGTCGGCTTGTTCCTGTACAGCCGCGCCGGCGACGGCATGTTCGCGCTGTTCGGCGGCCTGTTGTTCATCTTCGGTATCGCGGTGATCGTCGTCTTCGTCCACCAGGCGACAGACTACTCGTCGCCGGCGGCCGATGGCACCGAAGCGGCTGCCGGGACTGGCAGCGCCGGCGACGCCGGCACCACGCTTGCAGAACAGCGGGGCGAAGCCGGCCAGTCGGCTGCCTGAGCCGCGCCGCGGCATTGTCTTGGAGCTGCCACCGGGCAGCGTCGATGAGTCCGCCACAATTTCGCTGACCGAAAACCGAGCCGCCGATCCGGTCGGCGTCCGCTCGGGGGCCGGCCGCTTCTGGTGATGCGCCAGTTCTATGACCGCTTCGTCGTGCCGCAGCTTGTGCACTGGGGTATGAAGAGTGCGCAACTCGGCGGCTGGCGTGAACGCACGGTGGCCCGTGCTCGAGGCCGGGTGCTGGAAATCGGCATCGGCTCCGGTCTCAATTTCCCGCATTACGGCCGCGAGGTCCGCGAGGTTGTCGGCGTTGACCCGGCCAAGGCGCTGTTGCACCGTGCCGCCAAGGCCGGCGCCTGGATGCCGTTCAAGACACGCCTGCTCTGCCAGAGGGCAGAGCGTCTGCCCGATCTTGATGCCAGCTTCGATTGCGTCGTCACCACTTGGACCCTCTGCTCGATCCCCGATCCGGCGGCAGCGCTGGCCGAGGCCCGCCGGGTGCTCCGACCGGATGGCCGCCTGCTGTTCATCGAGCATGGTGCCGCCACGGGCGAGCCGGGGCTGCTGCGCTGGCAGCAGCGGCTGACGCCGGTCTGGCGCCATGTCGCGGGTGGTTGCCACCTCGACCGCCGCCCCGACCGCTTGCTCGAAGCCGCCGGCTTCACCCTCGAAGCACTGGAGACCGGCCATTTGATTCGCGGGCCGCGCCTCGTCACCTACCAGTATCACGGCGTGGCGAAGCCATAAGCGCGGGGGTTTTCGGCTTTGCCAAGCGCCGCCGGCCGCGCCATAGTCTGCCGTATCGACGAGGAGGGCATATGCGCGAAGTGACCGTCGCCGCGACGCAGATGGCCGCGAGCACCGATCGCGACGCCAACGTGGCCCGGGCCGAGGCGCTGGTCCGCGAGGCGGCGGGGCAGGGCGCGAACATCGTTCTCCTGCAGGAGCTGTTCGAGAGCGTCTACTTCTGCAAGGAGCAGTCGCCGGACCACTTTGCGCTCGCTTTCGCGTTCGAGGGCAACCCCTTGCTCGCCCGGATGAGCCGGCTCGCCGCCGAGCTCGGCGTGGTGCTGCCGGTGAGCTTCTTCGAGCGCGCCAACCACGCCTACTTCAACGCGCTGGCAATGATCGACGCCGATGGCCGGGTGCTGGGCGTCTACCGCAAGAGCCACATTCCGGACGGCCCGGGCTACCAGGAGAAATACTATTTTACTCCCGGCGACACCGGCTTCCGCGTCTGGCAGACCCGCTTCGGCTGCCTCGGTGTGGGCATCTGCTGGGACCAGTGGTTCCCCGAAGGCGCCCGCGCCATGGCGATCATGGGCGCCGAACTACTGTTTTATCCGACGGCCATCGGCAGCGAGCCGCAAGACCCCAGCATCGACAGCCGACACCACTGGCGCCGGGCCATGCAGGGCCACAGCGCCAGCAACTGCATGCCGGTCGTGGCCTCGAACCGCATCGGCGAGGAACGCGGCGAGCACACCGCCATTACCTTCTACGGCACCTCCTTCATCACCGATGCCACGGGCGGCATCGAAGCCGAGCTCGGCCAGGAGGAAGGGGTGATCACCGCCAGCTTCGACCTCGACGCGCTCGCCACGGCCCGCGCCGCCTGGGGCCTCTTCCGCGACCGCAGGCCGGACCTCTATCTGCCGCTGCTGACGCTCGATGGGCGCGAGGCCGGGCTATAGCGGGCGCAACAGCGGTGCCAGCCGATGCCCGCCCAGGCGGGCGACGAGGCGGGCGACGAGGCGGGCGTCAGCGGTAAGGAAGCGCTCCCCGCGCGCCTCGGCCAGTGCCAGGTAGAAGCAGTCGTAGACCGGATGGTCGACCTCGCGCGCAATCGCCAGGGCAGAGATCAGCAATTGGCCGATCGGCACCAAGTCGTCGAACAGGAGCGGTAGCTGGATCGGGATGCCGGTCACCTGCGTGTCGTCCAGCTCGCCAAGCCGGGCGAGGCGCCACACGAGATACGCCACCTCGGCGAGGACCAGGGTCGGTG
>CAZNWE010000016.1:17687-39569 GCA_964576715.1 uncultured Geminicoccaceae bacterium | reverse complement strand
AACGAATTCGGCGAGGTCGGCCTCGATCACCTGATGGTCGAGCATCTCGACGGCGAAACGTTGGTGCTCGCTTCCAGCTGCGTCTGCTGTGCGCTCCGCTCCGACCTCGAGACGACACGGCGCGGCATGCTGTCCAGAATGCGCAAAGGGACGATCCCCCCGTTCTCCCGCGTCCTGGTCGAGACCACGGGCCTCGCCGACCGGGACGCGCTCTTCGGCGGCAACGGCTTCGATCCAGCGACAAGATCGATCGACGCGCGCGCCTGGCCCGCGGCGCCGGCGGGCGAGGGCGGCCCAGCACCAGCACCACACCACCGACATCCAGGCACACTGCCTGACCCTCGACCAGCCCCTCGACTAGCCGAGACTCCAGGCAGCGCTAGCGGCCCTCCGCTACCAGCGAGGCGACCGCCCGTTGCGCTTCAAGCCGGTCCTGCACCTCACCAACGCGCAAGGCCCGGTCATCCTTCAGGGCGTCCACCACGGCTTCGACCCGCCGGTCGAGCTGGCAACCTGGCCCGATGGTGACCGCCGCAGCCGCATCGTCTGCATCACCGACGGGCTGGAGCGGGCGACCGTCGAGGCAGCGCTCCGCCTCGACGATCCGCCGCCAGGAGCTCGACGGCTTCAGCGCGGGCCTGTTCAACGGCAGGGCGGAGAGCGATCTGCCGGCCAAAGCGTATGCGGCGGTGACGATCTTCGGGGATATCAGGGTGACGGTAGCCGGCGTCCACGACCTCATGCGAGACGGCAAGGATGCCGCTTCCGGCGCCGAGATCGAGGGCCTCATCAGCCAGCTGCGCGAGCTGACGCTGATCCTGGAAAAAGAGATTCACGCGGTACTTCTCGACTGCACCCGGGCCCGCCGACACATTCTGCAAACTGCAGCAGCGGCAAAGCCCAAGCTGCACTGGCCGACGAGGGACTGGTCAGGCTGCGCTCCATAAGCCGGATAAGAAAGATTATGACAAATTATTCCCCATGGAGTAAACGCCGTTGACCTGCATCAAGCACGTTCATCCAACCAAGCTCTAGAGTGCGGTTCTGCCGTTCCTTTCCGGACCATCGCCATGCATGCCGAACTCCATCAACCCGCCGCCGCCCATGCGCGCCTCGCCGAATTTCCCGTAGCCTTCTTCTCGGTCGTCATGGGCCTGCTCGGCTTCACCCTGGCGCTCCACGCGGCCGAGCAAACGCTCGACAGCGGTGGTCTGGCATCGGTCGTGGCACTGGCCCTGGGCATCACGGCCTTTCTCGCCATCACGCTGCTCTACGCGCTCAAGATGCTGCGCCATCCCGAAGCCGTGCGTGCCGAATGGGCGCATCCGGTCCGCCTCGCGTTCTTCCCGGCGTTCTCGATCTCACTCCTGCTGATCGCGACCGCCTTGCTACCGCATTCGCCAGAGATCGCGCGGCCGATCTGGCTCGTCGCCGTGGTCGTTCAGGCCGTGCTCACCTTGAGCGTCATCGCCAATTGGATCGGCACCCGCGCCTTCCTTCATGCGCAGCTCAGCCCAGCCTGGTTCATCCCGGCCGTCGGCAACGTGCTCGTGCCGATCGCCGGCGCCGGCCTCGGCTTCGTCGAGCTGTCCTGGCTGTTCTTCTCGGCCGGCCTGATCTTCTGGATCGTGCTCTTGACCCTCGTCATGAACCGGTTGATTTTTCACGATCCGTTGCCGGAACGCCTTTATCCGACCCTTGTCGTCCTCATTGCACCGCCATCGGTCGCCTTCATTGCCTACATGAAGCTGGGCGGTGAAGTCGATGCTTTCGCTCGTATCTTACTCAATTCAGGCTACGTCTTCGCAGCCATCGTCGCAACCCAGCTGCCGCGCTTCAGGCGCCTGCCGTTCGCCCTTTCCTGGTGGGCGCTATCCTTCCCGCTCGCCGCGCTTGCCGTGGCCTCACTGTTGTTCGCCGAGGCGGCGAACTCGCCCGCGCATGGCATGATCGGCCTCGCCCTCGTTACCCTGCTCGCGGCGGTCATTGCCGGCCTCGCCTGGCGTACCGGCCGGGCTATCCGGCAGGGCGACATCTGCCGGCCAGAGTAGCCGATTGGCAAAGACAACTAACCTACCGGCCCAAGAAATCGTCGTTGATCTCGATCACCAGCCCATCATAGGCGGGCTCGATGCCCTCCGGCAGGCGCTGCCGCCACGCGGCGTAGTCGACCTCGTGGTTCATATGGGTGAGATAGGCGCGACGCGGTTTGACGCGGTCGATCCAGTCCAGCGTCTTAGCGAGATGGGCATGGCTCGGATGCGGCTTCTCGCGCAGAGCGTCGACGATCCAGACGTCGATACCGGCGAGCGCCTCGAGATAGTCCTGATCGAGCTCGTCCGCATCGGTCGAGTAGGCGAAGCGGCCGATCCGAAACCCCCAAACGTGACTGCGGCCATGGCCGTGGCGCAACGGCAAGAGCTCGACCGGGCCGATGCTGAACGGGGACACGTCGGCGAACGGCACCGCTAGAAGTTCTGGGCGCCAGAAGCCCTCCACACCGCTTTGGCCACCGGCGAAGGCATAAGGGAAACGCTCGCGAATGCGGGCGAGGACGTCGGCGTGGCCATGCGCCGGCAGGGCGCGCCCGGTCAGGTTGTTGATCGCCCTGAGGTCGTCTAGACCGTGCAGATGATCGGCGTGCGCATGGGTGTAGACGACGGCATCGAGATGGCCAATTTCGGCCCTGAGGCACTGCTCGCGAAGATCGGGACCGGTGTCGAACAGGATGGTCTGGCCCGCGGCCTCGACGAGGATCGAGCAGCGCAGTCGCTTGTTGCGCGGGTCGGGCGAGCGACAGACGGCGCAGTCACAGCCGATCACCGGCACGCCCGCCGAGGTGCCGCAGCCGAGAACGGTGACGCGCATCAACTGATCGTTGCCTTATCGAAGAGGGCATGAAAATTGGCCGTGGTGATCCGGGCGACCGCAGCGGTATCGGTCTGCCAGAGCTCGGCCAGGACCTGCGCCACGTAAGGGATGTAGGCGGGCTCGTTGCGTTTGCCGCGAAACGGCATCGGCGCCAGGTAGGGCGCGTCGGTCTCGAGCAGGATCCGCTGTCTCGGCAGCTCGCGAACCGTGGCCCGCAGTTCGTCCGAGCGCTTGAACGTGAGGATGCCGCCGAGGCCGAGATGCAACCCGAGTTCGGTCGCCTTGTGGCCGAGTTCGGGCGAGGTGCTGTAGCAGTGGATGACACCGGCAAGCGGCCCCTGCCCTGCCGCCTCCTCGAGGATCGTCGCCGTGTCGGCATCGGCGTCGCGGGTGTGGACGATGAACGGCAGATTCGTCCGACGGGCGGCCTCGAGCTGGGCGCGGAAGCTCGCAGCCTGCATGTCGCGCGGGCTCTTGTCATAGAAATAATCGAGGCCGCACTCGCCGATGGCAACGACCTTGGCGTGGGTCGCATTGGCGATGAAGGGCTGAGGCTCGAGACACCCCTTTTCCTCGGCCGCCTGATGCGGGTGGACGCCTGTGGCAACCCAGACGTTGGGAAAACGGCAGGCGAGCGTGAGCACCCGCTCGAAACTGGAAAGCCGGGTCGCGATGGTGAGGAGCGTCCGCACGCCGGCCGCCGTGGCGCGTTCGACCACCCCCTCGACCTCGGCTTCGAGGCCCGGGTAATCGAGGTGACAATGGCTGTCGACGAAGCTGGGCCTGTCGACGAAGTCGGGACCGTCAGCCATCCGTGGTTTCCTCGACGAGGCGCGGAAAAATGCCTTCGGGCCGGGGCAGCAGCGTACCCGGGGCGAGCCGGGCATCGATCGCGACGAAGCCGCGTTGATCGTCGCCTACTGCGAGCTGATCGAGGATGCGGGCCGAGCTCTCGGGCATGAAGGGCTGGGTCAGGAGTGCGACCCGGCGGATGGTCTCGGCCAGTGTCCAAAGAACGGTCGCCATCCGGGCGGGGTCGGTCTTGCGCAAGGCCCAGGGGGCGGCCGTGTCGACGTAGCGGTTGGCGTCACCGATCACCTGCCAGATGGCCTCGAGCGCTGCATGCAGGGCCTGCCGTTCCATCAACCGGCGGCAGGTGGCGAGGGTCTGCTCGGCCTTGTCGAGCAGGGCCTCGTCGGCCGGCTCGAGTTCGCCGGGCGCGGGCACCTCGCCCTTGCAGTTCCTGGCGATCATCGAAAGCACGCGCTGGCAGAGATTGCCATAGTCGTTGGCAAGGTCGCTGTTCATCCGCCGCAGCATCGCGGCGTGGCTGAAGTCGCCGTCATTGCCGAACGGCACCTCGCGCAACAGGAAGTAGCGGGTCTGGTCGAGACCGTAGCGGGCGATGAGCGCGTGCGGGTCGATGACGTTGCCGACGGATTTGGAGATCTTCTGGCCTTCGTTGGTCCACCAGCCATGCGCGAAGACGCGTTTGGGCGGCTCGAGGCCAGCGGCCATCAAGAAGGCCGGCCAATAGACGGCGTGAAAGCGCAGGATATCCTTGCCGACGACATGCACGTCGCAGGGCCAGAACTTCTGATAGAGGCCGTCCGGATCGTCGGGATAGCCCAAGGCCGAGATGTAGTTGGTCAGCGCGTCGAGCCAGACATACATGACATGCTCGGGGTCGCCCGGGACCGGCACGCCCCAGTTGAAGGTGGTGCGGCTGACCGAAAGATCGTTGAGCCCGCCACGTACGAAGCTCACGACCTCGTTCTTGCGGGTTTCCGGCAGGATACACTCGGGATTCGCGTCGTAGAAGGCCAAGAGGCGGTCCTGCCAGGCGGAGAGCCGGAAGAAATAGGACGGCTCCTCGACCCATTCGACGGGTGCTCCCGAAGGCGCCTTGCCGTCCTGGATCTCGCTTTCGGCATAGAACGCCTCGTCGCGGACCGAGTACCAGCCGGCATAGGCACCGCGATAGATCTCCCCTGCCTCGACCAGCTTCTGCCAAAGGTGCTGCACGGCTCTCTTGTGGCGGTCCTCGGTCGTCCGGATGAAGTCGTCGTGGCTGAAGTTCATGGCGGTGGCGAGGTCGCGAAAGCGGGTCGACACCTCGTCGGTGAAGCCCTGCGGATCGAGACCCCGATCCCTTGCGGCCTTCTCCACCTTCTGGCCGTGCTCGTCGGTGCCGGTCAAGAAGCGCACTTCGCGGCCGTCGAGGCGCATGAAGCGCGCCAGGACATCGCAGGCGAGTGTGGTGTAGGCGTGGCCGATATGCGGGGAGTCGTTGACGTAATAGATCGGCGTCGTGATGTAATATGCAGCGTCGGCTGCCATGTGCGTCTCCAGCCGCAGGATCAAGACCGCCCGGCCACCCGCCGCTCAGCAGGCCCCGAGGCGCGCCCGCTCGCCCGCCATGGCGGCGAGGCTGAGAAAGAGGGCTTGACGGGGATCGACATTGAGCTGGTCGAGGTCGAACGGCAGGCGTTGCAGCTTGTCCCACAAGCCCAGCCAGCGATCAAGCGGCAGGCCGTCCGTGAGCTGGCCCAGGGCCTCGGGCTCAGCGGCGAAGAACACCGGCTGCAGCGCACCGCGACAAGCCCGCTCGGCAGCCCGACGGACCACGGTGCCGAGCAGATCGGCAACCAGCTCGGCACCGCCGCTCGCCAGCAGCGTCGCCAGGCGCTCCGTCGTCTCGAGCAATCGCCGCCGATCGCCGCGTCCGGTGGTGAGCCCGTCGAGCACCGCCGCGTAGTGCTCGAGAAAGCCGATCTCGGCAAGCTTTGCGTAGCGGCCGGGTGAGCCCCGGGCAAGGCTGAGGAGTGCGGCCTCCGGTGGTGCGGCGAGGCCGGCAGCGGCAAGAGCACGGCGCATTGCCGGCTCGTTCAAGGGGGCCAGGTTCAGCTTGACGCAGCGTGAGACGATGGTTCGCGGCAGACGGCCCGGCGCGTGGCAGGCAAGCAGCAGCACGACGCCCGGCGGCGGCTCCTCGAGCAGCTTCAAGAATGCATTGGCGGCCTCGCTGTTGAGCTCGTCGGCCGCGTCGACGACCACCGCCCGACCGCCGCTGCCGACCCGCGTCTCATGCAGCCCGGCCGTCACCGCGCGTACCTGATCGACCGTGATCTCGCGGCGCAGCTTGCCGGACTTGGGATTGACGACGCGCTCGAGGACAAACAGATCGAGTTCGCTGCCTTGCGCCACCCGGCGAAAGAGGGCGCTCGTCGGCGCACTGGCCATGCTTGCGGCGGCCGGTCCGGCGACCAGTCGGCGGGCGAGATGGTAGGCCAGCGTCGCCTTCCCGATCCCGGCGGCACCGGCGAGCAGCCAGGCATGCGGCAGCCGGCCGCGCGACTGCGCGCGGGAGAAGACCTCGAGCGCCAGCTCGTGGCCGACCAGGGTCGGATTGGCCCTAGCGGGGAGCATCGTCACCGTGCGTGCCGTGCCCGCTGCCCGCCGCGGCCAGCCGGTCGGCGAGCCGCTCGCGGACGGCAGTTTCCACGGCGACCGCCACCATTGCCATCGACGCGCCCGCATCGATCACCTGAAACCGCTGCGGCGAGCGTTTGGCGAGTGCTTGGAAGCCCTCGCGCACCGCCTCGTGGAACGCCCGGCTCCTGGCCTCGAAGCGGCTGCCGCCGCCGGCTTCGGCGCGGCGCCGCAGACCGGCCTCGACCGGCAGGTCGAGCAGAATGGTGAGGTCGGGCTGTGCGATGTCGAGAAAGAGGTCGTGCAGACGGTCGATCCGCGCCAGGCCGAGGCCGCCGGCGATCCCCTGATAGACGCGCGTGCTGTCGGCGAAACGATCGCAGAGCACCCACTTCCCGGCGGCCAGCGCCGGTGCGATCAGCCGCTCGACATGATCGAGTCGGGCCGCAGTCATCAACAGCGCCTCGACCCCGCCGGACCAGCGCTCGACCGCGCCGTCCAGCACCAGCGCGCGGATCGCCTCGGCCCCCGGCGTGCCGCCCGGCTCGCGGGTGGTGACAACGGCAATCCCGGCGCGTTCGAGCCACGCGGCAAGGGCGCGGATTTGAGTGGTCTTGCCGGCCCCTTCGCCGCCCTCGAGCGTGATGAAGACACCCCGTGCAGTGGCGTTCGGGCTCAGCCGCGCGCTCCCCAGATGAGGTATTCGAGGGTGCCGGTCATCCGGCCGACGACACCGGCGCGCGCCACCGGGCGCGCGGCGATCAGCGGCATCATGCGGGTCGGCATCCCGGCCGCGGTCATCTCGATGTGGCCGACCACCTGGCCGGCCTCGATCGGTGCCGGCACCGGGCTGTCGTAGACGACCTTGACCTTGAGCGTGTCGCGCGCCTGCCGGGTCAGGGTGATCCCGACGACATCCTCGGCGACCAGCGGCACGGTCGGCGCCGCACCCTGCCAAACCGGCGCCTCGATGACCACCTTATCGGCTTCGAACAGCCGGTACTCCTCGAAGTGGCGAAACCCGAACTCGAGCAGGCGCTCCGCCTCGCGCCGCCGCTCGCCGATGGTCTCGAGTCCCGCCACGACCAGGATCAACCGTCTGCCGTTACGCTCGGCCGATGCGACGAGACCGTAGCCGGCCTCGCTGGTGTAGCCGGTCTTCATCCCGTCCACCCCCGCGATGCCGGCCTGCAACAAGGGGTTGCGGTTGCGCTGCTTGATGTCGTTGAACTCGAACTCCCGCTGCGAATAGTACTCGTAGAACTGCGGAAAGCGGCTGATGATCTGGCGGGCGACGATCGACAGATCCCGTACACTCATCAGGTGCTCCGGATGCGGCCAGCCCGTGGCGTTCTGGAACGTGCTGTTGGTCAGCCCGATCTCGAGGCCGCGCCGGTTGAGGAGGTCGGCGAAGGCTGCATCGCTGCCGGCCAGCGCCTCGGCAATGGCGACGCAGGCATCATTGCCCGATTGGACGATCATGCCCTGCAACAGGTCGTGGACGGTGACCCGGGTCCCGACCTCGATGAACATCCTGGAGCCGCCCATCCGCCAGGCCTGCTCGCTGACCGGGATCAGCTGATCGAGGCTCAGACTGCCCGCCTCGAGCTGCTCGAAGACGACGAGCGCCGTCATCAGCTTGCTCATCGAGGCCGGCGGAATCGGCTCGTCCGGATTCTTCTCGAAGAGCACGTCGCCGCTGCGGTGATCGATCAGGATGGCCGCCCGGGCCGCCGTCTCGAAGGTCTGGGCGCGACCGCCGGCGCTGGCGACGCCCAGCGCCAGCACGAACACGAAGAGGCGCAGCATCGTGGTCGATATCCTTCCTGGTGACCGGGCCGGCGCCCGGCGGGGTGCCGCCTGGTTCACGAGCAACTGATCACCAGCGCGTCATGGTAGCCTAGCCCGCGGACCTGGGCGAGCTTGCCGAAGGCGTCGCGGCGGCTGCTGAAGGGACCGAGGCGAACCCGGTTGAGCGCCGCCTGCGCGGCGTCGATCTGCACCCGACCCAGGTGGTCGAGACTGGCGACCAGCCGAGCCGCATTGGCGGGCTCGCCGAACGCCGCCACCTGAATGAAGTGGGTATCGCCGCCGCTGCAGTCATCCTGCCGACGGGCGGTCGCTGCGACCGCGTTGGCCGGGCGCGGCGACGGGCTCGCGGCATCGGTGGCGGCGGCCACAATCGTCGCCGGGCGGGAGGTGCTGCCGGCGACCGGCGGCGTGCCGTTGGCCGGCAGCAGGGCGACGAAGCGTACCCGCACCCGGGCGAGACCCTGGCCCTCGAAGCCGAGCACGCGGGCCGCAGCCTGGCTGAGATCGATCAGCCGATCATCGTGGAACGGGCCGCGATCGTTGACCCTGAGCCGGATCGAGCGGCCGTTCTCGAGGTTGGTCACCTCGACCAGGCTCGGCATCGGCAGGGTCGGATGGGCAGCGCTGACCTGGCGCATGTCGAAGACCTCGCCGTTCGCCGTCGGCCGGCCGTGGAACTGCCGACCATACCAGGAAGCGGTGCCGATCGCTTCATAATCGGGGTCGAACTCGGGATAGTACCAGGTTCCATTGATCTGGTAGGCGGCACCCAGTTTGTAGGTGCCATGCGGTGTGGTTTGCGCCGGGTCGGCCGGTATAGCCGGCAGGCTCGGCGGTTCCGGCAAGCGGCTCGAGCAGGCGGCGAGCAGGCTCAACAGCAGCGCCGCGGCCAAGGGCGGCAACGATCGCCGGGAGGCGCGGCGGCTGGCCATCAAGCACTGATCGCATTGGCGAGGAGGCCGACGCTGGTGGCGAAGTAGGTTGACCGGTTCCAGCGCATCAGCACCCGAAAGTTGTCATAGACGAGGTAGCTCGGGCCCCGCCCGTCATCCATCTGCAGCAGCGACGCATCGATCGCGACGGCCGGCAGGTCTGCACCATCGCGCTGTCTCACACCCGAGGCCTGCCAGCCCGATAGTGGCCGCTTCTCGTCGAGGCCCGCCCCCCCGACGCCGTTGGTGAGCCGCACCTCGCGGCCCCAGATGTAGCGACGGTCCCAGCCCATCCGGCTCAGATAGTTGGCCATCGAGGCGAACACGTCGGCCTGGTTGCCCCAGATGTCACGGCGGCCGTCGCCATTGCCGTCGACGGCGTAGGCGAGGAAGGTCGACGGCATGAACTGTGACTGCCCCATGGCGCCGGCCCAGGAACCGTTCATCGCTTCCGGCACGACGTCGCCGGCCTCGATGATCTGCAGGGCGCTCAACAGCTCGCCGCGAAAGAACGCCGCCCGCCGGCCGTCATGGGCCAGCGTCGCGAGCGACGCGATCACCGGAAAGCCGCCCAGATTCTCGCCAAAATTCGATTCGATCCCCCAGAGCGCCACAATCACCGGCGCCGGCACCCCGTATTCCGCCTCGATCCGGCCGAGCAGCACGCGATGTTCTTCGAGCAGCCGTCGGCCCTTGCGAATGCGTGCGTCGCTGATCACCCGCTGGCGATACTCGACAAAGGTCATCCGCCCCTCAGGCTGGCGCCGATCGAGCTCGATCACCCTCGGGATGGGCGCCACGTCGGCGAAGGCCCGCTCGAGCGTGCGCTCGCTGATCCCGGCGGCGCGCGCTTCCTCGCGGAAGCTGCTCAGCCACTCGTCGAATGGTGCCGCCGCCCGCGAGACCCCCGGCCAGAGGGCAAGGAGCAGCGCCAGGCACGCCATGAGCCCGCATGCCGGACGGGTCATCGGCAACCCGCACCGCCGCGCGGTCGGCTCGGAAGTCGCGACAGGCATCGGCCATCCATCTCCGTTGTCGCCCTTCATTCGCAAATCCTACCCGTGGTTATGCTGACGCCGGCGCGTGCTTGCAAGTCGCCGCCTTCGGTCAATAAGCCAGCGTGATCAGGCGAACACGCTGGGCGATCCCCTCGGCGATCCCAACGGCCCGCTGATTGGCGGCGATCGCCCGCAGCTGCGGCTGCGGGTCGAGCCGGCCGGGCCGCAGGGCGGCGAGCGGCAGCGCCGGTGCCTCGAGCGCGGCGAAGGGCCGGGTGGCGCTCGGCTCGAAGCGGTCGATCAGCTCGCGAATCGTAACCCTCGGCTGCACAGCCCCGCCGTTGCCACAGATTTCCTCGACAACGCCGCCCGAGGTCAATCGGATCTGGCACGCCTCGACCACCTGCACGCGAATCTGCAGCGTCGTGTCGCGGCTTGCCGCCGTGACCGGGCTGGCGGCGACGAACCCGGCCGAGACGGCGCCCAAGGCCGCCGCCGCGGGAACCATGATGCGACCGCGTGCCGCCCGTTCCACCATCGGGACCACCCCCGTCGCGAGACCGCTTCAGTGCCGTCACGCAAGCTTCCTATAGCACAACCTGTAATCGATTGTGTTAGCGTCTATTAACTTTCAACTAGGCTGATCAGAAGCTCAGCTCGATCACCAGGGAATCGCTGTAGCCACCTGCAGGCACGGCATTCTGACGCGGCACGCGTCCATAGACGATCAGTCGTCGGGTGGCTTCGCTGTCGCTCACCCCGGTGACCACCTGGCCGGCGCCACTGCCATCGCCCCAGCGGCTCGAGCGGCTGGCATCGGTGAACAGGTCATAGGCCAGACGACCGTTGCCGGGGCCGGTCATGTAGCGGTCGCCGGGGGCACCACTGCCGCTGAGGGCAACGACGAACGAGGTGGCAACAGCACAGCTCACCGCGATTTCACCGGAGCTGTCCGTGGCCTCGCGGACATCGACAATCCCGAAGGTGACGGGCTCGGCATCGATCTGGCAGAGGGCGGTGGCCGGGCCGGCCGAGCCGAGCCACAGGGCCAGCGCCAGGGTCGAGCGTGTCAATCGGCGCATCGCACGTCTCCAAGATGCGGCAGTGGGTCGCCGCCTGGTGCTGCCGGCAGCGCGCAGACGAATCGCCGACCAGCAGCGCTGCCGGCGAGGTAATGGCGTTGGTCGAGCGTGCCGGTCACCTGGGTAAAGCCGTCGCGACCGACCAGCGCCTCCAGCTTGCCGTCGTCGCTGGCGATGTGCAGGCCGGCCGGCAGCGGCCGGTCGTCGCCGTCGAGCAGAGTCACCGTGGCGCGCTGCACCGCGGTGATGGCGAAGTCGATGGTCATGCCGCTGCGGTCGAAGGGCACCGCCGTGGTCTCCGCGGTGACCAGATCGGCGGTGATCGGCAGGTCGTCGACGGCGAGCCTGACCCGATTGGCCTCATAGGGACGCAGGTTGGGCAACAACAGCTTGCCGGCGGCGTTGGTCGTGCCGGCCTCGCGATTGTCGAGCAGCACCCGGACATTGGGAAAGCCAGGCAGGTCGACAAGGCCGAAGGAGCGGCCGATGCGGCGGCTCAGCGCGAAACTGCCGTCGGTCAGCGAGGCGCTGCCGTTCGCGCCCAAACGAAAGCGGTTGTCGCCGGCCTGGCGCTCGAACGCTGCATTGGTCCCAAGATGGCGCGACTGATAGCCGAACCGGGCGTCGATCGGTCGGTTGTCGTCGCCGACCTCGGTGGCGAGCCGGTAGTCAAGGCCGAGCTCGGAGGCCCCGCGGGTGCGGGTGTATTGCAACCCCGCGCGGTTGCTGTTGTTGCTCAGCCGGCCGACGCCGGAGAGGCTCCGGGTCGGGCCGAGCGAGACCGCGTAGGTCGCCGTGATGGCGAAGTCGCGATCGGGCTGGAGCGTTCGAGCGGCATTGAGCACTAGCGAGCCCGGACCCAGCGGCAGGCTGTAGTTGGCCGAGACCGACCGCTGGTTGCGGCTGCCGTCTCGCTCCTGGTTCAAGAGCAAGAGACCGAGCCGGCCGAAACGGCGCGTGTCGTAGCCGACGTTGAACTGATCGACCCGCGCGAGCCTGCCGTCGTCGCCGGCGCCCTGGCGAAAGTTACTCGAGGTGTAGCGCGTGCGTGCTCCAATGCTGAACCGGCGATCGACATATTCGTGGGCGAGTTGGCCGATCACGCCCTCGCCGGCGCTGCTATCGGTGCTGGCCCCTGCCCCGCCGCTCAACACGCCGAACGGACCGAGCAGCAGCGCCCCGCCGGCCACCAGACTGAGCCGGTCGGGCTCGGCCTCGGCGTGCACTTCACCGGTCACCGTGTTGGTGAAGCCGTAGCGATGGGTGCCGCTGGCGATCGGACCGCCATAGTCGAAGCTGGCTTCGCCGAACGCCCGCCTCTGGAAACCAGCCGCGTAGGAGAAGTCGCTCAGGCCCTGCTTCAAGAGACGGGTGCTGACATAGTAGGATTGGGTGACAAGGCGCTCGCGGCCGAGCAGATCGGTGACCCTGAGCTGGACCTCGCCACCGCCGGTGACCACCGGCACATTGTCGATTGCGAACGGCCCCGGCGGCACTTCCTCGGTGGCCCGTGTCAGGTTGTTGACGATGACGTCGACCACGGAATCCTGCTCGGCCAGCCCGCCAATGCTCGGCAACGGGAAGGTGACGAAGGCCGGATCGGTGGCAAAGTTGGTCGACCATTGCAGCCCGCCGAAGCGCAGGCCTTGGGCGAAGGCGCCCCCCACAGTGAGGCTGTCGCCGAGACGAAAGGTCGCCCGGCGGTCGGAGAAGTCGCGCGAGTAGGTCGTCTCCAGTCGCTCCAAGTCCGGCTCGGTTGTCGTGTCGGTGAGGCGCAGACTGCCGAGGAGGACGCTGCCGGCGGCGAACAGCCCCGCCTCGAACAGGCCGTCGAGCCGGTCCGACACCGCCTGCCCGCCGGTCAACAGGAGATCGTAGTCGAGAAAGGCACCGGTGCCGGGGGTCGGCGGCAGGCGCTGCAGCTCGCCGACGTCGAGGCGCAACGGCTCGAACGCCTCTGGCGGCACCTCGAGCTCGAGCACCAGGGCTTGCGGGTCCCGCTCGACGACGATGCCGGCAATCGCGTCGAGCGGCAGGAACGGGACCCCCTCGAACGTGAGCACGGCATCGGCATCGATTTTCAGCCGCCAGGTGCGGGCGACCGCGAGCTCGACCGCAAGCCGCCCAGTGTTTGGCTCCTCGACCACCAAGACGGCTTCGGGCATCGACCGGCCATTGAGAGTGACCGAGAGCAGCCATTCGACCCAGCGCCCGCCCTCGAGGAGCGGCAGCTCGATCGGGTCGCGGCGAAAGGTGATCCCGGCGGCGGGCTCGATCGCCTCCAGCATCACCAAAGCGTGGACCTCGGCCGCAGTCGCAGCCGCAGCAGACGGGGTTCCGCCTAGCGACACCGGGGGCCGGGCCATCGGCAGCGGGCCCGGCCTCCCTCCGGTGGCGATCGCCGCAGCGGCAGGCGGCGGACCAGGCGCCGCGGCTCGCCTCGGATCGGTCGTCAATGCCAAGGTTAGGGTCGCGACGTCGAGCCGTACGGCGAGCGGCCCAAGCGCCTCGAGCGGCACGAACCGGTCGCCATCGACGGCGACATGGGGCGTCGCGACGAGCTCGAGCGGCCACTTTGCCACGACCGCTTCCGGGAGCGCGAGGCGGCCGTCCCGCGGCGCCTCGAGCACCTGGACATCCGCGCCCGCCGGTTCGCCATCGAGCGTCACCGCGAGCGACCACTCGATCCAGTCCGGTGCTGCTGCGACCTCTCCGGCGCCGGCTGGTGTTGGTGGCGGGCGGGCGGCGGCCGCGCAAAGCATCATCACGGCACCACCGCCGACGACCAAGGCCACGCCGTTGCGCAGCAGCCGAGCCGCGTGGTCAGCCGTCGAACTCAACGGTCAGGCTGCCGAGATTGGTCTGGACTTCGACCACCACCGCGCCGCTGCCGGCCGGCACGAGTGCAGGCCAGCGATGCACGCCCAGGGCGAGCACGTAGCTCGGCTGGTCGAGTTCGGCGAGGGGCCGTCCACTGACCTTGTCGCGGACGACGAGGCTGCGGACATGAAGATGCGCCGTGCCGCGGTTGGCAATCTCGAGGGTGCGGCCGTCGGCTGCGGGGTGCAGCGTCCACTCAGGCGCCGCCCTCGCACCCGCCGGCGTGATGAACACTGGCAGGCTGAGCCGCAGTGCAAAGCGGATGCCGGCCGCGGTCTCCGGGGCCGCGGTCGGCACCTCGGTGATCAGCAGGCGATAGGTGGTCTCGACATCGGTTGCCGCCGGGTCGCGGCTGGCGACGCGGATGACTTGGCGGCCCCCCGCCGGGAGGTCGAAGACGGCCGGGACGGCGAGCAACCCGCGCGTCGGCTCGAGCGCCTCGATGACATTGCTGCCGGTCCAGGCAAAGGTCTCGACCTGGACGGTCGTCGTGGTGTCGCCGTCGTTGGCCAGGGTGACCGAGCCGCTGCGCGCCTCCGGTGCCAGGTCGATGCGGGTCGGGGCCACGGTGAGCGAGGTCGCTGTCGCCGTGGCCGAGAGGCTGCAGGCGAGAAGAGCGCCGGCGACGAGCCGCTGCGTGCTGGTGCGCATCGAGAGCCTCACTCGAAGAAGCTGAGGGTGATGTTGACGATGTCGGTGTAGGTGCCGCCTGGAACCGCCTGGTCGCCGGGAATCCGGCCGTGCACGGTGACGTTGCTGCTGACCGGGGTGGGGCCGAGCAGCCGCAGTTCATAGGCATCGCCGCCCATGCCCCAGACAGCGTTGCGGGCGCTGGTCTTGTAGATCTGGTAGGCCAGGGTGCCGTCAGGGCCGCTCATGCGTCGGGCGTTGACGTCGCCCGACTGGCCGCCATCGAGCTCGAAGGTCAGCGTGCCGCTGCAATTGACGAAGCTGATCTGGCCCGCGGCATCGAGGGCTGTCGGCTGGCCCGAGACGTAATTGCCGAAGTCCAGCGTGCCGCCGATCAGCGTGCAGCCCGAAAGCACCGTAGCGGTCACGCTGAGCTGGCCGGTCTCGGTCTGCGCGGTTGTCGACAGCGGCAGGCCGGCCAAGAGACCGGCCAGCACCAGCAGCCGGGCCCGTCGGCGCAGCGCGTCGGCACGGCCGGCCGGCGCCACCGTTCGCGGCGCCTCGGTTGCCGTTGCCACCATCGAGTCCTCTCCGTCGGCTGGCTGAGCAGAATTCAACTTAAGCGCGATTATATGAAACAATGCGCGCGCATCAAGCGATGATTGCGCGCGGCACTCATCCCACGGTTGACCTGCAAGCGTGATTCCACAACACTCCCTGATCCCTGGCGTCAGCGTCGGGGTGTCGACACACCAGTTGTTTTCGGGGACGGATGATGGACAAGCCGCTGCAGATCACCTTTCACAACCTGCCGCACAGCGATGCGCTGGAGGAGGATGTTCGCGGCCGGATCGCCAAGCTCGAGGAGATGTTCGACCGGATCACCGGTGCCCGGGTGGTGATCGACAGTCCCCACCGCAATCAGACGAAGGGCAAGACCTACGCGGTCCGGATCGAGATCGCATTGCCAGGCCGCGAACTCGTCGTCTCGCGTGAGCCGGTGGCCGATCTGCAGCGGGCGATGACGGCGGCGTTCGAGACCGCCAAGCGCCGGCTCCGCGGCCACGCCGAGCGGACACGGGGGGCCTGAGTCGGCAGCAGCGGCCAACAGCCGGAACGCTTGACCGCCGACCGCGGCACCGCTGCTCAACTGGCGCTGGTCAGGCGATCGAGCGTCTCGAGCAGTGCTGCCCGGTCGATCGGCTTGCTGACATAGCCGGACATGCCGGCGGCATAGCAGTCGTCGTCGTCGCCCTTCATGGCGTTGGCGGTGATCGCGATGATCGGCAGGCCGGCTCGGTCGGGATCGGCGAGCGCACGGATCCGCCGGGTCGCCTCGAGGCCGCCCATGACCGGCATCTGGATATCCATCAGCACGGCGTCGAACCGCTCGGCCGCCACCGCAGCCACCGCATCGGCACCGTTGGCCACCGTCTCGACGGTGTGTCCGGCCTTCTCGAGCATGATCCCGGCGAGCCGGCAATTCACCGGGTTGTCGTCGGCGATGAGCAGGCGTAGTGGCCGGCTGCGCTGCTCGCCGACGCTGTGTACGGTCAACAACTCGCCGGAGAGCTGCGCCGCCTGCAGCTGCTGCAGCGCATCGAGCAGCGTGCTCGCCGTCACCGGCTTTTGCAGGTAACCGTCGAAACCCAGCGCCTGGACCGCTGCGGCGTCGCCGCGTACCCCCGCAGCGACGAGAAGAACCAGCTTGAGGCCGGCGAGTTCCGAGGCGGCGCGGACCAGCGGGCCGAGCGCGTCGCCGCGCCGATCGGGCAGGGCGCGATCGATGATGGCGACATCGAAGGCAGCCCGGCGGTCGGCGCTTTCCCGCAGCACGCTCAGTGCCTCGGCCGCACTGGCCACGACCCGCACCTCGATCCCCCAAAGACGAGCCAACTCGGCCATGACTTGCGCCGAGCGCGGCTGCGGATCGGCGATCAGCAGCCGGGTACCGGCGATCGCGGCACGACCACGACGCGCAGCACCGTCGAGTGGCGGCTCGAGCTCGAGCCGCACCACGAAGACGGTGCCTTGCGCAGTCGAGCGCTCGAGCCGGACAGCGCCATGCATCAGCCGAGTGAGGCGTTGGGCGATCATCAGTCCGAGGCCGCTGCCGCCATAGAGCCGTTCGGTGCCCGAATCGGCCTGGGCGAACGGGCTGAAGACGTCGGCCTGGCGGTCCACGGGGATGCCGATGCCGGTGTCCGCGACGGTGATTTCGAGGGCGAGGCGCCCCGCCCCGGTCGCCGTCGCGGACGTCAGGGAGAGGCGGACCTCACCCTGGCTCGTGAACTTGATGGCGTTGCCGACGAGGTTGGTCACGATCTGCCGCAGCCGCCCCGGATCGCCGCGCGCCAGCTCGGGCAGATCGGGCGCCAGCTCGAGGCAGAAGCTGATGCCCTTGGCCGTTGCCCGTCGCTCGAACACGGCCGCCTGTCGTTCGAAGAACGGCCGGAGTGCGAAGTCGACCGGGTTGAGCGCGAAGCGGCCGGCATCGATCCGGGACAGGTCGAGAATGTCGTTGATCAGCGTGATCAGTGCTTCCGCCGAGCCAATCACGGCGTCGGCGTAGCCGGTCTGCTCCGCATCGAGCGCGGTCTCGCGGAGCAGGCGGGCCATGCCGATCACGCCATTCATCGGCTCACGCAGCTCGTGGCTCATCACCGCGAGAAAACAGCCCCGTTCGTCCAGCCGGCGCTCGGCCGCCGTGAGCGCCTCGCGCAACCGCTGCAGCTGCCGGGCGCAGTCGTCGTCCGTGGGGGAGTGTCGTGCCGTCCCAACCATCAGCACCTCGCGGGAAGACCGCATTCATCTACCTTAAGTTGAATTTTGACGCAAGAACCTTGTTATAGGAACACAATCTTATATAATGAGTGTTCGAGCGTCGCGATCCGGGGATGAATGCAAATGGTTGGGTTGGCCTGATGCCGATCGATTGGCGCAAGGCGGCATGGCTGACAGCACAGCGCGCACGGCCGATGGACATCATGGCGACTGTCGGCTGCTCGCGCAGTCAGTTGCGGCGCCGGCAGTCGCAGTGCGGCCTGTTCCGCGCCCTGGTCGAGCAGTATGCGCAAGAGCCGCGCGATATGCCCTGCACCGAAGGCGGCGGCATTGACCCGGGCGAGCGTGGCCGAGAGGTGCGGCCACTGGCGGAGACTGTTAGGGCCAAGCTCGAGCAGGAGATCATCGATGGCAACATCAAGGTGGCGATGTGGCTAGCCGAGCGCTTGCGTTTGTTCTCGCCAGAGGACAAGGAGGGCACCGATGCAACGCTGCGGCGACTGCTGGCATCGATGACCGAGGCCGAACGACGCGCCTTCACGCGGCCCGACTAGCGCGCCCCCGGTGCGACCGGAGACGCGGTCGGCAAGACGATGGGTGCGAGGCAGCAGGCCGGCGTCAGTGGCGGGCCGGCGGTCCACCACGCCGCGTCGCCCGGCACGCGAGCGGACTGGCAATGGCCCACGGGTGCGGTTGGTCAGCCGTGGCCGGCTTCGAGTATCACGAGATCAAGCGTATCCTGGTAGAACAGCTTGGTGCCGTTGTCGAACGCGACGAAGCGATAGCCGGTGACGTCGTCGCCCGCGGCGGTGACGTGGCTGCCGATCTCGCCACTCTCGACCGGCGCGCTATCGGCACGTACCGCTACAGCCGGCAGATGCGAGTCGTTGAACAACACGACCTCGCCATTGCTGTCACGCAGCAAGTCAGTCAGCTCGAGGGTCAAGACGTCCTCCTGCGGCACAACACCGCGCCCGCTGCCGGAAGTGCGGTCCGCGAGCGACATCGCATCGATCTGCGCAGCGGCCAGGTCATCGACCACCGCCGCACCTTTGTTCTTGCTCATCTGTTTCAGCCGTTGTTGCGATCCGTACGGCTAGCGCGGGTTCGTCGCCCACGTTCACTCAGGCGAAATTAACCATGATCGCACCCGGCAACAAGCCTGATCACTTCAGGCGAGAATGCATCCGAGTATGACTAAAGCGAGAGGAGCGCGGCGCCGGGCGGCAGTCGGCGGCTCAGCGGGTCGCAGCGGCGGCCCGATCGATCCACACGGGATGAGCAAAGGCGGCAGCGTGCACTTCCGGCGTGTAGTAGCGCAGCCCCTCAGGGATCGGCCGCGAGTGCAGCGTGTCGATGCGCACCCGGCGACGCGTCGCGTCGTCCGAGGCCCAGCCCAGCGCCATGAAGCCGCCTATGTAGGTCGGCACCACGGTCAACAGGAAGTCGACATCGCCGAAGCCGGCCGCCCGCTTCCTTGCCATGACGTCGGCGAGTTCCTGCATCGCGAGGGCCGGGTTGCCGGCTTGGGTTACCAGGATGCCGCCCTCGTTCAGCCGGCGCCGGCAGTCGCGATAGAAGCGTTCGGTGAACAGGGCGGCACCGGGGCCGATCGGATCGGTCGAATCCACCAGGATGACGTCGAAGCGCTCGTCCCCCTCGGCCATGAACCCGGCCGCGTCACCGAAATGGAGCTCGAGCCTGCGGTCGTCGAACGCACCGTCGCTGAGGCTCGGCAGGAACTGCTTGCAGAAGTCGATCACGCCAGGGTCGAGCTCGGCCTTGACGATCCGCTGCACGCCGGCGTGCTTGACCACCTCGCGCAGCGTCCCGCCGTCGCCACCGCCGACGATGCAGACGCTCTTCGTCCGGCCATGCGCGAGCAGGGCCGGGTGAACGAGCATCTCGTGGTAAGCGAACTCGTCGCCGGTCGTCGTCTGCACCACACCGTCGAGGGCGAGCACCCTGCCCCACTCGGCGTTCTCGAACAGGATCAGGTCTTGGTGCTCGGTCTTGTCGTGATAAAGCACCGTCTCGACCTTGATCTGCTGCCGCCAGCCCCGGTGCAGCGTCTCGGTGAACCATTCCATGCCCGCCATCCCACTACGCTTCATCGACCAAGACCGTCTAGGCGCCGGGGACGTTCAGGTAAAGGTCAGGCGGACGGCAGCAAAGGGATACGCCGGCCGAGGACCAGCCGCAGGGTGCGCAAGGTGGCGATGGCCAAGACCAGGCAGCCCCAGGCGATCATGAACAGTCCGACCGGCACGACCGCGCCCTGCCCGCGGAGCACGAGGACCCAGAGCAGGCCGATGAACAGCAGCGTCGCCCGCCAGGTGCCGGCGATGATCGCCCTCGGCACGTTCCAGACCGGCGGCTCGGGCGGGTCGAGCAGGATCAGCAGCACGTTGAGCAACAGCAGCCCCACCGGCAGCAGCGGCAGGGTCCGCCCGGTCGCCTCGCCCGCCAGGACGCCGGGTGCGACCAGCAGGGCGGCCATCGGAAAGACCAGCGCGCAGGCGAGGCAATCGGCAAGCACGGCCGCGAACGGCAGGCGACGATCCGGGATGGCACTGACGGTCCGCATCGCTGGGCTCCAGCAAAAAACGCCAGCTTACCATTAGCAAGCGAATCACGCTGGTCGCCAGCCGATAGCCCCGTCGGCCGTACCGACGGGCGTCTCGCCGGTCACCATCCGTCCTAGCGTCGGTTGCCGGGTGCCGGCTCAGATGTCGGCGTAGACGTGCCGCTCGGCCTTGCCGCCCGGATGGGTGACCGCACCTTTTTCCGCCGAGCCCACTGTCTGCGCATATTTCCACAACGCCCCAGCGCCGTAAAAAGTGTCGCGCGGCCGCCATTCGGCCCGGCGGGCGTCGAGGGTTGCCTGGTCGAGTTCGATATCGAGCGTGCCCTGGGCGGCGTCGATGGCGATGATGTCGCCGTTCTGGAGCAGGCCGATCGGTCCGCCGACCGCAGCCTCGGGCCCGACATGGCCGATGCAGAAGCCGCGCGTCGCACCGGAGAACCGCCCGTCGGTGATCAGTGCCACCTTGTCGCCCATGCCCTGGCCGTAGATCGCCGAGGTGACGCCCAGCATCTCGCGCATCCCCGGGCCGCCCTTGGGGCCCTCGTAGCGGATCACGATGACATCGCCGGCCGCGTACCGGCCGGCCTGGACCGCGGCCATCGCGTCCTCCTCGCAGTCGAAGACCCGGGCCGGGCCACGGAACACGAGGCTCGGCAGCCCGGCCACCTTGACCATCGCGCCTTCGGTCGCGAGCGAGCCCTTGAGGCCCACGACCCCGCCCCAACTGGTGATCGGGTTCGAGGTCGGCCGGACCACGTCCTGGTCGGAGTTGAAGGTCACGTCCGCCAGGTTCTCCGCGATGGTCTTGCCGGTGACGGTGATGCAGTCGCCGTGCAGGTAGCCGCCGTCCAGCAGCGCCTTCATCAGCAATGGCACGCCACCGGCCTCGGCGAGGTCCTTCATCACATAGCGGCCGGCAGGCTTGAGGTCGGCGATGTAGGGGGTGTCGCGGAAGATGGCGGCCACGTCGTGCAGGTCGAAGTCGATTCCGGCCTCGTGCGCGATCGCCGGCAGATGCAGGGCACCGTTGGTCGACCCGCCCGAGGCCGCGACCACGCGCGCAGCGTTTTCGAGGCTCTGCAGGGTAACGATGTCGCGAGGGCGGATGTTTTCGGCCAAGAGCCGCATGACCGCCTCGCCCGAGGCCTCGGCCCACTTGTCGCGGGCTTCCATCGGTGCCGGTGTGCCGGCCGAGTACGGCAAGGCGAGACCGATCGCCTCGGAGACGCAGGCCATGGTGTTGGCGGTGAACTGGCCGCCGCAGGAGCCGGCCGAGGGACAGGCGACGGATTCCAGTAGCTCCAGATCCGCGTCGCTCATCTTGCCGACGGCGTGCTGACCCACCGCCTCGAAGACGTCCTGAACGGTGACGTCGCGGCCTTGAAAGCGGCCGGGCAGGATCGAGCCGCCATACATGAAGACCGACGGCACGTTGAGGCGGACCATGGCCATCATCAGCCCGGGCAGCGACTTGTCGCAGCCGGCGAGCCCGACCATGGCGTCATAAGCGTGGCCGCGCATGGTGAGTTCGGTGGAATCGGCGATCACCTCGCGGCTGACCAGCGAGGACTTCATCCCCTGGTGGCCCATGGCGATACCGTCGGTCACGGTGATCGTGGTGAATTCCCTGGGCGTGCCGCCGGCCCGGGCGACGCCGTGTTTGACCACCTGCGCCTGGCGCCCAAGCGCGATGTTGCAGGGGGCGGCCTCGTTCCAGGTGGTGACGACGCCGACGAACGGCCGCGCCATGTCCTCGCGCGACAGGCCCATGGCGTAGTAGTATGAGCGGTGCGGTGCCCGGTCGGGGCCGACCGTCGCGTGGCGGCTCGGCAAACGGCTCTTGTCGAAGATCGTGACGGTGCTCATGTACGGCG
>CAZNWE010000016.1:0-17587 GCA_964576715.1 uncultured Geminicoccaceae bacterium | reverse complement strand
CGACCCTGCAACGCGACAACGACGGCTTTGCACCTCGGGTGTTGGCGGCGGACCATAGTCACCGGCATCTCGGCTGACTAGATAGACGACATCCGAGTGAGCCATGGCGCGGCCTTGCCAGGTCACAGCACAAGGAATTTTCGGGGCGGATGGCGAGCGGACAATCCATTGTCAGGCGCAAGACGCGGCGTGGTCGCCATCGGCCGAGCCTTTTGTCGCCGATCGAGCCGTTCGCCACCACTGAGTTCGAGCGCCGCAGCTCACCGGTGCGGACGCGGCGCATGCGACCGCCGGATCTCGGCTGGGTCAGGCGCATACTCTGGCCGGCGGTCGATCACTTCATCAACGACGAAGGCTTCGTCCTCGCGGGCTACATCGCGTTCACAGTGTTCTTCGCCGTCTTCCCGTTTTTGATCTTCCTCCTGGCGCTCGCCGGTTGGCTCGGTCAGGGTGATGCGGCAAGCGAATTCATCCAGATCTCGCTCGAGGTACTGCCGGCCGAAGTCGCCGGCGTCCTGCAGCCGGCAATCGTCGAGATCCGCTCCGCACCGCACGGCACGCTGATCACCTTCTCGATCGTCCTCGCCGTCTGGTTTGCGTCCTCCGGCCTGGAGAGTTTACGCCATGCGCTCAACATGGCGCATGGGGTTAGCGACCCGCCGAGCTTCTGGGCCAACCGCCTCTCCAGCATGGCGCTGACCGTGGCTTCGGCGGTGGTCATCCTGGCGGCGATGACCGTGCTGGTCGGCTTGCCGCTCGCCGACAGCGTCATGGCATGGCTCGCCGAGCATGAGAAGATCGAGCAGCGGATGGGCCTGATCATGCGCTATGGGATCGGCCTGTCGCTGCTCTTCTTCCTTACTTTGTCGCTTTATCTCCTGCTGCCAAACCGCCGACTGCGTGTCGTCGACGTCCTTCCCGGGACGCTGGTGTCGGCATCGATTTGGCTCGCCGCGACCAAGGCCTACTCGATCTACCTCTCGAGCTTCGGCCGCTACAGCATCATCTACGGCAGCCTCGGCGGTGTGATCCTCACGCTCTTTTTCTTCTACGTCTCGGCCTGCATCTTCATCTTCGGCGCCCAGCTCAACGCCGCAATCATGCGCGAGCGGGCCCTTCGCGCCGAGCGCCGCGCCGCGAGCTGAGGCCGGCGCTGCGGCTCTGAAAGGACAGTGCCGATGCTGACCGGAGCGGCCAACCCCGAACAGGCGATGTTGCGCCATTCGCTCTGGATGACGATGCTGCTGGCCGCGGTCGGGGTCGGCTTCGGCTTGGTCAGCGGCTCGCTCGCCATCGTCTTCGACGGGGTCAGCTCGACCATCGATGCCGCAATGACCTTCCTGTCGCTGGCAGTGGCCCGGCTGGTTCTGCTCGAAGGCAGCCGGCGCTTCCAGTTCGGCTACTGGCACCTCGAGCCCATGGCCCTGGCGCTGAAGGGCGGTCTGCTCATGGTCTTCTGCTTCTACGGGCTGGTCACGGCGCTGGGCGATCTCTTCACCGGTGGCCGCGATCTCGATTTCGACTGGGCGCTCGGCTACGCCGCCGTCGCCACCGGCACCAGCCTCGTGATGTTTCTCTACGAGCGACACGGCAATCGCCGCATCGGCTCGGCGCTCGTCGGGCTCGACGCGGTCAGTTGGCTGATGTCGACGATCATCTCCAGCACCCTGCTGCTCACCTTCGCCATCGCGCTCGCACTGCAGGGCAGCACCTACGCCTGGGCGGCGCGCTATGCCGACCCTCTGGTCCTCGCCTGCCTCAGCGCCAGCATCGCGCTCATGCCGATCGCCATGCTGCGCGAGGCCTGGCGCGACATCTTCCAGATCGCTCCGACGCCCCTGGATGCGCGAGTGAAGGAGGTGATGGACGCCTTCGTCGCCCGGCACCGGTTGGGGGCCTACTCGAGCTACGTTGCACGGGTCGGACGGGCGCAGTTCATCGAGCTGCACATCGTGCTGCCGGCAACATATCCGATCCAGCGCATCGCCACGCTCGACGCGATGCGCGCCGAAATTGCCGGCGAACTCGGCGGTGCAGGACCCGACCGCTGGCTCACCGTGGCGTTCACCGGTGATCCCTCGGTGATCTGAGTGGGCGCCCGGTCGGGCGTGGTCCGGCCTGCCGCGGCTTCTGCCCCCTTCCGCTTCGGGGACCTTGGCTCTAGGCTGCCGGGCATTCCACCATCTGAAGCTTCAAGGAGCGCACGGCCATGACCACCGGTGCACCGCTCATGGCCGGCAAGCGCGGCCTGATCATGGGGATCGCCAACGAGCGGTCGCTCGCCTGGGGCATCGCCAAGGCGGTTGCGGCCCAGGGTGCCGAACTCTGCATCACCTATCAGGGCGAGGCCTTGAAGAAGCGGGTTGCACCACTGGCGGGCGAGCTCGGCTGCGACTTCGTGGCGCCCGCCGACGTCACCGACGCGGCCAGCATGGACGCCCTCTTCGCCACGCTCGAGGCACGCTGGGGGACCATGGACTTCGCCGTGCACGCCGTCGCCTTCTCCGACAAGGACGAGCTCAAGGGCCGCTACGTCGACACCACGGTCGACAACTTCCAGCGCACCATGCTGATCTCCTGCTATTCGTTCACCGAACTCGCCCGCCGCTCGGCCGCCCTGATGGCCACCGGCGGCAGCCTCCTGACACTCACCTATTTCGGCGCGGAGAAGGTGGTGCCGCACTACAACGTCATGGGTGTCGCCAAGGCTGCCCTGGAGGCCAGCGTGCGCTACCTTGCAGCCGATCTCGGCCGTGACGGGATCCGGGTCAATGCCGTCTCGGCCGGGCCGGTCAGAACGCTTGCCGCCTCCGGCATCGGCGATTTCCGCTATATCCTCAAGTGGAACGAGCTGAATGCGCCGTTGAAGCGCAACACGACGCTGGACGATGTCGGCGGTGCTGGCGTCTACCTCTTGTCGTCGCTCGGCCAGGGTACGACCGGTGAAGTCCTGCATGTCGACAGCGGCTACCACGTGGTCGGCATGAAGGCGGTCGACGCACCCGACATCGCCACGGTCTAGGAGCCTCGCACGATCATGGCCGGTAGTGGGTTTGGCACGCTTTTCCGGTTCACCACCTGGGGCGAGAGCCACGGGCCGGCGATCGGCTGTGTGGTCGACGGCGTGCCGTCGCTCCTCGACCTCGGACCCGAGGACATCCAGCACTGGCTGGACCGGCGCCGGCCGGGCCAGTCGAAGTGGACGACGCAGCGCCAGGAGCCGGACCAGGTCGAGATTCTCTCGGGCGTGTTCGAGGGCAAGACGACGGGCACCCCGGTGAGCCTGGTGATCCGCAATGTCGACCAGCGCTCGAAGGACTATGGCGAGATCGCGAACGCCTACCGGCCGGGCCACGCCGACTACACCTACGACAAGAAATACGGCATTCGCGACTACCGCGGCGGCGGGCGGAGCTCGGCGCGCGAGACGGCGATGCGGGTGGCTGCCGGCGCCATTGCCCGCAAGATACTGGGGCCTGGCATCCAGATCGAAGGTGTCATGGTGCAGATGGGGAAAGATGCCATCGACCGCGACCGGTTCGATCCGGCGGTGATCGAGGCCAACCCGTTCTGGTGCCCCGACGCGGACGCCGCAGCGCGCTGGGAGGCGCAGCTGGCGGCCGTGCGCAAGGCGGGCTCTTCCGTGGGGGCGGTGATCGAGGTCGTGGCCAAGGGCGTGCCGGCGGGTCTGGGCGAGCCGATCTACGACAAGCTCGACGCCGACCTCGCCAAGGCGATGATGAGCATCAACGCGGTCAAGGGCGTCGAGATCGGCGCCGGCATGGCGGCCGCAACGCTCAGTGGCGAGGCCAATGCCGACGAGCTGCGGGCCGGCGCCGACGGACCGGTCTTCCTCTCCAACCAGGCCGGCGGCATCCTGGGGGGTATCTCGACCGGCCAGCCGATCGTCGTCCGCTTTGCGGTCAAGCCCACCTCGTCGATCCTGACGCCCAGGCGCAGCATCACCTGGGACGGTGCCGAGACCGAGGTGACGACCCGGGGCCGCCATGATCCCTGCGTTGGCATCCGGGCGGTGCCGGTCGGCGAGGCGATGCTGGCCGTGGTGCTCGCCGATCACCTGCTGCGGCATCGGGGTATATTCGGCCGCTGAGATTGTCGCCCGGGCGTTTACGCGGACTTCATCAAGGGGCTGGTAAAACGACCGGGCGATCCGATCGTCGGACACGCGGGGACAGGAAGTCCCCGGCGGCGATGTCATAAATGCCTCAAGTAGAGGGAACCATGTCATGCAGTGGGTGCACAAGCGCTCCTTGCCGATTCCGGCCCTGACCATCACCGATCCGGCGCTGGTGGTCGCCTATCGCTACTGGTCGGACCAACGTGACGGCGTCTTCTTGCCGGCGCGCTGCCAGATCGACACCCCGACTTTTCGACTGCTGGTGCCCGATGGCTGCTGGCTCGTCCCTGGTGCCTACCACGGTCGCCTCGGCGCCTTTCTCCAAGCGACCCAAGTGCACGCCCCGACCATGACGCTCGAGGAGGTGCTGCGCCTCGACCTCGACGCCGCCGTCACCACCGGCGTGCCCCATCTTCAGCACATCGAGCTCAAGATCAAGGGGCGGCCGGTCCTCTACCAGCAGCTGCTCTTGCCGACCGCCGACGATGGCCACAATGTCAACGAACTCTTGGAGGTGAGCAAGCTCGGTGCCCTGCGCCTCGTCCGACCGGGCGCACATGCGACCTGATCGACACGGCGGCCAAGCCATGTGCCAAGCTGTGACATTTCGCACAACGGTCGCCGCCGCTCTCCGCTGAAAACGGGTGGGCTGACGGCTGGATTGCAACCTGTGAGGAGCTTGCCTCACAGGTTTTTTTCCGTCAGGCAGAGCCGGCGCGCTCGGCACGGCGAGACTGGACGGTTGCGTCCGGAAAAGCTCTAACGGCCGCCAGGACGCCAAAGTGAAGATCCGGGAGGCCAGCCCATGCGGCTCGCGAACGCCATGGCGCGATTGGGTACCGAGAGTGCCTTCGAGGTTTTGGCGCGAGCCACGACGCTCGCGGGCGCCGGGCGCGACATCATCAATCTCGGCATCGGCCAGCCCGACTTCCCGACTCCGCCGCACATCGTCGAGGCGGCGGTCAAGGCACTGCGCGACGGCCATCACGGCTACACCCCGGCCAACGGCATCCAGCCGCTGCGCGAAGCCGTGGCCGCCGACATGGCCCGCCATCGGGGGGTCGAGGTCGACCCCGACCGGGTCGTCATCGTGCCGGGCGGGAAGGTCACCATGGCCTTTGCGATCTTGATGTTCGGCGAGCCCGGGGCGGAGATCATGTACCCGGATCCGGGCTTTCCGATCTATCGCTCGATGATCGAGTTCACCGGCGCCAAGGCGGTGCCGATGGCGCTTTACGAGGACCAGGGTTTCGCCTTCTCGGCCGAGGAGGTGCTGGCGCAGATCACCGAACGGACGCGACTGATCATCGTCAACAGCCCGGCCAATCCGACGGGCGGCGTGGTGCCAAGGGCCGAGCTCGACGCATTCGTCGCCGGCCTTGCCCGCCATCCCGAGGTGGCGGTGATGTCCGACGAGATCTATGCCCGGATGTGCTACGACGGCGTGCCGCATGCCTCGCTCACTGCCTATCCGGAGCTCCAGGACCGCCTCATCCTGCTCGATGGCTGGTCCAAGACCTACGCGATGACCGGCTGGCGGCTGGGCTGGGGGGTTTGGCCTGCGGCCATCGCACCGCTCGCCACCCGCCTCGCGATCAACATCAATTCCTGTGTCAATGCCGCCAGCCAATATGCCGGAATCGCCGCCCTCGAGGGTCCGCAGGATGCGGTCGAGGCGATGGTCGCGGCGTTCGACGAGCGCCGTGCGGTGATCGTCGACCGGCTCAATGCGCTCCCGGGCTTCCGCTGCGCCCGACCGGGCGGCGCCTTCTACGCCTTTCCCAACATCGAGGGCACCGGGTTCTCCTCACGCGCGCTTCAGGACGGGCTGCTGAACGATGCCGGGGTGGCGATCATCAGCGGCACCAGCTTCGGCGTCCATGGCGAGGGCTATGTCCGCTTCTCCTATGCCGCCTCGATCGGGGCGATCGAGGCGGCGATGGACCGGATCGCGGATTTTCTCGGCGAGCGCGCCGCCTGACCCGACCACCATGCCGCTTGGCGGCAAGTCGCCAGCTGCCGTCTTCGCTACTCTGCTTCGCATCTCGGGCGGAGGACGGGCGATGGCGGTGGCACTCGAAAACGCTCCAGCGCGGACTACGGTCCGGCCGCTTGCCAATCACGCCTACACCGATCCCGGTTTCTTCTCGACCGAATTGGCGAAGGTCTGGGCCACCGGCTGGTTCTGTCTCGGCTTCGCGCACGAGGTTCCGGAGCCCGGTGCCGTGCTGCCGGTCGATGCCGTTGGCCAGCCGCTGCTCCTGGTCCGCGATCACGCCGGCGCGGTTCGCGTCTTCTGGAACGTTTGCCGGCATCGCGGCATGCGCCTGGTCGCCGCGCCCGGTCGGCTCGCCGGGGTGATCCGCTGCCCCTACCACTCCTGGTGCTACGCGCTCGACGGAACGCTCAAGGTCACACCGCATGTCGGCGGTCCGGGTCGGAACACCGATCCCGCGATCGACCGGGCCGCACTCGGCCTCTGCGCGGTGCGCAGCGCCGTCTGGCAGGGCTGTGTCTTCGTCGATCTCGGCGGCACAGCACCGTCCTTCGCGGAATTCATCGCGCCTTTGCGACGGCGCTGGGCGGCTTTCGCCGACCGGCCGCTGCACCCGGGCGGCGCCGACTGCAGCTTCTCGCTCCAGGTCGACTGCAACTGGAAGCTGGCGATCGAGAACTACTGCGAGAGCTATCACCTGCCCTGGGTCCATCCCGGCCTCAACAGCTACTCCAGGCTCGAGGACCACTACACCATCATCGAGGACCGCTTCGCCGGCCAGGGCACCCTCGCCTATCGGCCGCTTCTGGCCGCCGACGGCAACCGCCTGCCCGCCTTCGCCGGTCTCGCAGCACAATGGGACGAGGGGGCGGAATACGTCGCCCTCTATCCCAACCTGCTGCTCGGCGCGCACAAGGACCATCTCTTCGCCCTTCGCCTCGATCCGTTGGCAGCGGACCAGACCCGCGAGCACGTCGCCGTGTGGTTCGCCGACGCCCGTGCCCTCGACGAAGCCCACGCTCCCCTGCGCCGGCGGTTGGCCGAGCTCTGGCGCGAGGTGTTCGAGGAGGACATCGGCGTGGTCGAGGGGATGCAGCAGGGCCGCCACGCCGCTGCCTTCGACGGCGGCGTGTTCTCACCGGTGATGGACGCGGCGACCGCTGCTTTCCACCAGTGGGTCCAGGACCGCTACCGCGCGACGGGGCTCGACGATGGCCGGGTGTGACGCCGATCGAGCCGCACTCGACGCCCGCCTGCGGGAGGCGGCACGCGCCGGTGACGCGCCAACATTGTGCCGCGGCTACCGCTGTGCCGCCGACCGCGCCGCGGCTTCCGGCCGGCTCGACGAAGCGGGCTACTTCCTGACCCACGCCTATGTCTGGGCCCTGGTCGGCGGCCATGGCCCCGAGGCGGACGAACTGGCCCAAGCATTGCGCCGGCAGGGGCGCCTCTGACACGCTCCGGGCCCGGCTCCGCCGTCGCCGGCGGATTATGGCGCGAAGGCGACGGCCTCGTGGATCTCGATCGCTCGTGCTTCGAGGTCAGCTCAAGGGCCGAGTTCCGGCACCGGTGCCGCGGTCGGACGGAAGCCGCTGGCCAGGAGATAGGTCTCGGAGGATTCGCTCCTCGTCGCCTTGGGGCGCAGCAACCGCAGCCTGGCGAAATGCGGTCGCGCCACGTCCATCACGGTGGTCTCGGCACCCTTGACGAGCTTGATCAGGAGCTGGCCCTCGGGGGCGAGCACGGCGAGCGCGAAGGCGACCACGGCCTCGCCCACCGCCTCGGCTCTGAGCCGGTCGACCAGCCGCCGGCCGGTGGCATCGGGGGCGATGTCGGAAAGCACCGTCTCGACCTTGCCGCCGACCACGGCCTCGAGTCTCGCCTGGACCGCCGGGTCGAGGAAATCACCCTCGAGGATCGTCACACCGCTGATCGGGTCCATCGGCAGGATGTCGAGTGCGACCACCCTGGCCCCCCGGGCCGCGGCATACTGGCTCCAGCTGCCGGGTGCCGCGCCCAAATCGACCAGGGTTGCACCCTTGCGGATCAAGGCGAAGCGCGTGTCGATCTCCTCGAGCTTGAACACCGAACGCGCCCGGTAGCCGAACCGTTGCGCCTCCTGGACGAAGGGATCGTTGAGCTGCCGCTGCAGCCAGCGGGTCGAACTCGCCCGGCGGGTCCGCGATTTCCGCAGCCTGGTCTTCTCGGTGCGCGGCACGGCGCGGCGGCTCAGACCGGCGGGGCACGACGTGCGCCGCCGCTGTGCGGGCGCAGCAGGGCGCGCAGATCGAGGCCCATGAGGCCGTTCAAGATGCCCTCGCGGACGCCGCGATCGGCGACCCGCATCCGCGGCAGCGGCCAACTCTCGTGGATCGCCTCGAGAATGGCGCAACCGGCGACCACGAGGTCGGCGCGCCCCTGGCCGATGCAGGGATGCGCCGCTCGGCCGCGATTATCCAGCCGCTTGAGCCGTTCGGCGACCTCGGTGATGGCTTCGTAGGACAACACGATGCCGTCGACCCGACGGCGGTCGTAGCGCTTCAGCCCGAGATGCACCGCAGCCAGCGTGGTCACCGTACCCGAAGTGCCGAGCATCTGCACCGCCGGTCCGTCCAGGGCCCGCGGCACGAAACCATTGAACGGCGCCCGCCGCATGGCCTCGCGCGCCACCTCGAGCATCCCCGCGTAGTCGCCGTGCCGCAGCTCCCCGGCAAAGCTCTCGGCCAAGGTGACGACGCCCACCGGCAGCGACACCGCAACACTCGGCCCGTCCGGTTCAGCGCCCGCAGCGCCGCGGTCGAACCAGACGATCTCGGTGCTGCCGCCGCCGATATCGACCATCAACAGTTGCTCGGCCAGGGCGTCGACCAGCGGCAGACAACCCAGGAGAGCGAGGCGCGCCTCCTCGTCCTGGGAGACGATCTCGAGCGGAATACCCAGCTCCCGCTCGACCCGCTCGATGAAATCGGCGCCGTTGAGCGCCCGCCGGCAGGCCTCGGTGGCCACACAGCGCAACTCGGCAACGTGATTGCGGTTGATCACCCGGCGGCACACGGCGAGCGCCATCAGCGTCCGGGCGATCGCCGCCTCGCTGAGCCGACCAGTGGTCGCCAGCCCCTCGCCGAGGCGGGTGATCCGCGAAAAGCTGTCGACCACCTCGAACCCCTCGTCCAGGGGCTCGACCACCAGCAGCCGACAATTGTTGGTGCCGAGATCGAGGGCAGCGAGCCGGGTCGGTGGTCCAGCCCGTGGACTGCGCCACCCTCGTCCACTGGTATGCGCCGTATTGTTCTCTGTCTGTCTGTACATCTGTTCACCCGACCTTGCGATAGTACGGGCGTTCCGCCCCCGGGCAAAGCGCTTTCCACCGCAAGTGGTGCCGGGCCTTAGCGGTTGCCGTCGAGCGCGCCTCTTGCTACGCCGGACGTGCCCTCCCACACACCTCCATGGAGCTGCGATGAGCGAGCCCGCACTGCCCCAAAAAGCGCCGTTCAAGATCGCCGTGGAGAGCGGCCGGGCGTATTGGTGGTGTGCCTGCGGGCTGAGTGGCAACCAGCCGTTCTGCGACGGCAGCCACAAGGGCTCCGCCTTTACACCGGTCAAGTTCACCGCCGCGGCGGACGGTGACGTCTATTTTTGCGGCTGCAAGCGGACCGGCGACCAGCCGCGCTGCGACGGCAGCCACAAGACGCTCTGAGCGGACCCGGCATGCCGTCCCGCCGCGCCGCCGCAGCCGGCCTCCTGCTGTTCATCCTGTCGGGCTTGCCGGCCTGCAGCGGCGACCGGCCGGTGGCGGCGGTCTGCCCCGACAGCGCCATCATCCACGGCCTCGACCGACTATACGGCGAGGGCGCGGACGGCGAGGAGATCAGCGTCACCCTCGAGAACATCGATGGTCTCTGCAGCTATGACGGTGGCCAGTTGAGCCTGAGCATGAGCATCGACCTCGTCGTCGACGCCCCGCCGGGGACGACCATTCCCTACTTCATCGTCGTCTCCGACCCGTCGGGCGAGGTCCTGGACAAGGTGACCTTCGTCGCCACCGTGCCCGCCGATGCCCAAAACCGTCCGCTCCGGCTGCGCGAGCAACTCGTCCAAGAGGTCAACGGCGTCGCGTCGGGCACCTCGGACGGCTACGGCATCCTGTTCGGCCTCGACCTGCCGCCCGATATCGCCGTGGAGCAACGCGCGCTCTAGCCGGCTGTCGCCGTCGGCGTTGCGCGTTTCTCCTCGTTCTGACACCCACCTGCCACGGTCGGCACGCGGCATTGTCACGCGACCGCAACATTCCTGTGGTCAATGACCGCCGTGGTGGCATGCCGGCTGGGTGAGGCATGCCGGGTCTGCGGGGTCGGCGAGGTGGGCGTGGCAGTCGCGAGCGTTTCGAACACGAGCGAAAGGCCGAATGGAGTGGCGCGTTTCGAAGCATGGCGACAGGCCACACGCGAGGCCCTGACGGGGCATGCGTCGACACCGGTGAGTCTGGCCCTGGTCCTGGCCGTGGTCGTCGGCATCGGCATGCTCGGCGGCCGTTGGCTCGTGGTCGTCTGGCTGCTCAGCTTTTGGCACTACCTGATCTATGCCTTGGCCTTCGTCTTCCGGACGGTACCGATCGCGGTGTTCGAGCGCGACGCCATGCTGATGAAGGGGGTGTCGCTCGTGGTCTTCGGCGCACTCTATCTCACCGCACCACTCGATCTCCTGTCGCTCGTCGTGGTCGCCCTCGGCCTCGGGATCAACCTTTCAGCCGCGGCGGCGCTGGGCACCGAGCGGACCTATTACGGCTACGAACTCGGCGCCGTGCCGGCAAAGCGGATCACGGCCTTTCCCTATTCGGTGCTAGCGCACCCGATGCTCATCGGCAACGCCGTGGCATTCACCGCGACCATGCTCAACGATCCGTTCCGCGCGGCCTTCTGGCCGCTGGCGGTGGCGCACGTGATCCTCAACCTCGCCATCCTGGTGATGGAGGTGCAAGCACGGCCGCGGCGATTGCCCGTGCCCGCCGCCCTCGACCGGTATCGGCGGCTAACGACCTGGCCGGCCGGAGCCGGGCTCGTGGTCGCGGGCAGCCTCCTCGCCGGCCTCGCGGTCGGCGGGGTCCTCTTCTTCGCCGGGGTCGCCCTGGCGATGCTGGCCTATGGTTTGGTTCTCCTCGGATCCTACGCCTGGCCGACGACCGGGACCGAGTGCAAAGGAGCAGTGCAGAGATGAGCGATACGGCAAACCTTGCAGGCGTCGAGAGCGACCCGCGGCGACAGGCCCCCGCCGCCCGTCATTTCAAGGCGCAGATCGGGCGCTTCGACGATCCGGCCGCACGCCGGGTGATCGACGAGCTGACCCGCTGGATCGAGAACGCCTTCGCGGCCGACCTCGAGGACCGCCCGTCGAAGCACGTCTACCTCAGCACTCTGCCGGCCGAGATCACCGCGAAGATCGACCTGATCCGCAACCACGAGAGCATCCGCTGCCGCATCCTCGAGCAGTTCGCCGCCGATTCGGTGATCACCCCGATGCAGAACACCGACGAGCTCTACATCTCCCACTACAACAAGGACCGGGGCGGCGATCAGGGCCTGTTCGACAAGCACTACGACGGCAACCTCCGCTTTATGCCGGTCGGGGCCGTCGTCCGGGCGCTGATCTACCTGCAGTCGGATGCCACCTACAAGGTGGTCTTCGCCGACAGTCAGGTCGAGAAGGCGTTCACCACTTACGAGTTCGGCCTCCTCGACTTCCACAAGGAGTTGCACTGGGTCGAGGGCGAGTACAACCCGAACGACCAGCAGCGCATCCTCTTGAAGTGCAACTACCTGGTAGCGCCGAGGAACGCCGTCTGGCTGACCCGGGCATTGCTCGCGGCGAACACCGGTGTCTTCTACGTGGTCAAGGCGGCGATGGAATACTCCAAGAGCCCGAAGACCCCGGCACAGCACGTCGTCGGCTTCATCTGCAACGCCGCGCGGCTGCTCAACAACATCCACCCGCTGGTGCCGCTCGGGTTGATCGCCGGCCTGCTGCTGGCCGCCGGCTGGGGGCTCGCCAGTCTGCTCACCTGAGGCCCAAAGCAGCGCAACGCCCGAGCGGTCCTGCTCGCCGGCCGCCGGCCACTACAGCGCGGCCGGCGGCTCGATGCCGTAGCGGTCGGCCAGCTCGCCGAGCTTCGCCATGATGCCCGGATAGAGCGCCAGCCCGTCGGCCAGGGCCTGTCGCTTCCGAGCGAGGCCGCTCTCGCCCGGCAGGCGGACCCGCTCGACCCCCGGGCGCGGCGGGGTCGCGCGGCAGGCAGCGGCCAGCCAGCCGGTCTCGCGGGTGAAGGCGGCGCGCCCGCCGAAGGCCGCCGGGTCCATCACCTGGACGGTGACCGAGGCCCCCCATTCCCTGGGCGTCTCCGCCCGACCGAAGCCCGAGAGCCCCTGGGTCAAGGCCTCGATCATCAAGCCCAGGCCATAGCCCTTGTGGCCGTGGTCGAGGCCGCCGATCGGCAGGATCGAGCCGGGCGGCTCGGTCCCGGCGACGACCTGCGGGTCGTCGGTCGGGTGCCCTGCGGCGTCGAGGAGCCAGGCATGCGGCAGCCGCCGGCCCTCCGCCGCATAGCGACCGGACAGGCCGTTGGTGGTGATCGAGGCGCTGATGTCGACGAGAATCGGATCACCGGTCGTTGGAATGCCGACGGCGATGGGATTGGGCGTGTAGACCGGCACGCGGCCGCCGAACGGGGCGACCGAGGCGACCGACGGGTCGCTCGAGGTGATGATCGCCATCATGCCGGCATCCGTGGCGCGGCCGAGAAAGGCGGCGAGACAGGCGATGTGGTGGCTGCGGCGGATCGCCACCACGGCCGTACCCTGGGTCCTGGCCCTAGCCATCGCCTCGCCCATCGCCTTGTCGGTCAGCCAGACCCCGGGCAGCCGGCAGCCGTCCCAGGTCAGCGCCGCCGGCAGATCGGCGACGACCCGGGGCTCGCCGCTGACCGCCATCCGCCCGGCCTCGGCCTCGCCGATATAGGCGGCGAGCAGCTGCAGCCCGTGCGTGGTGTGGCCCAAAAGATCGGCCTCGACCAGGAGCCGTGCGGTAACCTGCGCCTTCTCGGCATCGAAGCCGGCGCTGTCGAGCAGCCGCTCGGCAAACGCCACGAGCGCCTCGGCCGCCCAGCGCTGCTCGGTCATCGCGATCGTTCCTCCCCGCTTTTGTGCCGCCGGCTTAAGGCCGCGTTAACCTCGCTGTGGCAGCACTGTGCGGACGGGCGGCGAGGATCGTCGCCCGGCGGCCAGACCAGCGAGTGCCGACCCGCATGCAGATCGACGATCTCATCCAGCACACCCGCCGGCTGGCCCGGCGCAAGACCAGGACCGCCGTCAGCCTCGTGCACCTCGCCTGGTCGCCCTACATCATGGCGAGTGCGGCCCGCTACCATTATTTCCGCAACAGCATCGGCGAGCTGGCGAGCGAGCGGGCGGCCGAGCTGATCGCGCTCGACGGCCATCGGCTCTGCTTCGCCGCCGCCGACGCCGCCAGCCACGCCGCGCTGGTCCGCCTGCTCGAGCTGGAGACCGAAGCCTGGCGCGACGGCACGGCGCTGTCGACCATCCTCGAGACCTACCAGCTGCCCGAGCAGCATGCAGCACTGCGCGAGCGCCTGCAGCTGTTGCGCGACGACCTCGCCGACGTCACCGCGAAGGGTCCGCCGCCACCGGCCGAGACGCTCGCCGGGCCGCTCACGCCAGCCAGGCTGGCGCTGATCGAGGGCCGCCTCGACGGCCTCGACCTCGAGCCCTTCGTCCGCCGCCAGCCGGTCTTCGCCCGCGGGGCTGGCTGGCAGGCGGTCTATGTCGAGCAGTTCACAAGCCTGGGCGACCTCGCCGCCGCCTGCTTTCCCGAGGTCGAGATCGAGACGGGCGCACCGCTGTTCGCGGAGCTCTGCCGCCATCTCGACCGCCTGATGCTGGTGGCGCTGCTGCTCAATCGACCCTGGCGGCGGCAGCGCATCGGGCTCAATCTCGGCCATGGCGCCTGGGCCACGGACGAGTATCGCCGGCTGCTCAGATGCCTCGACGACCAGGAGTGCCGACGGCTGACCATCGAACTGCACTGGCAGGACGCGCTCGCGGATGCGGCCGCCGGTGGCCGGGCGATGGCCGAGATGCACGAGGCGGGCTTCGCGATCGCCATCGACCGGATCGCCATCGACAGCCTGCCGCTGCTGCGGCTCGAGCGCCTGCCGGCGGACTGGCTCAAGCTCGCGTTCGACAAGAACCGCCTCGCCCAGCTGGCCAGCCCGGACCATCTCCAGGCCCTCCGCCGCCTCGACCCGGACCGCCTGATCCTCACCCAGGTCGACGACAAGCTGGCCCTCGAACTCGGCCAGAAGCTGAACATCCGCCACTACCAGGGCTGGCTGATCGACCGCCTCGCCAAGCTCGACGACAGCGACCACTCGGCCCCTCGTCGCCGCGCGCTGAGCCGCCGCACCGGCGACCGCCCGCACCACGGCGACGACAGCGACCGAAGCGCACTCTTATAGGAATAATGCCGCAGAACCGCCCAGGCGTCAAGGGCTGTCCGGGTTCGTTCGCCGACCCGACCTCGACCGCCATTCGCCCTTTCCACCGACGTTCGACCGCACGCTGGTCCAGTACCGATAACTAATTGCTTTAGCGATGGTTTTGCATGTTTGCTGCGACACCTCGTACACTCGGGTTCGTTCGCGGGTTCCTGGGTTGGTTCGTCGATTTCTCGGGTTCGATCGTCGAATCCGGGGGTTCCTTCGTCGTTGCGTGGGTTCGTTCGCGGGTTCCTTCGTCGCCAAAACGACGAAATGCGCCGCTATACGACCCATCACGAACCCTTATGGCGCACGGAGCGGCTAAGATTATGACAAATTGTGCCGCATAGCGGCGCATCGCTCAAGATCATGCACCGCTATGCGACGCATGCCGAGACCCGATGTGTCGTATAGCGGCGCACGACACGGCGGCTCATCCGTACACAAACAGTTATCCATAAAGACTCGTTATCGAGAGCCGCGGCGGCGACGATCCCTCGGCGACGCATTTTTTGCTTTTTTCAACGGCTTTCCATGAAAACCGCTCGGCATTTTTCGAGTGGACATCGATTTTTTGGGTCGGATGGCAAGCGGGCGAGAGAACGGGGAGAAAAAAGAGTCGGGGAAGATGATCTTCCCCGCGCCCCATCGTTTTTTTCGGCTGGCGGGGCTGGTGGCCGGCGGTTTTTCCGGGGCGGGCGCGTGCCGGTGCGGTGATGGGTCGAGATAAAAGCGAAATAGGCTCCGATTTTTCGATTTTGCCGCGGATTGGTGTTGGGTATCCGTTTATTTTCCTATATAGGGATGCGCGAGGGCGGCAGGCAAGCCTGGCTCACCCGCTTTAGAAGGCGCGGCGCGCCTTCCGGCACCCTATCGCACCCCGCATTTGGGATAAGAGCATGGACCACTCGTTGTACTTCCCGGCCGTCGTCGCCGCTGCGGACTTCAACCCGTTTACCAAGGAGGTGGCGATGCCGGTGACGGTGCAATCGGGCTCGACGCGGCCACGGGCGGCGTCGAAGCCGGGCGGGGTGACGCGCCCGGTACGGAAGAATTTGCTCGAGCTGGGCCTGGCGTATGGCGAGGGCGCCGCCGAGCTCGACGCCCGGGCGCAACAGGCGGACGCCGCCCGCCACGAGGCGGACCGCTCAGCCGGGGTCGGGGCGGCGGGGGTCGAGCGGGATGCGCCCGCAGCGGAAGGCGGCGAGGCGAAGGCGGACGATCCTGCAGCGATTGCGGCGATGGCCGGGGAAATCCGCGAGATCGTGCGCCAGCGCGATCGGCTGACCGAGGAGCTCGCGAATCTCGATAAGCAGCGGGCCGAGTTGCAGGCGAAGCTCATGCAGGCACTCGGCAAGGCCGGCGTCCCATCGCGGCCGACGGCACCCGAGCCCCCTGCCCTGCCGCTGAACGAATTCCTGCCGAAAGCAGCCTGGCGGTAGGCGGACCCGCTTGCTGGCCGGATACGTCGTCAGGCCGCAGGCGATCGGTGCTCACGCAGGTCCACCACGCTGCGCGCCGATCGCTTTGCCTTCCTCGTCTGCGACCAGCAATCGCGACCGCCTGGCCGGAGTGAGCGACGCTCCTTTCTGATCGGCGCTGCGGGCCTCTTTCCGTCGCGCTTTGCCTGTTTCGTGGCTCCCTGGAGCGTGGTGCCGCGGTCGCGCCGTCGGTCGTGTTGCGCTGTCGTATGACCCTATCCGATCCGGCAGACTTGAAGAAAAAGGTCGTCAATTTCGCAACTTAACCGAAAGTTCGGACTCGTCATTCAATCTGCCGAATGGTGGAACAGGACTCGCCCGGGTAGAGGGGGTGGGATGGTTTTGGAGTGGTGGGCGGGAGAGTGGTGGGGATTGATGGGCGAGGAATGGTAGGGTCTGAAGCGGTTGGTCGGCGGCGGGGTCGTGCGGAGACGGGGATTTGGTGTTCGGGGATGATGGGCTGCCGTGTTAGGCTCCGATCGGCAGGGGCAGGCAGAGGGGTTGCTATGGCCAGTGCGTTGCCGAGGCCTTGGACGGTGGACGAGTTCCTGGAGTGGGAGCGGGAGCAGGCGGAGCGGTACGAGCTGGTCGATGGCGTCGTCCGAATGATGACCGGCGGCACGTTGGCGCATACAATCGTCAAAGGTAACATTTTCGCTGCGCTACGCGGCCTCGTAAAGGCGTCTCCTGAAGCCTACCGCGCTTCGCGCTACTTGAGGCACGACTGCCGGGTGCTCGTCGGTGGCGCGAAGGTGGTCACGGCCTCAGCGAGTCTTTATCCGGATGTTCTGGTGACGTGCGCGCCGGTGGTGGTGACAGACGACAGCGTGCACGAGCCGCGTCTGATCGCTGAGGTACTGTCGCGGAGTACGGCAGATCACGACCGCAGCACGAAGTGGCTCTCGGGCTGCCCGGGTGAGCGTATACTTCGTCAGGCTTCGAACCTTCCTGGCGCCTATCGGTCGGTCGACCTGCATGAGGCGACGCCGTGCTCACCTACCTCTGTAGGCTCCGCGCGCCTCGCGCATTCTCATGGATCTGGGCCTTCCTCGTCTACCCTCACCCTGACAACCCTCGGTCAACAATTGCCCAGCCTCGCGCATTATCTGCTGGTCTGGCAGGACCGGGCACAGGTAGAGCTCTTCTCGCGCCAGGATGGTGGCGGTTGGGAACTCACGATTGTCGAGGCCCCTGCCCTGTTGCGGCTCGAAGCTCTCGCCATCGAGCTGGATATCGGCCAGCTTCACGAGGGATTGGAGCTTTAGCCCTCCCCGGGGCGGGCGAGAAGGAAGGAAGGCGGGGGAGATGATCTTCCCCGCGACCCAACGGTTTTTCTCGAAGGGGGGTGCGTGGCCCGCGTAATCGGGTAGCCATATTTCACAAATTTTTGATGTGTTAAGAGAAAATTCGGGATTCTCATCTAGAAT